>NZ_VANP01000014.1:0-207844 GCF_005864065.1 Microbispora triticiradicis | reverse complement strand
ATCCAACTCCCGATACCGCACCACCCCGTCGACCGCCCGCACCGCCACCGCATCCGGACACCGATCCACCACCGCCTCGACCAACCCATGCACACACCCACCAGCCCCGACGGATGGACCGGTCAGCGGGCCACCGTCACCCAACGCACCGAGGACGGTCTTCTCCCCCGCCGTACGGACGTCGAGATCCATCACCCGCGCGCCGGGATCGGCGGCCAGCGCCTCCACCACCACCGTCAACCGCTCCGCCAGCAGACAGGCCGACCGCGCATCGAACAGATCCGTGTTGTAGGTCAGGAACCCGCCCAACCCCTCCACCGACTGCTCCAAATGCACCGACAACTCGAACTGCGTACCGGCGGGTGCCATGTCGACTCGGGTGAAGCGGAGGCCGGGCAGTTCCAGCGTCCGCTGGGGTGCGCTGTCCAGCGCGAGCATGACCTGGAAGAACGGGCTGCGGCTGAAGTCACGCTCCGGCCGCACGTGCTGGACGATCCGCTCGAACGGGGTGTCGCTGTGAAGCTGGACCTCCAGAAGGTTCGCGTGCGTCGCGCTCAGGGCCTCCGCGAGCGTCATGCCGGGCCGGGTCACGGAGCGCAGGGGAAGGGAGTTCGCCAGGAAGCCGATCATCTCGGCGGTGCCGGGGTGCGTACGGCCGGAGGACGGGATGCCGATGGTGACGTCGTCCTGACCGGCGAGTTTGGCGAGCAGCAGCGTCAACGCCGTGGTGATCACCGTGAAGGTCGTCGTGCCGCTTTCCCGTGCGAGGCGCTCGACGGTCTGCGCGGGCAGGGAGAGCGGAACGGCGTCCCCACGGTGCGTCTGGTACGGCGGGCGTGGCTTGTCCGTGGGCAGGTCGAGCGTCTGCGCGCCGGCGAGGTACTCACGCCAGAACCCGAGTTCGGAGTCATCGGCCGGAGTGTCGAGCTTCCACTGGGCGTAGTCGCCGTACTGAAGAGGGGCGCCCTGCGCGCGCGGTTCACCCGTGCGGGCGGCCTGATAATGATCGGCGATCTCGCGGAACAGCACGGTGAGGGACCAGCCGTCCGCGATGACATGGTGGAGCGACAGCAGCAGCACGTGTTCGTCGTCCGAGACACGCACCACCCGCGCGCGGAACAGCGGGCCCTGTTCGAGGTCGACCGTCGAGGTCCGCCACTGCTCCAGGGTTTCCGCCAGGTCGGGTACGGCGGTGAGCGGCGGCTCCCAATCCCACTCCTCGTGTACGACCTGGACGAGTTCCCCCTCCACCATCCGGAGGGTGGTGCGCAGGCTTTCGTGGCGCCGGGCGGTGTCGGCGAGGGCGGTGCGCAGCACATCCCGGTCGAGCGGACCACGCACGGTAGCCGCGCCGGTGATGTGATACGCCAGATTCGTGTCCGGGTGCAGATGACACAAGAACCACAACCGCTGCTGATTCGCCGTCGCCGGATGCACATGATCACCAGCCGGATGACGACCCACCGGGATCGCGACCACCTCACCGGCACCCACACCCGGCAACCGCTCAGCCAGACCGGCCACCGTCGGATGATCGAACACCAGCCGAAGCGGCACCACCACACCCAGCGCCTCCGACAACCGATGCACCAACCGCGTGGCCAGCAACGAATGCCCACCCAGACTGAAGAAGTCCTCATGGATGTTCGTGACCGGCCGGCCCAGCAGACCGGCGAACAACCCGGCCACCAGACGCTGCGCCTCAGTGCCGGGAGGCTCCACTTCACCGGCCCCGGCGGTCGTGAGCGACGGCTGGGGCAGCGCCTTACGGTCGATCTTCCCGTTCGGCGTACGCGGCAGCGCCTCCATCACCACGATGCGGGCAGGCACCAAATGCTGCGGCAGACACCCCCGCAGATACCGCAGAAGAATCTGCTCGCAATCCGCATCGCACAGGGCAAGGTCACCGTGATCCGCCGCAACGGCAGGACGACCACCATGCTCCTGGTCCCACCGGTCACCGTGCACGTCGTGCGTGCCGACGTAGTCACTGTGGTTGGCGTGGTCGCCCCGGCCTCCGTCGCCATGGTGATGCGGATCGTCGTGGTGAAGGTGGCCGAGGAGTCTGGTGGCGATGTGGGCGATCAGGTGGTCGCCGTGGACGGTGACGACGGCCTCCGACACGGCCGGGTGCTGGAGCAGGGCGTGTTCCACCTCGCCCGGCTCGATCCGGAACCCCCGCAGCTTCACCTGGTGATCCACCCGGCCGTGATAGTCCAGGAAGAACTCCACCCCGCCATCTGCGGTGGTGCTGGGGCGCCAGCGGGCCAGATCCCCCGTCCGATACAACCGCCCACCCTCGCCGTGAGCGTCGTCGGGGAGGGCATCGCCGTCGTCGTCCCCGTGGCTGCCGGGGAGGGGCAGGTAGCGTTCGGCCGTCAGCCCTGGCCGCTGGTGGTAGCCCCGCGTCACCCCGCTCCCGGACAGGTACACCTCGCCGATCGCGCCCAGCGGCACCGGTCGCAGGTCGCCGTCCAGCAGGTGCACGCGTGACCCGGGCAGGGCGCGGCCCAGCGGGGTCCGCTCTGCGCCGGGGTCGGTCACCGCGTGGGTGGAGTATGTGGTGTCCTCGGTCGGGCCGTAGAGGTTGTTGACCACTCCGACCGCCGGGTCCCGGTACAACCCGCGCACCAGCTCCACCGGCAACGGCTCCCCGGCCAGGTTGATCGTCGCCGCCCGTGGCGGGATCGCGCCGGCCGCCAGCAGCTCCGCCGCCGCCGACGGCACCGTGTTCACCAGCGTCACATGCCCGAACCCGGCCCGATCTTCAATCAGATCCAGCGCGTTACCCGCCGCCAGGGTGACGGTGGCCCCCACCGACAACGGCGCGAAGATCTCAAACACCGACAAGTCGAAACACACACTCGTCGACGCCAGCGTCTCGGCCAGCGCCCCCACCCCGAACGTCTGCCCCGCCCAGGTGAGCATCGCCACCGTCTGCCGATGCTCGATCACCACACCCTTCGGCCGCCCCGTCGACCCCGACGTGTAAATCACATACGCCGCATCCGAAGGCTGCACTTCCACGCCCAACCGGCCATGGAACCCGTCACCGGCCGTACCGAGCACGGCACCGACGTCGACCACCTGCACCCCGGCCGAACCGGCCGAGCCCGCGGAACCGGCCAGGGGGTTGTGGTCGGGTGTCGTCACCAGCACGGCCGCCTCGCTGTCGGCCAGCAGATAGGCGACCCGCTCCGGCGGATACCCCGGATCGATCGGCACATAGGCCGCACCGGTCTTCAACACCGCCAGCAACGCCACGATCAGATCACTGGTCCGCGGCAGGCACACCCCCACCAACACCCCAGCCCCCGCACCCAACCCCACCAGATGACGAGCCAACCACTCAGCCCGCTCATCCAACTCCCGATACCGCACCACCCCGTCAACCGCCCGCACCGCCACCGCATCCGGACACCGATCCACCACCGCCTCGACCAACCCATGCACACACCCACCAGCCCCGACGGATGGACCGGTCAGCAAGCCACCGTCACCCAACGCACCAAGGACCGACTTCTCGGCCTCGTCCAGCACGTCGAGCTCCGCGAGAGGCCCGTCCAGGCCTTCGGTGAGCACGCGCAGCGCCACGCCGAAGCGACCGGCGAGCAGCCGGGCGGTCTCGGCGTCGAACAGGTCGGCGTCGTAGCCGAGGAACCCGGTGACGCGGTCACCCGTCAGCCACAGGTACACCTCGACGTCGTACTGGATCGCGGCGGGCGCCATCGTCAGCGGCCGTACGGGCCGTCCGTCCAGGTGGAACTCGGGCAGGCCGTCCTGGAGGACGCACATCACCCGGAACAGCCGGTCTCCGCCGGTCCCCGCCGCCGCCGCGACCGTCTCCAGGGGGACGTGCGCGTGCGCGTACGCGCCGAGGCAGGTGTCGCGTACGGCAGTCAGGAGATCGCGGCCGGTCGCGGCGGCGGCGCTGTCGGTGCGCAGCGCGAGCATGTTGACCAGCGGGGCGATGGCTCCCGGTGCGCGGTGCCGCTCGACGGTCGCGATCGGCGCCCCGATCGTCACGTCGGGCTCCCCGGTCGTCCTCGCCAGCGTCAGGTGCAGGGCGGCGAGCAGCATCATGAACGGGGTGACCCGCTCGCGTTCGGCGACCTCCAGGGCGTGCCGTACGGCGCCCGCGTCCAGCGACACCGGGACCGCGGCCGAGCGGAAGCGCGGCCTGACGGGTCGCGGCAGGTCGGCCGGGAGGTCGAGCGGAGGCGCGTCGCACAGCCGCTCACGCCAGTAGGCGAGGTCGGCCTCGGTGACCGGCGTGCCCCCGGTGGGCGGGGAGGCCGCGCAGGGCAGGGCTCCACCGGAGTAGAGGGTGGTCAGTTCGGCGAGGAAGACGCCCAGCGACCAGCCGTCGCAGATGAGATGGTGGGCCACGACCTGCAGGAGCGTCTCATCGGGGCCGAGCGACCAGACGGCGACCCGCCACAGCGGGCCGGTGGCCGGGTCCATGGGCCGGGCGGCGAAGTCCTCGGCCCGGGCCAGCGCCGCCTCGCGCCGATCGCCTTCCGGCAGGTGTGCGAGGTCGGCGAACTCGGGCTCCGGCACGGCGTACGGCCCGGTGACGGAATCGACGGCCGGATCGGCGGCAGGGTCGACGGCAGACCCGACGGCGGGCTCGACGGGCTCGACGACGCACCTCGGCGGCTCCTCGCGCGGGAACCGGGCACGCAGCAGCGGGTGGCGCTCGGCCATCCGGGCGAGCGCCGACCGCAGGCGGCCGCGGTCCACCGGCCCGGCCACGGACGCCACGAACGACAGGATGTTCACCGCGGTGCCCGGGTGAAGCTGCTCGAAGAGCAGCAGCCCCGTCTGCGCGGGGCTGACGGCCGGTTCCCCGGCGTCGGCGGCAGCGGCGGACGGGGCCGCGGACGCCCGGTCCCGCCAACGCCTGACCAGGTCCCGGCCCGCGTGTTCGCTCACCGCGACTCACCGGCCTCCGCGGTCAGCGCCGCGATGCGGGCCGCGACCTGGGCGCCGGAGACGCCCCGCTCGCTCCAGTCGGCCATGAGCCGGGCCGTGACCTCGCGGGGCGACTGGGCCGCCAGCACGACCTCGATCGGCACGGGCAGCGCGAGCGCGTCCTCCAGGATCGCCGCGATCTCGGCGACGCGGACGGAGTCGCCGCCGATGCTGCTCAGGTTCTGCGTCGGCGCGCACTCGCCCACCTCGCACACCGCCGCGAACACGCCGGCGAGGAACCGCTCCACGGGCACCGCGCGGTCGCCGATCACCTCTCCCCTGAGCTCACCGGCCGCATAGCGGGTGCGGGCCAGCGAGCGCTGGACCTTGCCGCTGGTCGTACGGGGGATGGCGCCGGGCGGGCAGACCACGACGATGTCCACCCGGGCACCGGTGGCGGCCAGCACCCTGGTTTTGAGGTCAGCGGCGATCTCGGCCCGGTCGACGTCCGCGCCGGCCCTGGCGAGCTCGACGGCCAGCACGATCTCCTCGCCCCCGGCGCGCTCCACCATGAACGCCGCCGCCGTCGGCCGCAACGCGGGATGCCCGTCGACCGCCGCTGACTCCAGGTCGTGGGCGTGGAAGTTCACGCCGCTCTGGATGAGCACGTCCTTGGACCGGCCGGTGACGAACAGGTGCCCGTCGCGCAGGTAGCCCAGGTCGCCGGTGCGCAGGTAGCGCTCGCCGTCGAGTTCGCCGAACGAACGGTCGTCGGAGTCGTTCCAGTAGCCGCGGCAGACGCTCGGCCCCCGGACCCAGATCTCGCCGTTCTCCCCGTCCGCCGCCGGGGTTCCGTCGTCCACGACCACCACGGAGTGTCCGTCGACGGCCGGGCCGCAGTCCACCCGTCCGTCCTCGGCGACGCCGTCCTCCGGCGAGAAGTGCCGCCCGGTGACGATCAGGGTGGCCTCCGCCAGGCCGTAGCAGGGCAGGAACGCCTCCGGCCGGAACCCGTTGCCGGCGAAGCGCTCGGCGAAGGCCCGGAGCGTGCCCGGGCGGATCGGCTCCGCGCCGTTGAACGCCAGCCGCCACTGGCTGAGGTCCAGCCCGGACAGGTCCGCGCCGCGGGCACGGCGCACGCACAGGTCGTAGGCGAAATTCGGCCCGCCGGTGTGCGTGACACCCATTTCCGAGATCTGCCGCAACCAGTCGAGCGGTTGCCGGAGGAAATGCACGGGCGACATCAGCCGGACCGGAAATCCGCCGTACCCGGGCGTCAGAATGCAACCGATCAGACCCATGTCGTGGTATGGCGGAAGCCATGAGATAACCCGGATGTCCCGATCGACGCGAAATACGTCGCTGATCGCCCGGATATTCGCGACGAGATTGGCGTGGTCGAGGACGACGCCCTTCGGCTGCCCGGTGCTGCCGGAGGTGTACTGCACCAGCGCCACGTCGTGCGGCCGCGGCAGGACCTTCGGCTCCACCGGCTCGCCCGCCTCGGAGATCACCGGCGGCAGCGGCACGTCGCCCACGGGGATGAGCGCCAGGATCGCCGGGTCGGCCAGCAGCGACGTCGCGCCGGAGTCGGCGAGGATCCGGGCGAAGCGCTGCGCGATCCGGTCGGCGGCGCCCATCAGCGGCGGGTACGTCGGCACCGCGGGCACCCCGGCCAGGAAGCAGGCCCAGACGGCGGCCACGAGGTCCAGGCCGGGCGGGTACAGCAGCAGCGCCGGCCCCTCCTTGGGCAGCTGCCCGGCCAGGCCGCAGGCCCGCCGCCACAGCTCGCCGTAGGTGATCGAGTCGATGCGGCCGTCCTCGTGCAGGTACTCGTACGCCACCTGGGCGGGGCGTGCCGCGACGTGGTCGGCCAGGACGTGGGCGAGCGTGCGATCGGCCGGAGTTGGCATCGCTGGGGCTCCTTCGCGTGGTGACTACGGCGGGCGAAGCCCGGCGCGGCATTACCGACGAGGCGGCGATCAGAATGTAAGAAGGCCCGCTCTCGCCCGGTTCTCAGGCGTCTACCGGCGTTCTCTCAGTTTCCGAACGAATTCTTGACGGACCCCACGGCAAAGCTGTGCCATGAATTCGCGAATTACCCGCGGCGGGTTCCGATATTCCCACGGAGGTGTGCATGGCCCGCATGAGATCATGCTGGTTGGCCTCGTTCGCCGATGTGCCGGATCCGGCGTGCGAGCTCGTGTGCTTTCCGTACGCCGGCGGCAGCGGGTCGGTGTTCCGGGGGTGGCAGCGCCACACCAGGAGCCTGCGCGTCACCGCCGCGTGCCTGCCGGGCCGGGAGGTGCGCCTCAGCGAACCGGCGATCCCGGACATCGACCGGCTGACCGACGCCCTGCTCACCGCGGTCACCCCGCTGACCGATCGGCGCTACGCGTTCTTCGGCCACAGCATGGGCGCGCTGGTGGCCTTCGAGCTGACCCGGCGGATCCGCGACGCCGGCCTGCCGCTGCCCGCCGGGCTGTTCGTCGCGGGCCTGGAGGCGCCCCACCTGGTGCGGTTCGACCCCGCGCACGACCTGCCGCGCGACGAGCTCGTGGCGTGGCTCTACCAGGGCCAGGGCCTCGACGCCGAGGTGCTGGCCTATCCGGAGCTGATCGACCTGATGCTGCCGACGATCCGTGCCGACCTGGCGGTGGTCGAGAACTACCGCTTCCAGCCGCTCGCGCCGCTGCCGGTGCCGGTCCACGTCCTGCACGGCCGCGACGACGAAGTGGACGTCGCCGCGAGCGGCGCGTGGGCGGAGCTGACATCCGAGGAGTGCCGCGTGACGACGTTCGACGGCGGCCACTTCTTCGTCCGGGAGCACGAGGGCCGGATCGTCCGCCTCATCGAGGCGGCCCTGACCACGACGACGCCTGCCAGGGAAACCGGTGACATCGGGGGAATCGAACGATGACCAGCTCGTCCTACGTCGGCGCGGTCGGCAGCGGCCCCGAACGCGACTACGGCAACATGATCATTCTGCCCGCCGCACCGTCCCAGCGGCAGCTGTGGTTCCTGTGCCAGTGGGACCCCGCCGCCAACGCCGCGTACAACGTCACCAGCGCGGTGCGGCTCACCGGGCGGCTCGACCCGGTGCTGCTCCAGCGCGCGCTGAACCAGGTGGTCGCCCGGCACGAGAGCCTCCGCGCGGGGGTCGGGGTGGTCGACGGCGACCCCCGACAGGTCGTCGCGGTCGAGACGCTGGTGGCGCTGCCCACGGTCGACTGCTCGCACCTGTCTCCCGAGGCCGCCGAGGAGTACGTGCAGCGCGCGGCCGAGGAGCAGGCGAGCCTGCCGTTCGTCCTGGACGAGCCGCCGCTGCTGCGGGTGCTCCTGGTGCGGGAGGCCGCCGACCGGCACACCCTGATCGTGGTCATCCACCACATCTGCTGCGACGGCTGGTCGATCGAGGTCTTCTACCGCGACCTGGCCGAGAGCTACCGCCGCCTGCTCGACGGCGAGGGCCCGGCTCCCGAGCTGCCCATCCAGTACGCCGACTACGTCGCCTGGCGGGAGGAGTCCCTCGCCGGCGAGCCGCTGCGCGACCTGGTTGCGCACTGGTGCGGAACGCTGTCGGGCGTCCAGCCGCTTCCGCTGCCCGTCGACCACTCCCGCCAGGCGCAGCGGCGCATGGCCGCGGCCCGGCTGGAGGAGACGCTGCCCGCCGACGAGGCGGCGGCGCTCGACGCCCTCGGCAGAGGCTGGGAGGCGACCCCGTTCATGCTCCTGCTCGCCGCGTTCAAGGTGACCCTCGCCCGCGTCACCGGGCAGCCGGACGTCGCGGTCGGCACCCCGGTGGCCGGGCGGCACCACCCCGACGCCGAGGACGTCATCGGGTTCTTCGCCAACCCGCTCGTGCTGCGCACCCGCCTGCCGGAGGGCGCCGGCTTCGCCGACGCCGTGCGGGCCGTACGGAACACCTGCCTGGAGGCCTTCTCCCACCAGGAGATGCCGTTCGACCGGCTGGTGGAGGAGCTGCGCCTGCCGCGGGTGGTGGACCGCAACCCGCTGTTCGACGTGATGTTCTCCATGCAGAACACGCCCGGTGTCCTCGCGCGGCTGCCCGAGCTGACCATGGTCCCGGTCGACCTCGCCGTCACGTCGGCCAAGTTCGACCTGTGGCTGACGGTCCTGCCGGACGGCGACGGACTGCGGCTGCGGCTCGACTACGACCGCGACCTGTACGACCCGGGCACGGCGCGGCTGCTGCTGGACGTCTACCGCGCGGTGCTGGCCGAGATCCGCCGCGACCCCGGCGTGCGCTGGGGCGCGCTGCCGCGCGCGGACGCCGGGGAGCGCGCGCTCGCCGAACGCCGGTCGCGCGAGGAGGCCCCCGCGCCGCCTGACGGCACCATCCTCGACGTGCTCGCCGGCCGGTCCTCCAGCCAGGGTCACGCGGTCCGCGCCGCCGACGCCGAGATGAGCCACGCCGACCTGCGTACGGCCGCCGCCGGACTGGCGGCACGGCTGCGGGCCGAGGGCGTCGGGCCGGGCGTCGTCGTCGCGACGCCGCCGCTGCCGTCGGCGGCGCTCCTCGTCGCGGTGCTGGCCGTCTTCGAGACGGGCGCGGTCCTCACGTACGGCTCGCGACACCCGCGCGCCGGGGCGTTCGTCACGTTCACGGCGGACGACTGGCTGGTGACCACCGGCCCCCGCTTCGACCCGGTGCCCTCCGGCTCGGCACGGGCCGGATCGCCCGCCTGGCAGGTGGACGACGGCGATCGCGACGGCCACACGGTCGTGTTCTCCCACCGCGCGCTGGCCGCCGCGGCGACGGCGGTGGCCGCGAGGCTGGGGCTCGGCCCGGACGACGAGGTCGTCCTCGTGCACGACGGAGGGCCGGTGGACCTGGCCGCCCTGCTCGCACCGCTGAGCGCCGGAGCCCGCCTGGTCCTCACGGACACGCCCGCAGGCGGGACCGTGGTGGTCGCCGCGCCGCAGGTCTGGCGCCGGCTGCTGACCGAGGGGTACGCGCCGTCGCCTGACGCCCGGCTGGTCTGCGTGGGCCCGTTCGTCGCCGACGACCTGGCCGAGGCGCTCGGACGCACCGGGAACACCGTCTTCCTGGGCAGGCGGACGCCGCTGTCGGCGGCTCCGGTGAGCCTGTCCCGCCTGGGAGAGGGGTCCGGCCCGCCGCTCGCCGGGACCGTCCGGCGGCTGCTCGACGAGACGGGCGAGCCGGTGCCCCCGGGCGTCGTCGGCGAGCTGTGGCTGTCGGGTCCCGCCGTCGTGGGTTCGGACACGGCGGGTTCGGGCGCGATGGGTTCGGGCGCGATGGGTTCGGGCGCGGTGGCGACCGGTGAGCGCTACCGGTGCACCCCCTCCGGTGAGCTGCGCTTCGCGGGCTACGCCGACGGCCGCCTGATTCTGGGCGACCACGTCGTGCGGCCGGACCGGATCGAACGGCGGCTGACCGAGGTCGAGGGGGTGCGCGAGGCCGCCGTCGTGCCCGGGGAGACCGGAGCCGGGCCGCGGCTCGTCGGCTGGCTGGTGCCCGCCGACCCGCAGGCGGCCGCCTCGCCCCGGTCGCGCGAGGCCCTCGTGGCCACGGTGCGGGAGGCCCTGGCGAACGCGCGCGACCGGGTCCGTACGGGATCCGAGGAACCCGGGACGCCCGCCGCGTTCGGCGTGCTGCGCGAGCTGCCCCGGCTGCCGGACGGCGGGGTCGACCGGGCGGCGCTCACCGCGATGTGCGGGGAGGCGCTGCGGGAGGGCATCGACGAGACCCCGCCGCGCAACCGCCTGGAGCGCGCGATCATCTCCATCTTCCGGGACGTGCTGCCGGTGCCGGAGTTCGGCGTCCACGCCGACTTTTTCGCCCTGGGCGGGCACTCCGTGCTCGCCGCCAAGGTCATCGGCCGCGTACGGGACCAGCTCGGCGTGCTCGTCCCGGTGCGCGACTTCTTCCGCAGGGCGACCGTGGCCGGTCTCGCGGAGGCCGTCGCGGCGGTGGAGGAGGAGCGTGCCCGCGCGGCCGCCGACGCCTCGTCCGCCGCGTACGGCGGGCTCGCCGAACTGTCCGACGCCGAGATCGACCAGTTGCTCCGCCGGCTCGGATGACCCGGGCCGCCACCGAACAACCACCCAACTCAAGGAGTCCCTCATGGGCATCGATGACCCCGAGACCGTCTTCCAGGTCGTCCTCAACGACGAGGAGCAGTACTCCATCTGGTTCGCCGACCGGCCCGTACCGCCCGGCTGGGCCGGCGTCGGCGTCACGGGCCGCAAGCAGGAGTGCCTGGACCACATCGAGAAAGTCTGGGTCGACATGCGCCCCCGGTCGCTGCGCGAGCACGCCGCCTGACCCCCCGATTCACATCCACCGACAGGAGTGCGACACATGAGCCAGCGGCCGGAATTGGAGTCGATGACCCCGGAGGAGAAGCGTGCGCTGCTCGCCAAGCTCCTGGACGGATCGGTCGAGACGACACCCAGCACCCTTCTCCTCGAGCAGCGCCGCCTGTGGCTGCTGCACCAATTGGACTCCGCCAAACCCTGGCAGGTCAGCGCCGCTGTGCGGCTGTCCGGCCCGATCGACCCGGCGGCGATGCAGCAGGCGCTCGTCGCCGTCGTGCAGCGGCACGAGGTGTTGCGGGCCACGTTCCGCGAGGTCAACGGCCAGGCCATCGCCACCACCGCGGCGGCGGTGACGCTGCGGCTGCCCGTCCAGGACATCGACCCCGGCGACCTCGACGGTGAGCTCGCCCGGGTGGCGGCGGCCGAGACCGGGACCCGTTTCGACCTCGGCAGGGGGCCGCTGGTCCGCGCGTCGCTGCTGCGCGCCGCCCCGGACGACCACGTCTTCCTGCTCACCGCGCACCAGATGGTCGCCGACCGGCGCTCGGTCAGGCTGATCGTCGACGAGGTGCTGTCGCGCTACGCGGCCCTGTCCGGCGGCGCCGAGGCCGCGCCCGCCGGCACGCCCGCCGACTTCCGTTCCCTCGTGGACGCCCAGCGCGCCTGGAGCGAGAGCGACGACGCGGGCGAGGCCGTCGACTACTGGCGCGGCGGGCTGGCCGCCCTCAGCCCGCTGGAGCTGCCGACCGACCGGCCGCGCCCGCCGCTGAAGACCATCCACGGCGACGCGGTCACGGTCCCGGTGCCCGCCTCCCTGGCCGCCGCGCTGACCGCCTGGCGCGAGGACCCGGGGCCGACGCTGCTGGCCGCGTACGCCGCCGTGCTCTCGCGCTACTCGCAGCAGCACGACCTGGCGATCGGCGTCCCGGCGGCGGGATCGTGGACCGCCACCGGAAGCGCCGCGCAGGACAGCACGGTCGGCCCGCTGGAGAACATCGTGCCGCTGCGGGTCGAGCTGCGGGCCGGTGACGGCCTCGGCGCGCTGACCGGGCGCGTCACCGCCGCCCGCGCGCAGGCCCTGGCGCACGCGCGGCTCCCGTTCGACCGGATCGTGGACGCGGCGCAGCCCCAGCGCGACCTGAGCCGCACGCCGCTGTTCCAGACCACCTTCGCCTTCGAGGAGGACACCGAGGACCGCGTCCTGCCCGGCGCGGTGGCGCGGCCGCTCGACCTGCCGGTGACCTGGACCCCGCACGACATCGACCTGTTCGCGGTGCGGCGGAGCGACGGCCTGCACCTGCGCGCGCAGTACAACACCGACCTGTTCGACCGGGGCACGGTCGAGCGGTTCCTCGGCCACGTCCTGGTGGTGCTGACCGAAGGGCTGGCCCGCCCCGACCACCCGCTCGCCGACATCCCGCTGCTCACCCCCGAGGAGCACGAGCGGATCGTGGCCGGGTGGAACGACACGCGGACCGAGCGCGACCGGTCGCTCACCCTGCACGCGCTCGTCGAGCGGGCGGCCCAGGCGCACCCGGAGCGTACGGCGGTCTCCGGCGGCGGCGTCGAGATCAGCTACGCCTCCCTCGACGGCCGCGCGGACGCGCTGGCCGCCGAGCTGGTCGCCCGGGGCGCCGGACCCGAGTCGCGGGTGGGCGTCGTCGTCGACCGGTCGCCGCACAGCGTGGTGGCCCTGCTCGGCGTGCTCAAGGCCGGGGCGGCGTACGTGCCGCTCGACCCCTCCTACCCGGCCGACCGGCTGACGTTCATCGCCGACGACGCCGGGATCGGCCTGCTCGTCGGCCGCGCGGAGGCCCTGGCCGCCCTGCCCGTGACGCTGGCCGGGCGGACCCGGGTCAGCGTCTCCATCACCGACCCCGAGCACCCGGCGGACCGGGCGGTCGTCCCGGCGGGTCCCGCGAACCTGGCCTACATCATCTACACCTCCGGATCGACCGGCCGGCCCAAGGGCGTCGCGGTCGAGCACCGGCAGATCGTGCACGCCACCGAGGCCCGTACGGCCTGCGAGGGGCCGGGCCTGCCCGAGCGCTACCTGGTGCTGGCGCCGCTCACCTTCGACGCGGCCGGCGGCGGCCTGTACTGGACGCTCAGCCGCGGCGGCACGGTCGTGCTGCCGACCGAGACGGAGGTGCTCGACCCCCGCCTGCTGGGCCGGCTCATCCGGAACCGCCAGGTCACCCACGTCGACGGCGTGCCGTCGCAGTACGCCCTGCTGCTGGAGACCGACCCGGAGCCGCGCCCGTCGGTCCGCGCGACCGTCGTCGCGGGCGAGGCGCTGCCGCCGAGCCTGGTCGCCGAGCACTACCGCCACTCGCCGGACGCCGTGCTGTTCAACGAGTACGGCCCGACGGAGGCCACGGTGTGGGCCTCGGTGCACCCGGTGTCGCCGGCGGACGCCGACGCGCCCCGCGTGCCGATCGGCCGCCCGATCCCGGGCGCGCGGATCCACCTGCTGGACCGGCGGCTCAACCCGGTGCCTCCGGGCGTGCCGGGCGAGCTGTACATCGGCGGCGAGGGCACGGCCCGCGGCTACGTGAACCGCCCCGCGATGACCGCGGACCGCTTCCTGCCCGACCCGTTCACCCCGGGGTCCCGGCTCTACCGGACCGGCGACCTGGCCCGCTACCGGGCCGACGGCACCATCGAGTTCCTCGGCCGGGCCGACACCCAGGTCAAGATCCGCGGGTTCCGGGTCGAGCCGGCCGAGGTCGAGAACGTGGTGCTGCGCCATCCCCTCGTCTCCGAGGCCGTGGTCACCGTGCGCGAGGACCAGCCCGGCATGCCGCGCCTGGTCGCGTACGTGGTCCCGGTGTCCGGCCGCATCCTGACCCAGGAGACGCTGGTCAACCACGTGCTCGGGCAGGTGCCCGACTACATGGTGCCGAGCGCCTTCGTCACGCTGGAGCGCATGCCGCTGACCCGGCACGGCAAGATCGACCTCGCCGCGCTGCCCACGCCGCAGGAGGTGGCCGCCGGCGACTTCGTCGAGCCGCGCACCACGCTGGAGGCGGAGATCGCCGAGACCTTCGCCTCGGTGCTCGGCCTGCCGCGGCTCAGCGTCACGGCCGACTTCTTCTCCCTCGGCGGCAACTCGCTGCTGGTGGCCCGGCTCGCCGCGCAGCTGTCCCGGCAGCACACGATCGAACTGCCGATCGACGACATCTTCCGGGTGCCGACCGTCGAGGGCATCGCCCGGGTCGTCGAGCTTCAGCAGCGCGAGCGCAGCGCGCAGGACAACGCCGCCCTCTACCTGCAGCAGCTCGCCGACCTGCAGGCCGACGTCACGCTCGACCCCGCCGTGCGGCCCGACGGCCTGCCGCACGCCCGGTGGTTCGAGCCGGAGCACGTGCTGGTCACCGGCGCCACCGGCTACCTCGGCGCCTTCGTCGCGGTAGAGCTGATCGAGCGCACCGACGCGATCGTGCACTGCCTGGTGCGCGGCCAGAGCCGGGACGAGGCGTGGGACCGCCTGGAGGAGGTCCTGCGCAAGTACCGGGCGTGGGACGAGTCGTACCGGTCCAGGCTGCGGGTGGTCACCGGCGACCTCGCGAAGCCGGCCCTCGGCCTGTCGAAGGAGGCGTACGACGAGCTGGCCGGGTCGCTGGACGCGATCTACCACAGCGGCGCGATCGTCAACTTCACCTACCCCTACGAGGCGATGAAGGCCGCGAACGTCCTCGGCACCGAGGAACTGCTGCGGCTGGCGACGACCACCCGGCTCAAGGCGTTCCACCTGATCTCCAGCGTGGACGTCTTCATGGGCACGGGCGCGGAGCGCCCCTTCACCGAGCAGGACCTCACCGACCGGCCCACCAAGATCCCCACCGGTTACCCCCGTACGAAGTGGGTGTCCGAGCGGATCGTGACCCTCGCCCGCGACCGCGGCGTCCCGGTCACCGTGCAGCGCCCGTGGATGATCACCGGTCACACCCAGACCGGCGCCTCCCACGAGACCGACTACCTGTACGTCTACCTCAAGGGCTTCCTGGACCTCGGCGTGCTGCCGCTCTACAACGACGTGATCAACGCGGTGCCCGTCGACTACACGGCCAAGGCGATCGTCTACACCTCCCTGCGGGAGGAGAACCTCGGCCGGAACTTCAACATCACCAACCGGGAACCGACCACGATGCAGCAGTGCTACGAGTGGCTGCGGTCGTTCGGCTACGCCCTCAACGTCGTCGAGGAGGAGGAGGCCAGGCGGCAGGCCCTCGCGGTCGACGAGGACCACATCCTCTACCCGCTGACCCCGATCCTGCGTGTGGCGTCCATGCGGCACGCCGCCCTCGACCCCGACCTGCAGCAGCGGGTCGACCCTATGGACGAGTGCCGGGTGCTGACCGCGGCCCTGGACGGGTCCGGCATCGAGTGCCCGCCGGTCAACGAGGAGTGGGCCCACTCCTGCTTCCGCTTCCTCGTGGAGAACGGCTACCTCCCGGCCCCCGAAGAGGTTGCCGCGCGGGCCGCGGCGTAGCGGGCGTGAGGCGAGAAAGGACCACCATGGAGGACGTCTCAACGATGCCGCGGCCGGACGGCGAGGCCGCAACGGGAAGCACCGGGACGGGAAGCATCCGTTACATCGACCTCGACCCGGCCGACGCGGCCCAGATCGACACCTACACCCGCACCCTCGCCGCCCGCCACGGTTCGAGCACCGCCCCGGCGCTGCTCGACGGCGCCGCGACGTACGCCCATCGCCTGCCGGAGCGCCTGGTCGGCGAACTGCTCTCCCTCCGCCTGTTCGAGAGCAGCCCGGCGCTGGTCGTCCGGGGACTGCCGGTCTCCGACGACGAGATCGGCCCCACCCCGCTCGACTGGCGGGAGCAGGCGAGGCCCTCGACCGTGCCCGCGCGCACGGCCCACGAGGTCTACCTGGTGCTGGTCGCGAGCCTGCTCGGCGACGTCTTCGGCTGGTCGTCCCTGCAGAACGGCAAGCTCGTGCACGACGTGGTGCCGATGCCGACCGAGGAGCGCGAGCAGAGCGGGCACGGCACCGTGCAGCTGGAGTGGCACACGGAGGACGGCTTCCACCCCCTCCGTTGCGACTACCTGCTCCTGCTCGGGATGCGCAACCACGACGCGGTGCCGACCACCGTGGCCGGCGTCGACGAGGTGCGGATCGACCCCGCACACCGCGCGGTGCTCGCCCAGCCGCGCTTCCTCATCCGCCCCGACAACGAGCACCTCAACCGGCTGCGGGCGCGGGCCGAGGAGGCGGCGGGGATGGGCATGGCGATGCACAGCATCCAGCGGATGCAGGACGAGCCCGAGCCGAGCGCGGTCCTGTTCGGCCACCCCGACGCGCCGTACCTGCGCATCGACCCGGTGTTCATGTCCGCGCTGCCGGGCGACGGGGAGGCCGAGGAGGCGCTGGCCGCCCTGGTCGGGTCGCTGGAGGCCAACCTGTGCGGGGTCGCGCTCGGCCCCGGCGACCTGCTCATCGTCGACAACTACCGGGCCGTGCACGGCAGGAGCGCGTTCCGCGCCAGGTTCGACGGCACCGACCGGTGGCTGAAGAAGGTGCTGGTCACCCGGGACCTGCGCAAGTCCCGGGCACACCGGTCCGCGCCGCACGAACGCGTGCTGCTGTGAACCGGCTGCCCGGCCGTACGGCCTTCCCGGGAGATCCGCACCCCGACGGCGGGGTCCGCCACGGCGGCGAGCTGCCGGCGTGGCTCCGCTGCGGCAGCGTGCCGTCCGGCACGACCGACACGGTGTTCCGGCCGTGGCCCGCCCCCGGCGGCGCGACCCCGGAACACCCGCAGCCGGAAGCCGCGGCACCGGAAACCGCACGGCCGGGCAGCGCGGGCACACAGGGCGCGGTGCCGGAAAGCACCCTGCCGGAAAGCACCCTGCCGGAAAGCACCCTGCCGGAAGGCGCGGTGCCGGAAGGCATGGTGCCGGAAGGCACGGTGCCGGAAGGCACGGTGCCGGAAGGCACGGTGCCGGAAGGCACGGTGTTTGAAGGCGCGGCGCCGGAGGCCGTCCTGGCGGCGGCCGCGGCGATTCTCCTCGCCCGCCACACGGGCGAGCCCGAGGTGCGCCTGGGGGTCGTCACCCCCCGCCCGGTCGCGCTGACCGTGCTCGTGGACGAGCGCGAACGGGCCGCCGACCTGGTCCGCCGGGTGGCGGAGGACCTCCGCGCCGCGCCGCCCCTCCCGGCCGGCGTGGTCGCCCGCGTCGCCGTCGCGGGAGGGCGCCGGGAAGCGGCGGAGCCCGGCGCCGTCGTGTCCGTGCCGCACGAACTGGTCGTGCGGTGGTCGGACGGCGGGCTGTGCCTCGACCACGACACCGGCCTGTTCGACCCCGAGGTGGTCGCCGCCCTCGCCGACCGGCTGCTCGCGGTCCTCGGGGAGATCGCCGAGGACCGCCCGGTACGCGACGTCGCCGCGCTCACCACCGCCGAGCGCGCGGCGATCGCCACCTGGTCCGGCGGCGAGCCGCAGCCGGTGGAGGACGTCTGCCTGCACACGCTCATCGAGCGCCGGGCTGCGGCCGAGCCCGCGCGTACGGCGCTCGTCTGCGGCGACGTCACGCTCACCTACGGCGAGCTGAACGCCCGGGCCAACCGGCTCGGGCGGCGCCTGCGCGCGGCCGGCGCCGGCCCCGGCGACCTCGTCGCGGTCTTCGCCGGCCGCGCCGCCGAGTCGGTCGTCGCGATGCTCGCCGTGCTCAAGTCCGGCGCGGCCTACGTGCCGATCGAGCCGTCCCAGCCCGCCGACCGCATCCGCCGCATCCTCGCCGACTCCGGCGTGCGGCTCGCGGTCGGCCGGCCGACCGGCGATGGCGCAGCCGCCTCCCCCGGCGAGTCCCTTGAGGAGTCTCCGGGCGAGTCTCCCGACGGCTCCCCTGCCGAAGCCCCCCTCGCCTTCCCGGCCGGGTTCCCGGGCGTACGCCTGCTGGACCCGGACGGCCCGGGCGCGGGCACCGGCCAGGACCCCGATCGGGGGGACGACCTGGATGTGCCGGTGCGCACGGCCGACCTGGCCTACGTCATCTACACGTCCGGGTCCACCGGCGTGCCGAAGGGCGTGGCGGTCAGCCACCGGGCGATCGTGGTGTCCACGCACGCCCGCGGCGTGGGCGGCCCGCCGCCCGAGTGCGACCTGGTCACCATGCCGCTGTGCTTCGACGGCGCCGCGGGCGGCCTCTACTGGACGCTCACCGGCGGCGGGACGGCGGTGCTGCCGACCGAGACCGAGGCGCGTGACCCGCTGGCCCTGCGCGCCCTGCTGCGGCGGGTGCCGATCACCCACATCCACTCCGTCCCGTCGCACTACGGGCTCGTCCTGGAGGCGGCCGGGGAGGAGTGCCTGAGCCGGCTGCGGCTGGTCTCGGTGGGCGGCGAGCCGATGCCGCCCCGGCTGGTCGCGCGCCACCTGCTCACCTGCCCGGACGCCGTGCTGCTCAACGACTACGGGCCCACCGAGTGCGCGGTGTGGGCCACCGCCCACCACTGCGGCATCGCCGACGCCGCGGACGGGCGGATCCCGATCGGCGGGCCGCTGCCCAACTACCGGGTCGAGGTCCTGGACGCCGGGCTCCGGCCGGCGCCCCCGGGGGTGATCGGCGAGATCTGCGTCTCGGGCCCGGCCCTGGCGCGGGGTTACCACCGGCGTCCCGGCCTCACCGCGGCGCGGTTCCTGCCCGACCCCAGGGGCGGCGGGCGGATCTACCGCACCGGCGACCGCGGGTTCTGGTCACCCGGCGGTGAGCTGCACATCGCCGGCCGCACCGACAGCCAGGTGAAGATCAGGGGCTTCCGGGTGGAACTCGGGGAGATCGAGGCGGCCGTGGCGGGGCATCCGTCCGTCACCGGCTGCTTCGTCACCCTGCGGACGCCACCCGGCGGGGCGGAGCAGGTGATCGCCTTCGTCGCCGCGAGCGGCGCCCCGCCCACCGAGGACGAACTCCGCGCGGTCGCGGCGGCCACGCTCCCCGCGTACATGCGGCCCGACCGGTACGTCGTCCTCGCCGAACTGCCGCGCAACCGGAACGGGAAGATCGACGTGGCCGCGCTGCGCGCCGGTGAGCCGGTGGAGTCCCGATGACGACGGTCGTGGTCGGCGGCGCGGGCGAGGTGGGCGGGCTGCTCGCCCGCCTGCGGCTCCCGGACGGCCCGGTGGTGTGCGCGGACGTGCGGGCGGCGGAGATCCCCGGCACGGCGGTCATCGTCGCGGACGCGTGCCGCCCGTCGGCGGACCTGCTCGGCGTGCTGCGGCGGGCCGACACGGTGGTCTTCGCGCTGCCCGAGCAGGTCGCCGTCCCGGCCGTCGCCGCCTGCGCGCCGGCCGTACGGCCGGGGGCGCTGCTGGTCGAGACCCTGTCGGTCAAGGAGGCCGTCACGCCCGCTCTCGCCAGCGCGGCGGCCTCCCGGGGTGCGGAGGCGTGCGGGCTCAACCCGATGTTCGCGCCCGCGCTGGGCTGGCAGGGCAACGCCGTGGCCGCCGTACGCGTGGCGGACGGCCCGCGCACCGCCGCGCTGCTCGGCTCGATCACCGCCGCCGGAGCCCGCGTCGTCGAGCTGACCGCCGGGGAGCACGACCGCGTCACGGCGGTCCTCCAGGCGGCCACGCACGCCGCCGTGCTGGCCTTCGGGCAGGCGGTCGTCGCGGGCGGCGCGGACGCCGAGGCGCTGCTCGCCCTGGCCCCGCCCCCGCACCTGACCATGCTCGCCGTCCTGGCCCGGATCACCGGCGGCAACCCCGAGGTCTACTGGGACATCCAGGTGGCCAACCCGCACGCCGCCGCGGCGAGGGCGGCGCTGCGCGAGGCCGTCGCCACGATCGACACGCTCGCCTCCACGGGCGACCGCGACGGATTCGACACGCTGCTGCACGGTGTCGAGAAACATCTCGGCGACCGGGCGCCGCTACTCCGGGGATATTGCGCCCGGCTTTTCACCATGCGGCTTTCCGCCCGTTCCTGAGATTTTGGGAGGCGTTTCCCGTGAATTCGATCGCGAGCGACAGGACGGTCCGGGACGCCACCCGCCGGCTGCTCCGGCAACTCGGCCTGACCACCGTTTTCGGAAATCCCGGAACCACCGAGGTCGCATTTCTCACCGACTGGCCGGACGATTTCCGCTACGTGCTCGGGCTGCACGAATCGGTGGTCGTCGCCATGGCCGACGGCTACGCCCAGGCGACCAGGCGGCCGGTGCTGGTGAACCTGCACAGCGCGGGCGGCCTCGGCCACGGCCTCGGGCAGGTGTTCAACGCCGCGCGCGGCCACGCCCCGCTGATCGTGATGGCCGGCCAGCAGAGCAGGACGCTGCTGCGCGGCGACCCGTTCCTCGGCGCCACCGACGCCACCGCCTTCCCCCGGCCGTACGTCAAGTGGAGTTGCGAGCCCGCCCGGCCGCAGGATGTGCCCGCGGCGATCGCCCGCGCCTACCACGTGGCGTCCCAGGCCCCGCGGGGCCCGGTCTTCATCTCCGTTCCGGCGGACGACTGGGACGCGGAGGCGGGTGCGCCGGTCGCCGCGCGTCCGGCGATCCCCGGCTTCGGCCCCGACCCCGCCGCCCTCGCGGCGCTGGCCCGGGCCCTGCACGGCAGCGTACGGCCGGGCATCGTGGCCGGGCCCGGCGTGGACGCGGACGGCGCGGTCGCGGACCTCGTCGCCCTCGCGGAACGCGTCGGGGCGGGCGTCTGGGCCGCGCCGGTCTCGCCCCGGTGCTCCTTCCCCGAGGACCATCCCCTCTTCCTGGGCTTCCTCGACGCGGAGAAGCGCGCCACCGCCGCGGCGCTGGCCCGGCACGACCTGGTCGTGGTGATCGGCGCCCCGGCCTTCACCTACCACGTCTACCGTGGCGAGGCCGAGGTCCCGCTGCCCCCGCTCTTCGTGGTCAGCGACGACGAGCAGGTGCTGGCCAGGGCGGACACGGGCCCCGGCATCAGGGCGACGCCGCTGCTCGCCCTCCGGGCGCTGGACGAGGCTCTCGGCAGTGCCGCGAACGGTGCGCCGGTCCGCCGGGCGCGCGTGACCGGCAGGGCGGCCCCGCCCGTCCTCGCCCGGCCGGCGGGACCGGCGGACGGGATGATCACCGCGGCGGAGGTCTACGCCACGCTCGCCGAACTGCTGCCCGCCGACGCGATCGTGGTGGAGGAGACGCCCAGCCACCGCAGCGTGCTGCACGACCACCTGCCGATCACCGCGACCGACACGGGGTTCCTCACCACCGCGAGCGGCGCGCTCGGTTACGGGCTCCCGGCCGCGGTCGGTGCCGCACTGGCCAGGCCGGGCCGCAGGGTGGTCGCGGTGCTCGGCGACGGGTCGGCCATGTTCGGCATCCAGGCCCTGTGGACCGCGGCGCGCGAGCGGACGCCGGTGACCTTCGTGATCCTGGACAACACGCGGTACGCGGCGGTGCGGCTGCTCGGCGAGGCGTCCGGCGGCACGGGCATCCCCGGTGTCGACCTCGGCGGGCTCGACTTCGTCGCGCTCGCCCAGGGAATGGGCTGCGCGGCCCGGTACGTGTCCGAGCCCGCCGAGGTGAAGGGCGCGCTCGCCGCCGCGCTCGCCGACGACCGGCCGCATCTGCTGCACGTGCGCACCGACCCCGCTCCGCCGCGCATGTACTGAGCTCAGGAACGTCGTCCGGGGCCGAAGGGACGGTCGCCGCGCAGGGTGATCCGGTGCATCACCCGGTGGGCGTCGCCGTAGTCCCGGTTGGCGTAGTGGGCCGTGCTCCGGTTGTCCCACATGGCGACGTCGCCGGCCCTCCAGCGGTGCCGGACGATGTGCTCGGGCTTGGTGAGGTGGGCGTAGAGCAGGTCCAGGATGGCCCGGCTCTCCGCCTCGGACACGCCGACGATGTGGGAGGTGAAACCGGGGTTGACGAAGATGCCCTTGCGGCCGGTCTCGGGGTGGACGCGGACCACCGGGTGCTCCACCGGGTCGAGGCGGGTGACGACCTCGCCGTCCCAGACGCTGCCCCTGCCGGACCGGCGCTGGGCGAGGTAGTAGCCGAACTCGCGGTTGCCGTCGTGCACCGCGGTGAGCTGGTCGGCGAGCTCCCGCACCGGGGCGGACAGGGAGTCGTAGGCGAGCTGGCTGTCGGCCCAGCTGGTGTCGCCGCCGGTGTGTGGGAGGACCACCGCGCGCAGGATCGAGCCGAGCGGCGGGCGGGGCATGAACGTGACGTCGGTGTGCCAGACGTCGGCGAAGCCGTTGTCGGCGCTGTCGAGTGCGTAGATCTCGGGATGCGCCTCGTCGACTCCCCCGACGACCGGGTGGGAGGCGGTCAGCTCGCCGAGACGGCGGCCGAGCGCCACCTGCCCGTCCTCGTCCAGGATCTGGCCGCCGAAGAACAGCACCTTGCGTTCCACGAGGGCGGCGCGCACCGCGGCCAGCTCCTCGTCGGTGGCGTGTGCCAGGTCCAGCCCTTCGACCTCCGACCCGAAGTGGGGGCCGAGCGGTCGCAGGTCCAGCTTGACGGCGGTCGATGTGGTCATCTCGTTCTCCTCGGGTGACGGCTGTGCTTCAGGCGGCGGCGGCGCGTACGGCGTGGCCGACCTCGGCGCGGAGCGCGGCGTATTCGGGCAGGGCGCGCAGTTCGTCGGGTTCGATCCCGGTGCGTGGAAGGCCGACCTCCAGGTCGAGCGCGATCCGGCCCGGCCGGCGGGTGAGCACGACGACCCGGCTGCCGAGGAACACGGCCTCCTCGACGCTGTGGGTGACGAACACCGACGTGCGGCCGGTCTGCGCGCTCACCCGGCGCAGGTCCTCCTGGAGGCGCTCGCGGGTGAGCGCGTCGAGGGCGGCGAACGGCTCGTCGAGCAGCAGCAGCGGGTCGTCGCCGGCGAGCGCCCTGGCGATCGCCACCCGCTGCTGCTGCCCTCCCGAGATCTGCCAGATCCGGCGGTCCGCCACGTCGTGCAGGCCGACCCGTTCCAGCAGTTCCGGCACGCGGCGGGCGCGCTCCGCGCGCGACACCCCGGCGTACCGCAGGGCCAGTTCGACGTTGCCGCCCACGGTCTTCCACGGGAACAGCCGGGGCTGCTGGAAGACGATCCCGGCGCCCCTGCCGGGGACGGGCTCGGCGCCCCCGGTGAGCACGGTGCCGGAGGTGGGCTTCTCGAAGCCCGCGACGAGGCGCAGCAGCGTGCTCTTGCCGCATCCGGAGGCGCCGACGAGCACGAGGAAGGTCCCGGACGGGACGGTGAGGGAGATCGGTCCCAGGGCGGCGACGGGGCCTCCCGCGCCGTCGTAGACGTGCCCGACCTCGTGCAGGCGCACGGCGGCGGCGTCCTCGTCCGCCACGGCGGGGGCGGCGGCCGGGTCAGGGCGCGAGGACACCGGGAAGCCCTTCGGTGTAGACGGCCTTCTCGACCGTGGCGAGGTCGGGCACCGAGTCGATCTTCTGCTGGTCCTTGAGGAACTGCGCCGCGCTCACCAGGTTCTTGGCCAGGCCGCCGACCTGGCCGGGCGTGCCGAGCCACTCCGGCGAGGACAGGTCGGCCGGCTTGAGGAACACGCCCTGGCTGAGCTGCGCCTTGGCGTCGTCCTTGCCGAGGTTGAGCTCCGCGCCCACCGCCTGGGCGGCGGTGTCGGGGTCGTTCGCGATGAGGTCGAGCGCACTGGCCTCGGCCTTGCGCCAGGCGTCGACGGCGTCGGGGTGCGCCTTGACGAACGCCGTCGACACCACGCCGAGGTCGAGGGTCGGCTTGCCCGCCGTCGCCAGTTCGCGGCTGGTGACGAGCGTCTTACCGGTCTTCTTGATCTCGTCCAGCGTCGGCAGCCAGACGTAGGCGGCGTCGATGTCCCCGCGCGTCCAGGACGCCACGATGTCCTGCGGCTCCAGGTCGACGAGGTTCACCGCCGACTCCGGCACCCCCGCCTTATCGAGGGCGGCGAGCAGGCTGTAGTGAGCCGTCGAGGCGAACGGCGTGGCCACCTTCTTGCCGCGCAGGTCCGCCACCGAGGAGACGCCGCTGCCGTCGCGGGCGACCAGGGCCTCGTTGTCGCCCGCCACGTCGAGCACGAACGCCACCTGATAGGGGATGTTCAGCGGCTGGGACAGCCCGCGGGCGACCGGGCTCGACCCGATGGCCGCGATGTCCACGCTCTTGGCCACGAAGGCGGTGTTGATGCTGGCGCCCGAGTCGAACTTGGTCCACTTGATCGTGTAGCCGGGCAGCGCCTGCTCCAGCCACCCCTTGTTCTTCACGATGAGGTCCCCGCTGGGAAACGCCTGGTAGGCGATGCGGATGGTGCGCTCCGTCGTATCGCCGCCGCCACCTCCGCCGGACGCGGTGCCGTTGCCGCACGCGGTCAGGACAGCGGCCGTCACTACGGCCGTCGCGGCGGCCAGGACGATGGTGGACAGGCGCGCGGGGCGTGGTCGTGGCATGGCGAAAGGTTCCTTCTGCAGGTTGGGGGGCTTCATGGGAGTTCGGGTGGACGCGGTGGTCAGGTCCGGCCGCGCCAGGGGATGAGCCGGGTCTCGGCGGCGCGCAGCAGGCCGTCGATCAGCAGTCCGGACAGGCCGATGGCGAGCAGCCCGAGCACCACGACGTCGGTCTGCAGGTAACGCTGGGCGTCGCGGACCATCCCCCCGATGCCGGGCACGCCGTTGACCGTCTCCGCCGCGACGACCGAGGAGTACGCGACCCCGACGGCCAGCCGGACACCGGTGAAGATCTCGGGTAGCGCGCTGGGCAGCACCACGTCCCTGATCACGTTCCACCGGGAGGCGCCCAGCGCCCTGGCCGCCTCGACCAGGCCGGTCGGGGCGCCGTGGACGGCCGCGGCGGTGGCCACGGCGACCGGTGGGAGCGCGGCGATGGCGAGCAGCCACAGCTTGGGCGTCTCGTCGATGCCGAACCAGATGATCAGCAGGCTGAAGTAGGCCAGCGGAGGCAGCGCCCGTACGAAGGTCACGACCGGCTCGGCCACGAGACGGATCCACGGCACGGCGCCCAGGACGACGCCGATGACGAGCCCCGCCGCCACGCCGAGCGCCGAGCCGACGAGGATGCGGCGGAGGCTGATGCCCAGGTGCTCGGCGAGCAGGTGACCGCTGTAGCCGCGGACGCCGTCGTGGGTGGTGGACAGCAGGACGAGCTGGTCCCACACCGCCCGGGGCGCTGGGACGAACGACGGGTTGCCCGCGGCGGCGGCCGCGAGCTGCCAGAGCGCGAGCAGCGCCAGGAGCGAAAGGACCCGCACGCCGATCCGGCGGGTCCCGCGACCCCGCCGGAACGGCGTCGCGGTGGCGGGCGCCCCGTCAGGGAGCCCGCCCGCCACGGGAGGCCCGCCCACGGGGGCGGGAGAAAGCGATCTTGAGGGGGAAGACGTCACGGTGGTCGCTCCGAAGGTCGGGGCACGTCGGGCCGCTCGGGGCCGGCCCCGATGCCAGAGACACAGGTATTTCCTACCAAATTTACAGGTTTTTGGCAATCGGGAGGCCCCGGGGACCATCTCTGGGCAGATCACACCACCCCCGGTGGCCTAGGGTGCCGGGGTGCGGCGGAGGCGGCGGGGGCCTACGGCCGCTGTCACCAGTGCCACCAGAGAGGCGAGCTCGATGCCCTCGGCGAATACGGACAGCATCCAACTCAGGTACATCGGCGAGTCCCACACCGCGGAGCTGAGAACGGGCATGGCGGAACGGCCGTACGCGACCGTGGCGATGCCCGCCGCCATGTGGAAGACGACGCTCTCACCGATCACCACGACCAGCCCTGCGACAGAGGCGCCGACGATACCCCAGAGCACGGAAGAGTCCCTGGCGCGAGCCGTGACGATCACTGACGTCAGCGCCATCGTCGCCAAGTAGAACGCCTCCATGCCGTAGAAACGCATGAAAGAAGCGACCACGTCGCGGGCCGTCAAGAGGCCCACAAGAAAGCCGGCGAACTCGAGCAGAAGCGCGAAGCACGTGACGACGAGACCACTCCTGATCGCGGTTCCTCCCTCCCCCGGCAGCGGAGAGGCGCTCCGCCAGCCGGGCGGCAACGGATCGAGCGTGAGCCATGACGGGGCGGGCCGCGACGGGAGACGACGCGCGAGGACGGTTCCGACGAGCGGATGCACCGCGATGGTCAGCAAGGTGAGAATCCTGAGCGCCTCCGGTGCGGTGATGAGGACGACCACGGCCTCGACGAAGAACACCGATGTCTGCGGAAGCCCCGGGAACAGAAGCGCCTGTGCCTGCCCCGCGATCGAAGCCAGCGGCAGAGCGTAGACGAACCCGATGCCCAGTAGGACCGCCGCGACGGCCAGGGTCGTCACGACGACGAGGGCGGGGCGGCGCGCGGCGGCGGCCACCGGCATCCAGGCCCGAGCCACCATCGCCATCCAGCGGACGAACAGCCAGACCCCGAGGAACAACAGCACGCACCAGGGGAGGATGGCGCCGATCGACGATCGCCCGAGCAGATCCTCGGACGCGGGCCAGGCCGGAGAGACTGTCCCGCCCACCGCGAGACCGAGGCCGAGCCCCAGGCCCACCCGGTTGACGCGTGTCGGATCACCCAGCACGTACGCGGCGATCTCCATGCGCCAGATCCCGAGCCCGACTCCGGTCGCGAGCAGAACGGCGAAGACCCAGAAGGCCGTTTTCCCCTCGAACACCGTCTCGCCGATGTCCTGAACGAGGCTGATGGCCAGTCCCATGGTCAGCGACTCACCGAAACCCATCCTCAGCAGCGCGGATGTGTCGGCCAGAGCCAGAAGCCGGTCGCGGGTCGCGGGATGCGACCCCAGCGAGTGACGTAGCCGTCCGATCCGGACGCCCGCGTGCGGAGCGAACAGTCGGGCCAGGTCGTCGGGGCCGCCGCTCCACTGCGCCGCGCGAGCGTCCGCGTGCAGCTCGCGGCTGCGCAGCACGGCGTTGCCGGCCAGCAGCAGATAGACCGCCAGCACGACCAGTTGCCCGGCCAACGTCGCGGCGAAGCCGTATGAGGGGCGGAGCCGGGCCTCGGCCGGCAATCTCAGAAAAGAGAACAGGTCGGGAGCGAGGATCAGGACCAGGAAGACCCGCCACGCCGAGATCGTGATGAATCCAAGGTCCACGTCACGATTGCGGAGATGGGCGAGTTCGTGCAGGACGACCGCCCGGAAGACCGGTCTGTCGGAGACGAACGTGGCCAGCAGTCCGCCGCTGAGCAGGATGTGCCGCCGCCCCGGTCGTCCGAAGGCGAGGCCGGAGATCCGCGGGTCGAGGTAGTCGACCACGAACGTGACACGGGTGCCGACTCCGGCGACCCGCCGCAACTCGGCGAGGTATCCGGGGAGTTCCGGCATCTCGGCGACAGGCAGCGGGCGGAGGCGCCGGCGCCGCAGCCGCCAGAGCGGTATCGCCCACCACATGGCCAGCACGACCAGCCAGTACACCGCGAGCACCCGAAGGCCCGGTGCCGGATTCGCCGCCGCCCCTTCCGGGCAGCTCCCGTGCAACCGGTACGTGTCCGTGTCGAACAGGTTCACCGGTGTGCCGGCTCGCCGGGTGGCCTCGTTCACCAGGTTCCGGAAGCAGGTCAGGCCCGCGTAGTCGCCCGTCGGCCTCTCGCCCATCCCCGGAACCGTCGACGGGCCGTACGTCAATGTGATCATCGAGATCACGACGACGAGCAGGGCGAATCGCGAGGTGGTGGCGGAAGGGACGGCGAACGGACTGGGCCGGGCGTCAGCCGTCGCCGCCGCGGACTCCGCGGCCGGCCTCACGGGTCGCTGGTCGGCCCGGCCAACGCTGAGACGATGCCGTCGGCTATCCGTGCCGCCTGCTCGTCGGACGCGCGCAGTTCCAGCGCCCGCCGGTATGCCAGCTCGCGGAGCGCCGCGAGCTGCTCCTGATCGAGGCTCGGCAACGGCTCGGCGGACTGCCGCGACCTGCGTGCGAACCTGCGCCTGAGCACGCGACCAACCCGCGATGCCGACGAACTCACCAGTCGTTCGGCATGGCGCGTGGTGATCTCCTTCAGCACGTCGACGGTCACGGTGAGCGCGATGGTGCTGACGACGGTGACCGCGGTCTCCAGGCCGAAGCCGAGTGGTTCGCTCCGCCTGAACGCCCGCCCGGCCCGCCCGGGCGCCGCGAAGAAGGCATCCGATGTGACCTCGAACAAGGGCAGTTCGCCAGGAGCGGCGTGGGCGACCGCATGACGCGCCAGCACCGTCGCCAACTGTCGATCGATCTCGCGGACCACGGCACCTCCTGGACACGCCTGAGTCGTCAGGCCATCGTCGAGCGTGATTCCGGTATCCCCCGTAATTCTATGCCGACCGGCGCATCTCGACCGAGGTCTTCAATCCCCTCTGGGACGCAATCACGCGATTCACGGCTTTCACCGCGGTTCCGGAGGTGACCTCCAGCGGTGATTCCGGGCGCCGGCGCCAGGGCGCGGCCTTTCCGGACCACCACAAGTGCGCCATCCGGACGGCCGCGGCCACACGGCCGGCGCGTACCGCGTGCCATTCTCCCCTGCGCCGCCCACGCCGGGCGTAGCCGTCCGCATCGCTATTTCTCTTGCCGAGAGAAATATCAGCTCGAATCAATACCGCGGCGAGAGAAAAGCCGTGCCATTTCAATACCGCCGCGAGAGACGGGATGATTAGCGTGGTCTCCGCCTGACGCCCGAATAAGGGAAATGGTGCGGCAGAAGGAGAGAAATGAAGGCCGATCTGGCGATGTTCGGCGGCAAGCCCGCGGTCCGGCCGGAATACCGCAGACTGGAATGGCCGGTGGTGACGCAGGCTGATCGAGACGCCGTACTCCGCGTGCTCGACCACGGGAAATTCACCGTGGGCGCGAAGGAAGAGCCCGAGATCAGCGGGCTGGAAAGCGAATGGGCCGAGTTCTGCGACACCCGTCACGCGGTGTCGGTCAACAGCGGCACGGTGGCGCTGGAGTTGGCGCTGACCGCGCTCGGCATCGGTCCCGGCGACGAGGTGATCGTGCCGGCCCTGAGCTACGTCGCGACCGCGATGGCTCCCCTCTACCAGCTCGCCGTCCCCGTGTTCGTGGACATCGACCCCGTGTCGTTCAACATCGACGTCACGCAGATCGAGGCGAAGATCACGAACCGTACGCGCGCGATCATCCCGGTGCATCTCGGCGGCCTGCCGGCCGACATGGACGAGATCCTGGCGCTGGCGCGCAAGTACGACCTCTACGTCATCGAGGACGCGGTCCAGGCCCAGGGAGGCAAGTACCGCGGCCGTACGGCGGGCTCGATCGGTGACGTCGGCTGCTTCAGCCTCAACGTGGAGAAGAGCATCCCGACCTGCGGGGAGGGCGGGCTGATCGTCACCGACGACGAGCGGGTCGCCGAGCGCTGCCGCAGCCTGCGCATCCTGGGCGAGGACCTGAGCACGGAGGAGCGCCTCTACGTCTCCGCCACGCGGGGGTCGAACCTCAAGCTCAGCGCGGTCCTCGCCGCCTTCACCCGGGCCCAGCTCGACCGCTTCTGGGACTACCAGGTGCGGCGTGAGCAGAACATCCCGGTGTTCCTGAACCGGCTCGCCGAGCTGCCCGGCATCGTCCTCCCCTCCGTGCCGGACGACCGCACCCACATGTGGCACATGCTGCGCTTCCGCTTCGACCCGGAGGCCGCGGGGCTGGACGGCATCACGCCCGGCCAGTTCCGGCAGGCGCTGCGCCGCGCGCTGCTGGCCGAGGGCGTGCCGCTGACGCACTACCAGATCATCCCGCTGCCCGGTCAGCCGGTGTTCCAGGAGCAGGACGCGTACGGCCGGGGCTACCCCTGGTCGCTGCCGGGGGTCAACCCCCAGCGTTACGACCTGGCCGACTACCCGGTGACCTGCGCCGTCATCGAGGACTCCCTGTGCCTGCGGCGCATGCACCTCAACCCGGACGCCGGGCCGGCGCTGGAGGAGTACGCCGACGCCTTCCAGCGGGTCTGGGAGAACCTCGACGTGATCGGCCGCTTCGCGCGGTCCGCGCCGTACGCCCCGCCGTGGGCGGCGGTGAAGGGCGTCGGTCACGCGCACGCCGGAGCGGCCGCATGACCGTCGAGACCGTCGCGCGGAGCCCCGAGGGCGCCGTCGACCCGGCCGCGTTGTCCCGCACCGCCCTGGCGGTGCGGGAGCACGTGCTGGCCATCGGCGCCGGGGCCGTCGGCACCCACATAGGGGGGTCGCTGTCGGCCGCGGACATCCTCGTCGCGCTGTACTTCGAGGTCCTGCGGGTGCGCCCGCAGGAGCCCCGCTGGTCCGGGCGCGACTACTTCGTGCTGAGCAAGGGGCACGCCAGCGCCGCGCTGTACTCCACGCTGGCCGAGCGCGGCTTCTTCCCGCGCTCGGAGCTGGCGAGCTACGGCCACCCCGACGGCAGGCTCATGGCCCACCCCACCCCCGCGGTCCCGGGGGTGGAGTTCGCCACCGGGTCGCTCGGCCACGGCCTGTCCCTCGCCGTCGGCCTGGCGCTCGCGGCCAAGCGGGCCGGGCGCGCCAACCGCGTGTTCGTCCTGCTCGGCGATGGCGAACTGCAGGAGGGCACGGTGTGGGAGGCCGCGATGTCGGCGGCGCACTACCGGCTGGACAACCTCACCGCGGTGATCGACCGGAACCGGTTGCAGATCAACGGCTCGACAGAGGACCGGATGCGGCTGGAGCCCCTGGCCGACCGGTGGCGCGCGTTCGGCTGGCAGGTGTCGCACGCCGACGGGCACGACTTCGCCGAACTGGTGCCGGCCCTGCGCACCCCGCCCGCGCCGGGAGGCCCGGCCGTGCTCATCGCGGACACCGTGAAGGGCCGGGGGGTGCGTCACCTGGAGCACCGCAAGCAGAGTCACTTCGCCAAGCTGGGCCCCGACGCGTACGAGCGGGCCCTGGCCGCGCTGCGAGCCGCGGCATGACCACCACGCGCGAGCGCGGCGCCCCGGCCCGGGCGCCGGCGCCCGACTCCGACCGCGCCGCCTACCGGGCCACGCTGCTGGAGCTGGCCCGGGCGGACGGCCGCGTCTGGTGTCTGGACTCCGACATGGGCGGGCTGGAGCGGCAGTTCGAGGCCGAACTGCCGGGCCAGTACGTCGACCTGGGCATCGCCGAGGCCAACCTGATCACCGTGGCGGCGGCCGTGGCGAGCACCGGCGTCCTGCCGTTCGTCAACACGATGGCGGCCTTCGCCTCGGCGCGGGCCCTGGAACAAGTCAAGATCGACGTCGCCTACCACGCGCTTCCGGTGCGGATCGTCGGCACCCACTCCGGGCTGTCCGCCGCCCACCTCGGCCCCACGCACCACGCCCAGCAGGACCTCGCGATCATGCGGGGCCTGCCGAACATGACCGTGATGACGCCCGCGGACCCCGCGGAGACCGTCCGCATGGTACGGGCCTCCGCCTACCTGCCGGGACCGGTCTACATCAGGCTCGGCCGCAACCCGACCCCTCCGGTCTACACGGATGACGCCGACTTCACCGTGGGCCGGGCGGTACGGCTGCGCACGGGCGGCGACGTGACGATCGTGGCCGCGGGCGCCCTCCCCGTACGGTTCGCGCTCGACGCGGCGCGCAGGCTCGCCGCGGCGGGGATCGAGGCGTGCGTGCTGAACATGCACACGATCAAGCCGCTGGACGTCGCCGCCCTGGTGGAGGCGGCGGAGACGACCGCGGGCGTCGTAACCGTCGAGGACCACTCCGTGCTCGGCGGGCTCGGCGGCGCGGTCGCCGAGACCCTGGCCGAGCACCGGCCGGCGCGGGTGGTGCGCGTGGGCGTCGGCGACGCGTTCTGCTCCCGGCCCGGCAGTCACGAGGAACAGCTCGCGCAGTGCGGCGTGTCGCGGGACCACGTGGTCCGCGCGGCCGAGTCCGTCCTGCGTGGTCGTCCGGATGTTCGCATCAGCACCGAACAAGGAGAGTCTCCATGACCGTCGCAGTGAGCACCTGTCCCGACTGCACCGAGGCCGTACCGACGTCCTCGGACCTGCGGGTGACCTCGATCGTCGTATGCCCGGCCTGCCAGGCGGAGCTCGAGGTCATCGCCCTCGACCCCGCCGAGTTCGCGCTCGCGCCGGAGATCGAGGAAGACTTCGGGGAGTAGAACGTGACAATCAGCGCTGGTCAGGACGGTCCGCTCGCCGTCCTGACCACCCGCACGCGCCTCGAGGAACGCTTGATCTTCGAGGCCCTCGAACGGCGCGGCGTGCCGTACGAGCAGATCGACGAACGCCGGGTGATCGGCGACCTCGGCGCGCCCGTGGCGGGCCGCTACCGGGGCGTGCTCAACCGGAGCATGTCCCACACGCGCAGCCTGTACGCGGCGCGCCTGTTCGAGGCCGGGAACCTGCCGGTCTTCAACCCGAGCGCCGTGATCGAGACGTGCGGCGACAAGATCCTCACCTCGCTGGCGCTGGCCGGCGCCGGGATACCGACACCGGTGACGGTCGTCGCGCTGACTCCCGACGCCGCCCTGGAGGCCATCGAACGCGTCGGTTACCCGGCCGTGGTCAAACCGGCCGTCGGCTCGTGGGGCCGGCTGCTGGCCAAGGTCAACGACCGTGACGCGGCCGAGGCGCTGATCGAGCACAAGCAGTCGCTGCGCTCGCCGGTGCACTCGGTCTTCTACGTGCAGGAGTACATCGACAAGCCGGGCCGCGACCTCCGGGTGATCGTGCTCGGCGACGAGGTGGTGGCCGCGGTCTACCGCCGCTCCGGCCACTGGATCACCAACACCGCCCGCGGCGCGTCCACGGAGCGGTGCCCTCTCACCGACGACCTGGTGAAGCTCTCGCTGCGGGCGGCCCAGGCGGTCGGCGGCGGCATGCTCGCGGTGGACCTGATCGAGCGCGCGACCGGGGAACTGCTGGTCACCGAGGTGAACCACACCATGGAGTTCCACGGGCTCATCCAGGCGACCGAGGTGGATCTGGCCGACCTCGTCGTCGGCCACGTCCTCGGAGCGCTGGCGCCATGAGGGCCGCCGTCGTCGGCGGCAGCGGCTACATCGGCGGTGAGATCGTCCGGCTGCTGCTGCGTCATCCGCACATCGAACTGGCACAGGTCACCTCGGAACGGCAGGCCGGGCGTCCCCTGCGGGTCTCCCACCCGAACCTGCGCGGCCAGACCGACCTGTGCTTCACCCGCGAGGAGGACCTGTCGCCCTGCGACGTCGTCTTCCTGGCGACCCCGCACGGCACGTCGATGCGCTCCGTCGAACGCTGGTCGGGGCTCGCGCCGACGGTCGTGGACCTCAGCGCGGACTTCCGGATCCACGACCCGGAGAGGCGGGCGCGCTTCTACCCCGGGCCGCCGCCCGACCCCGCCTGGCTGGCCCGCTTCCAGCCCGGCATCCCCGAGCTCAACCGGGACGGGCTGCGCGGCGCCACCCACATCGCGGTGGCCGGCTGCATGGCCAACGCGGCGATCCTCGCGCTGCACCCGCTGGCGGCCGAGGGGCTGATCGGCGGCCCGGTGGTCGTCGACGCCCGCACGGGATCCAGCGGCGGCGGGCGGACGCCCGACGAGGGCAGCCACCATCCCGAGCGCAGCGGCGCGATGCGGATGGCCAAACCCCACGGGCACCGTCACACCGCGGAGATCGAGCAGGCGTGCGGGATCACGGCGCACATGTCGGTGACCGCCGTCGAGGCGGTGCGCGGGGTGCAGGTCGCCTGCCACGTCACCCCCTCCCGTACGGTCACCGAACGGGAACTGTGGGCCGTCTACCGCAAGGCGTACGGCGAGGAGCCGTTCGTCCGTGTGATCAGGGAACGCTCGGCGCTGCACCGCATGCCGGAACCGAAGATCCTGGCCGGCAGCAACTTCTGCGACATCGGGCTGGCCCTCGCCCCCGGCGGCGACCACCTGGTGGTCGTGGCCGCACTGGACAACCTGGTGAAGGGAGGTGCCGGAAATGCCGTCCAGTGCCTCAACATCGCCGCTGACTGGGAGGAGACCGCGGGACTCGACTTCGTCGGACTCCACCCGATCTGAACGGTACGTGATCAAGGTCGGCGGGTCGCTCGGCGCGGACATGTCCCGGGCGTGCGCCGACATCCGCGCGCTGGTGGACCGCGGCGACAGTGTGGTCGTGGTCCACGGCGGCGGCGCCGAGGCCGACCGGCTCGCGGACGAGCTCGGCCGCCCGAGGCGGTACCTGACCGCGCCCGGCGGGCGCCGCAGCCGGTACACCGACGCGGCGGCGCTCGACGTGCTCGTCCTCGGCATGCTCGGCCGCCTGAAGCCCCCGCTGGTGACCGAGCTGCTCCGGCTCGGCGTCCGCGCGGTGGGCCTGTCGGGAGCCGACGGCGGGATGGTCACCGCCCGGCGGACGCCTCCGGCGAACGTCGTCGTGGACGGCGTCCGGCGGGTGGTCCGCGACGACCTGTCGGGGCGGATCTCGGCGGTGGACGCCCACCTGCCGCGGACGCTGCTCGCGGCGGGGTACGTGCCGGTGATCTCGCCGCCCGCGTACGACCCGGAGTCCGAGGCCGGGTCCGGCGGGTCCGGGCTGCTCAACGTGGACGCCGACCGGTTCGCCGCGCATCTCGCGGTCGCGCTGGAGGCCGACTGGCTCATCATCCTGTCCAACGTGCCGGGGCTCCTGCGGGACGCCGGCGACCCCGCCAGCCTGGTGGCCGAGATCCCGTGCGAGGACCTCGCCGAGTACCTCGACCTGGCCGGCGGGCGCATGAAGGTCAAACTGCGGACCGCGGGCGAGGCGTGCCTGGCGGGCGTGCCGCATGTCGTCCTCGGCGACGGACGCGGTCCCTCGCCGGTGCTCGCCGCACGGGCCGGAGCAGGAACCACCCTCGTCAAAGGAGCGCGATGACCAGCAGCGTGACCGGCGGTACGACGAGCAGGGCCGAGACCCTGCTGCGCCGGATGGTGGAGGTGCCGTCGCCGACGGGTGAGGAGGCCGAACTGGCCGCCCTGCTCGCGCGCGAACTGCCCGATTGGGGATTCCGCAGTCACATCGACGAGGTGGGAAACGTGATCGGCAGGCGGGGCGACCCCGACGCGCCTATGATCATGTTGATGGGTCACATGGACACCGTGCCCGGCGACATCCCGGTCCGGCAGGAGGGCTCCCTCCTGTACGGGCGGGGCACCGTGGACGCCAAGGGGCCGCTCGCCACGATGATCGCGGCCGCCGCCGCGGCGGACCTGCGCGGCATGCAGGTGGTGGTGGCGGGGGTCGTCGAGGAGGAGACCTTCGGCAAGGGCGCGCAGCACCTCGCCGAGACCTTCCGGCCGGACGTGGCCGTCGTCGGCGAGCCCAACGGCTGGGCCGGCGTCGGCATCGGCTACAAGGGCCGTGTCATGATGCGCTACGACGTCAGCCGGCCGGCGGTGCACACGGCCAGCCCGGAGGAGAAGGCCACCGAGGCCGCGGCCCTCTTCTGGGACCGGGTCCGGTCCTACTGCGACTCCTACTGCGAGGTGGTGGGGGCGGGCGACCGGGCCTTCGACCGTCCCATCCCCACGCTGAACGACATCACCGGCACGATCGAGCAGGCGCTGATGACCGTGTCCGTACGCACCCCGCCGGGGTTCGACCTGGCGGCCTTCGAGCGCTTCGTCACCGACGCCGCGAGGGACGGGACGCTGTACGTCGACGACCGCACACCGCCGGTGCGGGTGGACCCCGCGGGGCCCGCCGTACGGGCGCTGTGCGCCGGCATCCGGCGCCGGGGGGAGCGGCCGAAGCTCAAGCTGAAGACCGGGACCGCCGACCTGAACATCGTGGAGCCCCGCTGGCAGGTGCCCATGGCGGTCTACGGTCCCGGTGACTCCAGCCTCGACCACACCGATCGGGAGCACATCGACATGATCGAGTACGGCAGGGCCGTGGAGGTCCTGCGTGAGGCGCTCGGGATCCTCGCCCAGGCGGAGTGGCGTTGACGGCGGAGGTTCCCGGCGAGATCGTGGCCCGCCTCCGGGAGGCCTGCCTGCGTCTGCCCGAGGCGTACGAGGAGCAGGCGTGGGTGGGCACGCGGTGGCGGGTGGGCAGGAAGACCTTCGCCCACGTGCTCGTGGTCCAGGACGGCCGGCCTCCCGCGTACGCGCGGGCGGCCGGCACGTCCGGGCCGGCGGTCGTGCTGACGTTCCGGTCGTCCGGGGAGGAACTGGCCGCCCTGGGCGGCCTCGGCCATCCGTTCTTCCGGCCGCCCTGGTTCCGCGACATCGTCGGCATGGTCGTCGAGGAGGACGTGGACTGGTCCGAGGTGGCGGAGCTGCTCGCCGAGAGCTACCGCCACCTGGCGCCCAGGAGGCTGGCCGAACAACTGGACCCGCCGCCGGAGCGCTGAACCTCCCCGGCCCCGGCGGCTCGGCCGCCCTGGGGGCCGGGGTCGTCGTCACCCGTACCGTCGTCGCCGGCCGTGGCATCGTCACACGCTCGTGGCGACGAGCGGCTCGCGGAGTTCGGCGAGGTTGGGCCGCTCCTGGGCGAGCCACACGTCGGCGTACTGGGCGATGTCGCGGATGATGGTCCGGCCGATGCGCAGCACCGAGGCCGGCGCGGGACGCGACAGCCCGTTGCGGGGTGAGCGGAGGGCCACCCGCGCGTGCTCCTCCAGCCACAGGAACACGTCGAGGAGCCGGTCACGGGCCTTGGCGCGGGTCGTCGCGTCGAGCTCCGCGGTCGCGATCGCACGGGCCCGGATCCGCACCAGCGAATGGAACTCGTAGCGGGAACCGCCCAGGCCGTCCTCGCTCACCACGTCGAGCATCTGGTGGTCGACCAGGACGTCGAGCAGCCGCTGCGCCTCGTCCTCCGACAGGTCGGCGACCGCGGCCGCCGCCCAGGCCGACACGTGCGACAGGTTCATGACGCTCAGCAGCAGCCACAGCGTGCGGGCCACGTCGGGCAGCCGCTCCGCCGAGGCGACGAGCCGCGCGCCGGTGTCCAGGGAACCGTAGGTCAGCTCGGTGATCCTGCGGTCCTCGTCCGACAGGCGGTCGACGAACCGGTCGAGCCGGTAGGCCGGGCGGGCGTTGAGGCGGGCGCCGGCGGCGCGGATCGCCAGCGGCAGGTGCCCGCAACGCTCCACGACCAGCCGGGCGCTCTCCGGCTCCTGGGCGACGCGCTCCGCCCCCACGAGCTGGGCGAGCAGTTGCACGCCCTCGGCGGTGGTGAGCCCTTCGACGCGGCGCATCGCGACACCGGGCGCCTGGATCATGCTGGGCTGGCTCGTGCACAGCACCACGCTCCCCCGGTCACCGGGCAGCAGCGGCTCGATCTGCTCGTAGTCCGCCACGTCGTCCAGCAGGATGAGCAGGCGGCGCCCGGCGCTGACGCTGCGGAACAGCGTCGCGCGGCCGGACAGGTCCGGCGGGACGCTCCGCTGCGGCACCCCCAGCGCGTGCAGGAACTCGGCGAGCACGTCGGCCGGCTGCCGGGGTTCGGTGCTGCCGCGCAGGTTGGCGTGGATCTGCCCGTCCGGGTAGTGGTCGCGCACCTTGTGTGCCGCGTGGACGGCCAGCGCCGTCTTGCCCACGCCGCCGCGGCCCACCAGGGCGATGACCCGCGGCCGGTCGGCCCGGTCGTGGTTGAGCTCCCGGCACAGCCAGTCGACCTGGTCGAGCCTGCCGGTGAAGTCGCCGACGCCGGCGGGCAGCTGCGCGGGGATCTTCGCCGCGTGCCGGGCACGCTGCGGGAACGGCGAGGGGACGGGGTGCCCGGAGATGATCCGGCGGTGCAGGTCCTGCAGGCGCGCGCAGGGATCGAGGCCGAGGTTGTTGACCAGCGCGGTCCGGCCGGCGCGGTACACCGCCAGCGCGTCGGCGCGCCGGTCGGACAGGTACAGCGCCGTCATGAGCTTGGCGCGCAGATGCTCGCGCAGCGGGTGCTCCTCCACGAGCAGCCTGAGCTCACCCACCAGTTCGCGGTGCCTGCCCATGGCGAGTTCGAGGTCGAGGCACTCCTCCAGCACCGACAGCCTTCGCTCGGCCCAGTAGGTGGCGACCGCCTCGATCACCGCGCTGTCGAGTTCCGCGAGCGGCTGGCCGCGGAACAGCGACAGGGCCGCGCGGTACTCCTCCGCCGCACCGCCGAGATCACCGTCCTCCACCCTGCTCCGACCACGGGCCACGGCCCGCTCGAACAGCCACGCGTCCAGGCCCGACTCGCCGAGGCGCAGCCGGTATCCCCCCTGGGTGGTCTCGATGATGTTCGCGGGCGCGCCGGCCGCCTCGAAGACCGAACGCAGCCGCCACACACAGGTCTGGATCTGCTTGTCCGCCGTGATCGGCGAAGCGTCCCCCCAGACCGCGTCGATGATTCTCCCCACCGACACGATCTTGTTTGCCTCGGTCGCCAGAAGCGCGAGAACGGTCAGCTGCCTGTTCTTGGCAAGCTTGACGACCGTATTTCCCACACTCACCTGAAAAGGGCCCAGTATTCGAAAGAATACTTCGCCCTCATCTGTCTCGGTATTACACTCGGGTCCCATCGGCTACGCCTCCAGCTCCGCCTGCCCGGGTATGTTCAGAGGTGTGGGGTCCGATCGACGTTCCCATGATTCCGGCCTCCAGCCGGCAGGCCTCGTCGATGAGGAGAACGGCCACCTGGACCAGAAGGTCCGGTGACACGCCCAGCTCCCGCGCCCGGCCGGCGTAGGCTTCACGAACTGCGGTGACGCGGTCCGGCTGCATCATGGAAATTCCCTCGGCCAACTTCACGTGAGCCACCTGAGCACACAGCCCGAGACGTTCGGCGATAATTTCCGCCAATTTCCGGTCGAGGCTGTCTATTTGCGCTCTGAGTACGTTGAGTTTCGCCACGGGAAACGTCCCTTCGAACCAACGGATGCGCCGGCGGCGCACCAGGATGAGGCGCGCACTCGGCAAAGTTAGGTGTCGGATCTCTTAGGGCGGTATCACGGTGTTCCCCCCTTAGTCCTGGTGTGCGGCAACTTCCCGGTATGTGGAGGATCGTCCGGGAGGCCTGGGGGGTCGTCAACGGATATCCTCAAAATCCGTCATGTCTGTGGTAAGGCAGATTTCTCAAGATTATCGCCATTTCAGCCAACTTTGGGGCCCACCGCACACAGTGACCAGGGACTGTCTCCGCCAGGCCCTCCGCCGACCGGCCGGCACCGGACCGCGGGCCACGCCGCCGCCCCGCTCCCACCGCCGCGGGCCGTACGGAACACACCGGGGTGACCGTGCCACACGCGCACACCCGCCCGGCGTCCGCCCGTGGTGGCCCGGCCACACTCCGGACGAGTGACCGGAGCGAGAAGGTCTCGGGCCTGGAAGCGCGAAAAGGGCGCGGGGTGACGGCGTCACCACCGCGGACGGCCACATGAGGGCGAGCGCATCTAGGCGCGCGCCGCGCCCGCGGCCGATGGTGGAGGCGACACGTCCGCCCGCCATTCGCCCGGGGTGACCCACCATGCGCGACACGCGCAGCGCAGATCCGGACCGCATCCTGCCCGACGAGATCCTGCCCGCCGAGCTCTGCGCGGCGCTCTTCGCGCCTCTTCGCCGCCGCGACCAGCGCAGCAGGGGAATGGACTACCTGTACGGACTTCTCACCGCGACCGGACGAAAGTCGATCAGGAACATCGCCGGCGTGATCGGCGGCCCGGCCACCGAGCAGAGCCTGCACCACTTCGTCTGCGACTCGACCTGGGACTGGATGCCGGTGCGGCAGGCGCTGGCCGAATACGTGATCGGTGTCGCCCCGCCACAGGCCTGGGTCGTGCGGCCGGTGCTCATCCCCAAGGCGGGCGAGCACTCGGTGGGCGTGGACCGGCGTTTCTTCCCCGGTCTCGGCCAGGTGGGCACGGCCCAGCTGGCCATGGGCGTGTGGCTGGCGTCCGAGCAGCTGTGCAGCCCGGTGAACTGGAGACTGCACCTGCCGGAGGCGTGGCTGGACGACAAGCGGCGGCGCAGCCGGGCCGCCATTCCCGAGGGCGCCGCCGCCGACACGCCGTCCGGCTGCGCGGTGAACGCCTTCCTGGACCTGTCGGCGTGGGACCTGCCCGTGCGGCCGGTCGTGCTCGACGCGCGGGAGCTCGACGTCCACGTTCTCGCGCGGGGGCTCGGCGACGCCGGCGTCCCGCTGCTCGCCAGGATCGACGGCGATCAGCAGCTCTGCCTTCCCGGCCGGGCGCGTGCCCTCTCCGCCCGGCAGATCATGTCGGCGGCGCGGCACACCCGGCGCCGCGTCGAGATGCCGGACACCGACCCCGGGCGGCACACCCGCCTGGTGGCCACGGCCTCCGTCGTGGCGCCGCACCGCCACGACGGAGGCACCGCCCCCCATGTTCCGAATCCGGGGGCCTCGAATGCCGGGGCCCTGAATTCGGGGGCCTTACCGGCCGGGGCCGTACAGTCGGGGGTTGTACGGCCCCGCGCCGCGCGGCCGGGTGGAGTTCCGGTGAGCAGGGCCGGCGGGACCGCCGACACGGGCGGCCACGACCGGGAGCTGCTCCTCCTGGGGATCTCCGGAATCGGCGAGGCACGGCCGGGCGAGCTGTGGCTCACCAACCTGAACACGCCGGATCTCACCACGCTGGTCAGGCTGACCCGGCTGCTTCGGCTCGTCGACGAGGACTTCGCCGACGTATCCGACGACGTGGGGATGAGGGACTTCACCGGCCGGTCGTTCTCCGGATGGCACCGCCACACCACGCTGGCCTCGGCCGCCTGCGCCGTCTCGGTCCTCACCGAGCGGGACAGGACCGCGGCGCGCGGCTCACCCGCCTTCCCTCCCGGTGCCGGGTGTGATGGAACCACCGAGCAGGTGGCGTAGGCGCACGAGCCGGAGCGCCAGCTGGATGTCCAGGGAACGCTCGGTGTCCTGCCAGCCCGGGCCGAGCAGCTCGCCGATGCGTTCCAGACGACGGGACACGGTGTTGGGGTGGACGTGCAGCTTCTCGGCGGCGTACGTGGGACTGCTCCCCGACTCGAAGTACGCCCCGAGAGTCTGGACCAGTTCGGTCGACCGCTGCCGGTCGTACTCCAGCACGGGCCCGATCGCCACGGCGATGAATCCGTCGATGTCCGGGCTGTCGGCCAGCAGGACGCCCAGGAAGCCGAGATCGCCGACCGAGGCCGCGGAGCCGCCGGCCCCGAGGGTCGTCATGGCCTCCAGACAGCGCAGCGCCTCGGCGAACCCGGACCGGACCGACGCGGGGTCGGAGACCGGACCCGCCGCCGCGACCGTCACCGGAGTGTCCAGCAGAGGGGACAGCTTGGCGGACACGGCCCGCGCGGCCTCCCCCGGGTCCGACCCCATGAGCAGCAGCACGTTGCACCCGTTCTTGACCGTGTGCAGGCCGCCCATGCTGTGGGCGTACGACGCGGCCCACACCGCGGCCTTCCCCCTGGCGGCGCCGTCCGTACGGCTCAGCACGACGACGTGGTCGGTGTCGAGGTCCATGCCGAGCCACCGGGCCCGCTTGCGTAGCCGCTGGGCCGGACGCGGGGGGTTGGCGAGGAGGTCGTCGAGCAGTTCGCCACGGTCGCCCGCCTCAAGCATGCCCGGTTTGCGGTCCAGCAGCACGAGCACCGCGGCGACCTGCGCGACGATGCCGAGCAGCCGCCGCGCCCATTCGTCCAGCGGCTCCGTGGGGAACACCAGCAGGGTGCCGAGGTGTCCGTCGCCGGCGAGGACCGGCGCCGCCCACATGCCCTCCAGGTAGAACGGCTCCCGCGCGGCGTGCGCGTTCATCCGGGCCAGCAGGACGAGGTCCTCGCGTTCCGGCAGCCGTCCCGCCGTGGCCAGGACCGCGCCGTCCGCGGCCCGCAACTGGACCGAGGCCCGCAGGCGGTGCCCGGCCTCCTCGGCCAGCGTCTGGAAGTTCCCTCCGGAGAGGGCCATGTCCATGAGCCCCTGATGCACCTCGGCGAGGTCCGCCAGGCTGCCGAGCTGGCTCTCCGCCTCCTCCACCCGGATGCGCAGCGACTCCGCCCGGCCGGTGGCCACCTCCAGCCACCGGGCTTTCTCGATCATGGCGCTGGCGAGGCTCGCCAGCGAGCTCAGCAGCGAGATCTCGTCCACCTTGAAGTGGCGGACGTTCCGGTCGCCGACGTACAGGATGCCGAACGGCGCCTTCTCGTACACCAGCGGCGCGGCCATGATCGCGTGCAGCCCCTCCGCCCGCACGACCTCGTCGGTCCGCTCGCTGTGCACGAAACGCTGGTCCACCAGGTAGTCGGGGGTCCAGAACGGCAGGCTGTCGGTGAGCACCTTGCGCCCGACGCCCCCGGTGTTCGGCAGCCGCAGTCCGACGCTGAGCATCGAGGTGTGGCCGTCCGCCGCGCGGATGCACACCTCCTTCAGGTCGTCGTCCGGCATGCCGATGTAGGCCATGTCCACGCGCAGCAGCAGCCGCGCCCGCCTCGTCGTCACGTTGAGCAGGACGTCGAGATCCGGCGGCTTGGCGAGCTCCCTGGCCGTGTCGACGAGCGTCGCGAAGGTCCCCTCACGCTGCTGGTGCCGTTCGAGCTGGGCGTGCACCGCGAGGCTCAGGCGCTTGGCCCGCTCCAGTTCCTCGAGCCCTTCACCGGTCACCCCGTTTCTCCGTGCCACGGCCACGACCATCTCGAACTCGTCCGGCGACCCCTCCCGCGCCAGGAGTTCGAGAAAGGACAGCGTGTCAGCCATACATCGCCTCGCAATCGGGAAACTGGCGGGGCTCGCGACCGTCCGTGCGGGGGTGGCGGAGGAGCCCGTGTGGCGGACACGGGGACGAAACGGCGAGTATAACCCGTTGACTCGTCGTCACAGCAGGGCCCTTTCCTGGGGGTGATGGAGGCCGGGCACGAGGGTGCAGGCTGGTCACTCGATAGGCGAAATGTCCGTCCTTACGGTCCTACATGTCAACTAGATGTCAAGTTGACACGGACCTTAACCACGCGTCGGATCGACTGGCGGATGGCGCTTCCATCGCCGCCGCCAGGTCCGGTTGAGGTGATCATAACTGCCGCCGGCCGCCTCGTGACCCCGGCGAACACCCCTGCCTGCCTCCTGTTCAGCGCCGCCGCCTCGCCCGCTCCCGGGTTCCCGCCATCGGGCGACACGGTGACTCCGTCACCATCCGAGACCGGAAAGTGTGTTGTGCCACAACCTTTCCCGGCCTCCCCTCACCGGGTGAAAGTTAGCATAAGCCGTATTGCCGACAAGGAGGGAGAGAAACAACGTGACCCTGGAGGCAAAGAGTTACTTACGTTCACTAGAACGAAGTCAGCGCTCGCGAACACGAACCGACCGTCCGAGCGTGTTCAGCATGTACGACCGCGAATGGGACCTCCTGCCCGAGGTTTTCGCTCCGATCTATTCTCCTTCGACTCAGATCGCGATGGGATTCCTGGGACTCGTGGAAGACCCGGACGTTCCCCGCTGGGGCTCCCTTCTCGAAATGGGATCGGGCACCGGACTGATCTCCGTGTCGGCCGCGCTGGCCGGGTGCGCGCACGTCGTGGCGCTCGACATCAACCCGGAGGCGGCCCGCAACACGGCGATGAACGCCACGCGCCACGGTGTGGCCGACCGGGTGGACGCCCGATGCAGCGACCTGTTCACGTCACTTGGGGAAGGCGAGCGCTTCGACCTCGTTTTCTGGAGTTCGAATTACGTGCTGGCCCCGCCCGGATTCGAATACGCCAACATGCACGACCGGGCGTACGTCGACGCGGGTTACCAAGCGCACCGCCGATTTCTCCAGGAAGTGCCGAACTGGCTCACCCCGGACGGCGTCGCACTCATTCATTTCAGCACCCGCGGCGATCTGGTGGCCCTCCTGCGGGGCGCCGGGGACGGCGACCGCAGCCTGCGCCTGCTGGCCGACCGGACGGTGCGGGAAGGAGAACTCGACATAGAGCACATGCTGCTCGAAGTGACGGTGAGCGCGCCGCGGCGGCGGGATCTCGCCTTCGCCGGCTCGAACGGCACCGCGCACGTGTGATCGGCTGAAGTCGGTCCAGGATTCACCCAAAGCCTCTCCCTCCCTCCTCGCGGTTCTCCCCATGCCACGCGCCTTGTTCGCGAATCTGGGCAGGACACCGCATCGACCCTCCTGGCCCACGCGACCCTCCGCGTGTTCGGCGCCTCCATTCGCGTGCGGCGCGGACAATCGCCCTGACGCCTCACCCGGTTCATCGTCGCCCGCGGGCCGCCACGCCGTTTCCCCGAACCCGGCATTTCTCCCTGCGACCTGAGAAAGCGCCGCACGGCCGCGGTGCCCCTTTCCTGACGATCCACCCGTAGATTCCCCGATCCGCGCGGGGCTCCGTCCGGGTTACCGCCATCCCGGCACGTCACGAGAGGTCCGCCCCCGATCCGTACGGCGCTGTTCGCGCGGCGCCGTACGGCGGGGACGGGCGGCAGGGACGGGCGGCGGGTCAGCGTTCGGCGCGTGCCGCGACGCCGATGTCGGTGTTGTCGGTGAAGACTCCGTCGACGCCCGCGGCGAAGAACCTCTTCAGCTCGCCGAACAGGTCGCCGTAGTCGCCGTCCCGGTCCGACGACCGGAAGTCCTTCGGCAGGGTGTCGTTCTCGGCGCGGAACGTGTACGCGTGCACCACGAGGCCCGCGCGGTGGGCGTCCCGGACCAGGTTGGTGGCCTGGCCCAGCGTGCCGTCCGGGTTCCGTCCGATGACCATGTCCTTGTCCGGGCCGATGCCGGCGGCGTAGGTGGCGATCTCCCGCAGTCCGGCCGGAGTGACCAGGTCGGCGTAGGTGCGCGGGTCGCCGGACTCGGCGAAGTCGGGCGGTGCGCCGTCCTTGTAGAGCAACTGGATCAACGGCACCCGCAGCCGCTTGTGGAGTTCCTTGAGATTTCCCACCTCGAAGGACTGCACGATCACCTTGGCCCGCGGCGTGTTCAGCCCGTTGGCCTCCAGCGCGCGGACGAGCTTGGGTTCGATGGGCATGCCGAGCTTGCGGTAGTAGGTGGGGTTCTTCGTCTCCGGATACATGCCCACGTCCCGGCCGAGCTCCCGCGAGAGCCGCCGGGTCAGGTCGATGATCTCCTGGAACGTCGGGATCTGGTAGTGGCCGTCGTAGATCGTGGTGTGCTGGCGGATCGACGGCTCGTCCTCCCTGCAGCGCAGGGTCTTCAGCTCGGCCAGCGTGAAGTCCTCGGCGAACCAGCCGGTCATCTCCCAGCCGTCGAGGCTCCTGGTCTTCATGCGCCCGGCGAACTCGGGGTGGTCCGCGACGTCCGTCGTCGAGCCGATCTCGGGCGAGTGCGAGGCCACCAGGACGCCGTCCTTGGTCAGCACCAGGTCCGGCTCGATGTAGTCCGCCCCCATGCGCACCGCCAGTTCGTACCCGGCGAGGGTGTGTTCGGGCCGGTACGCCGAGGCGCCGCGATGCGCGATGATCACCGGCCCGGACGTCTGGCCGCCCAGGACACCGGTGCGCTGCGCGGTGGCGTCCGCGGCGGGCAGCACGGCGACCGTCGCCAGCACGCTCATCGCCACGGCCGCGCCGGCGCGCGCCGCCCTCCCCCGCCGTGACCGCAGGCGGACGGGCGCCGAGTTCGCCGGTTCTGAGGGAGCGGGTGGCGCAGGAAGCCTCCGCGGGTTCGATGTCATGACGCGATCTCCTCGACTGGACGCTTCCGGGTGGCACGTCCGGCCCACGCGCGGCAGGCGGCGGGCGGACCGGCGATGCAATTGCACCAGCGCCCAGGCTCGACGTGCTCTCGTGACGTTCTCGTCCCGCACTGCACTGCACTGCTCTGCGCTGGCCTGCACCGGTCGGCTTGCGGCGGATGACGGCCTGATCGCGGGCGGGGTCTCGCGCCGGGACCTGTGACCTGCGCGGAGGGCGTCTCCCGCAGGGCGGCGAGAGCTGGATGATAGGCAGCCCCGTTACGGTCGGAGGGTGATCATTCGACGGGATGACCCGAGGACGACACCCCTGCCGCACATCGCCCCGTCGGTCGACGGCGACACCTTCCGCGAGGCGATGGCGCAGATGGCGGCACCGCTGACGGTGCTCACGTGCTACGCGCCGGACGGCCGGATGTGCGGCCTGACCGTGAACGCCGTGTGCTCGGTCTCCCTGTCTCCGCCCATGCTGCTCGTCTGCCTGAACCGGGCCAACCTGAGCCATGACGCCGTCGTCGGCGCGCGGGAGCTGTGCCTGCACGTGCTCGAACCCGGCCAGCAGGATCTGGCCCTGCGGTTCGCCTCGCCCGTCGACAGGTTCCGCGGCCTGGACGTCCACCCCGGCCTGGCGCCGGAGCTGACCGACGTACGGCTGCGCGTGAGCTGTGAGCCGGCCGGCGCGCTGGACGGCGGCGACCACACGATCCTGCTGGCCCGGGTCGTCCGCGTGGTCAGTCCGGACAGGCGCGACGGCGGCGGGCTCGTCTGGCACCGCCGGAGCGCCGCCCGCGTCTCGCCGCTGCGCCGCCTCAACGACACCATCGGAGAAGGGTTCGGCGAAGGGCTCGGCGCCACCGCCTGACCATTCCCCAGGCGTCTTCCAAGCGTTTCCCAGTCGTCCTTCTGACGCCGGCTTCTCAAGCCGCCCTCGCAAGGCGCCCTCGAAGGCGCCTCTGACGCTGCCTGTGGCGGCGCTCTTCGCGCCCGCCCCTGGCGCCCGCGTCGCACACCGTCCCTGAAGGCGGCTCTGACGCTGCCTCGCCTGGTGGTCAGGTCGTGATGTCCTTACGGCTGAACCGGTAGGCGGCGAGTACGCCGAAGACCAGCGCGTACACCAGCGAGACCAGCAGGCCGTCGGCCATGCCGGTCACGTCGGCGTCGGTGGCGAACAGGCCGATCCACGCCCAGGCGTGGTGGGTGGGCAGCAGGTCGCGGAAGGACCCCAGTGCGGTGATCTGGTCCAGGATCTGGGAGAGCACCGACGCCAGTGCGGCGCCGCCGACCGCTCCGAGCGGGGCGTCGACGGTCACCGACAGCCAGAGCGCGAGGGCCCCCACCCAGGCGAGCTGCACCACGGTGTAGCCCACGGCGACCGCCAGCATGACCACGCTGCGGCCGAAGGGGACCGCGTCGCCGGCCGGGCTGGTCGCGTCGCCCGGGCCGTACCAGATCACGCCGGCGATCAGCGCCACCACGGGCAGCAGGCCGAGCGCGAGGAGGGAGAGCAGCGCTGCCGTCACGGCCTTCTGGCGCAGCAGCCGGAGCCGGGGCACGGGGATCGCCAGCAGGTATTTCAGGCTCGACCATGACGCCTCGCTCGCGACCGCGTCGCCGAAGAACAGCGCGACCACGACCGGCAGCAGCAGCGAACCCGCCAGGTAGAGGGTGAAGACGACGAAGTTCGGGCCGCTCGTGACCGCGAGGTCGGCGTAGGTCACCGCGCTGCGCGCCGGGTCCTGCCCGCCGATCTCGAAGGCCGCGACCAGCACGAGCGGCAGCAGCGCGATCAGTGCGAAGACAAGCTGGGTGCGTCTGCGGCGCCACTGCCTGCGCAGCTCGACCAGGACGCGGAGGGTTCCCCGCGGCCGGTATCCCGCCGCCGCGCCGGTCCTGGCGTCCGCACCGCCCCCGACGTCCGCACCGGCCTCGCTGTCCGCGCCGGTCGACGCACCGTTGGAAGCGCCGAAGGCGGCGCCGAGGTCCCCGCCCGCGCTCCGGCCGGTGGTGCGGCCGGTGCCCGGGCCCGGGCCGATGTTCTGGCCCGCGCTCCGGCCCGTGTCGCGGTCGGAGTTCTGGCCGACGTCGCGGCCGGTGCGAGGGGCCGTGTTCTGGCCGGTCGTCGCCGCGTCTCCGTCGTACGGCGGCGCGTCGCGGACCGGACCGCCCGCGTCCTGCCTGGTCACATCCTGGCGGGTGGTCGTCGCCTCGCGTTCCGGAGCGGTCACCGGGTTACACTCCTCACGATTCCTCCTGGACGAGCCGCAGGAAGGCTTCCTCCAGCCGTTGCCGCGGCGCCACCCGGTCGACGGCCACACCCGCGAGAACCAGCCGCTGCACGGTCTCCCCACGGGCGACGCCGTCGAGGTTGGCGTACACGGTGCCCTCCTCGACGCGTACGTCGGACACGCCGGGCACCGCGCGGAGCAGACCGGCGGCGACGTCCGGGCGGTCCACGGCGAATCCGGTCTCCCCCGAGCCCGCCGTGATGGCGCCCACGGCGTCGTCGGCGATCACGCGGCCCCGGTGGATGACCACCACCCGGTTCGCGGTCTGCTCGACCTCCGCCAGCAGATGCGATGAGACGACCACCGTACGGCCGGTCGCGGCGTACCGCCGGAGCACCCCGCGCAGGTGGTGGATCTGCGGAGGGTCGAGACCGTTGGTGGGCTCGTCGAGCACCAGCAGATCCGGCAGCCCCAGCATGGCCTGCGCGATGGCCAGCCGCTGCCGCATGCCCTGGCTGTAGGTGCGCACCCTGCGCTCCACGGCGTCGCCCAGGCCGGCGATGTCCAGCGCCTCGTCCAGCCGGGCCTCGGCGGCCGGCCGGCCGGTTGCCGCCCAGTAGAGGCGCAGGTTCTCGGCCCCCGACAGGTGCGGGAGGAAGCCGGCGCCCTCCACGAAGGCCCCGATCCGCGACAGCACCGGAGCGCCGGACGTGACCCGGTGCCCGAAGACCCGCACGGTGCCCGCCGTGGGCGTCACCAGCCCGAGCAGCATGCGCAGGGTCGTGGTCTTGCCCGCGCCGTTCGGCCCGAGCAGGCCGAGGACCTGGCCGCGCCCGACGCGGAAGGACAGTCCGTCCACCGCCTTCACCCCGCCGGGGTAGCTCTTCGTCAGCCCTTCGACCACCAGCGGGGTGCCGGCCAGCGCGGGATCGAAGTCGGGCTGGCGACGGCGCACGCCCGCGAGCACGCTCAGCAGCAGTCCCACACCGAGGACGGCGGCGATGCCGAGGAGTTTGCCGACCGGCCAGGCCGTCTCCATCGCCGTGCCCGGCACGACGGGCGCCCGCAGCGCGCCGATCACTGCCACCCGGTAGACCGCCGGGGCGGTCGACGGGCGGTACGTCTGGTCCGTGGTCGCCACGGTCAGCTCCAGCTCGTGCCCGCTCACCGCGGAGTGGACGATGCCGGGCAGGCTCACGTTCACCTCGACGGGGGATCCGTCGGCGGGCAGCGACGGCAGCCGGACGGCCGCGACCCCGTTTCCGGGCAGAGTCCTGGTCCCGTCGGGGCCCTTGTCGTACAGCTTGACGAACAGCGCGCCGTCCCCCGGCGCGCCGACGGCGGAGACCCGCAGCCGTACGGTGGGCGCGCCGGCCACCAGCAGCGGCGCCTTCAGCGCGGCGGTGGAGAACTTCGCCGACTGCCCGGGCAGGTCCATGCCGACCATCGAGGCGAGCCACGGCGTGCGCGACAGGTAGCCGTTCAGGCCGGGGATGCCGCTCACGGCGGCCGGCTGGCCTCCCGGCGGGTTGACGATCGTCTGCTCGCCGCCGATGAGCTGGGCGGACCAGCTTCCGGTCGCGCCGGAGAGCAGGCCGGGGTAGGCGCGGGCCCGCACGGTGCGCACCGCCGCCGATCCGTCCGGCCGGATCGAGCCCTGCACCTGGTATTCGAAGGGACCGAAGGGATCGGTCCCCCGGCCGAGCAGCCGCAGGCGCAGCCAGTCCGCGATGCGCGCCCGCAGCGCGGCGTCGGGACGGTCGCCGTCGTGGCCGCCCGCGTACCACACCATCTGCACCGAGGTGCCCGCGCGGGCGATCTGACGCGCGGTGACGTCGGCGTGGTCGAGCCCGAACAGCGTGTCCTGCTCGCCCTGCACCAGCAGGGTCGGCGCGGTGATGCGGCCCACCACCGACGTGGGCGAGAGCCGGTGCAGCAGCCGCTCCAACGCCGGGGTCGGCGTGCCCGTGGTGGCCAGTTCGGTGTAGGCGCGGCAGATCTCCGGCGTGAACCGGCCGCACTGGGGGGAGTCGCCGAACTGCCCGCCCCCGCCACCCGGATCGCTGCCGAAGCCCATCGAGTACAGCCAGCCGGCCCACGAGCTCTTGAATACGCCGCCCGCGGCGAAGGCCGTCGCGGACGGCGTGGCCGCCGCCGGGGCGCCGGCCGAGTTCGGCAGCAGCGCCTGCATCAGGTCGTTGTAGGTGATCACCGGGACGAGCGCGTCGATCCGGCGGTCGAGCCCGGCCAGCAGCAGGGACAGCGCTCCGCCGTACGACGCCCCGGAGACCGCCACCTTGGGGTCGCCGGGGCCGTCCTTGAGCACATCGGCCCTGCGGGCCAGCCGGTCGAGCAGCCGCCGCGCGTCGGCGACCTCCAGATCGGGGTCGTTCAGGCCGATCCGCCCGCCGCTGCGGCCGAAGCCGCGCGCCGTGTAGGTCTGCACGACGAACCCGGCCTCGGCCAGTTCGTACGCCTCGGCGTCCACGCTGTGCTTGTCGCCGCCGAACCCGTGGGCCAGCAGGACCGCGGGCGCGGGGGTGCGCGTCGGCAGGTAGAGGCTGGTGTCCAGGCTCACCTGCCCGGACGCGCCGGGCCCGGCGGGAACCTCGACGAAGGCGCTCTCCACGCGCACTTCGGCGGGCCGCTGGGTGTGCAGGGTCAGGGCGGTCACGCCGAGCGCGGCGACGACGAGCGCGGCGACCCGGAATCGCGCCCGCTGCGGTTTCAGCCACCCGAGAAGTGCCACGGCTGCGACGCTAGACATACGGGTTATCACCTGGGTCTTAGGTCGTGCCCGACGGGTCGTGGACGGGATGTGCCAGATGTCCCATGGTCGATGTCGCCACGGGTCATCCGAACAGCAGGCCCCAGTAGGCCGCCCAGGGCAGCAGCACCGCGCCGCCGCCGAGGAGCAGGCCCAGCCGTACGCGCTCCGCCCGGGTGATGTGCCGCCGGGCGCGCCACCATGCGGCCGCGACGAAGGCCATCGCGGCGACGGCGAGCAGGACGACCCCCCGGAGCGCCAGGTAGGGCACCACCACCCCGCCGACGGCGCCCGTACTCTGGGTGAGCAGGAGGGCGACGACGTAGCAGACGAGGCCGAGGGGGGCGAGCAGCCCGCAGACCGCCAGGAGCCGGGCGGTCCGGCGCATGCCCGGATCCCGCTCCGGCCCCCGCGCGGCCGCGGCCCGGCGCCGGCGCCTCCGCCCGACGAGCCCGGCGCCCAGGTAGGCGGAGAACAGCACCGCCATCAGCAGCAGCGCGCCGCCCTGCGCCCAGGCGGACTCGTACCAGGTGTGCGGCTCGACGGGCAGACTGGTCCGCTCCTGCGAGGGCGGCGCGTCGGACCGCCCGGCCGCCTTCGGGCTCTTCAGCCACGCCGTCACCAGGTCGTAAAACTCGGGGACGATCCAGGTCGTGCCGCGGGCGAGCGGGTGGGTGGCCGAGGAGACGACCCGCATCGTGTAGTCGTGGTTGCCGCCCTGCTCCAACGCGTTCCGGACGACCGCCATCGACTCGGCGGGCGGGACGGTGTGGTCGTCCGCCCCCCACACGGCGAACACCGGCTGACGCACCCGGGTCAGCGCGGGCGCGGGATCGAAGGCGGCCTCGGGGAACTGCCCGAGGCCCTCGGCCAGCCGGACGCCGTTGAGCGCGAGCGGGCCGGACACGCCGTCGTGCCGCAGCAGGTTGTCGAGGTGCCAGGCCGTCTGCCGGGCCGGCTGCACGCCGCTGGCCGCCAGCAGCACCACGAAACCGACCTCCGGCGAGCGCGCGGCCACCAGCGGCGCCACCCAGCCTCCCTCGCTGATGCCCCACAGCCCCACCCGATCCGGGTCGACGTCCGGGCGGGCGCGCAGCAGCCGCACCGCGGCCAGCGCGTCGTCGGCGAGCTGGGAATAGGACCGCTGCGTCGCCGAATATCCGGCCGTCCGCTTTTCGTAGACGAACGTCACGACGCCCGCCTCGACGAAGGGCGCGACCATCTTGTGCAGTTCCTCGCGCGGCAGCCAGCCGGACACGGAGACGAGCACCAGGCCGGGACGCCGGTGGCCCGTCCCGGGAGGAGCGAAAACGGTGCCGTTCAATCGCGTTCCGTCGCTGGTGAACGTCACCTCCTCGGCTCCGGCCGGTCCCGGCTCGAGCGTGAGCGCGGCCGTCATCAGCAATACGCCGACAAGGCCCAGCAGTTTCCGGGCAGCAAACATGGATTCTCCCGTCCATTGTTTGTCGATTCGCCCTGCGGAAGAATTGACGGCCCGGCTGTGCCGGGTCTCCGATTCTCCGTACGCCCGCGCATAACCGGCAATTCACTGAGACCCGGATGATAGGACGTCCTCGTACCGTCGCCCCATGAATGTCGACGAGTGAGACATTGGGGTTCGCTACATGAAGGACTACTCCAAGCAGGTGCTCACCGGCGAGGGTGACACCGATTACGCGAGGTATATGCGGACCGATACCTTGCTGTCCTTGCAACGCGGCCCGGACGAGGTCGTGCACCGGGACGAGCTGCTCTTCCAGGTCGTGCACCAGACCACCGAACTGTGGCTGAAGCTCACCTGCGCCGACCTCGACGAGGCCGCCGAGCGCATCGGCGCGGAGGAGCTGGAGAGCGCCACGGGCCTGCTCGGCCGGGCGTCCCTGGGCATCGAGCTGGTGACCGGCCAGCTGGAGATGATGCGGCACCTGTCGCCGTGGGACTTCCAGCTGATCCGCACGGTGCTGGGGCACGGCTCGGGCGCGGACTCACCCGGCTGGCGGGCCATCCGGGGGTGCGGGCGCCGGCTCGAAGCGGCGTTCGCCGCCATGGTCCGGCGGCGCGGGCTCGACCTCGCCGAGCTGTACCGGAGCGGGCTCCACAGCCCCGAACACCGGCTGGCCGAGGCGCTCATCGAGTGGGACGAGCGCATCTCCCTGTGGCGCGTACGGCACTACAAGATGGCGACGCGGGTGATCGGGCATCAGGTCGTGGGCACCCAGGGGACCCCCGTGGACGTCCTGGCCAGCCTGATCAACTACAAGTTCTTCCCGGAGCTGTGGCAGCTGCGCGACGAGCTCACCCGCACCGGCCCCATGGCAGAGACCGCGTTATGAGCGGCACGAGCAGCGCCGCGGCGGCGTTCCGGCGGCGCTTCCCGATGCTGGAACGCACCGTGCACCTGTCGAGTTGCAGCCTGGGCGCCCGCTCCGCCGACCTCGACCACGCGCTTGGCCGGATGGCGGCGGACATGACCCTGGGGGCGGGCGCGTGGGAACGGTTCTCGCGGCAGGTCGACCGGGCGCGCGCCCGGTTCGCCCGGCTCATCGGCGCCGACGCCGACCGGGTGGCCGTGGTGCCCAACGCCTCCGTCGGGGCCTACCAGGTGGCCTCCACACTGGGCCGGCGGCGGGGACGGCACCGGATCGTGAGCAGCACAGCGGAGTTCCCGTCGATCTCCCACGTGTGGCTCGCGCAGGGCCGCGACGGCACGGAGGTCGTCCACGCCCCCTGTGCCGGGAAACCCGTGGACGCGACCGCCGACGGGTACGGCGACGACGGTGCCGGCGACTGGGCCGGCGACTGTGTGGCCGACTACGCCGCGCTGATCGACGAGCGCACCCGGCTCGTGTCGGTGCCGCTGGTGACCTACGCCGAGGGCCGCGTCATGCCGGTCGCCGAGATCGCGGCGATCGCGCACGCCGCCGGTGCCCCGGTGTTCGTGGACGCCTACCAGGCCGTGGGGGTCCGGCCCGTACGGGTGGACGAACTCGGCTGCGACTTCCTGGTGGCCGGCACGATGAAGTACCTGCTCGGCCTGCCCGGCCTGGCCTTCCTCTACGTACGCGCGCCGGGGTCACTCGGTCTCGATCCCGTGCTGACCGGGTGGTTCGGGCGCGTCGATCCCTTCGCCTTCGACGTAAGCCTGCTGGACTTCCCCGCCGCGGCCACCCGGTTCGAGACCGGGACGCCCGCGGTGCCGGCGGCCTACGCGGCCAACGCGGGGTTCGACCTCGTCGAGCCGCTCGACCTCACCGAGGTGCGCGACCACGTGCTGGCCCTGACGGACCTGGCCGCCGGCGGCCTGCGCGAGCGGGGTGAACAGGTCGTCCTGCCGCCCCGGCGGACCCGCGGCGCGCACCTGTGCCTCTTCGACCCCGAGCCCGAGTCGCTGGCCCGGTTCCTCGCCGAACACGGCGTCAGCGTAAGCCCACGCGGCCGGTACGTCCGGATCTCGTGTCATTTCTACAACGACGCCGGCGACGTCGCGGCTCTGTGCGCGGCCGTCTCGGCGTACCGAAGCAAGCATGGATCGTGCGGTGGTGTCCGTGTCCACAGCTGAGCTGAGCTCCTGGCTGCGCAATCCCGACCTGATGAAGTTCCCCTACGCCGCGGTGGTACGCGAGTATCACCACGTCGGCAAGCACTTCGTGCCCCCGGAACTGCTCCGGATGCTGGCGGAGGCGCGGACGCTGCTGCCGTCCCTGCACGGACCGTGGCCGCACGTCCACACGCTCGCCAGTTTCCTCGACACCGCCCTGGACAAACCCGACCAGCGCTACGACTACCCCACGTATCTGGCGCTGTCGCTGCTCCAGCTCCCCGGGCCGGACGACCCCCTGGAGCAGGCCCTCTTCGCGCGGCCGCGGTGCGACCGGCTGATCGCCCAGCTCGTGGCCGACGCGCTGGCCTTCGAGCTGGCCGCCCAGGACGGCCGTACGACGCTGCTGCCCCGCATGCGGCCGGACGCGGCCGTGGTCGGCAAGCGCTACCGGCACGGGCTGCGGGTGCTGCGGCCGGTGCTGGGCCGGATGGCGCTCGACTCGGGGCTGACCGAGGTGGGCCCGGCCGACCAGGCCCGCCAGGCGTGCGCGGCGGTCCGCGGCGACATGTCCTTCGCCGAGCGGAGGGCCATGAAGCTGAGCATCCTGCCCGTCGACACCATCCACGACGAGTACCTCTTCCTGCGCGTGCTCCAGGCGTTCGAGACCACCTTCGCGCTGCTGTCCACGCACCTGCGCGGCGCGATCGCGGCGCTGCGGCAGGGCGAGGTGGACCGGGCGGTGTACTTCCTCGACGGCGCCCGGACCGCGCTGGAGGAGTCGGGACCGCTGTTCTCGATGCTCGCCACCATGCAGGTCGAGGCGTTCCGCACCTTCCGCCAGTTCACCGAGGGCGCCAGCGCGATCCAGTCGCGCAACTACAAGCTGGTCGAGTCGCTGTGCAGCATGCCCGACCCGGGCCGGATCGACTCACAGGCGTACTTCTCGGTGCCGGACGTGCGCATGCGGGTGCTGGCCGGTCAGGAGACCCTCGACGAGGCCTGCGCCGCGCTGCTCGGCACCGGTGTGCCCGAGCCGGACCGCGTACGGCTGGGCGCGGCGATGGAGTCCTTCGCGCGGACCCTCGCCCGCTGGCGCCAGACCCACTACCGGCTGGCCGTACGCATGCTGGGCGAGGCCTCCGGCACCGGATACACGCAGGGCACGCCCTACCTGGCGGCCGTCCGCGACCTGCCGGTGTTCCGCACCCTGCAGAACGGCGTGCCCGGCGGCGGCCTGCACCCGAACGGTGTGCACGCCAACGGCAACGGCAACGGCAACGGCAACGGGCTGCACGACAACGGCCTGCACGGCAACGGCGAGAACGGCCTGCACGCGGACGGCGAGGCCGTCCTGGAGGCCGACAAGGAGACGAGGAGGGCGCCGTGAGCGGAATCGAGGCACCGGTCGGCATCGTCGGCGCCGGGCCGGTGGGACTGGTCGCGGCGCTGCGGCTGGCCGGCCACGGTGTGCCGTGCGTGCTGCTGGAGGCGAACCCGCACCTGGTCAAGCAGGGATCCAAGGCGTGCCTGATCCAGGGCGACGTCCTGGAGGTGCTGGACAAGTTCGGCTGCGCGGACCCGATCGCCGAGGAAGGCGTGACCTGGGACGTCGCCCGGACCTACGTGCGCAACCGGGAGATCAGGGCGGCTCGGTTTCCCCGCGGACCCGGCTTCGGGCCGTTCGTCAACATCTCGCAGCACCGCATCGAGCAGATCCTGGTGCGGGCGGCGGAGGCCGAGCCCCTCTGCGAGCTGCGGTGGGACCACGAGGTGATCGACGTGCGCCAGGACGAGGACGGGGTCACCGTCCGCGTGCGCACCGGCACGGGTGAGCGGGAGCTCGCCTTCTCCTACCTCGTCGCCTGCGACGGCGTGCGCAGCCGGCTCCGGGAGCTGATGGGCGTCCGGTGGACCGGCTACACCCACCGCGACCGGTTCCTGATCACCGACATCAAGGCCAAGCTGCCGCTGGCGCAGGAGCGGCACTTCCACTACGACCCGCACTTCAACCCCGGCCGGCAGCTCGTCATGCACCCGCAGCCGCACGACATCTGGCGCATCGACTGGCAGTTGCCGCCGGACGCCGACATCGACGCCGAGCGTGCGGACGGGCGATTCGACCAGCGGGTCAGGGCGGTCATCGGCGACATTCCGTACGAGGTGGACTGGGTCAGCACCTACCGCTTCCACCAGCGGGTGGTCGAGCGGCTCCGGGTGGGCCGGGTGCTGTTCGCCGGCGACGCGGCGCACGCGCTGCCGCCGTACGGCTCGCGCGGCATGAACAGCGGCATCCAGGACGCCGACAACCTCGCCTGGAAGCTCGCGCTCGTCCTGTCCGGCCGCGGTGGCGAGGAACTGCTGGACAGCTACCACACCGAGCGGTACGCCGCCGCGCTGGAGAACCTGCGGGTGACCGAGGCGACCATCCGCTTCATGGTGCCGCCCAACCTGGTCAGGCGCTGGACCCGCGCGGCGCTGCTGCGCCTGTCGCGCATCCTCGGCCTCGCCCGCCGCCACGTCAACAGCGGCAAGATGGCCGAGCCCTACACCTACACCGACTCCCCCATCGTCGAGCGGGGACACCCGCTGCTGGGAGCGTTCGCGCCCGACGGCGAGGTCACCGTGGACGGCGTGCCGACCCGGCTGCGCCGGCTTCTCGGCGCGGGATTCACCGGGCTGGTCTTCGCGCCCGGCGTGGCCGAGGCGCTCCCGGTCGTCGAGGCCGCGCGGGCGCGGCCGTGGGACCTCCCCGCCCGCCTCGTGATCGTGGTCCCCCCGGACGCCCCGGCGGCCGCGGCGCCCGCCGGGACCACCCTCGCCCGGGCCACCGGGCCGGCGCTGCCGGAGACGTACGGCGGGCTGGACCAGCCGGTGTGGTGGCTGGCCCGGCCCGACGGCCACCTGTCCGCCACCGGCGGGTCCGGCGAGCGGTTCGCGGCCGCACTGCGCGCCTCGGCGTCCGCCGGGGAGCTTTCGCTCGCGAAGGGCTGACCGCCCCCTCCTCTCACCTGTCCTCCCACCCGTCCTCCCGACCAGGTCCGATTCCTCCCCGCCGGAGGCGGGGTTCTTCCCCGGAGGTAACCGATGAGCCCTACCTACAGCCGACGCGCCGTACTCGCGGGGACGGGCGCGGCCGCCGCGGCCGCCGCGCTCTCCGGGTGCGAGGTCGCCCGTACGGCGGACGCGCCGCCGAGCGGCACCTCCCTCGGCCGGACCGGCGACGTGCCCGTCGGCGGCGGGCACGTGCTCTCCGATCTCGACGTCGTGGTGACGCAGCCGGAGGCCGGCACATTCAAGGCGTTCTCCGCGCTGTGCACCCACCGCGGCTGCCGGGTGGACGAGGTGTCGGACGGCGAGATCGTCTGCCCCTGCCACGTCAGCAGGTTCGCCATCACCGACGGATCGGTCACCTTCGGCCCGGCGGACCAGCCGCTGCCCGCCTTCAAGCTGAAGGTGTCCGGCGACGAGATCGTGGTGGCCTGACATGGGGCTGCTCACCGAGCTCGTCCACGCGATGCGCCGCGGCGTCGTCGAGGTCGTCGACCTGACCGCCCCTCTCTCCGAGCAGACGCCGATCATCAAGCTGCCGCCGGAGCGGGGCCAGCCGTGGCCGTTCTCCCGCGAGGTCATCAGCGACTACGACGCCGCCGGGCCCACCGTCTACTGGAACAACATCCGCCTGTCGGAGCACACCGGCACGCACTTCGACGCGCCCGTGCACTGGTTGTCGGGCAAGGGCACCCACGACGTGTCGGAGGTGCCGCCCGGGCGTCTCGTGGGGCCGGCCGTCGTGCTCGACTTCACCGCGGAGGCGGCGGGCGATCCCGACTTCCTGCTGCGCCGCGAACACGTCGAGCGCTGGCAGGAGAGCCACGGCGAGCTTCCGGAGGGCGGCTGGCTGCTCTACCGCACCGGCTGGGACGCCCGCCGCGAGGACCCCGCGCGGTTCCTCAACGAGGGGCACACGCCCGGCGTCGCACCGGAGTGCGCGCGCTGGCTGGCCGAGCAGACCCCGGTCATCGGCATCGGCGTGGAGACCGTGGGCACCGACGCCGGCCTCGCGGGCGAGTTCGCGGACCGTCCGTACCCGTGTCACTGGTACTTCCACGGCGCGGGGAAGTACGGCCTGACGCAGTTGCGCAACCTCTCTCTGCTGCCGCCCACCGGCGCCGTGCTGATGGTGGGGCCGCTGCCCATCGTGGGCGGCTCGGGCAGCCCCACCAGGGCGCTCGCCCTGGTGGAGCATCAGGGACCGGCCTGACGGCGCTCCCTCAAGGGACCAGGCGAGGGGGCCGGACGGGGATTCAGCCGATCCGCACCAGGCCGACGCCGGTGAGGAACGGCGCCCGGTACGGCCCCAGGTCCTGATCCGGGTCGGTGGTGTCCTCGCCGGTCAGCACGTCCAGGCGCAGCGGGGTGTCGAAGGTGATCTCGCCGGCTCCCGCGTCGTCGGCGATGGCGTACGAGATCAGCAGCGACGGCTCGGTGAGCGTGTCCAGGCGGAGCACCCGGGTGGCCTCGTCGGGGTCGTCCATCGTGCCGAACAACCGCGCCGGGATCGGGGTGAAGCCCAGCCGGCTCTTGAAGCGGAACAGCCCCGGCTTGGCGATGTGGCCGTAGAGCGCGGGGTCGGTGCCCAGGGAGACGCTCTGGTACCCCAGCTCGCGGGCCTTCGCAAACACCCGCATGTACATGGCGCGGACGATGCGGTGCTGCCGGCTGTCCTGGGTCGTCGTCACGAACCGGATCACCACGGTCGAGGCGTCGGCGCGCTTGCGGCACATGCAGCACCCCACGAGCGTGTCGTCCTCGAACGCCTGGACGGCGAAGTAGTCCTCGCGCATACCGAGGATCTCCTCGCGCTCCATGCTCGCGTACGGCACGCCGTGCCGCATGCCGCCGATGTGCGGCTCGTACAGCTTGAGGAAGTCGTCGAAGACGAGGTCGTCCACCGGGTCGGCCACGTCCATCCGGACGTCGCGCCCGGCCGCGTAGCGCAACCCGAGACGCACGTTGCGCCGCTCCTGCACCGACAGCCGGCTCAGGAACTCCTCCTCCGACGCGGCGACCGGGGCCATCCACGTGATCCACGAGGGGTGGACGGCGAAACCCGCGGCGCGCAGCCGCGGCCACGACTCCGGGGGCGGGTCCACGACCCGGACCAGGTCCAGCTCGCCCCGGTGGCGCTCCCAGTCACCGTTCTCGGCTTCGCCGACGTCGACCAGCCCAATCGTCAGGCCGTTCACCGTCTCGATCTTCACTGTCTCCTCCTGGGCCGGTCGTGACCGTCCCGCCGGGCCGCGCCGCCCGGCGGGACGGGACGACGGTTCACGCCGCGGACGGAATCCGCCGGGTCGCGGGGATCTCCAGCCGGCGCTCGGCCGTCCCCCTGCGGGTCCGCAGGATGACGGTCGGGGCCGCGCCGTCGGGCACGACCTGGATGGTGCGCTCCTCCGTCCAGCCGGTGAAGCGGAACTCGCCCTCGCCCACGTGGACGAGACCGAAGGTGGGCTCACCGTCCAGCGTCAGGACCAGGCGGTTACCGTCGTCGTCGCTGTTCACGGTCGCCGCGAGCTTCGGCTGGGGCAGCAGGAACTGGCCCTCCGCCTCCTCCCAGTCGGCGAAGGACGCGGGGATCTCGAACGCGCAGTGGTAGCGCTCGGGGTCGTCCAGCGGCGCCGTGGGACGGGCGTAGAGCACCTCGTCGGCGGACAGCGTCTCGAGGAAGTCCGGGGGGAACAGGCTCAGCGTCTCTGGTGTGATCAGCGTGTCGATGATCATGTGGATGCGCTTGTCCTGGCCGGTGTTGAGCACCTGGTGCCACCGGCCGAAGTCGCCGAACCAGAACGTGCCCGGCTGCCACCGGTGCTCCACCCCTTCGATGATCAGGGCGGCCCCGGGGTTGGTCGTGATCGGCACGTGCAGCCGCAGGTTCCCCCACGGGAAGCCGACCTTGGTGTCGAAGTGGACCTCGCCGATCGCGCCCGGCCCGAGCGCGAGCAACCGCACGCAGCGCAGGGGGGCCGGAACCGAGGCCAGGATCTCGGCGAAGTAGGGGGCCTGGGCGAGCCAGGGCGTGTCGGCGAACTCGTCCAGGCCCGCACCGCCGGGGTCGGTGCGCTCGGGACGGCCCGTCGGGCTGCGGAGCGGCAGCGCGCGCCAGTCGTAGGGCGCCCGCTCGGCCAGCCCGGCGGAGGTGAAGGTCTGCTGCAACGACCACTGGTGGTCGTCCAGGCGGTCCAGATCCTCGAGAAGCCGCGCGACGTCGAAGGTGGGCAGCAACCGGGCGGCCGCGGGATGACCGCAGACGATGGGTTCCAAGACCTGCTGGTGCGTGACACTCATGAGCTCGATCTCTCCGCATTCTGCTCGACAAGTCCGACGATCACTGTCACCCGAGCCGATATCAGGATGGTCTCTGCGAGGTCTCCTGCGCCGCCACCGCCGCCTCCGTGCTCTCGGGGGTCGGGGCGGTTCCGGTGGTCTCGGCGGTTCCGGCGGTCGCCGTGGGTTCGGCCGCCCGCGGGCCGCGGAACCGCCCGGACACCGCCGCCAGCCCCACCAGCGCGACCACGCAGAGCACGCCGAGCAGCAGGAAGGAGGTGGCGCCGGTCCAGCCGAACAGGGCGACACCGATGATCGGGCCGATCACGTTGCCGGAGTCGCCGATGAAACCGAACAGCCCGAACGCCTTCCCCTGACGGCTCATCGCCGAGCGAAGCTCGATGAGGCCCCGCCGTGCGGTCAGGTAGAGCACCGCGGCACCGGCCATGCACAGGACGAAGGACGCCGCGACCGGCACCACCTCCGCGCTCAGGGTCAGGCCCGCCAGGCCGAGTGCCATGAGCGTCATGCCGGCGCGGATCAGGGTCATCAGCCGCAGCCGCTCGGTGTAACGGCCGAGCGCCCAGGTGAACAGGGCGAAGGTGGCCAGGCCGACGGAGAAGACCACCGAGATCGTGCCGCGTACCGAGCCGTCCCGCCCGGCGCTCAGGTAGAGCGGCAGCATCGGCTCGAAGGCCGAGTAGATCACGTTGGCGAACAGGTCCAGCGCGCCCAGCGCGAGCACCCACAACCACCAGGGGCCCGCCGAGCCCGCGCCCGCGCCGTCCGCCGCCGGCGCGTCGTCCGCCTCGGCCTCCTCGGGCCCTTCCTCGCCGGACCGGGGAATCGCCTGGAACAGCCCGAAGGCGGTCACCGCCGTGACCGCGGCACCCGCGAAGAACAACGCCTCCAGCCCCAGCGGCGCGGCCACCCCGGTGACCAGCGGGCCGATGAGGAAGCCCGCCATCGCGGCGGTGCCGAAGTTGCCGATCAACCGGCTGCTCGACAGGCCGTACCGGCGGCACAGCAGGCCCATTCCCGCGTAGAGAGCGGGCGTCACGAGCCCCTCCCCCAGCCCCCAGCAGACGCGGCCCGCCAGCAGCGTCTGCGGGTCGCGGGCCACCGCCGTGATCACGATGCCGGCGGCGGCGATCAGCTGGGCGACGAACGCGACGTGCCCCGGCCGCCAGCGGTCCACCCACAGCCCGCCCAGCGGCTGGGACAGCGTCTTGGCCGCGGCGAACAGGGCGAAGGTCAGCGCGATCACCGTCGGGTCGGCTCCCGCGCGGTGCTGGAGCTCGGGCACGAACGGGATGAGCACGGTGTAGGAGGCGTTGACGCTCATGACCGCGATCAGCAGCAGCGCGGCACGCCTCCGGGCAGGCGTCATCAATGCGCCTCGATGTAGTCGAACAGCACCCAGTGCATGTGTGCGATGTCCACGCTGAGGTCGGGTTGCGGCCGCGGCGTGTAGACTAGGGCGTACAGGTTGGTCCCGGTCAGGCCGTGCCGCTCCTTGAAGCGGTAGTTGTCCCGGCCCCACTCGATGCGGCGCATGCCGTTCTCGTAGGCCCACCGGGTGCCGCCGTACATCAGCGCGATGTAGGTGCTGTATTCGTTCAGCGTCGCGTATTCGACCCCGCCGCACATGTACGTGACCTCGTCGCCGCGGCGGAACGCGAAGAACGCGCCGACGAGCCGATCGTCGAGCTTCGCGGTGAGCAGCATCGCCCCGGGCACGCGCAGCATGGAGTGCAGCGCCTCCTGGTCGAACAGCGCCGGCCAGTCGTTCTTGTCGCTCGTGTCGACGGTCAGCGGGTAGGCCGCAGGGACCAGGTCGTGCGCCGCGTCGCCCTCGACCATCTCGACGCGCAGCCCGCGCTCGGTTGCCCGGCGCAGCCGCCGCGCGACGTCCCGCCGGATCTTGTTCGGCAGGCGCTCGTGCACGTGGGCCTCGTAGTCGCGCGACATCTCGCAGGAGTACGTGCGCTCCAGCAGCACCCGGCCCGTCGGGGGGCCCACGGTGGCCACCCAGTCGGCCACGCCCGCCTTGGTGAGGTTGGGCACGACCAGCGTCTCCGCCTCGCCGTCGGCGATCCACTCCATCGCGGTGTCGTACGCGCCGCGGATCAGATCGGCGGACACCGGACCGCGCTTGCTGTACATCGAGTACGTCGACCCGGCGAAGATGATCGGGTTGCCGAACCTGCCCACCAGGTCGACCTGCACCTCGTACCCGTGCCAGAAGGGCGACCGGGTGGTGAGGTAGAGCGGCAGCACGGACGACCCGTCCGCGCCCTCGGGCCGGGTGTGGACGTAGGCGTGGCGCACGCGGTGCTCGATGGGGTTGTTCTCCCACTCGCGCAGCCACCCCTGGGAGTCGTAGAGGCAGCTTGCGATCACCTGGTCCGGCACGTGGTCGGACAGCGACCATCCGGAGGCGACATCGGTGAGCGTCGTCATACCGGTTCTTCCTCCTCAGCCCGGCCGTGTTTCGCCTTCGACGGCGACGTCTTCTTCCACGGCGACGCCCGCGAGTCGGAGCGCCGCCACACGCTAACGAGGGGGGCTCTCACCCCGGTCTCCCCGCCGCCGTCCGAGGCGGACGGACGGTCAGCGATATCCCGTCGTGTCGGCCGGCAGGCCGCGGTCCTGCACCTCGACCAGGTAGCGCCACGCGTCCGGCTGACTGCCGTCGACGTCGGTGAAGTCGTAGACCTTCGCGAGCTGCCCGCTGGACAGCGACTGGCCGTTCCAGCGCGCCACCTCGGGGTCGCCGGCCAGCGCCGCGACGGCGCGCCCCACGTACGCGGGGGTCTCGGAGATGGCGAAGTGCGGGGAGAACTTCGTGGCGTCACGCCAGTTCTCCTCGCTGACGCCGAACTGCTCCAGCATGAACTCCGAGCGCAGCCATCCGGGGGTGAGCAGCACGGCCGTGCAGCCGAACGACTTCAGCTCGTGCGCCAGCGCGAAGGCGATGCGGCTGACCGCGCCCTTGGCCACGTCGTAGAAGAAGGAGACCCGGTAGTTGGCGGCGTTGTACTCGTCGGTGCCGTCGGTCACCTCCACCACCAGGCCGCCCGGGTTCTTGATCAGCAGAGGCAGCGCGAAGTGGCTGGTGATCGCGTGGGTGTCCACGGCCAGGCGGAGCTGGTGGAGCCCGTACTCCAGGTCCGACTCCCAGACCGGCTTGTCCCACTCCATCTTGGTCGCGCCCCAGATGTCGTTGACCAGGACGTGCAGGGCGCCCTGCTCCTTCTCGATGCGGGCGACCAGCGCCCGCACCTCGTCGGGCACGAGGTGGTCCACCCGCACCGGGATACCGTGGCCGCCGGCCGCGTCCACCAGGGCCGCGGTCTCCTCGATGGTCTCCGGCCGGTCCATCTCCGAGCGCCCGGATCCGCTCGACCGCCCGGTGCAGTAGACGGTCGCGCCCGCGGCGCCCAGTTCGACCGCTATGCCTCTGCCCGCTCCTCGGGTCGCTCCGGCGACCAGCGCGACCTTGCCCGTCAAGGATCCAGTCATGGAGCAAACCGTACGACGAGGTCGGCCCCGGCAAGGGGGAATGACCCCTAGTCTGTCAGGTCCGGTGCGGGTGCCCGCCACACGCCCTCTCACCTGCGACTCCGGCCGATCTCGGGACGGTCTCGGCGATTGGTCACCCCCGCGCGCACCTGTCAGCCTCGGCCTCATGGACGGCGTGATGGAGCAGCCGGCGGAGGACGCGCGGATCCGTTCGGCGAGCGGCGTGCCGTTGCCGGAGGTCGCGGTCCCCGGTACGGCGCAGCGGGACCCCGTGGACCCCGCCCGCGGACCGGACGGCGGACCGGACGACCGGCTTGGCCTGCCCGGCGGGTTCCCGTACACCCGCGGCATCCGTCCGGGGATGTACCGCGAACGTCCCTGGACCATCCGGCAGCTCGCCGGGTTCGGCACCGCCCAGGAGACCAACGCCCGCTACCGGATGCTGCTCGACGGCGGGGCCACCGGGATCAACGGCGTCTTCGACTATCCCAGCCTGCGGGCCTTCGACTCCGACGACCCCAGGGCCGGGGCCGACGTCGGCCGCGGCGGCGTCGCCGTGGACCTGCGCGGCGACTTCGACACGCTCTTCGACGGCATCCCGCTGGACGAGGTGAGCGTCTCCCTGGTCTCCTCCCAGCCCATCGGGGCGGTGCCCCACCTCGCCATGTACGTGCGGTCGGCCGAGCGGCGCGGCTTCGCGCCCGCCCGCCTCGCGGGCACCAGCCAGAACGACTTCCTGATGGAGACGGCGATCACCATCGCGCCCGAGGCGCTGCCGCCCGCCGGGTCCTTCCGGCTGGCGTGCGACCTGGCCGAGTTCGCGCTGCGTACGATGCCGCGCTGGAACCCCGTCAGCGTGAGCGGCTACAACTACCGCGAGGCCGGCGCGGACGCGGTCCTGGAGATGGCCCTGTGCCTGGCCCACGGGCAGGCCGTCGTACGGGCGCTGCTCGACCGCGGTTTCGCCGCCGAGCCGGTCCTGGCCCGGGTCACCTTCTTCCTCAGCGCCCACAGCGACTTCTTCGAGGAGGTCGCGAAGTATCGCGCGCTGCGCCGCATGTGGGCGCACTGGGTGCGCGACGAGCTCGGCGTCCGCGACCCGCGGGCGCAGCTGCTGCGCTACCACGTGCAGACGTCGGGGGTCACCAACAGCGCCCGCCACGCGCACGTCAACATCGCGAGGAGCGCCCTGCAGGGCCTCGCCGCGGTGTGCGGCGGCACCCAGTCACTGCACGTCAACGGGTACGACGAGGCGGTGTGCATCCCGAGCGAGCACGCCGCGCTGACCGCGCTGCGCACGCAGTACGTGCTGCTGCACGAGACCGGGGTGGCGAAGGTCGCCGACCCGCTCGGCGGCAGCTACCTCGTGGAGTACCTCACCGACGAGCTTGAGGAGCGCGCGCGGCGCGTCCTGGAGCGCATCGGGGAGCTCGGCGGGATCGTGGCCGCGACCGAGCGGGGATGGGTGCACGCGGAGCTCGCACGGACCGCCTTCGCCGACCAGAAGGCGATCGAGAACGGCGAGCGGCTGGTCGTCGGCGTCAACACGCAACTCGACGGCGACGCCGAGGAGCTGGACCGCTTCGAGCTGCCGGAAGGCAGCCTCGAACGGCAGGTGGCCGCCCTGGAGCGGGCGCGGTCCCGCCGCGACCGGGAGGCGGCCGGCGTCGCCCTGAAGCTGGTCGCCCGCGCCTGCCGGGACGGTGAGAACGTCATGCCGGCGGTCCTCGACGCGGTCGACGCGGATGTCACGTTGGGCGAGCTCGGCCGGGTGTTCCGCGACGAGCTGGGACGATGGGAGTTCCCGTTGTGGCAGGAGTGCTGAGCGGCCGCAAGGGCGTCGTGGCGAAGCTGGGGATGGACGCCCACTGGCGGGGCGCCATCGTGGTGTGCAACGGGCTGCGGGAGGCCGGGATGGACGTGGTCTATCTCGGGCACACCACCCCCGCGGACCTCGTGGCCGCCGTCCGCCGGGAGCGGCCCGACCTGGTGGGGCTGTCCTCTCTGACGGGCAACCACCTGCAGGAGTGCCGTCGCCTGATGAGCGCCCTGGACGCCGAAGGGCTGGGGGATCTGCGGGTGGTCGTCGGCGGCACGATCCCGGCCGAGGACCGGGACACGCTGCTGGCCCTGGGCGTGGACGGCATCTTCGGCACCGGCAGCCGCCTCGACGTCATCGTCGACGACGTCGCCGCCCTGCTCGGCCACTGAGCTCGACCACCTCGACCACCGAGCTCAACCACGAAGCCCCGCCACCGAGCTCTACCACCGCACTCTGCCACGGGGCTCTGCAACCGAGCCGGTGGCGCTCCCCGGCGCCCCGGGGCCTCGCGGGTCGCGTCGCGTACGCCGGGCGCCGGGGGTGGCGACCGCGCGAGGCCTTGGGGTTGCGCTCAAGCGCTTCAGGTCGCGCTTCAGGCGTTGAGGGACTCCGTCGTCGCGAAGCGCTCGGCGTAGCAGGCTCCCGGCGACCGGTCCAGGTCGATGCCGAAGATGTCGCGGTAGGCCGCCACGACCGCCTGCTCGTCCTCCAGCGTCACCTCCGTCGTACGGCCGCCCGACGTCGTAATCAGCCGGTTGCCGTGCAGCGTCACCCGGCCGTCGGGGGTGCTGAGCGAGCAGAGGTCCATCGCGTTCCAGAACGACTCGGGCGACACCTGGTGCCAGTCCCAGGACGGCACGAAGTCGCGCAGCCGCCGGGGGTGCGCCTCGACCCGGTAGCGCGGGCTGCCGTCGCAGTACACATCGAGGTCCCCGTGGCCGGCCTCGACCACCCGGAACTCGCCGCCGGGGTCGCGCTGCGGCTCGTCGGTGTCCATGCGCAGCGGGAACACGTTGAACTGGCCGAACCCCACGTCCACCAGCCAGGGGCCGTCCAGGTCGACCCGCAGGACGAGGTGGTCGAGCGGGAAGACGGGCGTGCCGTCCTCCTCGAACACCGCCGCCGCCAGCAGCGTGACCTCGTACCCGATCTCGCGCAGCAGCGCGGCGAAGGCGCCGTTGAGCTCGTAGCACCCGCCGCCGCGGCGCAGCCGTACGAGCTTGTCGAGGAACACGTCCTCGTCCAGCGTGACCGGCGTGCCGAGACGGGTGTAGATGTTCTCCCACGGCACGTGGTAGAGGTGCCGCTGGTGCAGCTCACGCAACGTGTCGAGGTCGGCCGCGCGCGGCGCCGGCGCGCCGATGCGGTCGAGATAGGCTCGCATCATCCGCTGGTCCATGCGTTCGATCGTGCCATCGCGCGCGCGCCGAAGGCGGCCCGCGAGAGCCGTCCGAGACCACGCGGAGGCGGGTCTGAGGCCGCGGCGGCGGTGAGACCACCCTGATAGCGCGCTCGGCTACGGTGCGAACAGCCCTGTTGGCCCCTGTGGTCCTTGGCAGGAGGACGACCATGCGCACCTTGTCCTGTTCCGGCCCGGACCTGGCCGGGCGGATCGCCCGGCGCCACTTCGTCGGGCAGGACAGGGTCGCCGTCGCCGCGGACGCCGACGAGCTGATCCGCCTGCTCGCCGCCTCGCGCCGCGCCGATCCCCGGCCCGTCGTGATCAACGCGCAGACGCGGCGCGGGCACGCCGACAGCCTGCGCGCCGCCGGGGTGCCGTTCGTGGAACTGCCCCTGCGCGACTACCGGATCTGCGCCGAGGAGCTGTGCGCGCGGATGGCGCGCGGCGCCGGCATGGTCATCGTGGCCAACCCGCACGATCCCACGGGCGGAGTGCTCGGCGCGGATGCCGTACGGTCGCTCTGCGCCGCGGCCCGGCGGTACGGCACGCTCGTCGTGTTCGACGAGTCGAGCGCGGAGTTCGCGCTGGGCCCGGATTTCACCTCCGCCCGGTGGGGCGCGCGGTACGGGACCGACGTCTGCGTGCTGCGGACCTACGGGTCGCCGGGGTTCGGCTATCTGATCGGGGCTCCCGCGGTGGTGGGGCGTCTGGCCGCGCCGCGTCCGCCCGCCGCCCCGCCCTCCCACGACATGGTCCTGCTGGAACGCCTCCGCGCCGCCAACCGGTCCGCCCGGGAGTCGCTGTGCCGGGGGCTGGCGGAACTGGGCGTCGAGTTCCTCCCCTCCGCCGCCGACTTCGTGCTCGTCCGGCTGCCCGGGGTGGCGTCGCGGGTCGCGGACGAGCTGCGGGCGGGCGGCCACGCCTGGGCCGCCGACATGGCTCCCATCGGGCTGCGCGACCACCTGCGCGTGCCGGTCGGGCGGGAGGACGACGTGGCCGCGCTCCTCCGGCGGCTCCGGACGATCCTGGCCGCCTTCCCGGCCCCGGGTTGATCACGCGCTTCCCCCGCTACGGCGAGCGTGCTGAAACTTTCTCCGTATTCCGGTCAGAGCATCGCGCCCTCGGCGCCTTTCACTCGTACCGGAGATTTCGTCATTTCGCCTGTCAACGGCCCCGGACGAGGCAAGATCGCTCCTCGGCGCCGTGACGGGCACGCATGAGTTCATTGACCGACATCTTGGGTTCACCTATCGTTCCGGGCGAGTTCTCGAAAAGTTTCCCTGCTCTAGCGAAAACTTTCGACGCCCTGTCCGCCCGCTGCGACGACGCGGGCGGCGCGGGGCGGCCCGGCAGCGACTCAGGAGGAACGAACGTGGTGTCGCAGCTCGTCCTGTTCGCCATCGACCTCTGCGCGGTGGTGGTGCTCGTCTTCGGGCTCTACTTCCCGCGCCACCGCCGCCGCGATCTGGTCGTCTCCTACCTGGGGGTCAACATCGGGGTCCTCGCGGTGGCGAGCGCGCTGAGCGCCAGCGACACCGGCGCCGGGCTCGGGCTGGGCCTGGCGTTGTTCGGGGTGCTGTCCATCATCCGGCTGCGCTCGACGGAGCTCGACCAGCACGAGGTCGCGTACTACTTCTCGGCCCTCGCCCTGGGCATCCTCGGCGCGCTGAGCACCACCTCGGCGTGGCTCAGCGGCGGCCTGATGGCGCTCATCGTCGTGGTGATGTTCCTCGGCGACCATCGGCGGCTGTTCCGGCACTACCGCCACCAGATCCTCGTGCTCGACTCGGCGATCACCGATCACGGCGTGCTCGTCGCGCACCTGGAACGGCTGCTCGACGCCCGCGTGCACGCCGTCACCGTCCAGCGGCTCGACCTGGTCAACGAGACGACGGTGGTCGACGTCCGGTACGCGCTGGCCCCGCCCTCCCTGGCCGCCGAACCCGGCACGCCCGCGCACGCGGGAGCGCGGGGATGACCGCGGCGTCCATCGGGCCTGCCCTGGCCCGGCTGGCCCCCGTCGGGCTCGCCGACCTGGTCGAGCGCGCCGCCCTGCAGACCCGGGTGGACCGCAAGTACCTCGTCGCCGAGGACGCGCTGCCGCGCCTGCTGGAGCGGCTCACGCCGTACGCGCGGGTGCTGGAGATCGACGGCGAGCGCGCCTTCCGGTACAGGTCGGTGTACTTCGACACCCCTGAGCTGACCAGTTATCACCGTACGGCGTACCGCAGGCGGCGGCGCTTCAAGGTGCGCACCCGCACCTATCTCGACTCCGCGGAGTGCTGGCTGGAGGTCAAGGTCAGCGGCGCGCGGGGCAGCGTCACCAAGCACCGCCTGCCGTACCACCCGGGAGACTGCGACACCGTACGCCCGGGGCGCGGCTTCGTGGACGAGACGCTCGCGCGCGAGTCGGCCGGCCCCGTCGCCGGGATCTCCCTCGACCCGGTCCTGATCACGGAGTATCGGCGCGTCACCCTGCTGCTGCCGGACACCGCGAGCCGGATCACCATCGACACCGGGCTCGCCTGGCGGGCCGCGGGCTCCGCGCTGCGCCTGCCCGGCCTCGTCGTGGTCGAGACCAAGAGCACCTCGGCCGCCACGCCGGTCGACCGCCTGTTGTGGCGGGCGGGGACGAGACCCGCCCGCATCTCGAAGTACGCCACCGGCCTGGCCGCTCTGCGCCCGGACCTGCCCGCCGTGCCGTGGCGGCGGACCCTGCGCCGCCACTTCCGGGACGCCGCACCGGCGGCGGACCCGGCGCCCGTCATCTCCCAACACCCAGAACAGGAGGCATCGTGCGTGTGACCCTCCCCGGCACCGGTGCCGCCGCGACCCGCCGCGCCACCAGGGTCTCGGCCGCCGCCGTGCTTCTCGCGGGACTTCTCCTCCCGTACGCGTCGAGCGCGCCGGCGCAGGCGGCTCCCCCGCCCCGGACCACGAGCGGCGCGACCGCCGCGGTGCCCGCGGCGTCCACGGCGGCCGCGGCTGACGACCTGACCGGTGACATCGCCTTCTCCGTGCCGAGCGGCACCTTCCAGGGACAGGTGTCGGTGTCGCTGAGCACCGCCATCGCGGGCGCCGAGATCCGCTACACCACCGACGGGAGGCCGCCGACCGCGACGTCCGCGCTCTACCAGGGCACGCCGCTGCGGTTCACCCGTACGACCGAGTTGCGGGCACAGGCCTTCACCGGCGGCTCGGCGTCCGGTAAGCCCGGGACGGCCGTGTACGCCGCCCGCGACACCACGACGGCCCACGACCTGCCTGTGGTCCTGATCGACTCCTACGGCGCGGGCAAGCCCGGCCGGGACTATGTCGACACCGCCACCATGATCTTCGACCCGGGCGGCGGCGGGACGACGTCACTGGCCGCGGCTCCGGCCGTCGCCACCCGCGCCGGGGTCCATTTGCGGGGCCAGTCGTCGGCCTCGTACGAGAAGGCGCCGTACCGCGTGGAGTTCTGGGACAACGACAACGACGACGCCGACTACCCGGTGCTGGGGATGCCCGCCGACTCCGACTGGGTGCTGCGCGGGCCGTACCCCGACAAGTCGCTGATCCGGGAGGCCCTCGTCTTCGACCTCGGCAAGGAGATGGGGTTGCAGGCTCCGCGCTACCGGTTCGTGGAGCTGTACCTCAACACCGACAGCGGCCCGGTGCGCTCCGACGACTACATGGGCGTCTACATGCTCGTCGAGACGATCAAGAACACCAAGAACCGGCTCGACCTAAAGAAGCTGGACGAGGACGACACGACCCTGCCGAAGATCCAGGGCGGATACATCTGGAAGTTCGAGTGGATGGCCGCCGAGGAGCCGACGTTGCCGTGCGGCGGGGCGTCGTCCACCTGCTGGAACTACCTTGAAGTGGTCGACCCGTCGCCGCTGCAGCCGCAGCAGAAGGAATGGCTGCGCACCTACATCCAGGATTTCCACAACGTGCTGCACTCGCAGAACTTCGCCGACCCGAACACCGGCTACCGGGCGTACATCGACGTGAACTCCTTCGTCGACCAGCTCATCGTCTACGAGCTGAGCCGGAACATGGACGCGAACTACCGCAGCGCCTACTTCTACAAGGACCGGGACACCAAGATCTTCGCCGGCCCGCTGTGGGACTACGACCTCACGTTCGGCGTGGGCGGGTTCTTCCAGAACGACCAGACCTCGGGCTGGCAGTACCAGCAGACCCGGCAGCCGGTCGCCAACGACTGGTTCACCCAGCTTCTGCGGGACCCGGTCTTCGTCGACCAGGTCAGGGCGCGCTGGCAGACGCTGCGCCGCGGCCTGCTCTCCGACTCCGCGCTGCAGAGCCGTATTGACGCGCTCTCACGGCCGCTGACCAACGCCGCGCAGCGCAACTTCCAGCGCTGGCCGAACCTCACGACACGGACCATCGGCTTCTTCACCACCCCGACCGCGTCCACCTGGCAGGGCCAGGTGCAGTACATGCGGGACTGGATGCTGCGCCGAGCGGCCTGGCTTGACACGACGGCCGCGTGGGGTGGCCCGACCACGTCGCCGAGCCCCTCCCCCAGCGCGTCACCCAGCTCCTCGCCCAGTGCTTCGCCCAGTGCGTCACCCAGCCCTTCGCCCAGCCCCTCTCCCAGTAAGTCGCCCAGTCCCTCTCCCAGCCCGAGCCCTTCGCCGTCGGGCGGTGCTCCCGGCGCGTGTTCGGCGACGATTCGGGTGGTCAGTTCGTGGCCCGGAGGCTTCCAGGGCGAGGTCACGGTGCGCGCCGGCAACTCGGCCGTCAACGGCTGGACCGTCAGCTGGTCCTGGCCCGGTTCGCAGGCCGTCACCCAGGTGTGGGGCGGCACACGCTCAGGCTCCGGATCGACCGTGACGGTGCGCAACGAGTCGTGGAACGGCTCGCTCGCCGCTACCGCGAGTACGACGTTCGGCTTCCTCGCCAACGGCTCGGCGGAGACCCCGACGGCCACCTGCACCAGCCCGTGACCCCACCGTCCACCTGATCCCGTGGCGCGTCAAAGGCGCCGCGGGATCACGTGCCACTGGAGATCCGGCCCCGGCCGGGTCCCCGCCCTGTGCGGACCTCCCCTCGCCCGGTTGGCGGAGGAGATTCACCGCATTCATTCGGAATCGACCCCGCAGCCGCCGGGAAAATCAGCGCTCTGCTTTTATCCGGCTTTCCGAATGGACGACCCGCGCCTAGACTGCCTTTCCGTCATCGGGCCGGCGAGTGGTTCATCAGGCCGAAACAGCGCAGGCCATGACACCCCCTGGCTTGTCGTGGACTTGGTACGGAATTTCACCGCGTACGCCGAATGGAACTGCCTGGGTCGGGAGGTAATGCGATGAATGTTGTGCCGTCTCTCGATCCCGCGTCCCCGAGAGTGCGCTTCGGCGCCGAGCTACGCCGCCTGCGGGAGGCCGCGCAGCTCTCGCAGGCGGCGGTGGCCGCGCGCCTCGGCCGCACCCAGACCCAGGTGAGCCGCCTGGAGAAGGCCACCCGGACCCCCGTCGAAGTCGGACGCGGAACGGCTGGACCGGCTCTTCGGCACGCCCGACGGGGTCTCGTTCACGCGGCTCTATCAGCGCATCGTCGGCCAGCCCGGCGCCCCGGTCTGGTTCCGCAGCTGGGTCGAGGAGATCGAGCCCACCGCCCGCGTCCTCCGCTCCTGGAACGCCCTCCTGGTGTGCCTGGCCGGATTGCTGGGCGCATTTATGATCGCGGAGCTTCCGGACGGGCAACCGGACGCCGTTCACGTGGACTCTTCCGCAGCAGGGAAAGTCACCACAGAACATGACACCGTGAGCGCGATCTGGAAGCGTTATGAGGCGATTCGCCGGTGGGCCTATCCTGCATCCATGTCCATCGAAATGATCGAGGAAGCGAGACGGGGATGGACCTGAGCGCCGCCGAGTGGCAGACATTCATCAGCGGCGTCAAAACCGGAGAGTTCGACTCCCTGATCTGATGGAGGTCAGGCGGTGACCGCCGCCGGCGCGACCTCCCCATGAACGCGCCGGAGTGGGACAGAGACGTGGGGGGGGGGGGGGGGGGGGCCCCCCCCCCCCCCCCGGGGGGGGGGGGGGATTCGGCGGGGGGGGGGGGGGTTTGGCCCCCCCCCGCCACGAGTGCCGTGTAGCGGGGGGGTCAGCTCGCCGAGCAGGAGACCGACGGCCAGGTCCAGTTGCCGTTGTGCTGGATCGTCACACCCCAGTTGTTGCCGCTGCCGTTGGGCCTGGCGACAAGCTGCTGGGAGCTGGGATAGCTGGTGCTGACGTTCCAGGTGGAGAGGACCTTCGCCGGGGACGGCACGTTCATCGTCACGGTCCAGTTGCTCGAACCGCTCACCGAGACGTTGAGGTTGTACCGGTCGCTCCACTGCTGCCCGGCGGAGAGCGTCGCGGTGCAGCCGCCGTTACCGGGGGGCGGAGTGGTCGGGTTCGACGTGGGGTTGCCGGAGCCCCCGATGGTGATGTTGGAGTTGCCGCTGCTCTGGTAGCCCTCGGTGGCGAGGATCTGGTAGTCGTGGCTGCCGAGCTGCATGCCGTAGCGGGCCCAGGCGTCGAAGTGGTTGCCGACGGTGATGGTGCCACCGGTCCGCTTCTGCTGGCGGACGCTCCAGTACTGGTTGAACGTCTGGTTGCCGTCGATGGACGGGGCGTTGTAGCGGGTGGTCTGGTAGACGTCGTAGGTGCCGCCGTCCGAAGTGACCGTGCCCTTGTACGTCCCCGTCGGGCGGTAGGTGCCCCAGTTGTCGACGATGTAGTACTCCACCAGCGGGCCCCGGGTCCAGCCGTAGACCGCGAGGTAGGCGTTGCCGGACGGGTTGAAGCTGCCGGAGTAGGTGATGGTCCGGCGTCCACCGGGCTTCCAGCCCTTACCGGCGACGAAGTTGCCGGTGTTACGCCAGGAGGTGCTGTAGTTCCCGCCCGATCCCAGGTCCATGGAGACGGTGCCCTGGCTGTCGGTCCAGAACGAGAAGAAGTAGCCGTTGTTGGTGCCGGTCTGGTTCGTTGTGACGGCCGCGTGGGCCACACCGGGCAGCAGTGCCACCGCCGCGGCCAGCACCACCGCGGCCACACGGCCGAACAACGACCGCAGAGAGCCGCGTCCACGGCCCCTCGAATGGGCCATAACGTCGTTCATGTACGTACTTCCTCCTCATGAATAAGCCGAGAACGGCCGGGAGAAGAGTCGCGGCCGGCAATCGTGATCGGTCCGATCCCGAAAGTATCGGCGTATTGACGAAAGTATCGGCACGCCTGACTTGGGGTGTCAACGATTTCGGAGGGGACACAGACCCCTTTGGGCAGGTGGCGATTCACGTAAACGCTGGTCGCGGCCGATCGCCCCGTCGCACGAGGGCGAACTCCGGGCGGTGAAGAGCCGGTCAGTCTCGGTGAAAATTTCACGATTCCGGCCACAGCGAGCAACGAAGCGGGTGCATCGACTGATCGCACGATGGGATCATGTGCCGTTTTCGGGGGCGACCGGCCTCCTCCTCGAAATTTTCATCGTCCGCTCCGCGCCACGACCGGTCGCGAGGGGCGGTGGCCAGGGGTGATGACTCGGGCGAGATCGTCGATCTCGGCGCGTCTCACACGCGGCGTTGACAGCGGTGCAGACGCCATCTGACACTTTCGCCGTTCAACCGATAGTTTCGTCGGCGAGGGGCCGCTGCCGGAACCGGTCACCGACCGCGCTGTGGTCCTCCGGTTCGTCACCCACATGGCGACCGGTCACCCTCCGCCGCGTTGTGCGACGCCGACGTCCGGTGGCGACCGTGACCCGCACACGCTACCGACGGCCCGACGCCGCCCGGCCGCCTTCGGCCTTTTCACGAGGAGGAAGTACCTACATGAACGTGCACTCGAGAGGCCGCGGCCGTCTGCGGTCGTTGGTGGGCCGTATGGCCGCGGTGGTGCTGGCCGCGGCGGTGGCACTGCTGCCCGGTGTGGCCCACGCGGCCGTCACCACGAACCAGACCGGCACCCACGACGGCTACTTCTTCTCGTTCTGGACCGACAGCCAGGGCACCGTCTCCATGGACCTGGGATCGGGCGGGAACTACAGCACCTCCTGGCGCAACACCAACAACTTCGTCGCCGGCAAGGGCTGGAAGCCCGGCGCGCGGAGAACGGTGACCTACTCCGGCAGCTTCAACCCCTCTGGAAACGCCTACCTGGCCCTGTACGGATGGACCCGCGGCCCGCTGGTGGAGTACTACATCGTCGACAGCTGGGGCTCCTGGCGTCCCACCGGCACCTTCAAGGGCACCGTCACCAGTGACGGCGGCACCTACGACGTCTACCAGACCACCCGGTACAACGCCCCGTCCATCGACGGCAACCAGACGTTCAACCAGTACTGGAGCGTCCGGCAGCAGAAGCGGGTCGGTGGCACCATCACCGTCGGCAACCACTTCGACGCCTGGGCCCGTTACGGCATGCAGCTCGGCAGCCACGACTACCAGATCCTCGCCACCGAGGGCTACCAGAGCAGCGGCAACTCCAACGTCACGATCAACGGCACCACCACGAGCCCCTCCGCCTCGCCGTCGTCCTCGCCCTCCACCCGTCCCTCGCCCTCGGTCACGCCCTCGACCTCGCCCTCCTCGCCGCAGGGCGGCGGGCCGTGCCGCGTGTCGTACGTGAAGAACGAGTGGAACAACGGCTTCACCGCGAACATCACGGTCACCAACACCGGTAGCAGCGCCATCAACGGGTGGGCGGTGACCTGGTCCTTCTCCAGCGGGCAGCAGGTCACCAGCTCCTGGAACGCCGACGTCAGCCAGAGCGGCTCGTCGGTCACCGCCCGCAACGTGTCCTACAACGGCTCGCTGGCGCCCGGCGCCAGCACCACGTTCGGCTTCCAGGGCACGCACAACGGCAGCAACCCCACCCCCTCGGCCTTCAGCCTGAACGGCTCGGCCTGCACGATCGGCTGACCCGACCGGGCCGTACGCCACGACGTACGGCCGACGTGAAGAACAGAGGGGAGCGGGCGGTCACGCCCGCTCCCCTCTCCATGCCGTTCTCCATGCCGTCAGCGCCCGCGGTTCCCCGCGTTCACCGGCAGGCCCAGAGCATCCCCCGTTCGATGACGGTGCGCACGCTGTCGTTCCGCAGGACGTCGAGGTTGTGGCCCGGGGTCGCGACGAAGACCTTCCCGCTCCCCCATCGCCGGGTCCAGATCGCCGGTGAGGTGACCTCCCGGTGCCAGGGGTCCCACGGCCGGACCTTCTGGGTCGTCGTCGCCAGCACGTCGACGTACTCGTCGGTCAGCACCCAGTACTGCTCGGTGACGAGGTCGAAGTCGGCGATGCCCTCCGTGATGGGGTGCGAGGCCGCCTCGGGCAGGATGTTCACGGTATAGGGCACGAAGTAGTTCTCCTCCGCGCCCTCGCGCCACTCGGCCGGATCCTTCCCGGGATGGCAGGCGAACTGCCCCCCGATGAGATGCAGATAGTCGGAGGCGCTGCGGAAGGAGTCGGCGATGCCGCCGTGCCATCCCGCCATCCCCGTGCCCGCCCTGATCGCGGCGTCCAGCCCGCGCATCTCCTCGGGCTCGATGGTGCCCATCGTGTAGCACTGCACGATGAGATCGACGTCCGCCATGAACGCGCTGTCGGCGTACGGCGCCGGGGAGTCGGCCCGGACCACCTCGAACCCGTTCTTCTCCAGGAACGGAATGAACAGCTCGGTGGCCTCCACCGGGACATGCCCTGCCCAGCCACCCCGCACCACGAGGGCCCTGCGGCCCTGGTCACCTGTCATGCTCTCGCCTGTCTCACTCGGGATCAGCATCAGTGATCTTCACATTTCACACCACTGAGGCGACGAAGGCCACAAATCATCCACGACGCCGGCAGAGCGGCCGACGGCCGGAGCCGGATTGTCGGTCCCGCGCGCGATACTCGCGCTGACGATCACGAGGACGAGACATCCCGAGTCGGCGCGGTCACTCCGCCGTGCCACTCGAAGTCGCTCGGAGTCCCTGAAGTCCCCTGAAGTCCCTTGAGCGACGGGCTCTACACCAGACGCAGCGTGGAGGTATCGGCATGAGCGCGGGTCGGATGCTGACCTATGTCGGCGGTGGTTCGGCGAAGTTCTGGGAGGTGCGTCAGGACGGCACGGAGCTGAACATCCGCTACGGGCGGCTGGGCGCGGCCGGTCAGACGCAGGTCAAGTCGTTCGGCTCGGCCGCCGCCGCCACGGTGGCGGCCGACAAGCTGGTGGCGGAGAAGTTGCGCAAGGGCTACACGGAGGACGAAGCGGCCGCCGCGCCGGTGACGTCCCCGCCCGTGACCTCTCCGCCCGTGACATCTCCGCCGGCGACATCTCCGGCAGAGATCGCGGCCGAGGATGAGGACCGGCTGACGATGCCGGCCGCCTGGCTGCGCGCTCTTCATCCGCGGCGGGGTGGCGTGAAGGTCACCGTGAAGCGGCCGGACCCGGGCGCGCCTGCGGAACTCGCCGCAAGGGTGGACGGGCAACGTCAGCTGATCCGTGACTCCCTGGCGAAGTGCTCCGACCCGGAGATCGCCGCCGCGGGCGCGGCGTACCTCGCCGGGGAGCCCACGCCGCTGGGCGCGGCGGTGGCCGCCTCGGTGGTGGCCGAGTCCGTGCCGTGGAACGAGCGGACGTCGCTGACCCTGTTCGCCGATGCCTGGCTGGCCGAACGCGGCCCGGTGTTCGCGGCGACCGCCGTGATTGAACTGGCCTCGCTGGGTCTCGACGCCACCGTGTATCCCCGGCCGGTCCGGCGGCTCGCCACCGATGAGTCCGTCAACCACTGGTACGGCCGGCCCTGGATGGAAATCGCCAACCGAGTCCGTGCCGTCCTCTCGACCGCGCCGGACGACGAGTACGCCGAGGTCGTCGCGGCCCTGGCGGCGAGCCGTGAAGACGGGCTCCACCAGCGGGTGGCGGCCTCCTACCTGGCGCCCACCGAGGTGGAGTGGGTCACGGACGACTGCGCCGAAGTGAGCCGCGTCAACCCGGATCTCGCCCTCGAGCTCGTCGCCGCCGTCGGCACTCCCGAGCACGCGGCGCTCATCGCGAGCCATGTGCAGGGCTACTACTCGATGCACTCCCTCGCTCTGCCCGCCACGCTCGTCGACGGCATCGGGACCGCGGCCGTACCCGTGCTGGCCGGTTGGTTCGACGACCTCTACGACGCGGAGAGCCGGCGGCGGCTGCTGGGCGTGCTCGCCGAACTGCCGTCCGATGCGGCCATGCGGGCGCTCCTCGACCGGATCGACCACAAGCACGCCGAGCCGGCGTTCCTGCGCGCGGCGGCCCGCTTCCCACGCCGGGCGATGCGGATGCTGGCCGCCTCCGGTGGCACGTCCGGCGGGAAGGTCCCGGACACGCTGCTGCGCGCCCACGTGCTGGCCCATCCCGGCCTCGTGGCCGAGGTGCTCGCGAGCGTCGACGCCACCGCGGCCGGGCGGATCAACAAGATCACGGCCGCGCCGTCCGTCCCTGTCGCTCCGCTCGACGCCCTGCCCGAGGTGCTGGCCAGCCCGCCCTGGACCCGTCCGCGTACGGTCCGCAAGCCCGTCGTGGTGAATGACCTGGTGTGTACCGACGAGCCGGCCGTGGTGTGGCGGCCGGGCGAGCGGGACACCTGGAGTTCCGCCCGCCCGGAGCACCGTTCATGGGATCGGTCCCGGCACGAGTGGAAGAAGGTCGCCTCCCGGATCGCCGCCCAGATCGCCGCAGGCGGGCAGACCCCCTCATACGCGTTCGACGAGATCGCCCTGTTCGTCGCCGGGCCCGATGAGCTGGCCGCACCGCTCATCGGGAAGTGGCGCCCGGGCGACCTGTGGGGAGTCTCCGAGTGGATGCCGCAGGTCGCCGCGAGGTTCGGGCCGGCGGCGCTGCCCATGATGCTGGACAGCGCCCGGCGCGCGCCCGTCCAGGTCGCTCCGCTGCTGCTTCCCTTCGCCGGCCCGGAGATCGCCGTGCTGATGGCCGAGTGGCTGTCGCGGCTGAAGTCGGTGCGCGCCAGCGCGCTCGCGTGGCTGGCCCGCCACCCCGAGACGGCCGCGAGGGCGCTGATCCCGGCGGCTCTGGGCAGGCCCGGCGTGCCCCGGCGTCAGGCGGAGCGGGCGCTGACGGTGCTGGCCGCGGGCGGCGGCCGCGACGCCGTGACGGAGGCCGCCGCGGGTTACGGCCCCGCCGCCGAGGCCGCGGTCGCCGATCTGCTCTCGGCCGACCCGCTCGACGCGCTGCCCGCCAGGATGCCCGTGCTGCCCGAGTGGGCGGAGGTCGCGGTCTTCTCACCGGTCCACCTGCGCGGCGGCGCGGGTGTGCTGCCGCCCGAGGCGGTCCGCCACGTGATGACGATGCTGGCGATCTCCCGGCCCGGCGATCCGTACGCCGGTCTGACCCTGGTGAAGGAGGCTTGCGACAGCCGCGGCCTCGCGGACCTCGGCTGGACGCTGTTCCAGCGCTGGCAGGCGGCCGGCTATCCGTCCAAGGAGAGCTGGGTGATGGACGCGCTGGCACTGATCGGCGACGACGAGACCGTCCGGCGGCTGACGCCGCTGATCAGGACCTGGCCCGGCGACGGCGGGCACGCGCGGGCGGTCGCGGGTCTGGACCTGCTGGCCGCCATCGGCTCCGACGTCGCCCTGATGCACCTGCACGGCATCGCCGAGAAGGTCAAGTTCACCGGGCTCAAGAACCGGGCCAGGCAGAAGATGAACGAGGTCGCCGCCGAGCTCGGCCTGACACCGCAGGAGCTGGCCGACCGGCTGGTGCCCGACTTCGGACTGTCCGCCGACGGCAGCCTGACCCTCGACTACGGCCGCCGGCGATTCGTGGTCGGCTTCGACGAGCAGCTCAAGCCGTACGTGACCGACGCCGCGGGGAAGCGGCTGAAGAATCTGCCCAAGCCGGGGGCGAACGACGATCCGGAGCTCGCGCCCGCCGCCTACCAGCGGTTCACCGGGCTGAAGAAGGACGTGCGCGCCGTGGCCGCGGACAGCATCCACCGGCTGGAGCAGGCCATGGTGAACCGGCGCCGCTGGACCGGTGCGGAGTTCAGGCGGCTGCTCGTCGGCCACCCCCTGCTCTGGCACATCGTGCGGCGGCTGGTGTGGGGACTCTACGACTCCTCGGGCCGGCTCACGGGCGCCCTGCGGGTGGCCGAGGACCGCAGTTTCGCCGACGTCGAGGACGACACGCTGACGTTGCCCGACGAGGCCGTCGTGGGGGTGGCGCACCCGCTGGAGCTCGGCGAGGAGCGGGCCGGGTGGGCCGAGGTGTTCGCCGACTACGAGATCCTGCAGCCGTTCCCCCAGCTGGGCCGGGAGACCTACGGTCCGGACGAGACGCTGCTGGCCGAAATCATGGCCGCCAGAGTCCCCACGGGCAGGGTGCTCGGCCTGGAACGGCGGGGCTGGCGGCGGGGCTACCCGCAGGACGCCGGTTGGCAGGGCTGGATCGAGCGGGACGTGCCCGGCGGCGGGACCGTCACGGTCGGTCTCGATCCGGGCATCTCGATCGGCTACCCCGAGTTCGCCGACGAGCAGACCCTGATGGGCGTGGCCCTCGACGGCCTCGATCCGATCACCGTGTCCGAGGTCCTGCGCGACCTCAGGGAGATCACCCGTTGACATCCGCTCCCGCCCCACCCTGCTCCGCAGGGGGTCCGAATCCTCCCCCGCCTGAAGGCGGGGTCTCCTCGGAGGCTTTGATGAACGAGCACGCCCAGCGGCCCCCGGCCGAGATCCGCTACGCCGACGAGCTGGCCCGGCTGCGGGACAGCGACACCGACGCCCGGCCGCCCGGCTGGGCGCTGAGCCTGCGGGCCGCCCGGCGCTTCGTCCTCGGAGACGAGAAGCTCGGCGTCAGCCGCAAGTTCGTGGGTGATCCTTCGCTGATCGACCGATCGCTGGTGACGCTCGCGACCAACCGCGGGCTGATGCTGGTCGGCGAGCCGGGCACGGCGAAGTCGCTGCTGTCCGAACTGCTCGCCGCGGCGGTGAGCGGAACCTCGACGCTCACCATCCAGGGCGGAGCGGCCACCACCGAGGACCAGATCAAGTATTCGTGGAACTACGCGCTGCTGGTCGCAGAGGGCCCGTCCACCCGGTCGCTGGTGGCCGCTCCGCTGCTGCGCGGCATGGCCGAGGGCAAGGTGGTGCGCTTCGAGGAGATCACCCGGTGCCCGCTGGAGGTGCAGGACTGCCTGCTGTCTCCCTTGTCGGACCGCGTGCTCGCCGTACCGGAGCTGACCGGGCCGGAGGCCATGGTGTTCGCCCAGGAGGGGTTCACCGTCATCGCCACCGCCAACACCCGCGACCGCGGCGTCAACGAGATGAGCGCCGCGCTCAAGCGCCGGTTCAACTTCGAGACGGTCTTCCCCATCGCCGACTTCGACACCGAGCTGCTGCTGGTGGAGGCGGAGGCCACCGCCCTGCTGAGGCGGTCCGGCGTCGCCGCGCCACCACGGCGCGACGTGCTGGAGGTCCTGGTCACCGCGTTCCGGGAACTGCGTGACGGGCAGACCACGCGCGGCGACGCCACCGACCGGCTGTCGGGGGTGATGAGCACCGCCGAGGCCGTCTCGGTCGCGCACGCCGTCGGGCTGCGCGGATGGTTCCTGCGCGGAGAGCCCGGCACCGCCGCCGACCTGGTCTCCTGCCTGGCCGGCACGGCGGCCAAGGACAATCCGGAGGACCTTGCGAAACTCCGCAGATATCTGGAGCAGCGGCGGTCCGGGAAACAGTGGAAGGCCGTGTACGAGGCCCGTCACCTGCTGCCGGGCTGACGATGGCGGTCACGTTCCTCGGCGTGCGGCACCACAGCCCCGCCTGCGCCCGGCTGGTCGCCGACACCATCCGTTCCCTGCGGCCCGCGTACGTGCTGGTCGAGGGCCCGGCGGAGATGAACAACCGGATGGACGAGCTCCTGCTGGGGCATGAGCTGCCGATCGCCGTCTACACGAGCTACCGGGACGCCGAACGACGGCACGGCTCGTGGACCCCGCTGTGCGACTACTCCCCCGAGTGGACGGCGCTGGTCGCGGGCCGGGACGTCGGCGCCGAACTGCGGTTCATCGACCTGCCCGCCTGGCATCCGGCGCTGGCCGGGGTCCGCAACCGTTACGCCGACGCGGAGGCCCGCTACACCGAGGTGACCGGACGGCTGTGCCGCACCTTCGCCGTGGACAACGTGGACGCGTTGTGGGACCACCTGTTCGAGATCGAACCGGCCGACGGACTGGCCGAACGGCTGGCGACCTACTTCGACCTGGTCCGCGGCGACACACCGACCGGTCCGGACGACACGGCCCGCGAGGCGTACATGGCGCGATGGGTCCGGGCCGCCGTCGCCGACGCGGGCGACCGGCCGGTGGTCGTGGTCACGGGCGGCTTCCACCGCCCCGCGCTGGTCCGGCTGGCTGAGCGGGGCGACCGCAACTGGCCGGAGGTGCCGCGGCCGCCCGCGGACGCGGTCGTCGGCAGCTACCTGGTGCCGTACTCGTTCCGGCGGCTGGACGCCTTCGACGGCTACCAGTCGGGGATGCCGTCGCCGGGCTACTACCAGCGCCTGTGGGAGTCGGGCCCGGCCGAGGCCGCCCGCGGGCTCACCGAGGCGGTGACCGCCCGGCTGCGCGCCCGGCGGCAGCCCGTGTCCACCGCGGACCTGATCGCCGCCCGGGCCACCGCGGACGGCATCGCGTTGATGCGCGGCCACCCGCATCCGGCCCGGGTCGACGTGCTGGACGGCCTGGCGAGCGCGCTGGTCAGCGAGGCGATCGAGACCCCGCTGCCCTGGGCGGCGCGCGGCCCGCTGCCGGCCGGTAGTCATCCCGTGATCGTGGAGATGATCGCGGCCCTCAGCGGTGACCGGGTGGGCCGCCTGCATCCCTCGACCCCGATGCCGCCGCTGGTCCACGCGGTTCTCGCGATGCTGGGCGGTCCGGGCGAGGAACGGCTCGACCTCGGCGAGGACGCCGGCCGCGAGCGCAGCCGGTTGCTGCATCGGCTGCGGGTGCTGCGGATCCCGGGCGTGGTGCGCACCTCGGGCCCCAGCCCGGCAGGCGGCGCGGAGCCGGTCGAACGATGGACGCTGACCGAGTCCGACGACCGGCTGCCCGCGCTGATCGAGGCCGGCGGGTACGGCGTGGACCCGCAGGAGGCGGCGGCCGCCGCCCTCGCGGCACGGATCCCCGGCGCGGGCCTGGACGAACTGGCCGAGGTGCTGTTCGACACGGCGCTGTGCGGCGTCGGCGACCTGACCGGGCAGGTGCTGGACGACCTGACGAGGGCCGTCGAAGCGGCGGCCGACCTGGGGGCGCTGGGCCGCGTCCTCGCCGTCGCCCTGGCGATGTGGCGCCACGACGACCTGTTCCGCACCAGCGGCGGCACCACTGTGGGCACGGTGGTCCGGGCCGCCACCCGCCGGGCGCTGTGGCTGGCCGAAGGCGTGCGCGGCGGCCCCGCCCCCGCCGATCTCCGGCGCGTCGACGCCATGACCGCCGTCCGCGACGCGCTCAGGCACGCGGGCCCGTCGCTCGGGCTGGACACGCCCGCGGCGCTGGGCGTCGCGGACCGGCTCGCCGCCTGCCGGGACGCGCCGCCCGACCTGCGCGGCGCGTCTCTGGGCCTGGGCTGGTCGCTGCGTGGTACGGCCGCCGCGGACCCCGTGCGGGCCGTGCGCGGCGCGTTCGTCCCCGCGTCGGCCGGGGACTGGCTGACCGGGTTGTTCGCGCTCGCCCGGGAGGAGGTGCTGCACACCCCCGGGATGCTGGAACTGCTCGACGACCTGGTCGGGGCGATGACGGACGACGACTTCCTGGTGGCCCTGCCCGCGCTGCGCCAGGCGTTCGGCTTCTTCCCGCCCCGCGAACGGCACCTCATCGCCACCCGCCTGGTCGAGCGGCGTACGGGCGGCGCGTCGGGATGGGACCTGATGCGGCTGGACGCCGCGCCGGAGCTGGTGGCCGCCGGTAGGGCTCTGGACGAGCGGGTCGAGGCGGCGCTGCGCCGGGAGGGACTGATCAGACCGTGACCTCGGAGGCTTCGATGACCGACCCCACTCTCGAACGGTGGCGTCTGCTGCTCGGCGAGCCGGGCGGCGCCTGCCTCGGCGGGCAGTCGCTCGACGCGGGGGCCGCCGCCCGTGACGCGGCCCTGGACTGGCTCTACGGCCGCGACGAGGACCTGCGCCGGCGTGGGGTGCGGCAGGGCGGGACGGGCGCGTCGGTGCTGACCACCGTCGACTGGCTCGACGACATCACCCGGCTGTTCCCCAAGGAGACCGTCGAACGACTGCAACGCGACGCGGTCGAGCGGTACGAGATCCACGACGTGGTGACCGACCCGGACGTGCTCGCGCGCATCGAGCCCAACCCCGCGCTGCTCAAGGCGGTGCTGCGGACCAAGCACCTCATGAACCCGCAGGTGCTGCGGCTGGCCAGGCGGATCGTGGAGCAGGTCGTCCGGCAGTTGACGGAGAAGCTCGCCACCGAGGTCCGGAGCGCGTTCTCCGGCAGCAGGGTGCGACGGCGCGGCCGGCTGCGGCTGGCCCGCAACTTCGACGTGGTCAGGACCCTGCGCGCCAACCTCGGCCGCTACCAGCCCGAGACCGGCAAGGTGGTGATCGAGACCCCGTACTTCTTCTCCCGCACCCGCCGGCACCTGGAGCAGTGGCAGGTGATCCTGCTCGTCGACCAGTCCGGCTCGATGACCGGCTCGGTGATCCACTCGGCGGTCACCGCGGCCTGCCTGTGGGGCCTGCCCGGTGTGCGCACCCACCTGGTCGCCTTCGACACCGAAGTGGTGGACCTGACCGCCGACGTCGACGATCCGGTGGAGTTGCTGATGAAGGTCCAGCTCGGCGGCGGCACCGACATCGCCCGCGCGGCGGCGTACGGCGCGGGCCTGGTGGACCAGCCGCGCCGCGCGATCGTCGTGCTGATCTCCGACTTCTACGAGGGCGGCGACCCGCGGCGGCTGGTGCGCGTCGTACGCGACCTGGTGACCCAGGGCAGCAAGGTGCTGGGCCTGGCCGCGCTCGACGAGCAGGCCAATCCCGACTACGACCGGGACCTGGCGCAGCGCCTGGCCGACGCCGGAGCCCACATGGGTGCGATGACCCCCGGTGAGCTGGCGTCCTTCGTCGCGGAGCACGTGGGCCGATGAGGACGGATCTGCTCGGGCTCACGGCCGACTCCCTCGCCGCGCTCACCAATCGCGGCCTGGTCAAACGGGCGGGCAAGGAGGCCGCGCCGGAGCTCCGGACCGACGACGACGGCACCGTGCACGGCGGCTTCCCCGACGGCGTGACCACGGCCGTGCCCACCGGCGGGCTCGACGCGGCCCGCTGCACCTGTGGTTCCGTCGGCGTCTGCCGGCATGTCATCGGGGTGATCCTCGCCTACCAGCGCCTGCCCGCCGAGGCCGCCCCGGTGCCTGCAGAGGATGACGTGCCTGTAGAGGCCGCTGCGGAGCCCTCGCCGCCCCCGCCGCCCTGGTCGCCGGGGCAGGTGACCGACGACGAGCTCACCGCCAGGATCGGCGCCCGGCTGATGGCCGCCGCCCGCCGTACGGAGCGGACCGGGTTCACCGCGCGGGTCCGCCGCGCGACCGCCGGCGATCCGGTGCCTCAGGTCGAACTGGCCACCGCGACCGTGCGCTTCCTGGTCCCCGGCGACCTCGGGTTCGTCCACACCGACGCCGTCGCCGGCAGCCGCGACGACGTCATCGCCCTGGCGGTGTGGGCGTTCCGGGTCGCCGACGCGCTGCACCCCGGCGCCGAGGAGGCGCGGGTCGACGTCGGCGGCGCGCCCGGGCCGGGCGCCGGATCCGGGCTGGAACGGGCCCTGGGCCTGGCCGGCACGGTCCTGCGCGAGGGCGCGGCGCATCTCGGTCAGGGCCTCGACGCCGCCATCGCCGACGTGCGGCGCCACCTGGACGCCGCCGGGCTGCGCTGGCCGCTGCTGGCCGTCACCGACCTCGCCGAGCAACTGGCCTCCTACCGCGACCGGAGCTCCCACTACCGTCCCGAACTGCTCGCGAGCCACCTCGCCGAACTCCACGCCCGGCACCGGGCGGTGACGCGCCCGGACGCCACCCTGCGCAGCAGCGTGCTCGGCACCGCCGAGGCCGCCGAGACCCCGTTGCGCCGGGCCCGGCTGGACGGCCTCGGCTGTCGGATCCGCACCCTCGGCGACCAGCGGATCTCCGAGGTCTACCTGGCCCACGGCGACAGCGGCATGGTGCTGGTCCTCCGCCGCCGGTGGGACGGCGACGACGACGGGGCGGCGCTCGCCCGGCGGCGGATCGCCGCGTCGACGCTGGCCGATTTGGCGACCGGCACCGTGGTCACGGAGTCGGCCGTGCGCAGCGCCAGCCGTACGGTGCGGCTGGCGACCGGGCGGATCTCGAAGACGACGGTCAGCGCGTCGCGGGGCGCCTGGGACGAGCTGCCGCCGTCCCTGCTGGTGACCGACCTCGCCGCGCTCGGCCGTGAGCTGGACGCTCTCCCGCTCCGGCCGATCCGCCCCCGGGTGGAGGCGGAACTGGTCCGGGTCGTCGCCGTCGCCCGGGTGGTGTCCGTCACCTACGCGCCCGGAGACCAGCGTCTCGACGCCGTCATCGCCGACCGGGCGGGTAACACCGCCACCATCAGGGCCACGCACACCGGCGCCACCCCCGGGCGTCTCGACTCTCTCGCCGCCGTGCTCGCCGGAGAGGAGGGCGAACCGCGTTTCGTCAGCGGCGTGGTCGGGCGGACCGCGGGCGGGGTCGTCATCGAACCGCTCGGCCTGTCGGCCGGCGGCCGGGTCGTCGTCCCCGACCTTCGGCCTCCCGGCGGCAGCAGCAGGCTCGCGGTCGCCGAGGACCACCGGCACGAACCACTCACTGCGGCACTGATCGACACCCGGGGGCTGCTCGCCGAAGCGGCCCATCACGGCCTGTCCCACCTGCCGCCGACGTACGACGACCGGCTGGCCGCTGCGGCGCGGCGGTTGACCGTGCTCGGGCTGCACCGCGTCGCGCGGGCCGTCACGGCCTTCGCGGCGGCGCGGGCCGACACCGGCGACGAGACGGCCGAGCGGGCCTGGGTCGACGCCTACCTCCGCCTGGACGTGGCTCTGGACCTCCACTGATCCACCGCGTACGCACCCGCGGAGACCGCCGTACGCACTTTCGCTGATGTCAGCGCGTGGACCGATCGCAAAAATGTCGTCATCGGGTGGATAAGTGCGGCTTTCAGTACTGCTGTCCCGTAAGAGCCGCGAGGAGGAGACGCGTGAGATACGAACTGCTCGGGCCACTGCGCCTCGTGGACGAGGCGACGCACACCATCAGCGCACCCAAGGTCGAGACCCTGCTGGCCGCGCTTCTCATCCGCGCCAACCAGCCGATCTCGACGGACGAGCTGCTCGACGAGCTGTGGGGGAACGAACCGCCGAAGCGGGCCCGCGCCGCCCTCCACGTGTACATCTCGCACCTCCGCAAGAACTTCGTGCAGCCCGCCGTGGACGGCGCGGCCATCCGGACGCACGCCCAGGGATACCTCCTGGAGGTCGACCAGGGATCGGTGGACGTGTTCCACCTCAAGTCCCTGCACGCGCGGGGGCGGGACACGCTGGACCGCGACCCCGAGAGCGCGCTGGAGGCGTTCACCGCCGCCGCGCGCCTGTTCCGGGGGCCCGTGCTCGCCGGCATCGACAACGGGCTCATCGTCGGCTCCTTCGCCCGCTGGGCGGAAGAGGCACGGCTGGAGTGCCTGGAGGTGATCGCGACGTGCTCGCTGCGGCTGGGACGGCACCGCGAGCTCATCGGCGACCTGTCGCGGTGGGTGGAGGAGTACCCCCTGAACGAGAACCTGCGCGAGCAGCTCATGCTCGCGCTCTACCGGGCGGGGCGGCGCGCCGAGGCCCTGGACGTCTTCCAGTCGGCCCGCCAGGTGCTGCGGGAGGAGCTCGGGCTCGATCCCCGCAAGACCATGCGCCGGCTGCAGTTCGCGATCCTCTCGTCGGACGCCGAACTCGCCATCGCCGGCTGAGGGTCACGTACGCCGCCTGCCGTGAAGCGCCGGGCGGGAGCACGTGAGGGGCGGGCCGGCTGCGGACGGCTCGCCCCTCACCACGGGACCCGGGGGGAACGGCCCCGTCAGCCCCGTCAGGCGGCGGAGGTGGCCCTCCGCGCTCCGGGGCGGTACCAGAAGACGAGCGCGACGAGCAGCGCGATCACCAGGGCGGCGGCGGCCCACACGAAGACCGACGAGATCGTCTCGGCGAGGCCGCCGGAGCCCTGGGTGAGCGGGATCAGCATCGCGGCCAGGCCGAGCGATCCGCCGATCGTGAGCGCCGTCTGCAGCACTCCGGCCGTCACACCGGCGTACTCGGGCGGTGCGGTGGTGAGCACGATCATGTTGAACGGGATGATCGCCACGCCGACCCCGAGCCCCATGACGATGAGGGCCGGGAGCACCCCGGTGAGGTAGGTGCTGCCACCGTCGAGCCGGGTCAGCCACGCAACTCCGGCCAGCACGACAACCAGGCCGGCCACCGCGCGGGTCTTGAGGCCGATCTTGGCGATGTACGAGGTGAGGATCTGGGTGCTGACGAGCAGCGCGAGGCCGAACGGCAGGATGGCCAGGCCGCTTCGCAGCGCGTCGAGGTGGAGCACGCCCTGGAGGTACTGCACCAGGTAGATCAGGAAGCTGGTCAGGACCGCCGCGAGCAGCACCAGGTTGAGGAAGGCCCCGGCCCTTTCGCGGCCGGCGAGGACCGCCAGGGGCAGCAGCGGCTCGGCCGAGCGCCGGTCCACCAGCAGCAGGATCACGGCCAGCACGACGGCCGCGCCGAGCGCCGCGAGTGTCCAGCGGTCGCCCCAGCCCTTCTCGGCGGCGTGGACCAGGCCGTACACGGCGGTGGTGAGGGTGGCGGTGCTCAGCAGCGCGCTCGGCAGGCCGAGCGAGCGCGACCGCCTCGTCTCGTCGCGCAGGCCGAGGGCGCGGGCGGCGACCACGGCGAGGACCAGCCCGATCGGCACGTTGACCAGCAGGCTCCAGCGCCAGTCACCGACCCAGGTGAGCAGGCCGCCGAGGACCATTCCGGCGGAGGCGCCGAGCCCGGTCACCGTGGAGTAGAGCCCGAAGGCGCGCTGCTGCCGCTCCCCCTGGAAGACGATCGCCAGCAGTGCCAGGCCGGTGGGCCCGCAGATCGCCGCGCCGGCGCCCTGCAGGATCCGGCCCGCGAGCAGCACTTCGAGGTTGGGCGCGAGACCGGCGATCAGCGACGCCACCACGACCAGCCCGATCCCGGCGAGGAAGACCCGGCGGTGGCCCAGCACGTCGCCGAGGCGTCCGGCGAACAGCAGGAGCCCGCCGAAGGCGAGGAAGAAGCCGTTGGGCACCCAGGATCCCCCGGCCACCGTCAGGTGGAGGTCGGACTGCAGGGTCGGCAGCGCGACGTTCACGATGGTGCCGTCGAGCTGGAGCATGAACTCGGCCCCGACGATCGCGGCGAGCGCGAGGGCCCAGCCGCGGTCGGGGACGTCCCGGGGTGTGCCGGAGACGCTTTCGGGGGTCGTTTCGGTGGCCATGGAACCTCCACGGTCCGCTGATGGGGGGCAGGGGTGAGGCGCGATCGGATTGCAGGCCGCACCTATACTGAGGTCGTCTCAGGTTAATCGGGAGCATTCAAACTGAGGCACCCTCAGGATGTCAAGCGGGAGGTAGCCGATGGACGGCAAGCCCTACATCGCCCAGCGCCCCAAACGGGCGGACGGACGGCGCAACTACGACGCGATCCTGGCCGCGGCCCGCAAGGCGTTCGAGAGCACCGGGGCCGACGCGTCGCTGGAGGACATCGCGAGCCAGGCCGGGGTGGCGATCGGCACGCTGTACCGCCACTTCCCCACCCGGGCCTCGCTGGTCGAGGCCGCGACCCGGGACGGCCTGGAGAACCTGGTCTCCCACGCCGAGCGGCTGTCCGGCGCTCCGGACCCGCTCGACGCGCTCACCGCGTGGATGCGCGAGGCCGTCGCGCACTTCAGCACCTTCCGCGGCCTGGTCGGCATCCTCGCCCGGAGCATGTACGACGAGGGGACGCCCTCGCACACGATGTGCAACGCGATGCACCGCAGCGGCGCCGACCTGCTGCGCGCCGCGCAGGCGGCGGGCAGCGTACGGCCCGACCTCACCCCCGACGAACTGTTCGACCTCCTCAGCGGCGCCGCCTGGGTGCGGGAGCAGGCGGCCGGCGGCAGGGACGGCAGCCCGCGCTTCCTGCGACTGGTGCTGGAGGGCATCACGATTCCCCGCGCCTGACCCCCACCGGAACGGCAAGGGGAAAGCGACTGGTGTTGACAAAACCGACTAAGGCGCTAGGTAATGTAGAGTAAGTCGGAGCTTCTCTCGCAGGCCGGATTCGAGAAGGAACCGGCGCCCGATCCTTCACTCTCCGCTACCACTGGAAGTTTCGGCCCAGAACGCGAGAAAGGAGCGACTTACGGGCCGAAATGCTCTTTTCGGTCACGAAACGCCTGGGGTCGTCACAGACAATGAGCGTGTATGAAGAACGAATCTCCGAGACCGCATCGGCCACAGTGGTGCGCACGGCCGAGCTCGACCTGCTGCGGGCCCTGACCCAGGAGCCGGGCTCCGAGGGACGGCTCGTCGCCGTCCTCGGCGAGCCGGGCTCCGGCAAGACCCACCTGCTGTCGGCGCTCGTACGCGAGCGGCAGTGGACCGCCCTCCCCGCCACCGTCCACCGATGCTCCTCCGGCGACCGGGAGCGGGCGATCGACGCCGTCCGCAAGGCGCTGTGGCGGGCGCGCCGGGCCGGTGAGCGCGAGGAGCCCGCCCGCCCTGTGATCGGTCTCGCCCGGCGGCGGAGCCGGCCGGACCGGGAGCTGGTGGTGATCGAGGACGCCCACCTCGCCGACGACGAGACCATCGGCGAGCTGGCCGCCATCGCCGGGGGCGATCCCGTGCCCCTGGCCGACGTCGTCGTCTCGCTGCGCCCGCGCCAGACCCCCGATCTCCTGGCCGAGGCCATCGCCGCCACCACGGCCTTCGGACGCACCGCGCGGATCGAGCTCGCCCCCCTCGACGACGAGCGGATGCTGGCCATGTCGCCCGTTCCCGCGCCGTACGAACTGCGCCACCGCAGCGGCGGGAACCCGTTCAACCTGCGCGCGCTGCAGGCTCTGGAGCGCAGTGCACGCTCGGGCGGCGACGGCGCGCTCGCGCCGTTCGAGTTCGCCGTGATGAGCGAGGTGCGCGACCTGACGCTCACCGAGCGGTACGCGCTGCACGCCGCGGCGATCCTGCGCTCCCGGTTCGACGCGGACCTGCTCGCCGAGGTCGCCGCACTCGACCCTCTGGTGGCCTCCGCCGCGCTGCGCCGCCTCGTCCGGCGGGACCTGGTGCGGGTGGAGCCCGTCGGCACCCTGTTCTCGATCAGGGACGAGGTGTTCGGCTCGCTGCTGCGGCAGATGATCGATCCCTGCTGGGCGGCGCTGGCCCACCAGCGGGCGCTGCACCGGCTCTCGGCCCGCGGCCAGGCCGGCACACAGATCGGCTTCCACCTGGTCAGCTCGCTGTCGAGGGCGCGCGCCGGCGAGCTGACCCAGATCGTCGACGCGTCCCAGGAGATCATGGAGACCGACGTCAGCGAGTGCGTCTCCTGGCTGACGCCCGTGCTCGCCGAGGCGCCGCCCTCGACCGAGATCGGCGCGCGCGCCCGGCTGGCGCTCAGCACCGCCTTCGGCCGTCTCGGCCGGATGCCCGAGAGCCGCGACCTGCTGTTCCTGGTGCACGAGTCGGACGCGCCGGTGGACCCGGCCGTGTTCGCCGAGCACGTCGCCTTCGTCTCGGTGGTGGAGGGCGTTCTCAGCCAGGACGTGCAGATGCTCGACCTGCTGGGGCACCTCCTCGACCGGCCCGGACTGCGGGACTCCCCGGTCTGGCCGCGCCTGGTCCTGGCGCGCAGCTTCCGCGTGTCGATGCTCGGCCGCGCGGTCGACAGCGCGGAGGCCGACTCCGCGCTGCGGGCCGCCCGGGCGGCCGGCGACGACCTCGTCGCGGCGGGGCTGCTCGGGCTCAGGGCCCTGGCGTCGGTGGCCGCCGGGGACGTGGAACGTGCCCTGGCCGACGCCGACGCCGCCGCGGAGTCGCTGGACCGCACCCCCGAGCATCTGGTGGCGCGTCACGTCGAGTGCCTGCTGCTGGCCGGGCTCGCCTACATCTACCTCGGCCGCAACGCCGACGCCCAGCGGCAGGTGCGGCGCGGCGTCGACGTCGCCCGCCGGCGCCAGCGGCCGTTCCTGCTGCCGACGCTCCTGGTCATGCTCAGCGAGGCCGAGCGCCACCTCGGCCGGCTCAGGCAGGCCCGCGACGCGGCGGACGCGGCGATCGTCGAGTCGGGCCCGGGCAACCCGCTGCGGCACGCGCAGGCGGTCGCCCTCAAGTCCGCCGCCGAGGTGTGGATGCAGCCGGTGGCCAGCGGGCGGGCCAAGTCCCTGGCCCAGCAGGCGCTCGCGCGGCAGGCGCTGACCGGGACCCACGTGAACGGCAGCGCCTCGATCGCCGCGCTGACGCTCGCCAAGTGCGCCTGGCTGGACGGCGACCCGACGCACTGCGTCACCCTCCTGCTCAACGAGGGCCGGGGGCCGGACCTGCGGGTCATCCCGAGCGGCACCCGCCCCACGATGTGGGAGACGCTGTGCGCCGCCGGCCTGGACGCCGGAATGCCCCTCGACGAGTGGGCGCGCCGCGCCCAGGAGCACGCCCGGGCGGTGCCCATGCCGCACAACCTCGCCTACGCCGCCATGACCGGCGGCCATCTGCTGCGCACGCGGGCGGCGCCCGGTGAGGCCGCCCGGCGCTACCGCGAGGCGGCCGAACTGTTCGCCACGGCCGGCATGCCGATCGAGCAGAGCTACGCCCTCGGGCAGGCGGCGCGGGCGCTCGCCGAGCAGGGCCGCGCCGACCAGGCGGCCCACACCGTGCGGCTCGCCGCGGAGATCGCCCGGCGGTCGGAGGCGGTGACGCTGCTCCACTGGCTGGACAGGCAGACCGGCGGGCGCCCTGCGTCGCGCCCGGCTCCGCAGCCCTCCTCCCGTCAGGAGATGTTCGGGCGGCTGGAGGTATTCGGCCGGCTGACCCACCGCGAGCGCGAGATCGCGTTGCTGATCTGCTCGGGAATGAAAAGACGTGACATCGCCGACCGGCTCACGATCAGCACGCGGACGGTGGACGTTCACCTCACCCGCATTTACCGGAAAACCGGCGTGAGCTCCCGGATGGAGCTGGCGCTGGCCATTCAGCGGAAGGCGGCCGGACAGGAATACGCGATCGGCTTTTAGGGGCGACCGGCTTTTAGGGGCGCTTGAGCGCCGCCGCCTAGGGTCGGAAACGTAACTTTCCGTCTCGGGAGGCGAATATGGATCTACGCGCGTTGTCCGACCGGATCGCGCCGGTGCGCCACGCGGTGAGCTCCTTCCTGCTGCCGTTCCTGGCCGCGCCGCCGGAGACCGTGTCGGACCGGGTCGGGGCGCTCGCCCGGCCCGGCCGCTCGCTCATCCTGCGCGACCTCACCGAGAAGGTCGTGGAGTACCGCTCCAACAACGCCGACCCCACCGGCACGACGCCCACCGAGAAGGACTTCGCCACCGTCCGGCTGGAGATCTTCGGTCCGGACGGCGAACCGCTCGGCGAGACGTCCGGCGCGGGCCGGATGCTCTTCAAGCAGGAGCACGACGGCCACTTCGTCGCGTACTTCGGCGAGGAGATCCGGCTGCGCGACGGCAACGTCATCCGCGCCGGGGGCCTGGTCGACGACGCCAGGCTGACGGCCGGCGAGGCCGCGACGTTCCCCGCCGTCGTCGTCGCCGGGCCGCTGCGCGGAGCCATCGGCTTCCGCTGGTTCCGGCCCGTGGCGAAGGAGACCCACGACACGTACGAGTCCGCGATCGTCGTCTACCGGTAGCGAGGGGACGCCATGACCCTGACCCGGCTCCCCACCCGCCGGATCGGCCCCCTGACCGTCGGCGCCCAGGGGCTCGGCTGCCTCGGCATGTCCGAGTTCTACGGCGCGACCAGCGAGGGCGAGGCGATCTCGACCATCCGGCGCGCCCTCGACATCGGCGTCACGCTGCTCGACACCGCCGACGTGTACGGCCACGGCGCCAACGAGGAGCTGGTCGGCCGCGCCGTCGCCGGGCGCCGCGAGTCGGCCGTGCTCGCGACCAAGTTCGGCGTGGTGCGGCCCGGCCCCGGTGTCGGCGCCGGGGTGCGCGGCGACGCCCTCTATGTGCGGCGGGCGTGCGAGGACTCCCTGCGGCGGCTCGGCGTGGACCACGTCGACCTGCTCTACCTGACCCGCGTGGACACCGAGGTCGGCGTCGAGGAGACGGTCGGCGCGATGGCCGAACTGGTGGCCGCCGGGAAGATCCGCGCCATCGGGCTGTGCGAGGCCGCGCCGGAGACGATCCGCCGGGCCCACGCCGTCGCCCCCGTCTCCGCCCTGCAGACGGAGTGGTCGCTGTGGTCGCGGGACATCGAGCGGCGGATCCTGCCGGTCTGCCGGGAGCTCGGCATCACCGTGGTGCCGTACGCGCCGCTCGGGCGGGGCTTCCTCGCCGGCGCGGTCCGCTCCCGCGACCAGCTCGAGGAGGGTGACTTCCGGCGTTTCGGCCTGCCCCGGTTCTCGCCGGAGAACCTGCCGCGCAACCTGCCCCTCGCCGACCGGCTCGGCGAGCTCGCCGGGGAGCTGGGGATCACACCGGCCCAGCTCGCTCTCGCGTGGCTGCACCACCAGGGCCCGGACGTCGTCCCGATCCCCGGCGCGAAGCGGCGGGACCACCTGGAGGAGAACGCGGACGCGGTGTTCCTGAGCCTGACCCGGGCCGACCTGGCGGCGGCCGCGGCCGCCGTCCCGGCCGGCGAGGTGCACGGCGAGCGCTGGAACGAACAGAGCATGCGCTTCGTCGACCGCTGAGGCGGCCGGGGGCGACCCATGGGTCGCCCCCGGCCGCCTCAGCGGCCAGCCGTCCGTCCGGTCAGCCCGCGGGCGGGGCGCCCTGTGCCGGGGCCGCGGCCGAGGCGTCCAGGAGGGCGATGGCCCGGGACGGGCACAGGTTCTCCGCCACCTCCACGGCCCGCCGCTGGTCCTCCCCCGGCTCCGCGTCGAGCACCACCACCAGGCCGTCCTCGCCGTGGTCGAAGACGGCCGGCGCGCTGATCGCGCAGTGCCCGGCGGCCATGCAGCGGCTCCGGTCGGCGGTCACCTTCATCGCGACTCCTCTCTCTCCCCTGCCGGGGTTCACCACTCGACCGGCAAGGTGTGGACGCCCTGCATCGTGCCGCCGCTGCGCGTGGGCAGCGCCTCCAGCGGAGTGCCCAGCCGCAGGCCCGGGATCTCCTCGAACAGGACGGAGAAGGCGACCTCCAGCTCCATCCGGGCGAGGTTCTGCCCCAGGCACTGGTGGATGCCGAAACCGAACGTCAGGTGCTGACGGCCCGACGCCGCGTTGTCTCCCACGGTGCGGTGGACGTCGAACTCGTACGGCCGGGGGAAGACGGCGGGGTCGCGGTTGGTCATCGAGGAGGACACCAGGACGCCCTCTCCGGCCCTGATGACCTCCCCGTCGATCTCGATGTCCTCGGTCGCCACCCGGACGCCGGAGACGTCGGTGATCGAGACCAGCCGCAGCAGCTCGTCGATCGCGGCGGGAAGCGCCCCGGGGTCGGCCCGCAGCGCGGCGAGCTGGTCAGGGTGCTCCAGCAGCGTGACGACGCCGAGCGCGATCATCTGGGAGGTCGTGTCGTGCCCGCCGATGAGCAGGGCGAGCGCGATGCGCAGCAGGTCCTCGCGGGTGAGGTCGCCGTCCTCGGTGACCTGCCCGGCGAGCCTGCTCAGCACGCCGCTTCCGCCGGGCTCGCGCTCCTTGCGCGTGATCAGGCCGTCGAGGTAGTCCCACAGCTCGCGGCCCGCCCTCTCGGCGTCCTCGGCCGACTTCGCCTGCAGCAGGCCCACCGTCTTGGCCTCGAAGAACTCGTGGTCCTCGTACGGCACGCCGAGCAGCTCGGAGATCACCATCGAGGGGATGGGCAGTGCGTAGGCCTGCACGAGGTCCACCGGCGGGCCCGCCCGGAGCATGTCCGCCGCGAGCCGCCGGGCGAGCTCCTCCACCTGGGGGCGTACGGCGCGCACGTGCTTGAGGCTGAAGTCGGGGGCGAGCAGGCGCCGGTGCACGTCGTGGACCGGCGGGTCGAACCCGATGATGGCGATGGGCTTGAAGATGGGCGCGTCCAGCCGGGGCAGGACGGCGGGGAAGTCGTCGCGGGACCGGTCGGCCGACATGCGCGGGTCGGCGAGCAGCCGCCGGGCCTGTGCGTGGCCGGTGACCATCCAGATGGTGCGGCCGTCCCACAGCCGGACCCGGTGGAGCGGCCCCCGCCGCCCCAGGTCCTGGTATCCGGGGGACGGCTGCCAGGGACAGGCCCGGTCCTGCGGGTAGGCGAACAGTTCCTCGTTCGCGGTGGTCGGTGGAGCGTTCACGATGTGGCTCCTTCGTCCTTCCGTCTCGGTGGGTGAGCGGCCTCGGTGGGTGAGCCGGGCCCGGTGGGTGAGCTGGGCCCGGTGGGTGAGCCGGCCTCGGGGGGTGGGTGCGGGGTCAGGTGGTCGGTTCGGGCGAGCGGGCCTCCGGCAGCGGCGCGGGCCCGGGCCGGACGGCCCGGGCGCCGGCCCAGGCGCGCATGGCGGGCTCCTCGACGAACCGGGTGAGGAGCCAGGCCAGCAGCGTGGTGACCCCGAACAGGGCCGTGACGAGGAACAGCGCGGACGGCGTGTCCCAGGTCCGGTCGGCGCCCAACGCGGTGTGGGAGTAGCTCAGGACGAGGAAGTGGACCAGGTAGGAGGCGTACGAGATCGTCCCCAGCCAGATCAGGGGGCGGGAGCGGAACGGGCTGAACCGGCCCTTGAGGTCGGCGACGGCGACCGCGGCGATGAGCAGCGCGAGCGGCAGCGCGACCGGCGCGGTGAGTCCGTAGACCGTCGGCCACAGGTACATCTGCAGGCCGAAGGCGGCGACCAGGATCAGCAGCGCCGGGGCCCAGCCCAGCCGGATCCACCGGCCGGTGACGACGATCCTGGCCATCAGGATGCCGAGGACGAAGTCGAGCGCCCGGGTCGGCGGGAACGACACCAGGAACCAGTTCTGGGTGAGCGACATCTCCTGCCCGGGCAGCGCCGGCGTGCCCGGCAGGACCGCGAGGGCGACGGCGGGAAGCACGGCGATCACCGCGACGACGGCGGCCACGGCCGTCCAGAGGCGCTGGGCCGGGATCCGCCGGACGAGCCCGTAGAGGAACGGGAAGGCCAGGTAGAACAGCAGGTCGCAGGCGAGCGACCAGGTGACCACGTTGATGGAGAGGATCAGATCCGCGCGCGGGAGCCAGGTGTGCACGAGCAGCAGGCTGGGCAGCGCCTTGACCAGGTCGACGGACTGGCCGGCCCAGATCGCCAGCGCGAGGGCGGCGAACCAGGTGACCACGTGGTTGGGGTAGACCTTGACGAGCCGCCGCCGCCACATGCGGGTGCGCGACTCGCCCTCGAAGAACGACCAGGTCAGGACGAACCCGCTCAGCACGAAGAAGAACTCCACGCCGAGCCACCCGGACGTGAAGGCGTAGGTCTGGAGCGAGGACGCGACGTCCGGGTGGAAGTAGCCCAGCACGCACGCGTGGCAGACGAACACGAGGAACGCCGCGACGAATCTCATTCCGGTCAGTGAGGGGAGGGGGGAGGCTTCCTGAGCCGCCGCTGTGGTCATACGTGTTCCGCCTGTTTCCTAGTGCGTGAGCCGTGGGCCCGGCCGGGCCCGGGGCGGACGGATTCAGCCCCCGGCGGGGCCGTCGCCGATCCGGATGGCCCGCGACGGGCAGAGGTAGGCCGCCTTGCGGACCCGTTCCTCCTGCTCCGGTGCGGGGTTCGAGGTGAGGACCACGACGATGCCGTCCTCGTCCTGGTCGAACACCTCCGAGGTCGCGGCCATGCAGCGGCCGCCACTGATGCAGCGCTCCCGGTCCGCCGACACCCACATCGCGGTCACCACTCGACCGGGAGCTCGAGGACCCGCTGCACGGTCCCGGCCCCGAGGATGGGCAGCTCGGCGACGGGGGCGGCCAGCCGGATCCCGGGGAGCCGGCCGAACAGCTCCTTGAACGCGACCTCGAGCTCCAGCCGGGCGAGGTTCTGGCCGAGGCACTGATGGATGCCGAAGCCGAACGTCAGGTGGTGGCTGTCCTCGCGCAGGAGGTCGAGTTCGTCGGCACGCCGGTGCACCGCCGCGTCGCGGTTGGCCAGCGTGCCCGAAACCAGCACCCCCTCCCCCTCGCGGATGAGGTGCCCGGCGATCTCGATGTCGCCCTTGGCGACGCGGGTGGCGACGAGGTCGGTGGTGGCGATGTAGCGCAGCAGTTCCTCGACCGCGCCCGGCAGCCGGTCGGGGTCCTCGTGCAGCAGGGCGAGCTGCTCCGGGTGCTCCAGCAGGGTGATGACACCCAGTGCCAGGGAGGAGGAGGTGGTCTCGTGCGCGGCGATGAGCAGCACCAGGGCGATGGACACCAGCTCGTCGTGGCCGATGTCCCCGGTGACGACCCGCTCCCGGACGAGCGTGCCGAGCAGCCCGTCGGAGGGGTTCTTGATCTGCTCGGCGACCAGCCGGTCGATGTAGTCGAACAGCTCCTGCGCCGCCGTCGCCGACTCCTCCTCGGTGCCCAGCATCACCTTGCCGCTGGCGTCCTGGAAGAAGTCGTGGTCGTCGTACGGCACGCCGAGGTGGCGGCAGATGACCAGCGACGGCAGCGGCACCGCGAGCAGCGGCACCAGGTCGGCGGGCGGGCCGTGCTCGACGATGCGGTCGACGAACCCGGCGACGATCCGCTCGATCTCCGGGCGCATCCGGCGGACCGCCTTGAGGCTGAAGTGGGGGTTGAGATACCGGCGGTAGACGTCGTGGACCGGCGGGTCCATGGCGATCAGCGCCAGCGTGCGGGCGATCTGGGAGCGGAACCGGGGCGCCACGATGGGGAACCCGGGGTGGGTGCGCTGGGAGGACAGGTTCGGGTGGGTGAGGATCTCCCGGGACTCCCGGTAGCCGGTCACCATCCACGCCTCGCGCCCGTCGAAGAGGGTCACCTTGAGCACCGGCCCCCGCTCCCCGATCTCGCGGTAGCCCGCGGGCGGCTCGTAGGGGCAGGTGCGCTTCTGCGGGTACGGCGGAGCTTCCGTCATTTCCCTTTTTCCCTTCGGCGAGAGTTTGGGGAACCGGGCGTCACAAATTACCGCGAACAGGACGCCGCAATGGTAGGCAGGCTGCCATTCGCGGAACAAGTCGCCTTGAGCCCGGCCTTAGAACGGCTTATGCGCCGGTCGCGCCCACTTCCTTGAATTCCGCCGCCGATCGCGGCCGGAAATGCGGAACCGCGTCGAGAAGCGCTTTCGTGTACGGATGCTCGGGATGGTCGAATACCTTTTCCATTTCACCGCTCTCCACCACCCGGCCGTCCTTCATCACCACCACCCGGTGGCTCAGCCGGCGGATGACGCCGAGATCGTGGGAGATGAACACGTACGCCACCCCGAGCCGCTCCTGGACGTCGGCGAGCACGTCGAGGACCTGGGACTGGATGGACGCGTCGAGCGCGGAGACCGGCTCGTCGCAGACGATGACCCGCGGCCCGGGGGCGAGGGCCCGGGCGATGGCGAGGCGCTGGCGCTGCCCGCCGGACAGCTCCCGCGCGCGCCGGTCGAGCACGCCGGGCGCGAGCCCGACGTGTTCCAGCAGCCGCGCCACGTGCCGGTCGCGTTCCTCGCGGGGTGTCCGGCCCGCGCGCAGCGGCTCCTCCAGGATCTGCCGGGCGGTGTAGCGGGGGTCGAAGGACGACAGCGGATGCTGGTAGATCATCTGGACGGCGCGGCGGGCCGTGCGCCGCGCCTGGCCGTGCAGCCCGCTCCACGGTGCGCCGTCGAGCAGCACCCGCCCGGTGTCCGGCTCCAGCAGGCCCATCAGCAGCCGGCCGAGGGTGGTCTTGCCCGAGCCTGACTCGCCGACGACGCCCAGCGTCTGCCCGGCCTCGACCGTGACGGACACGTCGTCCACCGCGGTGAGCGTGCCCCGCCCCGGGAGGGTGTAGCGCTTGGCCAGGCCCTCGGCCCGGAGCACCTCGTCCGTCCCCCGGCCCGGCCGCCCGGCCGGCCGCGGCGCGCGGCGGCCGTGCCCGAGCGCCGCGCCCACCAGCGTCCCGGTGTAGGGATGCGACGGCGACTCCAGAACCGCCGCGGCCGGGCCCTCCTCGACGAACAGCCCGTCCTTCATCACGTACACGTAGTCGGCGATCTCCACGACCACGCCCAGGTCGTGGCTGATGAGCAGCACCGCGGTGCCGTCGCTCACCCGCTCGCGCACCAGCGCGAGCACCTGCCGCTGCACGGTCGCGTCCAGGGCCGTCGTCGGCTCGTCGGCGATCAGCAGGTCGGGCCGCGCGGCCAGCGCCGAGGCGATGAGCGCGCGCTGGCGCAGCCCGCCCGACAGCTGGTGGGGATACTGCCGGGCGCGGCTGCGCGGGGCCGGGATCTCCACTTCGCCGAGCAGCCGCTCGACCTCGGCGTCCACCTGCTTCGGGGGCACGACGCGGTGCGTGCGCAGCGGCTCGGCCACCTCCGCGCCGACCCGGCGCAGCGGGTCGAGCGACCCCAGCGCGTCCTGCAGGACGAACCCCAGGCGGCGCCCGCGCAGCGACCGCCAGGCCCGGCCCCGCACCTGGCGCAGGTCGATCCCGTCGAACGTCAGCTCGGCCGCGGCGACCCGGGCGCCCTCCCCCGCCAGGCCGGCGAGGCTGCGCGCCGTGACGCTCTTGCCCGAGCCGGACTCGCCGACGATCGCGACGACCTGGCCGCGGTCGATCCGGAACGACACGCCGCGCACCGCCTCCACCGTCCCGTGCCGGGTGGGGAAGCCCACCGCGAGGTCCCGTACGGCGACGAGGGGGCTGCCCCCTCCCTCGGTGGTCACGACCGCCTCCCCTCTGCGCGGGCGTTGAGATGGCGGCCGACGAGCGTGACGGCCAGGACCGCGAGGGTGATGGCCACCCCAGGGAACACGGCGGGCCACCAGGCGAGGGCCAGGAGTTCGCGGCTGTCGGAGAGCATGGCGCCCCACTCGGCCGTCGGCGGCCGGGGGCCGAGGCCCACGAAGCTCAGCGAGGAGCTGGCGACGATCATGGCGCCGAGGCTCACCGTCGCGAGCGCCAGCACGGGGGCGGCGGCGTTGGGCAGCACGTGGCGGACGACGACCTGCGCGCGGGACCAGCCGAACCCGTGGGCGGCCTCGACGTACTGCGCCGCGCGGAGGCGGATCACCTCGGCCCGGGCCACCCGGGCGAAGCCGGGCGTGGAGATCACCGCCAGGCCGACGGCGGCGGTGCCGCTCCCGGGGCCGAGCACGGCGACGACGAGGAAGACCAGCAGCAGGCCGGGGACGGACAGGACCACGTCGAGCGACCGGCTGAGGACCTGGTCGGCGACCCGGCCGAGCTGGGCGGCGGCGACCCCGATCACGACGCCGGCCAGGAGGGCCAGCAGGACCGCGCCGGCCCCGATCAGCAGGGACGGCCGGGCTCCGTACACGATCCGGGCGTACAGGTCGCGGCCGTTCTGGTCGGTGCCGAGCCAGTGCCCGGCGCCGGGCGGCCGCAGCGTCGCGTCCAGGTCGGCGGCGTCCGGGTCGATCCCCGTGAACAGCGACGGGACCGCCGCCATGGCGGCCAGCAGCACCAGCACGGCCGCCCAGGGCCAGAGACTTCTGGGCACCCCTACCTCCCCGAGTCCCGCGTCCTGGGATCGATCACCCAGGTGAGGATGTCGACCGCGATGGTGACCAGCACGAACGCGATCGCCGTCACCAGGACGACCGCGACGACCACGGGCATGTCCTTGTTCGCCACGGCGGACAGCGCCAGCCGCCCGATGCCCTGCCGGGAGAAGACGATCTCGATGATGACCGCGCCGCCGATCAGAGAGCCGGCGATCCAGCCGAGCAGCGTGGTGACGGGGATCAGGGCGTGGCGCAGCACGTGCCGCAGGCGCAGGGCCGTCTCGCCGAGGCCCCGGGCACGGGCGGTGACCACGAACGGCTCGTCCGCCGCGCGCAGCAGCCCCTCCCGCAGCACTCCGGCGACGACGGCCGCGGGCCCGGCGGCCAGGGCGGCGGTCGGCAGGACCAGCCCGGCCGGCGAGGAGGACCCGATGGCCGGGAACCAGTGCAGGGTGAAGGAGAAGACGGTCAGCAGCAGCAGCCCCAGCCAGAACGGCGGCAGGGCCACGACCAGCGACTCGGCCGACGCGAACAGCGAGCGCACCCAGGCCCGGCGGTTGGCGCTCACCACCCCGAGCGCGACCGACGCGACGATCGTCGCCAGCAGGGTCGTGGCCACCAGCAGAAGCGTGGAGGGGAGCTGTGCGGCGATCTCGCCCCACACCGGCCTGCGCAGCACGTACGACTCGCCGAACTCGCCCCGCACGATCCGCCCGAGGTAGGTGAGGTACTGCACCGGGATCGGGTCGTCGAGCCCGTACTCCGCCACGATCCGCTCGCGGACCTCGGGGCTCACCGAGGTCCGGGCGAGCAGGACGTCGGCCGTGCTCCCCGGCATGACCTGCAGCAGCACGAACGTCACCGTCACCGCTCCCCACAGCACACCGGCCGATGCGGCCAGGCGGACGAGGACCAGCCGTACGAGCGACCCGTGGCCCCGGCCGGAGCGGCGGTCCTCGGTCCGCGCCGCCGCCGCTCCCGCCGGGGACATCTTCAGGACGCCAGCCATATGCTGGACAGGTCGGGCGTGCCGTCGACGTTGAACCGCACGTCCCGGACACCCTCGCGGGCCGCGACGGTGGACAGCGGCGAGTAGATCGGCAGCACCGCCGCGTCGTCGGTGACCCGCCGCTGCACCTCGGCGTAGACGCCGAACTGCTCGGACTGGTCCCGGGCGTCGAGTGCCCGCTTGAAGTAGGCCTCCACCTGCGGGTTGTCGTACCTCGCCATGTTGTTGCTGATCCCGCGCTTGGGCGTCGGGATGTTGTCGGCGCCGAACAGCACCCGCAGCACGTCCGGCCCGGGTGAGGAGAAGCTCGTGTCGATCAGCTCGTAGTCGCCGTCCAGCAGGCGGTTGACGAAGGTGCCGCCGTCGAGGTTCTCCTCGACCAGCTCGACGCCGAGCTGCTTGGCCGAGGCCTGGATCTGCACGGCGAGGGTGCTCACCGACGGGTCGGACCACATGTGGCGCAGGGTGAGCCGCCTGCCGTCCTTGGTCCGGTAGCCCTGCGCGTCCCGTTGCGTCCATCCGGCCTGGTCGAGCAGCCGGTTCGCCTCGGCCGGGTCGTAGCCGTACGCGGAGGAGAGCGAGCCGTCGAAACCGGGCGTGCTGGCCGACAACGGCCCCTGCGCGCCGTCGTACACCCCGAAGTAGACGTTCTTCACGATCTGCCGCCAGTTGACGCCCGCCCGCAGGGCCTTGCGCACGTTGACGTCGCTCAGCGGGCCCTTCGCGGTGTTGGGCCAGTAGCTGTAGTTGGCGCCGGGGAACGGCGTGGTGTGCAGGGCGAAGCCCGGGGTGCCCTTCAACGTGCCGACGGAGGACGGCGCGAGGCCGGTGATCACGTCGACCTGGCCGCTCGTGAGCGCGCCGAGCCGGGCCGAGTTGTCCGGCACGACCGTGACCTCGATGCGGTCGAGCGGCGCGGGGCCTGTGCGTGGCGCCCCCTCCGGAGCCCAGCCGTACGCCGGGTTCCTGACGTAGTCGATGCCCTTCTGCGGGGTGAGCCCGCCGTCGCTCTTGAACGGCCCGGTGCCGACGACGGTGGCGCACAGCTTCGAGGCCGGGCCCTTCAGCGTGGCCGGGGACTCGATCCCGAGGTTGGGCTGGGCGAGCGCGGCGAGGAAGCCGGAGTCGGGCCGCTTCAGCCGCACCTCCACGGTCAGCGGGTCGACGGCCTTCGCCGAGTCGTAGGCCGCGACCAGGCTGCCGGCGAGCAGCGACTTGGTCTCGGGGGCGACCACGTGGTCGAGGTTGGCGACGACCGCCGCCGCGTCGAACTTCGCGCCGTCGGTGAAGGTCACGCCCTCCCGCAGCCGGAACGTGTACGTCCGCCGGTCGCCGGAGACCGTCCACTCGCGGGCGAGCCAGGGATGGAGGCCGCCTCGCGGGTCCTGGTAGACCAGGGAGTCGACCAACGGCCGGGTCAGCAGCCGAGCCGACTCCGTCGGGCTCTGGTGGGGGTCCAGGCACTCCGGTTCCTTCTCGACCGCCAGGCGCAGCGTGCCCCCGGTGCGGGGGGACACCGCTCCCGCGGCCTCCGCCTTCCCCTGGGCGGCGGGGGCCGGGTCGTCCGCTCCGGAGGAGCAGGCGGTGAGAGCCAGCATCAGCGTGGCGGCCCCCGCCATGACGGCGGAGGCGGTGGTTCCGGGCCTCGGGGCAGCACCCATCCTCGTCCCAATCGTTGCGACGTCCAGGCCGGAAGGGATCTCCGGCCACAGACACAGTGCTCGCCGGTTCTAAAGCCGTGCTGAATCGGCGGCGCCGTCGCGTGAGGGGACTACAGCGACGAGACGATCTTGGCGATCAGCTCGTAGGAGCGGATCCTGGCCTGGTGGTCGGGCACCTGGGTGAGCACGAACAGCTCGTCCGCGCGGGTGGCGCGCAGCAGGTCGCCGAGCCGGGGGGCGATCCGCTCGGGGCTGCCGACGAACTGGGGGCCGATCTTGTCCCGCAGGAACCGCTCCTCCTCCGGGGTGAACCGGTGCGCGGCCGTCTCCTCCTCCGTCGGCAGTACGGTCGCGGGGTCGACCGTGCGCATGAGGATCTGGCCGTACACGAAGGACGTGGCGAGCCGGTGCGCGCGCTCGTCGCTGTCGGCCGCGACCGCGATCACGGCCACGCAGGCGTGCGGCTCGGCGAGGGCCGCCGAGGGCCGGAACGCCCGGCGGTAGGCCTCCAGGGCCTCCGGCGCGCCCGCGCCGACGATCGCGTGCGCGTACACGTACGGCAGGCCGAGGCGGCCCGCGGCGGCGGCGCTGGACGCGCTCGACCCCACCAGCCAGATCTCGGGCGGCGTGGCCGGCTCGGGGATCGCCCGGACGCCGCCGCTGCCGCCGGCGAAGTACTCGCCCAGCTCGCGCAGCGCGCTCGGGAAGTCGAGCCCGCGCGGGTCGCCCATGCGGGCGGCGGCCTCGCCGGACCCTCCGGCGGCGCGGCCGAGCCCGAGGTCCACCCGGTCCGGGTAGAGCCCGGCCAGGACGCCGAACTGCTCGGCCACCACGTACGGCGAGTGGTTGGGCAGCAGCACCGCGCCGGAGCCGACGCGGATGGTGGAGGTCGCCGCGAGGATTGACCCGGCGAGCACGGCCGGGCTGGAGGTCGCGAGCGCCGGGGTGTTGTGGTGCTCGGCGACCCAGTAACGCCGGTAGCCCAGCGCCTCCACGGCCTGAGCCAGATCGACGGAGCGGCGCAGCGCGTCGCCCGCGGTGTCGCCACGCCAGACGGGTGCGGTGTCGTGCACGGAGACGGCGATTCCCTCGGCCAACGTCCTCTCCTTCAGGGGAGTCAAAGGGGCATATGCGGAGGATTCCTCATGTTACGTCGCCGGACAGTCAACCTGAGGTTGCCTCAGATTGTCAACGGCTCAGGGACGGCTCCGGGACCACCAGCCCCTCGGTGTGCAACGTGAGGTGGGCGGGAACGCCGGTGAGGGCCTCCAGGCCGTGGACGAACCACGCCTCCCCCGGCGACTCTCCCGGCGTCTCCCCGTCGGCGGCGAAGCCGTAGTGCGGATAGAGGTCGCGTACCTTGCCGTTCTTGGCCGTCGGCAGAAAGCGGCCGCGCACGGCGGGGAAACCGGCGTCCCTGGCGGCGTGGAGCACCGCCGACAGCACGGCCTGTTCGATCCCCCGCGCGAAGACCCGGCAGCTCAACAGGAAGTTCTCGATCAGCAGGCCGTCGGGCCGGGCCCTCAAAAAGACCGCGCCGACCAGGCCGTTGCCGCCGAAGCGGTCGGCCGAGGAGACGGTGAGCACCCGGGAGTCCGGACGCCCGGCGCGCTCCCGCACCTCCTCGGGCGACAGGCGCTCGGTGGTGAGGTTGAACTGGTTGGTCCGCAGCGTGATCTGGGAGAGGCGGGCGACCTCCTCCGGCCGCGCCGGGGCCAGCCGCACGGACACGCCCAGACCGGCCAGGAACCTCTCGGCCGAGCCCGCGGCCGCCAGGAAGTCCGACCGCGCCGCCTCCTCGTGGTAGCGGCGGGTCCGCACCCGGTCCTCCGCGGTGACCTCGGTCGTGGTGAACCACCCGTCGGCCAGCAGCGTGTCCGCGTGCGTCGCCGGGTCGCCGTCCAGGTGGACCACGACGGTCTCCGGCAGCTCCGCCGCGACCGCGGCGCACTCGTACGGGCTGTCGTCGGCGAAGACGACGCTGTCGCCGCCGAGATTGAGCTCCTCCACGAGCGTGCGCAGGTTCCCCGGCTTGGGACTCCAGTTGGCGAGGACGCGGACGAAGTCGTCCTCGCGCAGCACCATGCCGGGGTGGTCACGCAGGGCGGCGAGCACCGGCTCCCGGTCGTTCTTGCTCACCGCGGCGAGCAGCACGCCCTGGGAGCCCAGCTGTTTGACCACGTCCTGGAACCGGCGGAACGCCTCGCCGCGCGGGCCGCGGCCGACCTCGATGCCCTCCACGCCGTCGTCACCGAGGACGCCGCCCCACAACGTGCCGTCCAGGTCGAGGGCCAGCACCTTCTTCGCCCGGCCGGTCCGCGCCCTGACGAGGTGGGCGAGCTCCCGCGCGTACGCGCCGAGCAGCCCGTCGGACAGGTTCGCTCCGGCATACGTCGCGAAGCGGGAGTCGGCGAGCTCGGTCGCGGACGTCAGGAGCGGGTCGAGGTCCGTCACGACCACCCGGCCGGAGGACGCGCCCAGCTCCAGCAGCTCCGCGTTGGCCCGCCGCCAGGCGGCGCCCAGCCGGGCCCGCGAGCCGTGGTCGAGCAGCCGCGCCTGCCACAGGCGGGGCAGCGGCACCGTGTTGAGCACGAGCGTCCCCGAGCCGCCGCTCGCGGCGTACCGCGCGGCGAGTCCCCGCCACAGCGCGAGCTTCTCGCCGAGCACCCGCTCGACGTCCTCCGCCGTGAACGGCACGCCCACCTCGTCGAACACCGTGGCGTGGTCGAGCACGCAGACCACCAGGTCGGGCCGCTCGGCGTACAGCTCGCTGCCCGGGTCGCCCAGCTCGAAGACGTACGACCCGAACGCGGCCGGCCGCACGGACGGCACGTACCCGTGGCGGGCCAGCTCGCCGACGAGCGCGACGCGCAGCGCCTCCAGCGTGCCGTGCCCGGTGACGGTCACCCGCACCCGCGGCAGATCCGGATGGCGCTCCCGTACGGCGTCCAGGTCGGCCTGGGCGAGCAGCCGCGCCGCCCGGGCGGCGTCCTCGGCGGACATCGCGGCGAGGAGCGGGGCAACCTCGTCGAAGCGCTCGGCGAGCGCCCCTTCGCGGTGCAGCAGGCGCAGCCGCGCCAGCGCCGCGGCGGTGTCAGTGGTCATCGGGACTCCAGGTCGTCCGCACCGTGGGTGCCGGTGCCGCCATGTGTCGGGACCACGCCGGACGGCACGGCGACCCCCGCCGCGCTCCCGGTGACCTCGGCTCCGTTGGCCGTGGTCCCGGTGGTCGTGGTTGGTTCGGCCTCAGGTCTCGTGGCCGTGGGGGCGAGCAGTTCGTCCAGGCGGGCCGCCAGCTCGTGAGCCGTGCGGTGGTCGAGCACCAGGCCCGGGGGGACCTCCAGGCCCGTCTCGCGGGCGACGCGGCCCGCGATCTCCAGGGCGCCGAACGACGTGATGCCGGCCTGGGTGAGGTCGTCGTGCGGGCCGACCGCTCCGCCCGCGTGGCCGAGGGCGCCGTCCACCGCCGCCAGGACGATCGCCAGCAGCACGCCGTGCCGCTCCTCGGCCGGCACGCCGTCGAGCGCCACCGACGGCGTCCCGGCGTTTCCGGCTGTTCCGGCTGTTCCGTCGGGCGGTGTCCCGGCCTCCTCGGACCGCCACCGCCGCAGCGCCGTCACGACCTCACGCAGAGCGCCCGGCGGCGCGTCGACGCCGCCGACGAGGGCGGCGAACCTCTCGGGGTCGAGGTCGTCCACCGCGCTCCACAGCTCGCGTTCTCGCGGCGAGCCGCCCCGCGCGCGGGGGGAGGCGGTGATCCAGTGCCGCTCGTGCCGGAAGGGATAGGTCGGGACGGCGGCGGGGTCGGCCGCGGGCCCCTCGCCGACGACCCTGCCCCAGGCGACCGGCACGCCCCGCGCGTACGCCTGGGCGAGCCCCCGCAGGACCGAGCGGGCCTCGGCGGACGGGTCGCGCAGGAGCGGCACGGCGGCCACGTCGTCGCCCTCCTGGGCGAGGCAGTCGGCGACCATGCCGGTCGTCGTCGTGTCCGGGCCGATCTCCACGAAGGTGTCCACGCCGAGCTCGCGCAGCGCGCGGACGCCGTCGTGGAAGCGGACCGGTTCACGCACCTGGGCGGCCCAGTGCTCCGGCGCGGCCAGGTCCTCGCGCGTGACGGGCCGTCCCGTACGGGTGGAGACGAGGGCCGTCGCGGGTTCCCGCACGGTGAGCCCGCGAGCGGCCTCCACCAGGCCGGGCAGCACGGATTCCATGTGCGGCGAGTGGAACGCCTGGCTCACCGCGAGAGCCTTGGTGCGCACGCCTTTCGCCCGCCACTCGGCCGCCAGCCTGCGTACCGCGGCGGCGTCCCCGGAGATCACCGTCGAGCGAGGCCCGTTCACGGCGGCGACCGAGACGAGGCCGGTCATCCCGTCCAGCGAGGCCGCGACCTCCGGCTCCGGCGCCCGCAGCGACACCATGCCGCCGCCCTCCGGCGCCGCCTGCATGGCCAGCGCCCGCGCCACCACGAGGGACGCCGCGTCGTCGAGCGACAGCGCCCCCGCTGCGTGCGCCGCCGTGAGCTCCCCGATGGAATGGCCGAGCAGCGCGTGCGCGACCAGGCCCAGGTCCTCGGCCAGCCGGACGAGCCCGATCTGTACGGCGAACAGCGCGGGCTGGGCGTACTCGGTCCGCCGCAGCGACGCCGACTCCGGCGATCCCGCGGGGGCGAACACGACCTCCGCCACCCGCGGCCCCCGCGCGTCCCGCAGCGCACGCGCGCGGTCCAGGGCGGCGCAGGCGGCGTCGAACGCCTCCGCGTAGGCGGGGAACCGCCGGTGCAGCTCCTGGCCCATGCCAGGACGCTGGGTTCCCTGCCCGGAGAACACGAACGCCACCGTGGGGGCGGGCCGGACGGCGGTGACCGGCGAGCCGGGCGCGGCGAGCGCGTCCAGCTCACGCGCCAGTTCGGCGGCGTCCTCACCGAGCGCGACCGCCCGGTGGCGGAACGACGACCGCGCGCCGACGAGCGTCCGCGCCACCGCCGCGAGGCCGGCCGCCTCCCCACTCCACGCCGCCACCCCGCTCCGCGCCGCTTCCGGGCGCTCGCCGGGCCGGTCCTGCGCACGCAGGAGGTCGCGCAGGCGGGCGGCCTGCGCCCGCACGGCCTCGGGAGACCGGCCCGACAGCACCCAGGGGACGGCCGGGGGCGCCCCGGCGTGATCAACCGGCTCCCGCGACGGCTCCGGCTGCGGACCGGAGACCGGCGACGGCTCCGGGGCCTCCTCCACGATGAGGTGGGCGTTGGTGCCGCTGATGCCGAACGAGGAGACTCCCGCGCGGCGGGGCCGTTCGCCGCGGGGCCAGGGCCGGGGCCGGGTCAGCGGCGCCACCCCGCCCTCGGCCCAGTCGACCAGCTCGGACGGCTCCTCCGCGTGCAGCGTCGCCGGCAGCACGCCGTGCCGCAGCGCCTCGATCATCTTGATCACTCCGGCCGCTCCGGCGGCGGCCTGCGTGTGGCCCAGGTTCGACTTCACCGACCCGACCCACAGTGGCTCGCGCCGCCCGGAGGCGGCGCCGTACGCCTCGATCAGGGCGCCCGCCTCGATGGGGTCGCCGAGGGCGGTGCCGGTGCCGTGCGCCTCGACGGCGTCCACGTCCGCCGGGGACAGCCCCGCGGACCGCAGGGCGGCCTCGATGACCCTGCGCTGGGCGGGGCCGCTCGGCGCGGTGATCCCGTTGCTCGCTCCGTCGGAGTTGACCGCCGAGCCGCGGATGACGGCGAGGACCGGGTGGCCCGCGCGCCGGGCGTCGCCGAGGCGCTCCAGCACCAGCATGCCCACGCCCTCGCCGAAGCCGGTGCCGTCGGCCGTACGGGAGAACGCCTTGCAGCGGCCGTCGGCGGCGAGCCCGCCCTGGAGGGCGAACTCCACGAACACGCGGGGGGTTGCCATCACCGTCACCCCGCCGGCGAGCGCCAGGTCGCACTCGGACTCCCGCAGCGACCGGACGGCCAGGTGGATCGCGACGAGGGAGGACGAGCACGCCGTGTCGACCGTGAGGGCGGGGCCCTCGAACCCGAAGGTGTAGGACAGCCGGCCGGAGGCCATGCTGGTCGCGTTGCCCGTCATCAGATAGCCCTCGGCCTCCGGAGGCACGCCGTCGAGCGGCGGGGCGTAGTCGTCGTTTATCACCCCCGTGAACACGCCGGTCCGGCTGCCGCGCAGCGAGGCCGGGACGACGCCGGCCCGCTCCATGGCCTCCCAGGACACCTCCAGGAGCTGGCGGTGCTGGGGGTCCATCGCGACGGCCTCCCGAGGGGCGATGCCGAAGAAGGCGGCGTCGAAACCCGCCGCGTCGTCGAGGAACCCCCCTGCCTTCGCGCGGTCGCGCAGCGCCGGGTCCCAGCCGCGGTCGCCCGGCGGCTCCCCCACCGCGTCGGCGCCCTCGGCGACCACCCGCCACAGGTCCTCCGGCGAGCGCACCCCGCCGGGAAACCGGCAGGCCGTCGCGACGACGGCCACGGGCTCGGGCTCCGTCAGCGCGGCCAGTTCCCTCTTCACGCGGGTGAGCTCGGCGGTCGTCCAGCGTAGGTACTCGACCAGCCTCTCGTCAGACATGCCGCCGCCCTTCGGACCGGAGCTCGGAGTCGATGAACCGGAACAGCTCCTCCGCGGTCGCGGGGATCTCCTCCGTGGTGTCGGCGGCCACCGGAGCCGGGACCGCCGGCTCGGGGTCGTCCGGGACCAGGCGCCGGAGCAGGTACGCCGCCAGGGCGTCGGGGGTCGGCTGGTCGAAGACCACGGTGGCCGGCAGCCGCAGGCCGGTGGCTTTGCCGAGGCGGTTGCGCAGCTCGACCGCGGTCAGCGAGTCGAACCCCAGCTCCTTGAAGCTGCGCCGCTCCCCGGCGTCGTCCTCCGGTGCCCGGCCGAGGACCGCCTCGACGTTCCGCAGCACGGTCTCGGTCACCAGCACCCTGCGCCGTTCCGCGTCCGCCGCGGCGAGCAGGGCGGGCAGCCCGCCGGAGTCCCCCGAGCCCTCGTCGCTCTTGGGGGTGGCGGGCGCCGGGGCGGAGGCGCCCCGGCGGGCCAGCGCCCGCAGCGGCGCGGCGAGGTCGGGGATCGCCGCGAGCCGCGCCGGGTCGAGCCGTACGGCGGCCAGGGCGGGCGCGGCGGCGTCCAGCGCCGCGTCGAGCAGGGACAGGGCGTGCTCGGGGGCCAGCGGCAGCAGGCCGGAGCGCGCCATCCTCGCCCGGTCGGCCGCCGTGAGCGCGCCCGTCATGGCGCTGTCGGAACGCCACAGCCCCCAGGCGACGGAGGTCGCGGGGAGCCCCTGCCGGGCCCGCGCGGCGGCGAGCGCGTCGAGGAAGACGTTGGCCGCCGCGTAGGCCGCCTGCCCAGGGCTGCCGACGATCCCGGCCGCGCTGGAGAACAGCACGAACGCGGCGAGGTCGAGCTCCCGGGTGAGCTCGTGCAGGTGCCAGGCGCCGTCGGCCTTGGGCCGCAGCACCGCGTCGAGCCGTTCGGGGGTGAGGGTGGCGAGCGTGGCGTCGTCGAGGACGCCGGCCGCGTGCACGACCCCGGTGAGCGGATGCCCGGCGGGCACCGCGCCGAGCGCTCCCGCCAGCGCGGCGCGGTCGGCGACGTCGGCGGCGACGACGGTCAGGTGCGCCCCCAGCGCGCCGAGTTCGGCACGCAACGCCTCCACCCCCGGCGCCCGCTCGCCCTGCCTGCTCACCAGGAGCAGGTGCCGGATGCCGTGGGCGCGGGCCAGATGGGCCGCGACGAGGCGTCCCAACCCTCCCGTGCCGCCGGTGACCAGGACCGTCCCCTCCGGATCGAGCGGGCGGGGGACGCGCAGCGCCACCTTGCCGACGTGGCGGGCGAGGCCGAGGTGCCGTACGGCCTCGGGGGCCCGGCCGGTCTGCCAGGCCGTGACGGGAAGCGGCGTGAGCACCCCTTCGGCGAGGAGCGCGGCGATCTCGGCGAGCATAGCGGCGATCCGGTGCGGCCCGGCCTCGGCCAGGTCGAAGGCCCGGTAGAGCACGCCGTGCCGGTCGTCGATCTCGCCGGGGTCGCGCACGTCGGTCTTGCCCATCTCGACGAACCGGCCGCCCGGCGCGAGCAGCCCGAGCGAGGCGTCGACGAACTCCCGGGCCAGCGAGTTGAGCACGATGTCCACGCCGCGGCCGCCGGTCGCGGCCCGGACGGCCTCCGTGAAGGACAGGTCGCGCGAGTTCGCGACGTGCTCACGCGGCAGGCCCGCCCGTTCCAGGTGCGGCCACTTGGCGGGACTCGCGGTGCCGAAGACCGTCAGTCCCCAGTGGCGGGCGAGCTGGATCGCCGCCCCGCCGACGCCTCCCGCCGCCGAGTGCACGAGCAGCCGTTCCCCGGGCCGCGCGCCGGCCAGATCCCTCAGCGCGTAGTAGGCGGTGAGGAACACGGCGGGCACGGTGGCCGCCTGGGCGAACGTGAGCCCGGGCGGGATCGGCGCGAGCAGGCGGTGATCGGTGACGGCCGAAGGGCCGACGCCGCCGGGGACGAGCCCCATCACGCGGTCCCCGGGGGCGAGGCCGGTGACGCCGTCGCCGACCTCGGCGACGACCCCGGCGCCCTCGGTGCCGAGGTCGGCGGAGCCCGGATACATGCCGAGCACCAGCATCGCGTCGCGGAAGTTGAGCCCCGAGGCCCGTACGGCCACCCGCACCTCGCCGGGTCCCAGCGGCCGTTCCTCCACCGGCCGGCACACCAGGTCCTCGGCGACGCCGCCCTCCCCCGCCTCCAGACGCCAGGCGCCGCGGGGCCGTACGAGGTCGGGACGGCGGGTGGTGAGCCGCGGCGCCAGCGGGAGGCCGTTCCGGACGGCCGTCTGCGGCTCTCCGGTGGCCACGGCGTCGAGCACCTGGGCGAGCGGAGCGGAGCCGGCGTCCACCAGGGCGATCCGGCCGGGCTCCTCGCTCTGGGCGCTGCGGACGAGGCCCCAGACGGCGGCGCCGTGGAGCGCGTCCACCGCGTCGCCCGGGGCCGCCGCCACGGCGTCCCGGGTGCGGACGGCGAACAGCGTCCCGCCCAGCCGGGGGTCGGCGAGGCCGCGTCGGAGCGTGCCGAGCACCTCCAGCAGGGCCGCCCTGACCGCCTCCGGCACGTCGCCCTCCCCTAGGGCAGAGGGGACGTCGAGAACCAGCACGTCCGGAGCCGGTCTCCCGGCGTCCAGCGCCGCGAGCGCCGCGTCCAGGTCCGGGTGGTCGGCCTCGGCGTCCGTGCCGAGCACCCACGCGCGCTCGCGGGGCACCCCCGAGCCGGGTGACACGGGCTCCCAGACGAGCTCGTGCAACGCGTCGCCGACGGAGGCCGCGGCGAGGTCGGCCGGGTCGGCCGCGCGGAGCGTCACCGCCTCGACGGACGCGACCGGCACGCCCTCGGCGGTGGCCAGTTCGACCGCCACCGCGTCGTCGCCCGCCCGGCCGAGGCGCACCCGTACGGTTCCCGGCGCCCGGCCGTGCAGGGTGAACCCTCTCCAGGTGAAGGGCAGTCGTACGGCGCCGTCGTCGGGGAACAGCCCGGCGGGGCCGAGTGCGTGCAGCGCGGCGTCCAGCAGCGTCGGGGCGACGCGGAAACCCGCCGGGACCTCCAGGGACACCTCCGCGACGACGTCGTCCCCCGACCGCCAGGCCGACCGCAGACCGCGGAAGGCCGGTCCGTAGTGGTACCCCCTGGCCGCCAGGTCCTCGTACAGCCCGGCCACCGGCAGCGGGACGGCGCCGGCCGGCGGCCACGCGCCGCCGGGCCGTTCGCCGACCGGGCCGGCCCGGTCGTCCGGCGCCGGACTGTGGGACCCGTTCACCCGCGCGGGGACGGCGGGGGCGAGGAAGCCGGTCGCATGGGCGGTCCAGGGAGGACCGAGGGGATCGGCCGCGAAATCGGCCACGGGATCGGACGCGGCGGCGGCCGTGCCGGGCGCGGGCCGGGCGTGCAGAGCGATCTCGCGGCGGCCGTCCGGCTCGGCCGGCCCGACCGTCACCTGGATCTCCGCCGCGCCGGACGGCTCCAGGACGAGCGGCCGGGTCAGCGTCAGCTCGTCCACGCGTGGCACCCCGGCCGACTCTCCCGCGAAGGCGGCCAGCTCGGCGAGCACCGCGCCGGGCACCAGAACGGCGCCGTCCACGGCGTGGCCGGCCAGCCAGGGGTGGTCGTCGAGGCCGACCCTGCCGAGAAGCAGCACGCGGTCCTCGCCCGCCGGCCGGACCACGGTGTCCAGCAGCGGATGGCCGGTCCCGCGGGCCCTCGGCGCCGCGGCCGGTCTCGCGGGCTCCAGCCAGTGGCGGCGGCGGTCGAACGCGTAGGTCGGCAGGGTGGGGATCCGCCGGGGCGTCCGGACCCGCCGCGCGATGGGCGGATGCGCGGCCCAGTCGACCGGCACGCCGTTCACCCACGCCTCGGCGACCGAGACGAGCACCCGGCCGAGACCGCCGTCCTCTCTCCGCAGGGTTCCGACGACGGCCGTCGAGCGGTCCTCCGCAGCCGCCTCCAGGATCTCCTGGACGCCCATGCCGAGCACCGGATGCGGGCTGACCTCGATGAAGACCTCGTGCCCGGCCGCGAGGGCGGCCTCCACGGCGGACTGCAGCAACACGGGGCTGCGCAGGTTGCGGTACCAGTACGCGGGCCGCCCGAACCCCGTCTCCCCGCCGGGCTCGACCCGCCCCCCGGTCACCGTGGAGAACACGTCGGCCGTGTACTCAGGCAGCGGCGCGGGCTCGGGCAGCACCTCCAGCAGTTCGGCTTCAAGCGGCTCCACCTGCGGGGAGTGGGACGCGTAGTCCACCTCGACGAGCCGGACGCGCACTCCCCTCTCACGCAGCGCCCGCTCCAGCCGGTGCACCGCTCCGGCCTCTCCCGCGACGACGGTGGCGGCCGGCCCGTTGATCGCGGCGACCGCGATCCTCGTCCCGTCGCCCGTCGCCTCGACGGCCGCGCGGACCATGTCCGCCGAGGCGGCGACCGAGAGCATCGCGCCCTGTCCGGACAACGCCAGCAGCGCCCGGCTGCGCAGCGCCACCACCGCCGCCGACTCCTCCAGCGACAGCGCGCCGGCCGCCAGCGCGGCGGCGATCTCGCCCTGGGAGTGCCCGACGACCGCGGCGGGCCGTACGCCGAAGGACTCCCAGACGGCGGTCAAGCCGGTCATCGTGGCCCACAGGACGGGCTGCACGACGTCGACCCTCCCCAGGTCGGCGCCGCCGAGCAGGGCCTCCCGCAGGGACCGGCCGGTGACCGGGTCCAGGGCGGCGGCGCACTCGGCGATCCGCGCGGCGAAGGCGGGCGACTCCTCCAGCAGCGCGCGGGCCATGCCGTCCCACTGCGTTCCCTGCCCCGGGTAGACGAAGACCGGCCGGCGTGCCTGCCGCGCGTGTCCGGTGACGACGGTCGCGGAGGGCGTCCCGCCGGCGACGGCGGCGAGCCCCTCGATCGCCTCCTCCCTGCCGGAGGCCACCACGACCGCGCGGTGCCCGAACTCGGCCCTGGTGCGCACCAGCTCCGCCGCGACGTCGGCGAGCGGGACGCCGGGGTGCCGTTCCAGGTACTCGCCGAGCCGTCGCGCCTCACCGCGCAGCGCCCCGGCCGACTTGGCGGAAAGGACCAGCGGAACCGCGACGGCCGGCTCCTGCTCCACGCCTGAATCGGGGTCCGGGTCGAGGCCCGGGCCGAGGTCCGCCGCGGGCGGCTCCTCGACGATCACGTGGGCGTTGGTGCCGCTCATCCCGAACGCCGAGACGCCGAACCGCCGCGGCCGATCCCCGGACGGCCAGGGCACGGCCTCGGTGACCAGTTCGAGCCCGCCGCCGTCCCAGTCCACGTGGCGGGAGGGCGCGTCGACGTGCAGCGTGCGCGGCAGCGTCTCGTGCCGCAGCGCCAGGATCATCTTGATGAGGCCGCCGGCCCCGGCCGCCGCCTGGGTGTGGCCGATGTTCGACTTGAGCGAGCCCAGCCGCAGCGGCGGCCGGTCGCCCCTGGTCGCGCCGTACGTGCGGAGCAGGGCCCGCGCCTCCACCGGGTCGCCGAGGGTGGTGCCCGTGCCGTGGGCCTCGACCGCGTCCACGTCGGCGGGGGCGAGGCCGGCGGCGCGCAGCGCTTCGGCGATCACCCGCTCCTGGGCGGGGCCGTTCGGGGCGGTGAGGCCGTTGCTCGCGCCGTCCTGGTTGACCGCCGTCCCCTTCACGACGGCCAGCACCGGGTGGCCCTCGCGGCGGGCGTCCGACAGCCGCTCCACCAGCAGCAGGCCGACGCCCTCGCTGAAGCCCGTCCCGTCGGCCGCGTCGGCGAACGCGCGGCACCTGCCGTCGGGCGACAGCCCCCGCTGGCGGCTGAACTCCACGAACGTCGCGGGTGTGGCCATCAAAGTCGCCCCGCCGACCAGGGCCAGGTCGCACTCCCCGGCCCGCAGCGCCCGTACGGCGAGGTGGAGGGCGACGAGCGAGGACGAGCACGCGGTGTCGACCGTGATGGCCGGCCCCTCCAGGCCGAAGGTGTAGGCGATCCGGCCGGACGCCACGCTCCCGGCGCTGCCGGTGCCGAGGTAACCGCCGTGCTCGCGGGGGTCGTCCTGGGCCCGCGCGCCGTACTCGGTGTAGATGAGGCCGACGTAGACGCCGGTGCGCGAGCCGCGCAGCCGTGTGGGGTCGATCCCGGCGCGCTGGAACGCCTCCCACGACGTCTCCAGCAGCAGCCGCTGCTGCGGGTCGGCCGCCCGCGCCTCCCGGGGGTTCATCTCGAAGAAGTCCGCGTCGAAGTCGGCGGCGTCGTGGATGAAGCCTCCGTGGCGTGCGTAGGACGTGCCGGGCGTGTCCGGGTCGTCGTCGAACAGCGTCGCGAGGTCCCAGCCGCGGTCGGCCGGGAACTCCCCGATCGCGTCGCCGCCCGCCTCCAGCAACTCCCACAGCTCCTCGGGGGTGGTGACGCCCCCGGGGTAGCGGCAGGCCATGGACACGATCACGACGGGGTCCTCCGCGTCGTCGCGCGCCTGCGGGACGGCCGGGGCGGCGCCCGTCTCAGCGCCTGTCTCAGCCACCGTCTCGGAGCCCGCCACGGACTCGGACAGGTGGCGGGCCAGGGCCCGGGGGGTCGGGTGGTCGAACACCAGCGTGCTGGGCAGGCGCAGGCCGAGCGCGCGCCCCAGGTGGTCGCGCAGTTGCACGCCGGTCAGGGAGTCGAGCCCCAGGTCCCGGAAGGGCCGGTCGGGCCGGACCTCCCCCGCGGAGTCGTACCCGAGAAGGCCGGCGATCCCCCGGGACACCAGGTCGAGGAGGCGTTCCTCGCGTTCCCGCGCGGTCAGCCCCTTCAGTACGGCGTGGGCCCCGGCGTGACCGCCGTCGGCGGCCGCGAGCGTGGTGGCCGGTCCGCCCGCCTCCCCCGGGTGGTGCCCGGCGAGCGCGCGCTTCCGCGGCGGCCGCAGGCGCAGGGCCGGGCCCAGGGGCGGGTGCGAGTGCGCGTGCAGGTGCGGATGCGGCCTGTCCTCGTACGCGTCCGGGGCTTCCGGCCGCTCCGGCCGCCCGGCCTCCGGCGCGGGCACCGGCCGTACGCGGACCTCGTCGGCCGTCAGCACGGCCTGGCCGTCCGGCGTGGTGAGGAGCAGGGCGTAGGTGTCGGGACCGGTGCGGGTCACCCGGGCCCGTAGGGGCCCGGCGGCGGGCGTGTACGCCCGCACGCCGCTCCAGGCGAAGGGGACGACCGGCTCGGGCGGGCCGTCGTCCCCGGCCCGCAGCACGCGGTCGAGGAAGGCGGCCTGGACCGCGCCGTCCAGCGCGGCGGGGTGGATCGCGTACCCGTCCCCCTCCGTTGCCGGGCCCGTCGCGTGCCCGCCCGGCCCGGCCACCCGGGCGGCCGGATCGTCGACCGGATCAGCGGCCGGATCTGTGACCGGACTCGTGGCCGGATTCGTGGCCGAGTCGGCGAACACCTCGGCGAACACCTCGCCGTCCCGGGCCCACGCGGCACGCACCGCGCGCAGGGCCGGGCCGTAGTGGGCCCCCGCCTCGGCCAGCCGTCCGTACCCGGCCTCGACGTCGAGGGACTCCGCGCCCTCCGGCGGCCATTCGCCCGGGGGTCCGGCCGCGTCGCCGTCGCCGGGAAGAACACCGGAAAGGTCGTTGGGGAGGTCGTTGGGACTGTCGCCCGGAAGATCGCCCGGGGCCAGGGAGCCGGACGCGTGGAGCCGCCACGGACCTGCGGCGTCCCCCTCCCCCGTCCTGGCGTGGATCGCGAACGTCGCGCCGCCCGGCGCGGCCTCCACCTCGACCTGCAGACGGACGGCGGCCTCCGCCACCTCCACGGGGGCCAGGAGCGTCACGTCCTCGATCCGGGACAGGCCGACGCGCTCCCCCGCCGCCAGCGCCAGCTCGGCCAGCCCGCTCCCGGGGAGCAGCCGGCGCTCCCCCAGCCGGTGCTGCCGCGACCACCCCTCCGCCGGCAGGACGCCGGAGAACAGCACCCGCCGGCCACCGGTGTCCTCGACGGCGACGCCGAGCACGGGATGGCCCGCCGACGGGAGCCCGGACGGGCCGGGGGCGGCGGCGGGCGGCGCGGCGGTGACGGTGTCCAGCCAGAACCGCCGCTCCTGGAAGGCGTAGGTGGGAAGGTCGACCCTGCTTCCGGCGGTGAACGGGCCCCACTCCACGGGAACACCGGCGGCGAACAGCGCCCCGGCGGAGGCGAGCAGCCGGTCGAGCCCACCCTCGTCGCGGCGGAGCGTGCCCACGACGTGCGCGGCGGCCCCCGCCTCCTCGGCCGTGTCGCGCAGCGGCGCCGTCAGCACGGGATGCGGGCTCACCTCCAGGAAACACCGGTGTCCCGCCTCGACCAGGGCGGCGACGGTCTCGCGGAGGCGCACCGGCTCGCGCAGGTTGTCGTACCAGTACGCGGCGTCGAGCGCGGCGCCGTCCACCTCGCCGGCCAGTACGGTCGAGTGGAAGGGGACGTGCCCCGGCCTGGGCCGGATCCCCGCCAGCCGGGCGAGCAGCGGTTCGCGCAGCGGCTCCACGGCCGGTGAGTGGGACGCGTAGTCCACGGGCACGAGCCGCGCCCGCACGCCCTCCGCCTCACACCGGCTGACGAGCTCTCGCACCGCGCCCGCCTCTCCCGAGACGACGGTCGCGGCGGGCCCGTTCACCGCCGCCACGGCGATGCCGTCCACGTCGCCGAACCGGCGGCGCAGCTCGGCGGCGGCCAGCTCGACCGACGCCATGGCCCCGCCGCCCGCGATGTCCGCGATCGCGCGGCTGCGCCGGGCCACCAGGGCGGCCGCGTCGGCCAGGTCCAGGATGCCCGCGGCGTACGCCGCCGCGATCTCCCCCTGGGAGTGACCCACGACGGCGGCCGGTTCGACGCCGAGGGAGCGCCACGCGGCGGTCAGCGACGCCATCACGGCGAACAGTGCGGGCTGCACCACGTCGACCCGGTCCAGCAGTGCGCCGGTCGTGCCGCCGGCGGGCGCGGTCACCACCTCGACCAGGTCCCATTCGACGTGCGGGGCGAGGGCGGCGGCGCACTTGAGCATCTCCTCGCGGAACGGCTCCCAGGAGGCGAAGAGCTCGCGCGCCATGCCGGCCCACTGCGACCCCTGGCCCGGGAAGACGAACACCGGCCGCGCCGGGGCCCCCGCCTCCCCCGACGCCGCGTAGGGGGACGGGAGTCCCTCCTCCAGCGCCGCCAGCGCCCCGGTGAGTCCCGGCAGGTCGGTCCCGACCGCGACCGCGCGGTGGAGGAGATCGGCGCGGCCGGTGCGGAGCGTGTGGGCCACGTCGGCCGGGCGGGCGTCCGGATGGCCGCTCACCCACTCGCGCAGCCGGGTGAGCTGGTCACGCAGGGCCTGCTCCGTGTGGCCCGACACCGTCCAGACCACCGGCCGCCCGTCCGGGTGCTCCTGGCCTTCCGGATGTTCCCCGCCCTCCTGGTCCGCGTCCGCGGGGGGCTGTTCGATGACGACGTGGGCGTTGGTGCCGCTGATACCGAACGATGAGACTGCGGCGCGGCGGGCGCGGTCCCGCTCGGGCCAGGGGCGGGCGGCGGTGAGCGGGGCGAGGCCGCCCGCGGCCCAGTCGACGTGCGGAGTGGGGGCGTCGATGTGCAGGCTCGCCGGGAGCACGCCGTGCCGCATGGCCAGGACCATCTTGATGACCCCGCCGACGCCCGCGGCGGCCTGCGTGTGCCCGATGTTCGACTTGAGCGAGCCCAGCCACACCGGGTCGCCGGCGGGACGCGCGCCGCCGTACACCTCCATCAGCGCGTTCGCCTCGATCGGGTCGCCGAGGCCGGTGCCGGTGCCGTGCCCCTCCACGGCGTCCACCTCGCCGGGGTCGAGGCCGGCGTCGGCGAGCGCTGCCCGGACGACCCGCTGCTGGGCCGCGCCGTTCGGGGCGGACAGGCGGCTGCTCGCGCCGTCCGAGTTGACCGCACTGCCGCGCAGCACCGCGACGACCGGATGGCCCTTCCGCCGCGCCTCCGACAGCCGTTCCACGAGCACCAGGCCGACGCCCTCCGCCCAGCCGGTGCCGTCGGCCGCCGCGGCGTACGCCTTGCACCGGCCGTCCGGGGACAGCCCCCGCTGGCGGCTGAACTCGACGAAGGTCGCCGGCGTCGCCATGACCGTGGCGCCGCCCGCGACGGCCATCTCGCAGTCGCCCCGCCGTACGGCCTGCGCCGCGTAGTGCAGGGCGACGAGCGACGACGAGCACGCCGTGTCCAGCGTGACCGCCGGTCCCTGCAGGCCGAAGGTGTACGCGATGCGGCCGGAGGCGACGCTCCCGGCGCTGCCGGTGCCGACGAACCCTTCGAGGCCCTCGGGGGCGCGGGCGTGCCGGGACGCGTAGTCGGAGTACATGACCCCGACGAACACCCCGACCCGCTCGCCCGTCAGCCCGCGCGGGTTCAGCCCGGCCCGTTCGAACACCTCCCAGGTGGCCTGCAGAAGCAGCCGCTGCTGGGGATCGACGGCCGGCGCCTCGCGGGGGCTGATGCCGAACAGCTCGGGGTCGAACCCGGCGGCGTCGTGCAGGAACCCGCCCTCCGTGGCATAGCTGGTGCCCTCCCGGTCCGGGTCGGGGTCGTACAGCTCGTCGAGGGGCCAGCCGCGGTCGCGCGGGAACGGGGTGATCGCGTCGGTTCCGGACTCGACCAGCCGCCACAGATCCTCCGGGGTGCGCACCCCGCCGGGGTAGCGGCAGGCCATTGCGACGATCGCCAGCGGCTCGCGCGCGGCCTGTTCCAGCCGTTCCAGCTCCGCCCGGGCGCGCAGCAGGTCGGCCGTGGTCCGCCGGAGGTAGTCGCGCAGCCTGTCTTCATTCGCCATCGATGAACCGCTCTCCGTTGTCATCCTGAAAGGGCCGTTCGTGATCCGTCCGCGACTGTGCGGTCACTCATGCGGTCACTTGTGCGGTCACTCGCTCAGCTCCCGGTCGAGCAGCCCGAACAGCTCGTCGTCCGAGGCCGCCTCGACCCCGTCGAGGGAGCCGTCCAGGGATCCCACGGGGTCGTGGCCGTTCCCGCCGTTGCCGCCGTTCGCGCCGTTGCCTGCGTTGCCGCCGTACGCGCCCCGCGTCGCGCCGAGGGCGGTCAGCGCGCCTCGCAGCGCGCGCACGAGCCCGGCCCGCCGGCCGTCGTCCGCCATGAGGTCCGCGGCCGCCGACACCCACCCGTCCAGCGCCGCCGGGTCGAACACCTCCCGCTCCGGGCGCAGCCGCTCCAGCAGATGCGCGGTCAGCTCCCGCACGGTCGGGTGGTCGAACAGCACAGTCGCGGGGAGCCGGTCCCCGATCTCCTCGCCCAGCCGGTTGCGCAGCTCGATGGCCGTGAGCGAGTCGAGACCGAGGTCGAACAGCCCGCGGTCGTCCGGCACGCGCGCCCCGCCGGCGAGGCCCAGCACCTCCGCGACCCGGCCGGCGACGACCTCCCGCACCAGGGCCCGCGCCGCGTCCTCCGCCAGCCCGTCCAATCTCCGCGACAGCGGCAGGGCCCGTACGGCGGGCCTGGCCGGTGCCAGGTCGGCGAGCACCTCGGGCAGGTCGCCGGGCCGCCGGGCGAGCGCTCCGCGGTCGAACCGGGCCGGCACCAGCACCGCCCGGCCGGCCCCCAGCGCGTCGTCGAGCAGCCCGAGCGCCTCGTCGGTGGTCAGGGCGCGCACGCCCATCCGGGCGAGTCTGCTCTGGGCGGCCTCGCTCAGCTCCCCGGCCATGCCCCGGCCCGGCCCCGTGTCCCACAGGCCCCAGGCGAGGGACAGGCCCGCCAGCCCGGCCGCCCGCCGCCGTTCGGCGAGCGCGTCCAGGAACGCGTTGGCCGCGGCGTAGCCCGCCTGCCCCGCGTTGCCCAGCACGCCCGCGACCGACGAGAACAGCACGAAGGCCCGCAGCGGCAGCCTCGCGGTGAGCCTGTGGAGGTTCCAGGCGCCGTCGACCTTGGGACGCAGCACCCGGTCGATCCGCTCGGGGGTCGCGTTCTCCAGCACCGCGTCGTCCAGGGCGCCCGCGACGTGGAACACCGCGGTCAGGGAGCCGGCCACCTCGCCGACCAGGGCGCCGGCCGCGGCGGGATCGGCCACGTCGCAGGCGGCCGTACGGACCTCGACGCCGTCCCGGGCGGCCAGTTCGCCGGCCAGGGCGCGCAGGGCCGGGTCGGCGTCGCCGCGCCGGCTGACGAGCAGGAGACTGCGGGCGCCGTGCCGGGTGACCAGGTGGCGGGTCACCTCCGCGCCGAGCGCGCCGCCCGCGCCGGTGACCAGGACGGTGCCCGCGCCGAGGTCCGGCGGGGCGTCAGGGGCGCCGGTCACCGGGCGCAGGCGGGGGCGCAGCGTCTCGCCGTGGCGGAGGGCGAGCTGGCCGGGCTCGGCCGCCAGCACGCGGGGCAGGAGTGCCAGGGACTCGGGGTGGGCGTCGACGTCGACCACGCCGATCCGGCCGGGGAACTCCAGCCGGGCCGTGCGGACCAGCCCCCACAGCGCCGCCCCCACCAGCCCGGCACGGTCGGTGTGGCCAGCAAGGTCCGCACGGTCAGCGCGGTCGATGCGGTCGCCGGCCCGGTGGCTGTGGTCGCTGTGCTGGTAGTCGATGCGATGCTGGTCCGTGTGGTCGCCACGGTCGCTGTTGTGGTGATCGGTGTGGTCGGTGCGAGCGGCCGGGTCACCGGCGATCGCTCCCTCGGTCACCAGTTCCCGGGTCACCGCTCCCTGGGTCACCACCACGAGACGGCCGTCGGCGGGCAGCCCGAGGATGGCCTCGCGCGCTCGGCGCAGCGCCTCCCGGACCGCGCCCGCCACATCGTCCACTTCACCGGCGTCCGCTCGACCGGCGTCCGCTCGATCTGCGTCCGCTTCGCTGGGGGCGCCGCCCGTCCCGGCCGGGTATGCCAGCACCGGGAAGGACCCGTCGGCGAGTAGCCCGTCGGGGGCCAGGACAACCAGGTCCCCGGAGCCCGCGGCCGGGTCCGAGAGCGCGTCCGGCCGCGCGGCCGCCGGCTCATCCGGCGGCGCGGAGACCCACACCACCTCGTACGGCCGCGTGGCCGCCCCGGCCGCGCCCAGCAGCGCGCGCTCCTCGACCGGGCGCACCCGGGCCTCCGCCACGGACAGCACCAGGCTCCCCTGGGCGTCCACCGCGTCGAGCGCGAACGTCTCCTCGCCGGTGTGCCGGATCCGGACCAGCAGCCGTCCGGCGGGCACGGCGTGCAGCCGCACGCCCCGGAAGGCGTACGGGACGGGGATGTGCCCCTCGGGAGGGTCCTGCGCGGTGGCGATCCAGGGGTGGAAGGCGGCGTCGAGCAGCCCCGGCGTCAGGCCGGCGCCGGTCTCGACCTCCGCGTACAGCTCGTCCCCGGACCGCCACAGGGCCCGCAGCCCCTGGAAGGCCGGGCCGTAGCCGTAGCCGCGGGCGGCGAAGAGCTCGTACGCCCCCGTCACGTCCACGGGCTCGGCCGCCGGGGGCCGGCGGCCGGACCAGACGGGCGCGGCGGCGTCGCCGTCAAGCGCCGCCTCGGCGTGCTGGATCCACTCCTCGGTCCCCGCGGGACGGCCGTGCACGCGGACCCGGGCGCCGTCGACCGTGATCCTCAGGTGGACCTCCCGCTCCGCCGGGATCGTCACCGGGGAGCGCAGCTCCAGTTCCCGGACCGCGTGGCCGCCGTGCCGGTCGGCGAGCCAGGAGGTCACGTCGAGGAGTGCGGCCGCCGGGAGCACCGGGACGCCGGCCAGGAGGTGGTCGGCCAGCCAGGGCTGCCGCGCGGCCGAAAGCACCCCGGTGTAGACGGTCTGCCCGCCGTCCGGGACGGCGACGGCGGCCATGAGCAGCGGGTGATCGGGTTTCTCCGCGCCGACACCGGCCGCGGACCCGTCCTCGCCCGGTGCCGCGAGCCACAGGCGCTCGCGGCGGAACGGGTAGGTGGGGAGCGGCACGACGGTCCCGCCGCCGAGCAGCGCCCGCCAGTCCCAGGCGACCCCGGCCACGAAGGCACGGGCCACGAACGACCACAGGGCGGCCGCCTCGTCGTCCCCGCGGCCGAGCGCCGCCGCCGCGACGGCGTCCTCACCCAGGTCGCACTGCCGGACCATCGCGGTCAGCGCCGCGTCGGGGCCGATCTCCAGGAAGCGGACGGCGCCGAGCCCGCGCAGCCGCGCGACCGCGTCCGCGAACAGGACGGTTCCCCTGACCTGGTCCGCCCAGTGCTCCGCGGATCCCAGGACATCGGCGTCGGCCTCCTCGGCGGTGAGCGTCGACACGAGCGTGCGCCGCGGGGGCGCCGCGGACAGACCGGCGATCTCCGCGCGGAACGGCGCCAGCATCGGCTCCATCAGCGCGGAGTGGAAGGCGTGGCTCACGGTGAGCCGCTTCACCCGGTGCCCGAGCCCGGCGAGATGGGCGGTCAGCCGCTCCACGGGGCCGGCTTCGCCGGAGATCACCACCGAACCGGGGGCGTTGACCGCGGCCACGTCCACCCGCACGCCCGTCTCACGCGCCAGCAGCTCCACGGTCGCCCGGTCGGCCTGCACCGCCGCCATCAGCCCGCCCTCGGGCAGCTCCTGCATGAGCCGCCCGCGCGCCGCGACGAGCGCCGCCGCGTCGGGGAGGGTCAGCGCTCCGGCGACGTGCGCGGCGGCGATCTCGCCGACCGAGTGCCCGGCAAGGGCGTCGACCGGCAGGCCCCACGACTCCAGCAGCCGGAAGAGGGCCACCTCCAGGGCGAACAGCGACGCCTGGGTGTAGCGGGTCCGGTGGATGAGCCCCGGCTCGCCCTCCCCCGCGACCACGGCCGCCACGTCGACGCCGTCGGCGCGGCGCAGCTGCTCGCACACCTCGTCGAACGCCCTCGCGTAGGCCGGGAACGTCCGGTACAGCTCCGTGCCCATGCCGGTCCGCTGGCCGCCCTGACCGGCGAACAGGACGGCGGTCCGGCCGCGCACCGCCGTACCGGTGACGACGGTGGGGAAGGCGCCGGGCGGCGGCGTGGTACCCGCGATCAGGTGGTCGAGCCCGGCGATCAGCTCGGCGCGGTCCCGGCCGAGGACGACGGCCCGCCGGTCGAACGCGGTCCGGGTGACGCCGAGCGACAGGGCGACGTCGGCGATCCGCAGGCCGGGGTCGGCCGCCACGTGCCGCCTCAGGCGTGCCGCCTGCTCGCGCAGCCCTTCGTCGGTGCGCGCGCTCAGCACCCACGGCACGACCGGCGTCGCCTCGTCCGGTGCCGGGCCCTCCGCCCGGGGCTCGTCACCCATCTCCAGGATGACGTGCGCGTTGGTGCCGCTGATCCCGAACGACGAGACCGCCGCCCGGCGCGGGCCGGGAGTGCCGGGCCAGGGCACCGCCTCGGCGGGCACGGCCACCGCGCCGCCGGACCAGTCCACGTGCTCGGTCGGCCGGCTCAGGTGCAGGGTCGCGGGCACCCGCCCGTGCCGCATGGCGAGCACCATCTTCATGATCCCGGCGACTCCGGCGGCGGCCTGGGTGTGCCCGATGTTCGACTTGAGCGAGCCCATCAGCAGCGGTGCGCGCCCGTCCCGGTCCTGTCCGTACGTGCCGAGCACCGCGCCCGCCTCGATCGGGTCGCCCAGCCGGGTGCCGGTGCCGTGGGCCTCCAGCACGTCGACGTCGGCCGGCCGCAGCCCCGCGCTGCGCAGGGCGGCCCGGATGACCCGCTCCTGGGCGGGGCCGTTCGGCGCGGTGAGGCCGTTGCTCGCGCCGTCCTGGTTGACGGCGGACCCGCGGACCACGGCGAGCACGCGGTGCCCGTTGCGGCGCGCGTCGGCCAGGCGCTCCAGCACGAGCAGCCCCACCCCCTCGCCCCAGGCCGTGCCGTCCGCGTCCGCCGAGAAGGGCTTGCAGCGGCCGTCGGGGGCCAGCCCGCGCTGGCGGCTGAACTCGACGAACGTGGCCGGGCTCGCCATCACGGTCGAGCCCCCGGCGAGGGCCAGCCCGCACTCGCCCAGCCGCAGCGCCTGCACCGCCTGGTGGACGGCGACCAGGGAGGAGGAGCAGGCGGTGTCCACCGTCACGGCCGGGCCCTCCAGGCCGAGGGTGTAGGAGATGCGGCCGGAGGCGACGCTTCCCGCGCTGCCGCTCACCAGGTAGCCCTCCAGATCGCGGGCCGCGCCGCGCCGCTGGTGGACCCGCGCGCCGTAGTCGGAGTACATGACGCCGACGAACACCCCGCTCTGGGATCCGCGGAGCGTCGCCGGGTCGATCCCGGCGTCCTCGACCGCCTCCCACGCGGTCTGCAGCAGCAGCCTCTGCTGGGGGTCGACGGCCAGCGCCTCGCGGGGGCTGATCCCGAAGAACTCGGGGTCGAACTCGGCCGCGTCGTGCAGGAAGCCGCCGTGCCGGGTGATCGACGTGCCCGGGTGCTCCGGATCGGGATCGAACAGGTCGGGGTCCCAGCCGCGGTCCGTTGGGAACTCGGTGATCGCGTCCGTGCCCGAGACGAGCAGCTCCCACAGCTCGGCCGGGGTGCGCGCGCCGCCGGGGAACCGGCACGCCATGCCCACGATCGCGACGGCGTCGCCGTCCGGGTCGTACGGCTCCCGCTCCCGCGCGCCCGCGCCGGGGTGGGCGTCGCCGTCCGGCGCTCCCGGCAGGTCCGGACCGCCGGCCAGGGCGTCGAGGAGCCCGATCAGGGCGGCCGGGGTGGGGTGGTCGAAGACGACGGTGGCGGACAGGCGCACACCGAGGTCGTCGCCCAGCCGGTTGCGCAGCTCCAGGGCGGTCAGCGAGTCGACCCCGAGGTCGGTGAACGGCCGGTCCGGGTCGATCTCAGCGCCGTCGGCGTGGCCCAGGACCGCGGCGACCGCGTCGAGGACCAGCCGTGCGGTGTCCCGGCGGCCGGTCCCCGCGACGATCGGGACGGCGGCCAGAGCTGCGGCCGAGGCGGGGGCGGGCGTCGCGGCCCGCGGGCGGTGCCGGGCCGCCGCGACGGCGAGGTCGAGGTTGCCGGCCACCACGACCGGGGCGTCCGACCGTAGGGCGTCGTCGAACAGGCCGAGTCCGTCGGCCGGGGCCATGGGGCGGATGCCCGCCCGTCCGAGCCGGGCGACGTCCACGTCTCCCAGGGCACCGCTCATGCCTTCGCCGAGGTCCCACAGGCCCCAGTGAACGGTCACGGCGGGCCGGCCGGCCCGCCGCCGTCGCCGCGCCACCGCGTCGAGGGCGGCGTTCGCGGCGGCGTACGCGCCCTGCCCGGCGGTGCCGAGGACGCCCGCCACGGAACCGAACAGCGCGAACGCGTCGAGGTCCGCGTCGCGGGTGGCCTCGTCGAGGTTGCGGGCGCCGGTGAGCTTCGCGTCGAGCGCCCGCCGCAGGGCCGCCCCGGTGAGCCGTTCCAGGGTGGCGTCCTCGGCGACGCCCGCCGCGTGGACGACGCCCGTCAGCGGAGCGTCCAGGCCGCCGAGCAGGGCGGTGAGGGCCTCCGCGTCCGCCGGGTCGCAGGCCCGCACGGCGACCGCGGCGCCGAGGGCGGCCAGCTCCGCCTGGGCCGCGCCGGAATCTGGATGGCGCTCACCCCGGCGGCTCACCAGCAGCAGGTTCCGTACGCCGTGATGGGTGACGAGATGGGCGGCGATCCGCCGGCCGAGTGCGCCGAGCCCGCCGGTGACGAGCACCGTGCCGCCCGCGGCGCTGCGCGGCCACAGCGGTCCGGAGGACGACGGCGCCGCGGGTGCGGGGCCGAGACGCGGCACCAGCGGCGCTCCCGACCGGATCGCGGCCTCGGGGAACGCCGCACCCGCAGCCGCGAGCAGCTCCGGATCCTCCGGCCCGTCCTCCGGGCCGATGTCGAGCAGGGCGAACCGGCCGGGGTGCTCGGCCCGGGCCGCCCTGACCAGGCCCCACAGGGCGGCCGTGGACGGCCGGGCGGCCTCGGCGTCGTCCACAGCGAGACCCCGGGTCAGCACCACCAGGCGCCCGCCGTCACCGGCCGCCCACCGCCGCAGGACCTCGCGGGCCTCGTCCAGCGCGGCGTACGGGTCGTCGTCGCGGTCGAGCCCGTGCAGCAGCGCGAGCGACGGAGGCCGTTCGAGAAGGTCCGCCACGGCGGCGACGCCGGCGAGGACGGCGCCCGCCGCCGGCTCGGGCCGGGGCCTCGCCTCCCAGTGCAGGCCGTACACGGCGGCGGCGGACGGGAGCGGCCGCAGCCGCAGCCGCTCCACGGTCAGGACCTCCCGGCCGTCGTCGCCGATGAGGTCGGCCCGGTAGGCGTCGGGAGCGAGCGGGGTGAACCGGGCGCGGATCCGGGTGAGGTGCGGCGGCCGTCCTCCGGACGCGGGCGCCGCGGGCGCCCGGACGCCGCTCAGCGCGTACGGCACGCGACGCGGGCCGTCGATCCCGTCCAGCGACAGGGCGTGCAGGGCCGCGTCCAGCAGGGCGGGCCGGACCGCGTGACGCGCGGCGTCGCCGCGGAGCGACGGCGGCGACGCCACCTCGGCGTACAGGTCGTCGCCGTCCCGCCAGGCGGACAGCAGCCCCTGGAACGCCGGGCCGTACTCGTACCCGTGCTCGGCGAGCAGACGGTAGGTGGCCTCGGGCGTTCCGGGGTCGACGCGATGGCCGGGACCGGACCCGACGGGGGCACCGGGCGCGACCTCCTCCCGCGTGAGCGTGGCGGTGGCGTTGACGGTCCACTCCGCCGCCTCTAGCGCCCGGCTGCGCACGGTGAGCTCACCGTCCGGGGACAGGGCCGCCTGGAGCCGGACCTCCCCCCGGCCGTCCAGTTCGAGCGGCGCGCGCATCACGAACTCACCCAGCGTCGGCAGGCCGGCCTCCCCGCCCACCGCCAATGCCAGGTCGGCCAGGGCCATGGCCGGGACCAGCACGCGGCCGCCGATCCGGTGGTCGGCCAGCCACGGCTGGCGGCGGGTGGACAGCACGCCGGTGAACAGCCGGCTCCCGCCGGGCAGCTCGGCCGTCCCGGCCAGCAGCGGATGCGGCGGGGCGTCCAGCCCGAACGCCGCCGGAGGGCCGTCGTCCGCGGCGGGCAGCAGCCAGTAGCGCCTGGTCTCGAAGGGGTACGTCGGCAGGTCCGTGAGCCGGCCGCCCGCGACGAGCGGCCCGAAGTCGACCGGCACGCCGGCCACGTGCAGCCGGGCGAGCGCGGCCCGCACCGCCGCCGCATCCGGGCGGCCCGTCCGGAGCAGCGGCACGGCGACCACCTCAGCGGTGACCACCTTCGCTGCGACGACCTCCCCGGCTTCGCCCTTCGAGGCGTCTCCCCCCGCGGCCTCTCCCTTCGCGGCGTCTCCCCCCGCTGTGCCGCCTCTCGCGGTGTCTCTCTGCGCGGCGTCCCTCTGCGCGGTGCACGTCTCCTGGGCGTGCGCGGCGAGCGACCCGTCGGGGCCCAGCTCGGCGAAGCGGGTCGCGCCCGCCTCCCGTGCCGCGCGGACCGCGTCGGCGAACCGCACGGTGCCGCGCAACTGCGCCACCCAGTAGTCCGGGCCGGACATCTCACGCTCGCCCGCGAGCGCCCCGGTCGCCGTCGAGACGATGGGCAGCCGGGCCGGTGCGAACGTCAGCCCGGTGACCACCTGGCGGAATTCCTCCAGCACGCCGTCCATGTGCGCCGAGTGGAAGGCGTGACTCACCTTCAGCCGGGTGGCCTTGCGGCCCTCGTCCTTCCATCGGGCGACGAGCCGGTCGATCTCGTCCGCGTCACCCGACAGCACGACCGACGCCGGGCCGTTGACCGCGGCCACCTCGACGGTCCCGCCCGCCGAGGCGGCCAGCCCGGCCGCCTCCTCCGGGGTGGCGGCGAACGCGGCCATCGCGCCGTCGTCCCGGGCGGCCTGCATCAGGCGGCCCCGGGCCGCGACCAGCGCGCAGGCGGAGGGGAGGTCGAGCACGCCCGCCACGTGCGCGGCGGCGAGCTCCCCGACCGAGTGGCCGATCAGGAAGTCGGGCCGCAGGGCGTACGACTCGGCGAGCCGGTAGAGCGCGACCTCCACGGCGAACAGCGCCGGCTGAGCGTAAAGAGTCTGTCCCAGGCGCTCCGGGTCGGCGATCAGGTCGCGCAGTCCCGTGCCGATGTGGGGCTCCAGCAACGCGGAGATCTCGTCGAAGGCGGCGGCGTACACCGTGGAGGTCTCCAGCAGGCCCGCGCCCATCCCGGCCCGCTGCGCGCCCTGCCCGGAGAACAGGAACGCGAGCCGCTGGTCCGGCAGGGCGCGTCCGGTGACGACGGCCGGGTGGCGCACGCCGTCGCGGAGGGCGGCCAGAGCCCGCACCGGGTCCCCGAGCGCGGTGTCCACCACGGCCCGGCGCTCCAGCCGCGACCGGCGAGTGAGGGTGAACGCGACGTCTCTCGGCGCGGCGGACCTGCCTGCGAGGACGTCGTGCAGGAGGCCCGCCTGCGCGCGCAGCGCGGTCTCCGTCTTCGCCGACAGGACGAACGGCACGCTCTCCTCCGTCGAGGTGCCCGCAGTCGTCGTGGTGACGGACGTCGTGCTGGCGGTCGTCGTGGTGGCGTCCTGGTCGGGGGAGGGGTCGTCGGCGGTGGTGGGTGGCTGTCCGAGTGTGGTGGTGGGTGATTGTCCGAGGGTGTCGGCGGGTGGCTGTCTGAGGGCGGTGGCGGGTGGCTGTCCGAGGGTGTCGGCGGGTGATTGTCCGAGGGCGGTGGTGGGTGGTTGCTGGAGGATGACGTGGGCGTTGGTGCCGCTGATCCCGAAGGACGACACCCCCGCCCGGCGCGGCCGTTCCCCCTGCGGCCAGGCCACAGGTGCGGTCAGCAACGCCAGCCCCGAACCCTCCCAGTCCACATGCGGCGTCGGCTCGTCCACATGCAACGTCGCCGGCAACACCCCATGCCGCAACGCCATCACCATCTTGATGACCCCGCCCACCCCCGCCGCCGCCTGAGCATGACCGATGTTCGACTTCAACGACCCCACCCACAACGGCGCCACCCGACCACGCCCATAAGCCGCACCCAACGCCCGCGCCTCGATCGGATCCCCCAACCGCGTCCCCGTCCCATGCGCCTCCACCACATCCACATCACCCGGACCCAGCCCCGCCTCCGCCAGCGCCCGCCCGATCACCTGCTCCTGCGCCCGCCCGTTCGGCGCCGTCAACCCATTACTCGCCCCATCGGAATTCACCGCCGACCCCGCCACCACCGCCAACACCCGATGCCCCGCCCGCCGCGCCGCCGACAACCGCTCCACCACCACCACACCCACACCCTCAGCCCACCCCGTCCCATCAGCCGACGCCGAAAACGCCCGGCACCGCCCATCAGCCGACAACCCCCGCTGCCGCGAAAACTCCACGAACATCCCCGGCGACGCCATCACCGCCGCCCCACCCGCCAACGCCAGCCCGCACTCCCCCGACCGCACCGCACGCACCGCCAGATCCAACGCCACCAACGACGACGAACACGCCGTATCCACCGTCAACGCCGGACCCCGCGACCCCAGCACATACGCGATCCGCCCCGACGCCACGCTCGACTCGTTGCCGGCCAGCAGCAGGCCCTCCAGCTCCTCGGGCACGACGCGCAGACGGCTGCCGTAGTCGTCGTACATGGCCCCGATGAACACGCCGGTGTCACTGTCCCTGAGCGACAGCGGGTCGATGCCGGCCCGCTCCAGCGCCTCCCACGACACCTGCAGCAGCAACCGCTGCTGCGGATCGGTGGCCAGCGCCTCCCGCGGACTCATCCCGAAGAACGCCGGATCGAACTCCCCCGCGTCGTGCAGGAAACCGCCCCGGCGCGTGTACGCGGTGCCCCGGTGGTCGGGGTCCGGGTGATAGAGGGCGTCGAGGTCCCAGCCCCGGTCGTCGGGGAAGTCACCCGTGACGTCCGCGCCACTGGCCACCACCTCCCACAGATCCTCCGGCGAGGCCACCCCGCCCGGGAACCGGCACCCCATCCCCACGATCACCACCGGGTCGTCGTCCGCAGCCCGCACCGCGACCGCGGTGGCCGCCCTCTCCTCCACCGTGATGAGGCCGAGCAGGTGCCCGGCGAGCGCGGCGACGGTCGGGAACTCGAACACGATCGTGGCCGGGAGCGTCAGCCCGGTCAGGGCGTTCAGCCGGTTGCGCAGCTCGACCGAGGTGAGCGAGTCGAAGCCGAGTTCCTTCAATGGCCGGTCACCGGGCACCTCGGCCGGATCGTCGTGTCCGAGGACGGACGCGGCCTGCTCGCGCACGAGCCGGGTGACCAGGTTCAGGCGCTCGTGCGGACGTCCGGACAGCACCCGCCGCGCCCAGGCACCTTCGGCCGCCCGCCGCACACGAGACGGAAAGACCACGAGGCTGGAGAACAGGGCGGGCAACCGCCCCGCCGCCGCCTCCTCACGCAGCACGGCGTCGTCGAGGGGCGACACCACGGTGTACGGCTCGCGCACCCGGTCGAGAACGTCGAGGGCGACGGCCGTGGAGAGCGTGCCCACGCCGTACCGGGCGAGCCGGGCGCGGCCGGCGTCGTCGAGGTGGCCGGTCATGGCGCTGGCCTCCTCCCACACGCCCCAGGCGACGGAGGTCGCGGGCAGCCCGAGACCGGCCCGGTGCTCGGCGAGGGCGTCGAGGAACGCGTTGGCCGCGGCGTAGTTCGCCTGCCCGGGCACTCCGAGGGCGGCCACGGCGGAGGAGAACAGCACGAAGCGCTCCAGGGGGAGCTCCGCTGTCAGCTCGTGCAGATGCCAGGCGGCGTCCAGCTTCGGCCGCAGCACCGCGGCGAGCGCGCGGGCGTCCAGCTCCGTGAGGGTGGCGTCGGCCAGCACGCCCGCCGTGTGCACCACGCCGCGCAGCGGGCGGCCGGCGGGGACGGCGTCCAGCACCTCCGCCAAGGCGTCCCGGTCAGCGACGTCGCAGGCCACCAGGGTGACCTCCGCGCCCGCCTCGCGCAGGTCGCGGGCGAGGGCCTCCGCGCCGGGGGCGTCCGGCCCGGATCGGCTCACGAGCAGCAGGTGGGGCGGCCGAGCCGCCGCCGCCAGCCTGCGGGCCACGAGCGCTCCCAGGGTTCCCGTGCCGCCGGTGATGAGCACGGTGCCGTTCGTAGTGAGCTCAGTGCCGTTCGTAGTGAGCCCGGCGCCAGCCGTAGCGACCTCAGTGCCGCCCGTGCCGAGCCCGGGGCCGTCTGAGATGAGCTCAGCGCCCGGGTCGGCGCCGTCCTCGTGCCGGGGCTCGGTCACGGGCGCGGCCAGGTCACGGACGGCGAGCCTCGGCGCCAGCAGGACCCCGTCGCGTACGGCCACCTCGCGTTCGCCGTGCCCGGCGGCGAGCAGCGCCACGGGCGCCGGGCCGTCCACCACGGCGAGCGCGAACCGGCCGGGGTGCTCGGCGGCGGCGGTGCGCACCAGCCCGCGCAGCGGCGCGGAGGCGAGGTCCCGCCCGTCGGCCACGACCGTGAGCCTGATGCCGTCGAGCGCGGGATCGGCGGCCCATTGCTGCAGCAGGGTGAGGACGGCGGCCGTGCGGGCGTGCGCCCGCCCGGCGAGGCCGGCGGAGGAGCCTTCGGGGACGGCGGCGGGTCGCGGTCCGCCCACCGGTACGAGCACCACCTCGGCCCGGGTGAGCGCTGCGGCGTCCGCACCGGTGACGACCTCCACGTCGTCGGGATCGCCAAGGTCGCGGAGGTTCCCGAGCTCCAGCAGGTCTCCGGTGGCGCCGAAGCCCTCCAGCACCCCGACACGGCGCGGCGCCGGGCCGAGATCGGTCACCGGCTCCCAGACGAGGCCGTACGCCTCGGCGGCGGGCCGGACGCCCGCGAGGTCCTCACGGGCGGCCGGCCGGAAGGCCAGCGACTCGATCGTCCCGATCGTCTGCCCGTCCTCGTCCGCGAACAGGTAGCGGAACCGGGAGCCTCCGAGCGGCTCGACGCGGGCCCGCACGGTGCGCCCGGCCCGGCCGGTGAGGCGCAGGCCCTCGAACGCGAACGGCAGGAGGGGCGCGCCGACGTCCGGGTCGGTGAGCCCGGCGAGCCCCGCCACCACCGGGTGGAGGGCCGCGTCCAGGAGCGCGGGATGCAGCGGGAAGTCCTGCGCGGAGCCGGACGGGTCCGCGTCCGAGGGGGAGGACAGCTCCGCGTAGACCGTGTCGCCGTCGCGCCATACGGCGCTGAGGCCCTGGAAGGCCGGGCCGTAGTCGTAGCCGAGCCGGTACAGGCGGTCGTAGACGTCCGACACGTCGACCGCTTCGGTCCCGGCGGGCGGCCAGGCCGGGAGTTCGCCGCCGGGCGTGGCCTGCGGGTCGCGGAGCGCCGGCGTGTCTCCGGCCTCGGCGAGGGTGCCCGAAGCGTGCCGGGTCCACGGTCGGTCGTCACCGGCCCGTGCGTGCACCTCGACGCCGCGCCGTCCGTCCGCGCCGGGGGCGGCGACGAGCACCTGCACCTGCGCGGGCCGGTCGGCGTCCAGCGTGAGGGGAGCCTCTACGGTCAGCTCGCGCACCTCGGGGGTGCCGGTGAGTCGGCCGGCGTGCGCGGCCAGTTCGGCGAACGCCGTGCCGGGAAGCAGGGCGGTGCCCAAAACCCGGTGGTCGGCGAGCCAGCCCTGCGCGGCCAGGTCGATCTGCCCGGTCAGCACCGCCCCGCCGTCCGCGAGCGTGACCATCGCGCCGAGCAGGGGATGCCGGGCTGCGGCGAGACCGAGCCGGGACGCCTGGGCGGGTCCGGCGGAGGGTGTGAGCCAGTAGCGCTCGCCGCTGAACCGGTAGGTGGGCAGATCCACCGGCGTCCCCTCGCGCGGCCAGGCGACGGGGACGCCGGCGAGGTGCGCCACGGCCAGGGCTCGGCGGAAGGCGCCTGGCCCGCCCTCGCCGCGCCGGAGCGTGCCCGCGGCGAGGCACGTGATCCCCCGCTCGGCGAACGTCTCCTCCACGGCCACGGTGAGCACCGGATGCGGGCTGATCTCGACGAACCTCCGGTGGCCGCTGTCGGCCAGGCCGCCGAGGGCGGCGTCGAAGCGGACGGTCTCCCGGAGGTTGCGGAACCAGTAGCCGGCGTCCAGGGTGGTCGTGTCCAGCACGTCGCCGGTCACCGCGGAGTGGAAGGCGATCTCGGCGGGCCGGGGTCGCAGCCCCGCGAACGTCCGCAGCAGTTCCTCGCGCAGCGGCTCGACGTACCGGGTGTGGGAGGCGTAGTCCACCGGGATGCGGCGGGCGCGCACGCCGTCGTCCTCGCACCGGGCGAGCAGCTCGGCGAGCGCCGCGGCGTCCCCGGCGACGACGGTGGAGCGCGGTCCGTTGCGCACGGCGACCTCGACGGCGCCCTCCCAGCGAGCCGCGAGCTCGGCCGCCTCGGCCGCGCCGAGCGCCACCGACACCATGCCGCCGTCCCCGGCGATCCGGGCGATGGCCTTGCTGCGCAGGGTGACCAGCCGCGACGCGTCGGAGAGGGACAGCGCGCCCGCGACATAAGCGGCGGCGATCTCGCCCTGGGAGTGCCCGACGACCGCGTCCGGCGTCACCCCCGCGGCGCGCCACATCGCGGCGAGCGACACCATGACCGCGAACAGCACCGGCTGCACGACGTCGACGCGGTCGAGCGAGGGCGCGCCCTGCGCGCCCCGCAGGACATCGTGCAGGGACCAGTCGGTGTGCTCGGCGAAGGCCTCGGCGCAGGCGTCGATCCCGGCCCGGAAGACCGGGTCGGCGTCCAGGAGCGCGCGGGCCATCTCGGGCCACTGCGACCCCTGACCGGGGAAGACGAAGACCGTGCGCCCGCCGATCCGCTCGCCCGTCACGACCGCGTCGTGGACCTCGCCCCGGGAGAGGGCGCGCAGGGCGGCCGCGTGGTCCCCCAGGACGGCCGCGCCGTACGGGAGCCGCGCCCGCGACGTGAGCGTGGCGGACACGTCCCGGAGGTGGAGTTCCGGGTGGTCGTGCAGGTGCCCGGCGAGCGCGGCGGCCTGCCGTCGCAGCGCCGCCGCGTCCGTTCCCGACAGCAGCAGCGGCACGCCCTCCTCCGCCGGGGGGTCCGCAGTCGCCGAGGTGCCCGGGATCGTTGTGGTGGGGGACTGCGCGTCGGCGTCCTGGCCGGTGGAAAGGGAGGGGGAGGGGTCGTCGCCGGTGGCAGGTGGCTGTCCGAGTGTGGTGGTGGGTGATTGTCCGAGGGCGGTGGTGGGTGATTGTCCGAGGGCGGTGGCGGGTGATTGTCCGAGGGCGGTGGCGGGTGATTGTCCGAGTGTGGTGGTGGGTGATTGTCTGAGGGCGGTGGTGGGTGGCTGTCCGAGGGCGGTGGCGGGTGATTGTCCGAGGGCGGTGGTGGGTGGTTGCTGGAGGATGACGTGGGCGTTGGTGCCGCTGATCCCGAAGGACGACACCCCCGCCCGGCGCGGCCGTTCCCCCTGCGGCCAGGCCACAGGTGCGGTCAGCAACGCCAGCCCCGAACCCTCCCAGTCCACATGCGGCGTCGGCTCGTCCACATGCAACGTCGCCGGCAACACCCCATGCCGCAACGCCATCACCATCTTGATGACCCCGCCCACCCCCGCCGCCGCCTGAGCATGACCGATGTTCGACTTCAACGACCCCACCCACAACGGCGCCACCCGACCACGCCCATAAGCCGCACCCAACGCCCGCGCCTCGATCGGATCCCCCAACCGCGTCCCCGTCCCATGCGCCTCCACCACATCCACATCACCCGGACCCAGCCCCGCCTCCGCCAGCGCCCGCCCGATCACCTGCTCCTGCGCCCGCCCGTTCGGCGCCGTCAACCCATTACTCGCCCCATCGGAATTCACCGCCGACCCCGCCACCACCGCCAACACCCGATGCCCCGCCCGCCGCGCCGCCGACAACCGCTCCACCACCACCACACCCACACCCTCAGCCCACCCCGTCCCATCAGCCGACGCCGAAAACGCCCGGCACCGCCCATCAGCCGACAACCCCCGCTGCCGCGAAAACTCCACGAACATCCCCGGCGACGCCATCACCGCCGCCCCACCCGCCAACGCCAGCCCGCACTCCCCCGACCGCACCGCACGCACCGCCAGATCCAACGCCACCAACGACGACGAACACGCCGTATCCACCGTCAACGCCGGACCCCGCGACCCCAGCACATACGCGATCCGCCCCGACGCCACGCTGACGCTGCCCCCGGTGAGGAGGTAGCCGTCGGTCCCGCCGCCGCCCTCGTGCAGCCGGGGCGTGTAGTCTGACGCGGTCGCGCCGACGAACACGCCGGTGCGGGTCTCCTTCAGCGACAGCGGGTCGATGCCGGCCCGCTCCAGCGCCTCCCACGACACCTGCAGCAGCAACCGCTGCTGCGGATCGGTGGCCAGCGCCTCCCGAGGGCTCATCCCGAAGAACGCCGGATCGAACTCCCCCGCGTCACGGAGGAAACCGCCCCGGCGCGTGTAGGAGGCGCCGGGCCGTTCCGGGTCGGGATCGAAGAGGGCGTCGAGGTCCCAGCCCCGGTCGTCGGGGAAGTCACCCGTGACGTCCGCGCCACTGGCCACCACCTCCCACAGGTCCTCCGGCGAGGCCACCCCGCCCGGGAACCGGCACCCCATCCCCACGATCACCACCGGGTCGTCGTCCGCCGCCACGACGTCCCTTCCGGCCTCGTGCGCAGCGTCCTGTTCGGCTTCCCCGGCGAGGTGGCGGGCGATGGAGGCGGGAGTGGGATGACTGAACAGCGCGGCGGCGGGCAGGTCGGCGCCGAAGGCGGCGCTCAGGCGGTCGCGCAGCTCGACCAGGCCGAGCGAGTCGAGGCCGAGGTCCTTGAACGTCGCCTCGGGGTCGACGCGCCCGGGGTCGGCGAAGCCGAGGACGGCCGCCACCTCCTCGATCACCCGCCCCTCCCCCCTCGCCGTACGGACGGCGTGGGCGGGCGGCACCGGGGCCGCGACCGGGGCCGTGACCGGGGGCACGGCAGGGGACACAGCGGGCGGAGGGGTCCCGTCCGCGGCGGCCGGCGCCAGCCAGTGGGGCTCGCGCTGGAAGGGGTAGGTGGGCAGCGGGACGCGGGGGCTTCCCGGCGCGAAGACGGCGTCCCAGTCGAGCCGCACCCCGGCGGTGAACAGCCGCCCGACGGCGAGGTCCAGGTCGTCGTCCTTGCCGAGGACCGGCACGAACGTCGCCACCTGGCCCAGCGCCTCCCGCCCGGCCGCGCTGAGGGCCGTCCCCGGCCCCGCCTCCACGAAGATTCCGGCGCCCAGCGCCCGCAGCCGGTCCAGGCCGTCGGCGAAGCGGACCGTACGGCGGGCGTGCTCCACCCAGTAGTCCACCCAGTAATCCACCAAGAGGCCCGCACGGGAGCCGGCGTCGGCGGGGCCGGCGAGCTCCCCGGTCACGGTCGACACGAACGGAACGCGGGCCGGGCCGAACGCGAGCCCCGCGAGCACCGAACGGAACTCGTCGAGCACGGGGTCCATCAAGGGCGAGTGGAAGGCGTGGCTCACCTGGAGCCTCCGGGTCCGGTGGCCGCGCGCGACGGCGACGGCATCGACGGCGTCGAGCGCCGGGTCCTCCCCCGCGACGACCACGGACCGGGGACCGTTCACCGCGGCGACGACCACGAGGCCGTCCACCTCCGCGATCAGCCCTCGCACCTCCTCCTCGGGCGCGCCGACGGCGAGCATGCCGCCGCCGGAGGGCAGCGACTCCATTAGCCGCCCCCGTGCCGTGATCAGCTCGGCGGCGGACGACAGGTCGAGCACGCCCGCGACGTGCGCGGCGGCCACCTCGCCGATGGAGTGGCCGGCGACGAAGGACGGCTCGACTCCGAGCGACTCCAGCAGGCGGAAGGTCGCCACCTCGACCGCGAAGATCGCGGGCTGGGTGAAGGCCGTGCGGTCGAGCAGCCGGGCGTCCTCGCCGTCCGGCTCCGCCCAGACGACCTCCTCCAGAGGACGCGGCAGCCGCTCGTTCAACGCCGCGGCGGCCTCGTCGAACGCCGCCCGCCAGACGGGGTGATCCTGGTGGACCCGGCGGCCCATGCCCGGCCGCTGACTGCCCTGGCCGGGGAACAGCACCGCGACGGGAGCGGAGGTGGCCTTGCCCGTGACGAGCCCGGCGGCGGGGCGGCCCTCGGCGAGCGCCGCCAGCCCCGCTGCCACGTCCCCAGTGACGGCCGCCCGGTGCTCGAAGGCGGTTCGCGTGGTGGCCAGGCTCCGGGCGAGGCCGGCGGCCCGAGCCGCTCCGGAAGGATCCTGTCCGCCGGACGTGCCGCCCCCGGCGGCGAGGTCGAGCAGCCGGGCGGCCTGGTCCCGCAGGGCGGCGCCGGTGCGCGCGCTCAACACGAGAGGGGTGCGCGCCGGTGCGGCCTCCGGCGTGCCGGGCGCGGCCGAAGGCGCCACGGACACGGCCGAAGGCGCCACGGGGACGGCCGGAGGCGCCGCGGGCGGCTCGGCCACCACGACGTGGCAGTTGGTGCCGCCCATGCCGAACGAACTGACGCCCGCGACGAGCCGCGCGCCGTCCCGGGGCCACTCCCCTCCCGCGACCCGTACGGACAGGCCCCAGCCGTCGAAGTCGATCTCCGGGTTCGGCTCGGCGTAGTTGAGGCTCGCGGGCAGCCGCCGCCGGGCGACGCTGAGCACGGTCTTGATCAGACCGGCGATCCCGGCGGCGCCCTCCAGGTGCCCGATGTTCGTCTTCACCGATCCGACCTGCAGGGCCGGCCCGTCGCCGGGGCGGGCGAGACCCAGGGCCCGCGCCTCCACCGGGTCGCCGACCCGGGTTCCGGTGCCGTGCAGTTCGACGTACTGCAGGTCGGAGGGCGTGACGCCGGCGGCCGCCCAGGCGTGCCTGAGCACCTCGGCCTGGGCGCCGGCGCTGGGGGTGGTGAGCCCGTCGGTGCCGCCGTCGTTGTTGACCGCGCCGCCGAGCAGCACGGCGTAGACGGAGTCGCCGTCCTCGATCGCGGCGTCCAGCGGCTTGAGCAGCACCAGCCCGGCTCCCTCGCCCCGCACGTAGCCGTTGGCCCGGCGGTCGAAGGTGTGGCACCGGCCGTCGGGCGACAGCCCGCCGAACCGGGCGACCGCCGCGGTGCCGGCCGGGTCGACGATGAGGTTGACGCCGCCCGCGAGCGCCAGGCGCGATTCGCCGCGCCGCACGCTCTCCGCCGCGAGGTGCACGGCCACCAGCGACGACGACTGCGCGGTGTCGACCGCGATGCTCGGCCCGCGCAGGCCGAAGGCGTACGACACGCGGTTGGCGATGATCCCGCGAGTGGTGCCGGTGAGAGTGTGCCGCCCGATCGCGGAGGGGCGCGACAGCGCGGCGTACTCGTCGGCGATGGACCCGACGAACACACCCGCCGGGGTGTCGCGCAGGGTCTCGGGCAGCACGCCGGCGTCCTCCAGCGCCTCCCAGGCCAGTTCCAGGACGAGCCGCTGCTGGGGGTCCATGGCGGCGGCCTCGCGAGGGGAGATCCCGAAGAACTCCGCGTCGAACCCGGCGATGTCGTCGAGGTAGGCGCCGTACCGGGCGCCGGGGTTCTCCCGGGCCAGGGCGTCCAGGAGCGGGGACGGCGCGCGGCCCTCCGGCACCTCGCGGACGGCCGAGCGGCCCTCCTCCAGCAGCCGCCACAGGGCGTCCGGGTGCGGCGCGCCGGGCAGGCGGCACGCGACTCCGACGACCGCGACGGGCCGGGACACCTGCGGGTCGGGGCTGATCACGTCGTGCCTCACTCTCGGTCGTGGTGAGCAGGGTGAGCGCGGTCGGGCGCGGACGGCGCGGGAGGGGAGGCGGGTCAGGCCCGTACGGCGAGCCCGCTCCGCACCGCCGCCGCGACGTCCTCCAGCCGCGGGGTCAGGTAGAAGTGGCCGCCGGGCAGGACCGTGAGGCGGAACCCGCCGTCGGTGTGGTCCCGCCACCGGGCGGCCTGGTCGACGGTCACCCGCGGATCGCGGTCGCCGACCAGCGCGGTGACCGGGCAGCGGACCCGCGCCCCGGGATCGGGCAGGTAGGCGCGCAGCGCCCGGTAGTCGGCGCGCAGCGGGGGCAGCACGAGCTCCCGCAGGTCCGCGCTCTCCAGCACCTGCCGGGAGGTGCCGCCGAGGAACAGGGCCTCCTCCAGCAGCGCGGCGTCGCTGCGGAGGATCACCGGATCCACCCGGGTGAGGGCGGGCGCCCGCCCGCCGGAGACGAACAGCCGCTCGGGCGCGGCGCCGGCGCCCCGCTCGCCGAGCAGCGCGGCCTCGAACGCCACCAGCGAGCCCATGCTGTGCCCGAAGAAGGCGAGGGGGCCGTCGTCCGGTTCCCGGGCGAGCACGTCCGCCACCCTGCGGGCCAGCTCGCGCACGTCCTCGACGGGCGGCTCGCGCCGCCGGTCGAGGCGCCCGGGGTACTGCACGGCCAGCACGCGCACCTGCGGGGCGAGCGCCCGCGCGAGCGGGATGAAGAAGCCGGCCGAGCCTCCGGCGTGCGGGAACACGACCAGGCGGGGGGCGCCGGGCGCGGCGTGAGCGAACTCGCGCAGCCAGTCGCCCCGCACCCGCGCTCCGGCGAGCGGGGCGTTCACGCGGCCGCTCCCGCCCGGGCGGCCTCCAGGGCGGCGGCCAGCGACGCGGTCACCTCCGGGTCGGCGCCGGGCCGCATCCGCTGCACCGCGAGCAGGCTCCACACGCGGGTCTCCGCGAGGTGGGAGGGGGCGCCGTGCACGTCGTCGTGCTCCATCAGCCGCAGGTCGCGCACCGAGCGCTTCAGCCGTTCGGTGTCGCCGGGAGGGATGATCTCGTCCCGCTTCGCCGTCACCGCGGCGAGGGGCACGGTGAGCGCGCGCAGGTCGGCGTCGTCGAGCGCCCAGTCGCGCACGTGCGCGAAGACCGCCTCCGGCGGCACACCCGCCAGGTGGGCCAGAGTGTCACGGGTGACCTTCGGCACCCGGGCCTGCCAGGCGGCGTCGGTGAAGAAGTCGTGGACGGGCGGGCCGTTGGCGACCACGCCCCGCACGCGGGGGTCGCGCAGCGCGGCGGTGATCGCGGCATGGCCGCTGAAACTCAGCGCGAGCAGGTAGGTCTCGCGCACCTCGGCCCGTCCCTCCAGGGCGTCGAGGATGGCCGGAAAGAGCCGCCACGCGTCCGGGCCGTACCGGAGCGGGCTCTCGCCGACGCCGGGCAGGTCGGCCACGACCCCGGCCATGCCGAAGGCCGCGATCTGCGGCAGCACCGGCCCCCACTGCTCCTTCGGGCTCACGATGCCGCCGGTCATGACGAGCAGCGGCCGGGGCTCCTCGGCGGAGAGGCCCGCGGCCCACACCCGCACCGGGACTCCGTCCACGTCCACGACGACGGGCTCCAGGCCCGGCACCCCACTCCGCCACCGGTCGAAGGCGTCGAGGCAGCGGGCGAGCGCGCGCTTGCGGCCCGGGCCGTCCACGTACGGGAAGCGGCCCATCGTGTAGTACTGGCAGGCCAGGGCCGTCTCACCGGCGGCGTCCCACTCGTCCCCGGCGCGGATCCACTCGTACGGCCACGAGCCCGGCTCGTCGCCCGCGTCCGCGGTGATGCGGTCGAGCAGGGCGCCGTAGTGGTCGGCCGGCAGGTTCTGCGAGATCGCGTGCGCCACGACGAAGCGCTTGAGCTCGGTCAGGTCGTTCATTCCTCGTACGCCTCCAGCGCTTCCTTGATCTCGGTGAGCACGTCGGCGGCCTCGGCGCCGTCGATCACGCGGTGGTCGAAGGCCAGCGAGAGCCGCATGACGGGGGCGACCACCACGGCGCCGTCCCTGACGACCGGGCGGTCGGCGATCCGGCCCACGCCGAGGGTCACGGTGGTGCCGCCGACCGAGTGGAAGCCGTCGACGGCGCGGTGGCCGAGCGAGGTGACGCTGAACGTGCCGGTGACGGCGGGCCGCCGGTCGAGCAGCCCCGCCATCTCGCGGAACCGGTCGAGCGCCTCCTGCCAGGCCAGTCTCCGGAGCGCGCGGATGCCGGCGAACTCCTCGGCCGTGCCGGGATCGGCGGCGGCCGCCCGGTCCAGGTGCGCCTGTACGTCGGCCAGGGACGCGGACTCCAGCGCGGGGATCACGGTGGCGAGTACGACGCGGCGGCCCTCCCAGGTCTTGTCGAGGGTGACCTTGGCCGCCACGGTGTCGAAGGAGGCGACGACCGGGTCCAGCCGGCCGTGTATGGCGGAGTTGGCCTCGGGGTGTTTGGCCAGGACCCCGGCGGCCGCGTGCACGACGTAGGAGACGACCGAACGGCGCTCCCCCGCCCGGTGCGCCCGCGCCCGTCCCGCGACGATCGCGGTGGCGTCCACCTCGGTGTCGAGAAAGACCGGGGAGAAGTCGCGGATCTGGTCGAGGAAGAACAGGGTGTGCCTGCGCTGGGAGGGGAACGGGCGGCCGGTCATCGGTTCACCAGCTCGTAGACCGACTCCAGGCTCGCGGCCTCGAGGAAGTCGGGCAGCGACAGCGGCCGGCGCACCCGCTTCTCCAGCAGGACGAGCATCGTCAGCAGGTGCAGCGAGTCCCATCCGGGCACCTCGTCGAGGGCCCGGGCGAGGTCGTCGCCGCCGACGGCCAGGCCGATCTCGTCCTGGAGCAGGTCCACGAACTCCTCCCTGCTGATCGCGGCCATCAGGCACGCTCCAGGGCCAGGCCCGACTTGATCCACTTGCTCGACTCGATGGCCACCGCGATCGCCCGCGACGGCCGCGTCATCCGCGGCAGCAGGCGGTCGAGCTGGAAGAACACCAGGGCGTTGCCGTTGTTGCCGGTCTCCGCGACGCAGGAGACCTCCTCGGCCGCGGGGAAGGCGAGCCGCGCGGTGATCTTCCCGGTCATCGCGACGGACAGCTGCGGGGGCAACAGGTAGTCGACCTCCGCGCGGTCCCAGCCGAGGTCGTCCAGCAACTCGTCGGCCGTCTCCTCGGCGAGAACGGGAACGAACTCCTCGATGGCCTTGTAGTCCTCGCTGGCCGGGGCCTCGGACGTGTCACGGTCGGCCAGGCCGTACCAGCGCAGGATCTGGCCGGGCGCGCGGTCGAGGCCGGACAGCCGGGTGAGCACCGACCGGAGCACCGGCGCCTCCGGAGGGCCCGCGGTGCTCAGCACGGCGGCCCCGGCCCCGTCGCCGAACAGCACGTAGTTGACCAGCTCGTCGGGCGGCAGTGCCGTCAGGTCGGCCTTGACGTCGTAGTGCTTGGCGATGACGTCGCCGCCGACGACGAGCGCGGTGCGGTAGCGGCCGGTGGCCAGCAGCGAGGCCGCGACGTCGAACGTCTGCACGGCGCCGGAGCAGCCCGACTGGAGCTGGAACGCCGGCACGCCGTCGATGCGGAGCCGCTCGGCGACGACGTTCACCGTCGCAGGCATCAGCGTGTCGGGAGTGGCGGTGCCCAGCACCACCACGTCGATCTCCTCCGCGGAGATCCCGGCCCGGGTGAGGGCCTGGACGGCGGCGCGCTCGCCGAGGTCGGCCAGGCTGTCCCGCCGTTCGCCGGTGGACAGGTCGACCGCGAGATGACGCGTCCTTGTGCCGATGAACGTGTCGACCCACTGCCGCCACACCTGGTCCATGCCGAACGCCCCGGCCAGGGCGGCGGTGTCGATGGGAGGTCCCGGCAACGCCGTTCCCACCGACAGAAGTCGTACCGGTGTCTCCGCCATACGCTCCTCCAACGAGCCGCGTCCGCGTCACCGCGCCCTGCGCGCAGCGGATCGGGACGCGAGCCCCGGCACTGCTGATGACGGTTCAGACGCTAAGAGCAACCCCTAAAGCAGCCCTAAGCCCCCGATAACGGGCAGGAACCGCCGACAAGATCACCAAGGGAGGAAAGCCGCACATCCCGTTGGGCCAGATTGCCAATAACTAAAGCGTCTTAGGAAATCTTCCGCTACGACTAGACGCTACAGTTAACATGTGTAAACTTCTGCTACAGAGCTTCATCTCCCGCGGGTCGCCGCGGGAGAGGTACGAGCAGTGGAGGGGGCTCGATGACGGTTTCGCTCCGGCGTCAGCGCGTGCGTGACGCCACGTTGCGTGAGCTGATCTCCGTGAGCCGCGGCATCCTGACGGACCAGGGGGCCGAGGCTCTGACGATCCGGGCGGTCGCCCGCGAGATGGGCATGACCCCTCCCGGGGTCTATCGCTACTTCGACAGCCACCGCACCCTGCTGGACGCGGTCGTCGTGGCCGTTCTGGAAGAGCTGACCGAGCACATCGTCAGCGCCGTCGATCACGTCGACGCGGCCGACACGGCGGGCCGGCTCATCGCCGCCAGCAGGGCGCTGCGGAACTGGGCCGTCGGACACGGCGCGGAGTTCCACCTCTCCTGGTTCGTGTCCTCGCCGGACGAGGGCGCGTCGGTCGGCCGGGCACGACGTCAGGTGGGCAGGCTCTTCGCGGACGTCTTCTCCGGCGTCTGGCGCGACTACGGGCCCGCACCCCTGCCGCCCGAACAGCTCTCCCCGGCGACCGAGAGGCCGGCCCGGCGGCTCCTCGAACAACTGGAGACGGAACTCCCCTCTCCCTCGGCCGCGGTCGCGTTCACCCGGTGCTGGCTACGGCTGTACGGCATGGTCAGCGTCGAGTCGCTCGGCCTGACCCGGGCCATCGGCGACGACGCGGGCGAGCTGTTCGAGGCGGAACTCGCCGATCTCGCGCGGACGCTCGGTCTTCCCGCGACCGCGCTGGGCACCGGCCGGTGACCGGTCTCCGCGGCACTTCCTCCCCTCGGGCCGTACGCGGCCCCGACCCCCGACCGGCAACCTCTGCCACAGGAGAGCCATGACCCCCCTGCAGCTCAGCCAGGAGACCCGGTGGATCGCGGGCGTCGTCCTGCTGACCATCGTGACCATCGAGTTCGGCGGATGGTTCCTCTCCAAAATCGTCCGCGGCCAGGTGTCGATGACCCCCTTCCAGCAGGCCTTCGCCCGTGCCGGGCACGCGCACGCGGGGGTGCTGGTGACCCTCGGGCTCGTGTGCCTGCTCTTCGTCGACGCCACCGGTCTGAGCGGTGTCCCGGTGTGGATCGCCCGGCTCGGCGTACCGGCCGCCGCCGTGCTGATGTCCGCCGGCTTCTTCCTGTCCTCGCTGGGACAGGGAACCACCCGCCCGAACCGGTTGATCGCCCTGCTCTGGATCGGCGCGCTGTGCCTGGCCGCCGGGGTGCTCTCCCTCGGAATCGGCCTGCTGACGAGCTGAGCGTCTCCGCCACTCACGGGAGCAGCAGGCCCCAGTAGAGGGCCCACGGGAGGAAGGCGACGCCGCCGGCGAGCAGGAGGCCGAGGCGGACCCGCTCACTCCTCGTCCCGGCCCTCCGCCACGCCCGGACCGTCCGTACGGCGGCGACCACCGTGGTCAGCGCCAGGGCCTGCAGGGCCAGCCAGACGATCGGGCGGCCGAGCAGCACGGGTCCCGGCGCGGCCAGCTTGCCCCCGGTCATGAGCAGGTAGAACAGGAAGGCGAACGACCCGAGCAAGGCGATCAGCCCGGCCGCGCTGAGCACGCGCGGCGCGGCCGGCAGGGCCGTACGGGACCGCCCGCGCAGCCGTCGGACGAGGGCGGTCAACGGGTAGGCGGCGAAGACGGCGATCAGCAGCAGCGTCACGGCCGCCTGCACCAGGGCCGACTCCCACGGCGCCGGACGGTCCACCGGCACGGTCGGCGTCGCCTGCTCGGGTGCGGGGCCCGAGATGCTCGCCAGCGGCGGCCGTCCCGAGACGGCCTCGCGGACCCAGGAGCCGACCAGGTCGGCGTACCCGGGAGCGAGGGCGGGCAGCCGGGTGACGCCGCCGTCGGGCGTGAGGTGGGCGGCGTGGTCGGCCCCGGGGAAGAACCGGAACGTGTAGCGCCGGTTGCCGCCCTTCTCCAGCGCCCGCGCGAAGATCGGCGGGGTCTCCTTCGGCGGGGTCAGCAGGTCATGGACTCCCCAGATCGCGAGCACCGGCTGCCGCACCGCGGCGAGGACCGGCTCGGGGTCGTACCAGGGCTCGGGGAACATGCCGCCGTCGGCGATGGTCCGGTAGAGGTTCGGCTCGGCCCGGTCCACCAGCGACCCCGCCACCCCCGCCTTGCGCAGGCCCGCGGCGACGGCCCAGGTCTGCTGCCGCAGCGGTGTGAGCGCGTTGGCGCCGACGACCACGACGAACGCGACGTCCCGCGAGCGGGAGGCCGCCAGGGGCGCGACCCAGCCGCCCTCGCTGAGCCCCCAGACGCCCACCTTCGCCGGGTCCACGCCGGGCTGCGACCGCAGCGTGGCCACCGCGCCCAGCGCGTCGTCCGCGAGCGTCGAGTAGGACCGGTGGAAGAGCGAGTAGCCCTCCGACCTCTTGTCGTAGACCAACACGGACATGCCCCTGCGGGCGAACTCCACGGCCTCGCCCATGAGCTTGGCGCGTGGCGTGCCGGTGCCGGCCCCGTGGACGAGCACCACGCCTGGCCGCCCCGGCGACGCCTTCACGGGCGACAGCACGGTGCCGTGCAGAGTGAGGCCTCCGCCGCCCGCGAAACTCACCTCCCTTCCGGTCAGGTCGGCGGGAACGGCGACCACCTCCCCGGCGGCGGAGGGCGGTGGAGCGGCGGCGGCCACTGCGGGGGCCACTGCGGGGGCGGCCGTCAGGGTGAGAGCGAGGCCAAGGGCCAGGGCGATTCGACGCATACTGCCGAAATTAGTCTGCAGAGAACTCTCGGCAAAGACATCTCTGCAGATATCGTTCTGGAGGACTAGGGTGATCCTCATGAAGGACGAGGAGCCGTTCCTGCTCGACGACCCGGGCCGTCTCAAGGCTCTGGCCCACCCCATGCGGCGCCTCATCCTGCGCCACCTCGACATCCACGGGCCCGCGACCTCCACGACGATCGGCGAGCTGCTCGGCGCGAAGACCGGCACGACCAGCTACCACCTGCGCCAGCTGGAGAAGTACGGCTTCATCGAGGAGATCCCCGAGAGATCGACCGGCCGGGAGCGGTGGTGGCGCAGGGCCGAGACCCCGCGCGACATGCGCGCCCCGGCCCCCGGACAGCTCGCGCCCGAGGACCGCCCGGTGCTGGAGGAGTTCCACCGCGTCGGCTTCGAGGAGGACCGGGCACTCATGGAGCGCTTCCCCGAGGCGTACCGGCGCGACCCGGACTGGGCCAAGGGTTCGCGCGGTCTCGGCCGGATGACCAAGGAGGAGTTCGCCGAGTTCTTCGACGCCTACATCGCGCTGCTGCTCAAGTACAGCCACCGGGCACAGGACGCGCCGCCGGGGGCGCGGCCCATGTACGTCCGGATGTTCGCCTTCCCCGCCGACGAATCCTGATTCGCGCTCGTGGCAGCCTCGGCGCACAAGGCCGGCTACGGGAGCGGGCGGATGAGGCCGTCCTCCAGGTACGCGGTATGCCCGGCGTCCGCCGCCGAGACCACCGCGTTCATCCTCCGCGCCAGGCCTGGCGGCAGGAGCTTGCCGAGGTCCGCCGGAGGAACGAACACGTATTCGTCGAGCTCCTCGGGCTGCAGGCGGAGCGCCGCGATCTGGGGATCAGTGAGCACGCCCGCGTCGAAGACGAACATCAGCCCGGCGTCCCACGGCGGTGCCGGTGGCACCCAGTCGACACATGCGAGCCGACCCACCGGCGGCGCGATGCCCAACTCCTCCCGCAGCTCACGGAGCAAAGCACTGACGGGGGACTCCCCCGCCTCGACGATCCCGCCGGGGATGTCCCACTCGTCCTTGTAGACCGGGTGCACGAGAAGCACCCGTCCCTCGTTGTCTCGAAGCAAAGCGCCTGCCGCGGCACGAAGGCGCGGTACGGAGGCGACGTAGGCCAGGTATGACGCGGAGTCACTCATGACGGCTCCGACACTACGAGCCGCGCACGTCCCGGCGCCGGTGTATTCCCAAACCTCAAGCGGAGGCGGTTCACCCACCACCGGCCGGGATCTCACGCTGGACTCGGCTGCCGTGGCCCGGCGTCACCCGACGCGGGTGGAGTCCATGATCCAGTTGGTCTCCCAGGTCTGGCCGGCGTCGTAGGAGAAGGCCTGCTCCCAGTGGCACGAGTCGGGCGTGATCCCCGACCAGGTGAACCGGACGCGGATCGGGCGGCCGTCGTCGGTGTCGTCGGCGTAGAAGGTGCCGACCCCGCCGACGAAGCGGCCGACGACCGGCACCGGATCCAGGCCGCGCCTGCTGTTGATCCAGTAAATGGACCACTCGTCCCGCTCGGCGTCGTACGTCCGGACCGTCGCGCCGTCGAAGTCCTTGGTGGGCAGCGTGAGCGTGTCGAAGCTGCCAGCGCCGTCGAAGAAGCCGTACGCGACGCAGCGGCCGGGGAACTCCTCCCACTCGTCGCTGCCGACACCTCGCTTCAGCAGCCTCCGGTTGGCCACGTCCCACGTGCCGACGAAGAAGTCGAAGTCGTTCACCGTCCCGCCCCTTCCGGCCGGGCGCCGGCCAGGTGGTCGCCACGGTCCGGGGATCCGTCCCCCGGCTCGGACGCCCGCCCTCGCTGGTCGTCGTGATACCGGCCGTCGGCCGCGATCGGGCCGAGCTGCCATGGGCCGCCCCCACCGAGGTCGAACGCCGGCTGGAGCCGTACGGGCTGGTGCTCAAAGGCGGGAAGTGGTACCTCGTGGCCCGCTGTGACGGCGCCCTGCGGACCTACCGGGTCACCCAGATCCTGCGGCTGCGGGTCACGGACGACACGTTCGAGCGCCCCGAGGGCTTCGACCTGGCCGGGCACTGGCGCGAGCACCTGGCGGGCTTCCGGTCGCGGCTGTTCCAGGGGCACGCGGTGATCCGGCTCTCGCCGGACGGGTGTGAGCGGCTGCGGGAGACGATGAGCTCGGCCGCGGTGACCGCCGTGGACGACACGGCCGAGGGCCCGGACGCGGACGGCTGGATCAGGGCCACCGTGCCGATCGAGTCGTTGACGCATTCCCACTCCGAGTTCCTCAGGCTCGGGGCCGAGGTGGAGGTCCTGGAGCCCGCCGAACTGCGGCGAAAGCTGGCGGACACCGCCGCGGCCCTGGCCGTCCTCTACCGGTGAAGCGTCGGCGAGCGAGCGGATGGCAGGATGCTTGCGGTAGGGGTCACAACGGTCACGGCGCGAGAGGCACGCCGGACCGTGGAAGAGCCGAAGGAGGCAGATGAGCCGGAAGAACCATCGCGTCGCCGTGCTCGTGCTGGAGGGCGCGAAACCGCTCGACGTCGGCATCCCCGCGCAGGTGTTCTCCAACCGGCCGAGCATGCCGTACGAGGTGCGGGTGTGCGGCGCCGCGCCCGGACTGGTGACCGGCGGCGACGGCCTCTCCTATCACGTGGCCGAGGGCCTCGACGCCTTCGAGCACGCCGACACCGTCTTCATCCCCGGCTATCGGGAGCCGGCGACCACGGAGCCGCCGGCCGCGGTCCTCGGCGCGCTCACGGCCGCCCACGAGCGCGGAACCCGGCTCGCCGCCATCTCGACAGGGGCGTTCGCGCTGGCGGCGGCGGGCCTGCTCGACGGCAAGCGGGCGACGACCCACTGGCACTACACGAAGGCCCTCACCGGCAAGCATCCGCTCGTACGGGTGGACGAGAACGTGCTGTTCGTGGACGAGGGCGACGTGCTGACGTCGGCGGGCGCGGCGTCCGGCATCGACCTGTGCCTGCACCTGGTGCGGCGCGACCACGGCGTCGGGCTGTCCAACCACGTGGCGAGACGGCTGGTGGCGGCGCCCTATCGCAGCGGCGGTCAGGCGCAGTACGTTCCCCGCAGCGTGCCCGAGCCGCTCGGCGACCTGTTCGCGAACACGCGGGAGTGGGCCCTGGCGCACCTGTCCGAACGGCTGACCCTCGAGACCCTCGCCCGCCACGCCCGGGTGTCGGCGCGCACCTTCTCCCGGCGGTTCGTGGAGGACACCGGCCACACGCCGATGCAGTGGGTGCTCCGGGCACGCGTGGACCTGGCACGCGAACTGCTCGAACGCACCGACCTGGGCGTGGAGCAGATCGCCGACCGGGTCGGGCTCGGCACCGGCGCCAACCTGCGCCTGCACTTCCAGCGCATCCTGGGCACCTCCCCGACCGAGTACCGCCACACCTTCTCGGCCTGAACTCGGCCGGGCAGGGTGTGGCGAGATCCTTGCGGACGGTGGCGAAACTTCTGGCTGGATTCTTGCGCATGCTGTCATTCGGGCCACTGTCGGCCCGGCGTCCGGGCGCCGATCATGGAGCCCAGAACGAGCGGAACGAAAGGAACGCCCATGACCCGCATCGCCGTCAACGGATTCGGCCGCATCGGACGCAACACCCTCCGCGCCCTGCTCGAACGCGACAACGACCTCGAAGTGGTCGCCGTCAACGACCTCACCGCCCCGGAGACCCTCGCGCACCTGCTCAAGTACGACAGCGCGCTCGGCCGCCTCGGCCTCCCCGTCGAGGTCGACGGCGCCGACCTCGTGGTCGACGGCCGCCGCATCCAGGTGCTCGCCGAACGCGAACCCGCCAAGCTGCCCTGGGCCGAGCTCGACGTCGCCATCGTGCTCGAGTCCACCGGCCGCTTCACCGCGGCGCGTGCCGCCCGCGCGCACATCGACGCGGGCGCCAGGCGCGTGCTGGTGAGCGCCCCCTCCGACGGCGCCGACGTCACGCTCGCCTACGGCGTGAACACCGAGGCGTACGACCCCGCCGAGCACGTGATCGTCTCGAACGCCTCGTGCACCACGAACGCGCTGGCTCCGCTGGCGTCCGTGCTCGACGACCTGGCCGGCATCGAGCACGGCTTCATGACCACGGTGCACGCCTACACCCAGGAGCAGAACCTGCAGGACGGCCCGCACCGCGACCTGCGTCGCGCCCGCGCGGCCGGCGTGAACATCGTGCCCACCACCACAGGGGCCGCCAAGGCCATCGGCCTGGTGCTGCCGAACCTCGACGGCAAGCTGTCGGGCGACGCGATCCGCGTGCCGGTCCCGGTGGGTTCGATCGTGGAGCTGAACACCACCGTCTCACGCGAGGTGACCCGCGACGAGGTGCTCGCGGCCTACCGCGCCTCCGCCGACGGCAGGCTCAAGGGCATCCTCGAGTACGCCGACGAGCCGCTGGTCTCCAGCGACATCACCGGCCAGCCGGCGTCGGCGATCTTCGATGCCGCCCTCACCCGCGTCGAGGGCAGGCACGTCAAGGTGGTGGCCTGGTACGACAACGAGTGGGGCTTCTCGAACCGGGTCGTCGACACACTGGAGCTGCTCGCCCGCGACTGAGCCCGCCGTACGCGCAAGTCGCGGATCTTCACGTCAGTCACCCCGTGGCCGGCGGTCCCGCTCCTCCACCGGCGGGCGCCCGAGCAGCCTGTCGATGCTGCGGCGCTCGCGTTTGGTGGGACGTCCCGCGCCCCGAGCCCGGACGGCCACCGTCACGGCCTCTTCGCGCGGAGGGGGCGGAGGGCTCTTGTCGACGTAGCACTCGGCGGCCACGGGGGCGCCGACGCGCTTGGTGATGACACGGGAGACGACCACGATTCGTTCGCGCCCCTCGTGCCGCAGCCGGACCTCGTCACCGACCCGGACGACGTGCGCGGGCTTGACCCGCACCCCGTTGACCCGGACGTGACCGCCCCGGCAGGCGTCGGACGCGATCGAACGAGTCCTGGTCAGCCGCACCGACCAGATCCAGATGTCCACCCGCGCACTCACCTGCTCACCCGGCACCCCGCCACTCTACTGAGACCGGCGCGTGCCGACGTGCGAGCGCGGGCTTGGTCGATGCTGGGCACGTCGAGGTCGATGGCGGCCGAGCCGTCAGCGGGCATTTCGACCATGCGGGTCGTGGTAGTCGACCGGATCGCCTTTCGCCAAGGACGTCGGTGTCTCGCGGCATGGACGCTTCGCCGCGTGGCGGGAGGGCCGGACCGGCTGGCTTCTCGACGCCCGGACGCGTGCCGCCGTGCGCCTTCCGGGCGGGGCGACGGACCAGATGAGCTTCTCCGACGCCGGATATCTCCAGTGGAGGACGGCCGGCGGGTACGGCGTCCTGGACCTGGCGATCGCGGACGCGCTGCGCGCGACCGACGTGCGTCACGAGATCGCCGTCTCTCCAAGCGGCGGCTCCGCGTGGACTGGAGCGCACGCGCCCCCGGGTCGGCTCCTCAGGGCCGGGGGCACGTGCGTTTCACGGGGTCACGTGTAGAGGAAGTAGTAGCGGTACCGGCTCTCCCACACGCACGAATAGCCCTCCCACCAGCCCTGGGCGACGCCGTGGCTTCCGATTCGCTGGCACTCCGAGTAGTCCCTGAAAGCGCCGACCAACTTCTCGGCTTGCGCCGGGGTGGCGCCGATCGTTAACGACACTCCAAGGACCATGACGGCCGAGATGAGAACAGCGCGTGCCTTTCGCATTCGTCCTCCTGCGACTGGGGAGATCATGACGGTGGACATTATCACTCAACTACGCGCCAGAGAGATTGTCACGTCCGGCTCGGTCGCGGGAAGAGCGTGAAACTTTCACCGGCCTTCTCGTGGAACGACACATGTTTCACGGGGGTTTACCGCCGGTAACGCCGGTGTTGCCTCCGAGATCGCCTGACTACCGGCAATCTCTGCCGTTGTCAATTCGGGGCTGGGCGGCCTTGAAAGACCTCGTGGGTACGTATCCGACTGCCTGTGCATGCCATAGGTGATCTGAGACTCTAATCGCACTTCGTGTCCATAAAGCACGATTCATGCCGCGTTCCCTGTTCGATTAGAGCGATACAACGAAAATTTTGACCATCGTCACGACGTGTCATATCGTCGCCCCGCCCATATCGATGTGAGCCGCGACACTCGAGCAGGACGTTGTTCTCGCAGCGCTACGGTCGCGTGCTGGTCGCGGCCGCCCCGGCGCCGGGAGGAGACATGGACGGCCACCACGGACGCGGCGATCATCCGACCAACGGAGTCGCACCATGCAAGCTCGAATCACCAAGGCCATGATCGTCGGCATGGCGATGACCATGCTGGCCGCCGTCGGTGTCTCAGCGGTCTTCGCGCCGCCGGCTCACGCCGCGCAGGTGATCACTGATATCTCTTACGCGCCCGCGCAGCCGGCCGGCAGCAGGGGGCACATGCTGGACCTATATCTGCCGTCCACCGGCATCACGCCCCGGCCGCTGCTGATCTGGCACAGTGGCTCCGCGTGGTCGAGCGACGACGGCAAGACCGGCGCGGACGCGATCGCGGCCGTCTTCAATCCTCTTGGCTTCGCCGTGGCCGGCGTCAGCGTCCGGTCCAGCGCTCAAGCGATCTTCCCGGCCCAGGTGCACGACATCAAGGCGGCCATCCGCTGGCTGCGCGCGAACGCCGCCACGTACCAGATCGACCCCAATCGCATCGCGATCATGGGTGACTCCTCGGGCGGCTGGCTGACGGAGATGGCCACCCTGTCCGGCGGCGTGGCGGCGCTGGAGGGCACCATCGGCACGACCGGCGTCTCCAGCGCCGTGCAGGTGGGACTCGCCTTCTACAGCCCGACCGACTTCCTGCAGATGAACGCGCAGAACCTGCCGACCGGCGGGCTGGACCACAACTCTCCCGCCTCCCCGGAATCCCTCCTGGTCGGCTGCCCGATCCAGACCTGTCCGGCCACGGTGGCCCAGGCCAATCCGATGACCTACGTCGACAGCAACGACCCGCCGCTGATGTTCCTGCACGGCCAGGCCGACTTCCTGGTGCCGCACGGGCAGAGCGTCCTTCTCTACAACAAGATCAAGGCCCAGTGCGGCGACGCCACGTTCATCTCGGTGCCCGGAGCGGATCACATGATGCCCCAGGTCATGGACCCTGCCCACTACGGCACGCAGACCGTCCGCACCACCACCGACTGCACCGAGACCGTCGGCACCGGCACGTTGAACCCCACCTGGGCCAACTTCGCCACCTTCCTGCGCGGCGGGCTCAAAATGGGCACCTCCTGCGAGGTCACCTACGCCCGCGGCTCCGGGAGCGGCACTTTCAACGGCAGTGTGACCATGAGGAACACCGGCACGACCCCCATCGACGGCTGGACCGTGACGTGGACCTGGCCGGGCAACCAGCAAATCACAAGCGCCTGGAGCGCCACGGTGACCCAGTCCGGCACCCAGGTGACCGCACGCGACCTCGGCTACAACTCCTACATCGGCCCCGGCTCCAGTCAGAGCTTCGGCTTCACGGCGAGCTTCACCGGCACGAACGGCATTCCGGCCCAGTTCAAACTCAACGACATCGCCTGCACGACAGTGCCCGCCTGAGACGATGCGCGCCGGGCCTGAGCCGAATGGCGACGGCCCGGCGTCGTTCTCCCGCCGTCCGGATTGCGGCCTATCGCATTCGGGAAACCGCGACGTGAAGCGGAAAAGCGATGTCCAAATTCAAACACGATCCGTCCGGCCTCGATCACGTAATGTCGCTGACCAGATCGCGGGCTTTCATATTGCTTCACCCGAGGGCCGCCCCTATCCTTGCCCGTGGCGGCTCGCCGGCTTATTCCACGCTTGCAGTGACCGGCCGGGAGTCACGTGATATCCCGGGACCCGAATAAACCGGGTAAGCCGCCTTCCCCTGTCGAAGGCCGTTGTCCGGGATCGTCGATGAGTTAGGGGACGTGTGCGTACATCCAACATGTTCGTCAGGAGCCTCGGCGTCTATGTGCCTGACAGCGTGAGCGTCGAGCGGGCGGTTCGTGAGGGCTGGTACCCGGCCGACGAGGCCGAGAAGTTCCAGCAGATCGGCGCGGCGGTGGCCGGCGACATGCCCGCGCCCGAGATGGCGCGGCTCGCGGTCCTGGACGCGTACGACCGCTGGGGTGAGTCCTCCCCGCGCGATCTCGACCTTCTGCTCTACCCGTCGGTCTGGCACCAGGGCCCGAACGGTTGGCAGCCCCAGCACTACTTGCAGATGCACCTCCTCGGCGGGAACGTGCCGGCGTTCGAGATCCGGAGCGGCTGCGTAGGGATGATCAGCTCGCTCGAGCTGGCGGCGAGCTACCTGCAGGCCGACGCCGACCGGGAGACGGCCATGGTCGTCTCCTCGGACAACCACGGCACCCCGCTGGTGGACCGCTGGCGGATGACCCCCGGAGCGCTGATCGGCGACGCCGCGGCCGCGCTCCTCCTCGGCAAGGAGTACGGCATGGCCGAGCTCCTGTCGGTGAACGCGACGGTGATCCCGGAGGCCGACGCGGTCAACGACGGCGCCTACCCCCTGTTCCCCCCGGACGCCACCGTCGGCAGGGGGCTGAGCTTCGGAGACCGGCACGAGGAATTCCGCCAGCGGCTGCTCCAGAGGCAGGGAACCGGGATCCACCTGACGATTCAGAAAACGATGATGCAACAGGTCGAAAAGACCTTGGACGAGGCTGGGATCGGACTCGCCGACATCACACGGGTGGCGTTCCCGCACGGCCGTCGCGAGGACCTGGACGGGCAGATGTCCTGGCTGGGCGTCGACGAAGACCAGACCACCTGGGACTACGGGCGGCGCGTCGGCCACTGCGGCGCGGTGGACCAGTTCATCGCCTTCGAGCATCTGATCGCGACCGGCGGGCTCGTAGCCGGCGATCACCTGCTCATGGTCGGGTTCGGCTCCGGAACGTCCGTCGCCGCTGCGGTGTTCAGGGTCCTTTCCACCTCTCCCGTCAAGAGAGGAGCACGCGCATGACCGAGATCACCCAGAGGCTGATCGACTACATCCAGGAGAACCTCGTCCTGGAGGGCGACGACATCAAGGTCGACGAGACGACCCCGCTCCTTCAGTCGGGTCTCCTGGACTCCCTGCGGACGGCGCGGCTGCTGAACTTCCTCCGGAGGGACATCGGCGTCCCGATCCCCGCCGCGAAGCTCGACCCCGAGAACTTCAAGGACGTCCTGACCATCGTGGCGATGGTCAGAGAACTCGAATCCGTCTAGCGGAGCGAGGGCAGAGTCATGCAGTGGGCGGACACGTACATCAGCGGAGTGGGAGCCTTCCTCCCGCGGACCGTCGTCAGTGTCGAGAAGGCCGTCGCCAAAGGCTGGTACCCGGCCGAAGAGGCCGAACTGCACAACCTGGCGGGGACGGCGGTGGCCGGTGACCTGCCGGCTCCGGAGATGGCCCTGCACGCGGCGCAGAGCGCGCTCAAGCGCAGCGGGCGGGCACCGGCCGACCTGGATCTCCTCCTGTACGCCTCGACGTGGCACCAGGGACCGGACGGCTGGCCCCCGCACTCCTACCTGCAGCGTCATCTGGTCGGCGGGGACGTCCTGGCCACCGAGATCCGGCAGGGCTGCAACGGGATGTTCATCGCCCTGGAACTCGCGGCCAGCTACCTGGGCGCCGCTCCCGGCCGGCAGGCCGCCCTGCTGGTCGCCTCCGACAATTACGGCACGCCGCTGATGGACCGGTGGCGGATGGGCCCCGGCTACATAGGCGGGGACGCCGCCAGCGCGCTCGTGCTCACCAAGGAGGCGGGTTTCGCGCGCCTGATGTCGGTCTGCACCACGACAGTGGCCGAGGCCGAGGAACTGCACCGGGGGAGCGAACCCCTGTTCCCCCCGGGCGTCACGGTCGGGCGCCGGATCAGCTTCGCGGCCCGGAACGAGCAGTTCCGGCAGCAGGTCATGCCCAAGGGCGAGGCCACCTCGGCGCTGTTCAACATCCAGCGGGCCCTCATGGAGGTCGTCGAGCGCGCGCTGGACGAGAGCGGGATCGAGGCCGGCGATCTCACCCGGGTGGCGTTCATGAACTACTCCGAAGAGATCGTCGAACAGCGGTGCATGGCCGTGCTCGACCTGCCCATGTCACGCTCGACCTGGGATTACGGCCGCACCATCGGCCACTGCGGGGCCAGCGACCAGGTCCTTTCCCTCGATCACCTGCTCATGACCGGGCAACTGCGCCCCGGCGACCACATGCTGATGCTCGGCACAGGGCCGGGAGTGACCGTCTCCAGCGCCGTGATCAAGATGCTCGATCTTCCTCAATGGGTCGCAAATCGAAGGGAAATGAACGCAGATGGTCGATAGTCCGCGCGGAGCCCGGGTGGAACCAGTGGCGGTGATCGGGATCGGATGCCGTCTTCCCGGCGACGCCCATTCACCGGACGAGTTCTGGGACCTGTTGTGCGACGGCCGGAACACGACCCGATCGCTGCCCGCCGAACGCTGGCGCCGGTACGAGAACCGGAGCCCCGAATACGCCGCCGCGCTGCGCGGCGCCGTGCGTCACGGCAGCTTCCTGAGCGACATCGAGGGCTTCGACGCGGAGTTCTTCGGCCTGTCGCCCCGCGAGGCCGAGTTGATGGACCCGCAGCAGCGGATCCTGATGGAGACCGCGTGGGAGGCCCTGGAGAACGCCGGCCTGCCGCCGCACGAGCTGGCCGGCACCGACGCCGGGGTGTTCATGGGGGTCTGCACCGCCGACTACGGGGGCCGCCTCCTGGAGGACCTGCCCCAGATCGAGGCGTGGACCGGGATCGGCGCCGCGACCTGCGCCGTCGCCAACCGCATCTCCTACTCCCTGGACCTGCGCGGGCCCAGCATGGCGATCGACACCGCCTGCTCGGCGTCGCTGGTCGCGCTGCACCTGGCCGCGCAGAGTCTGCGGCTCGGCGAGAACGACGTCGCCCTCGCCGGCGGCGTCAACCTGCTGGTCACCCCGGGCCAGACCCTCACGCTGGGCACGGCCGGAGCCCTGGCCCCCGACGGGCGGTCCAAGTCGTTCGACGCTTCGGCCGACGGCTACGGACGCGGCGAGGGCTGCGGCGTGGTCGTGCTCAAGCGGCTGTCCGACGCGCGGCGCGACGGCGACCGGATCCTCGCGCTCGTCATCGGCAGCGCCGTGAACCAGGACGGGCACACCAACGGCATCATGGCGCCGTGCGGGGAGGCTCAGGAACACGTGATGATCCGGGCCTGCCGGCAGGCGGGCGTCGAGCCGTCCACCGTCGACTACATCGAGGCGCACGGCACCGGGACCCGGCTCGGCGACCCGCTGGAGGCGGGGGCGCTCTCCTCCGTGTACGGCACGCGGCGGCCCCCCGGCGACCCGTGCCTCATCGGCTCGGTCAAGTCCAACATCGGTCACCTCGAAGGCGCCGCCGGCATCGCCGGCGTCATCAAGGCGGTGCTCGCCCTCGACCGGGGTGAGATCCCCCCGAGCGTGCTGAACAGCCCGAACCCGGCCATCCCGTGGGAGACCTCGGGCCTTCGCGTGGTGACCGAGCGGTCGGCCTGGCCCGAGCGCGACCACCCCCGCCGGGCGGGCGTCTCCAGCTTCGGGTACGGCGGCACGGTCGCGCACATCGTGCTGGAGCAGGCTCCTCCGGCCCAGCCGGTGCCCCGGGACGAGGAGACGAGGGAGCGGCTGTTCCCGCTGTCGGCCGCGTCGGAGCAGGCTCTGCGGCAGTACGCGGGCAGGCTCGCCGACCACTTCGAGAAAGGGCTCGACCTGGCGTCGGCGGGGCACACGCTGGCGCTGCGGCGCACCCATCTGCCCCGTCGCGCCGTCGTGATCGGGGCTGACGGGGACGAGCTCGCGGCCGGCCTGCGCAGGCTCGCGGACGACGTGCCGGCCGAGGCCGTCCTCACCGGGGACGTGCTGCCCGAGCTCGGTCCCGGTCCGGTCTGGGTCTTCTCCGGGCAGGGATGCCAGTGGCGCCGGATGGGGCGGGAGCTGCTCGCCGTGCCGGAGTTCGCGTCCCTGGTCGACGAGGTGGAGCCGATCTTCGCTGAGGAGATCGGCTTCTCTCCCCGGCAGGTCCTGGCCGACGGCGATCTCGACACGATCGACCGCGAGCAAACCATGATCTTCGTGATGCAGCTGGGCCTCGCCAGGCTGTGGAACGCGTATGGGGTCGCTCCGAAGGCCGTCATCGGCCACTCCGTCGGTGAGATCGCGGCGGCGGTGACGGCCGGCGCGATGACCGTCGCCGACGGCGCCCGCCTGATCTGCCGCCGCTCGCGGCTGCTGCGTCAGGCCGAGGGCAAGGGGGCCATGGTGATGGTCGACCTGTCCTTCGAGGAGGCGGCCGACAGGCTGGCCGGCCGTACCGACCTGGTGGCGGCGATCTCGTCGGCGCCCGGCTCCACCGTGCTGTCCGGCGACGTCGCCGCGGTCGAGGTGGTGGTGAACGAGTGGCCGGCCGAGGGCATCGTGGTGCGGCGGGTGGCGTCGGACGTCGCCTTCCACAGCCCCCACATGGATCCTCTGGCCGTCGAACTGGCCGCCGCCACCACCGATCTCTCGTTCGGCGCGCCCCGCATCCCCATGTACACGACCGCGCTGGCGGACCCCCGGTCCACGCCCGTCCTGGACAGCGCGTACTGGGCGGCGAACCTCCGGGAGCCCGTGCGGCTGGCCGCGGCGACGACGGCTGCGGCGCAGGACGGCTACCGTGTGTTCCTGGAGATCTCTCCCCACCCCGTGGTCGCGCACTCCGTCACCGAGACGCTCTCGGAGAACGGGTTCGAGGACGTTTTCGTCGGCACGTCACTGCGCCGCAACCAGCCGGAGCTACAGACCTTCCTCATCGCGGTGGGCACGGCGCACTGTCACGGCGTCGATGTGGACTGGAGCCGGCTGCAGCCGTCCGGCGGCCTGACCGATCTGCCGCCGTACGCCTGGCAGCACCGCCGCCACTGGCGCGAGTCCTACAACGAGGAAGGCAACCGAGGGCATGACGTGCACTCTCACACCCTGCTCGGAGCCGGGACCAGCCTCGCGGGCAGCCGTACCCGGGTGTGGCGGACCTGCTTGGAGGACGCCAACCGGCCCTACCCGGGCAGCCACGCCCTCAACGGGGTCGAGATCGTGCCTGCCGCCGTGCTGGTCAACACGTTCCTGCACGCGGTCGAGGACGAGGACGTCACGCTCACAGACGTGGAGATGATGCATCCGCTGATGACCGCGCAGCGCAGGCAGATCCAGGTCGTGCACGAGCCTCCGGCGATACGGCTCGCGGCCCGTACGCCGGCCGGCCCCGACGAGCCCGAACCCGCCTGGCTGGTGCACGTCACCGCGGAGGTGGCCGCTCCGGGACAGGTGAAGCCCGACGTGCTGCCGGACGCCGGTGGTCTCACCCCGATAGACCCCGGCTTCGTGCACAACCGGCTGGCCACCGTCGGCGTGCCCTCGACGGGCTTCGACTGGACGATCGAGACGCTGCTGAGCGGAGACGGCGTGCTGCGGGCCACGGTCCGCACCGAGAAACCGGGGGGCTGGGCTTCGGCTCTGGACGCGGCGATGTCCGTGGCGCCCTGCGTGTTCCCCGGCGATCCGGTGCTGCGCATGGTGGTGCACATCGACGAGGTGGTGCTGACCGGGACTCCGCCCACAATGGTGATCATCGACGCGGCAGTGGACCCGGCCGCCGACGACACCGTGCGAGCGCTGGTGGCCGACCTGGACGGCCGGGTGGTGGGACACCTCTCGGGGCTCCGCTATCCGGTGATCGACGCGCCCGCCCCGGACGAGGAGGATTTCCGGCAGCCCGCGGAGTCGTTCGGCGGCCTGGCGCCCGAGGTCCTGCACGAGGGCGTCCTGCCCGAGGTCTGCGCGGAGATCGCGGCCGTGATGAGGCTGGCCCCCGAGGACCTGGCGATCCGGCGCCCCCTTGTCGAACAGGGGCTGGACTCGGTGATGACCGTCATGGTCCGGCGGCGCCTGGAGAAGCGCTTCGGCTGCCGTCTCCCCACGACCCTGCTGTGGCAGCAGCCCACCATCTCCGCGATCGCTAATCACCTGGTGGAGCTTCTCTCGACTTCGAAACAGGACGCGGCGGCGGAGACCGTTCCCGAGAGCATGCCCGCGATCGGGGGATGAGGCCGCCGGCCGGGCGGCCCGAGGGACGATCCCCTCGGGCCGCCCGGCTGTCGTCGTCGGCTCTGGTTCCGACGGCTCAGCGGTTGGTCCACAGGTGCCAGACCTTTATGCACTACGCGCTACAGGGCAACTACCTGGAGTGACAGGCCTGACTGTCGTCCGGGAGCGCCCGTGCGCTCTCGTGGCAGCGGCCGTCCCGGGGCGTCGGAGGCTGGACGGTGACTCGGCCGGCCTGGAGGGCAGTCCCACGATGGTGCCGATCGCGCGGCTCACGGCGTACTGCCAGTACACCTTTCACCAGACACTCCCTCTCCGTCCTGCCCGCAGAGTCCGTCGCCAGGTGTCGGACGGCGTCACAGGGTGGCGGGACCGCCAGTATGCCGGGGATACGAAAGGCCAGGTCGGACGATGTCCGACCTGGCCTCTGGGTGGCGCCCCCTGCAAGATTCGAACTTGCGCTCCCGGCTCCGGAGAGGGCGTCACATCTGCGCCGCGTACCTCCCTGAACTGGGAGAAGACGTCGAATCGCCGTCCGGCTGGTGTTCTGGTCCACAGTAGGTCCACAAAGAAGGCCGACCCGGGGGCCGGGGGACACGTTGAGGGCACCCGGCTCCGGAAGACGCTGGCAAGCGATGACAATGCACGGAAGCGTTATCGCAGGTCGTTTGCGATGCAAAGCGATTCGCCGTAGGTAGAGAACGTGCGAACTGAGCCACTCCTCCCCTGCGGACGAGGACAGTCAGAATGCGGGGAACGCTCTGGAAGTAGCACGTACACTCGGGCGAGCCGGCTCCGTCGTCCTGGGTAACTGTTCCGGTGACGGGCGAAGACCCGCACGGCGTGAGCGGCGGACCGGCGCCGTCACCTCTTCGAAGGCCGTGCAGGGGCAGATTCGATTGACACGCGGAACGGCGCATGCTTTGTTTGTAACTAGTTACAGCAACTAGTTACTTTCGAGAGGGCGCAAGCCGTCGAGCCGAGGTCATCAGTTCCCTTTCATTCACCCCGGCTTAGACGATGAGCGCCGAGATCGGCGACACCCGAAACGACCCGACAAGCCCCACGAAAGACGAGGGAGACCGGATCAGCATGGTCGAGCATGTGGTCGTCATCGGTGCCGGCGTCTACGGTGCGGCGGTGACCGCCGCGCTGACGCGGCGGGGCGCTCGCGTCACGGTCGTTGACGCCGGTGCACCGGCGGCTGGCAGCTCTGGTGCGACGTTCTCGTGGACCAACTCCTGCGGCAAGCAGCCGCGGTCGTACCACGATTTCAGCGTCGCGAGTATGGCGGCCCATCGCAAGCTGGCCACCGACGTGCCTCATGGCGACTGGTACCACGAGGGCGGCAACCTCGAATGGGCCGCCGACGACGCCGGGCGCGAGGCACTGCGCAAGAAGGTTGCGGGCGTCCTCGACTACGGATACGAGGCACGGTGGCTCAGCCGAGCGGAGGCGCTGGGCCTGGAACCGGACATGGACCCCGCCGAGTTGCCGGCAGGCGAGATCGCCTACTTCCCGCGCGAAGGCTGGATCGAGCCGGTGCGCCTGATCGCCCACCTGCTGTCGAGGGCGGTGGCCGGCGGTTCCGAACTGGCGGCGAACGACGCCGTCACCGCACTGGAGGTGACTGCGGGCACGGTGCGCGCCGTGCGGCTCGCCTCCGGCCGGCAGCTCCTCGCGGATGCGGTCGTGAACTGTGCAGGACCCCAGGCCGCCGGGATCGCCGCGCTGGCCGGACTGGTTCTGCCCATGCGCAACACCCGCGGTGTGCTCGTCTGCTCCTCACCGGTCGCGGTATCGGTCTCGCGCGTCATCCATGCTCCGCACGTCCACCTACGCCCGGATGGCGGCGGGCGGCTGCTGCTGCACACCCATGAGATCGACGGCACGGCACACGTGTCCGGCACCGGGGAGATCAGCGTCGACCCGTCGGCCATCGACAAGGTGGTCGAGGCCGGTCGTGCGCTGTACCCGGGAATGCGAGCCTCGACCGTGGAAGCCGTCCGGGTCGGTCAACGGCCCATCCCCGGCGACGGCCTGCCGGTACTCGGCCGGGTCGTCGCGCTGCCCAACTTCCACTTCGCGGTCTCGCACAGCGGCGCGACGCTCAGCGTGCACGCCGGCGACCTGGTCGCCGGCGAGGTGCTCGGTGAGGACCACGACGACGCGCTGGCCGCGTTCCGGTTCGAGCGGCCGGCACTGGCGGCCCGGTAACGGAGGGATCATGCGCACGATCGTCCTGCATAGCTGCGACCTGGTCGACGGCACGGGCACGGATCCACGGCACGGGGTGGACATCGTCGTCGCGGGGGGCACCATTCGCGAGATCGTTCCCGCGCGACCGGCTGACGCCTACGGCACGGTGGACGAGATCGTTGACGCGGCCGGAATGCTGATGATCCCCGGACTGATCAACAACCACACACATGGCACCGCGTACGGACCGCTGTTTCCCAGCGGACACGTGGGCCTGCCACACGAGCAGGTCCTCGCCAACCTCGACCGGCACCTGCTGGAAGGGACGACCACGGTGCTCTGCGTGGACGGGTTCGTCACCGCCGAGGCGCTCGCGCGCACCGGTGAAGTGCACCCGATCAACGTCAAACTCGCCTCGTGCAACACCCCGGCGTGCCTGGCGGCGGCGACCATCGCCGACGGCGGCGGCCTCACCGAGGCGAACCGCATGTTCACCGCGCGGCACGCGGTACGCGCCGGCGCGGTCGCGCTCGGCGAGATCGGGGCGGGACACACCCTCGGTGGGGGCGGGGCGAGTTACATGTACATCCCGGCCGAGATCGAGAGACGTACCGGCGTGAAGATCACACCCCGGCAGGCGAACGGGCTGAAGACCGCGGTGCTGGGCCAGCACATCTCGGAGAAGGCGTTCGATCGGGACCGTGTCGAGGAGGCCCTGGCGAGCGCGGGCCTGACTGGCACGCTCTCGGTCGAGGACACCCGTGAGATCGTCTCCGGCATCGTGCTGCCGGCCTTCGACATCGCCTTGCACGGGCTCGCCGAGGCGGCCGGGCAAGCTCGCGAGGCGGGCGTCCCGGTGCTGGTGCACAACGCGGCGGCATCGATGACCCAGGTCGCCTCCATCGCGGAGACGGACGTGACGCTGATCGCCGGGCACTCCAACCACTCGAGCTTCGAGCTCCGCGAGGCGGTCGAGCACGCCGGACGGCTCAAGGAGATGGGTGCGATCGTGGATGTCTCCACCCTGGACACCTTCGGGGCACAGCGGCTCACAACGGGGCCGGAATTGCTTTATGCGATGTTTTCCGCGGGGGTGGTCGACACGATCTCGACCGACTACGCGGGCGGCCACCACGACCCGATCCTGCTGGCGATCGACCGATCCATCAAGGCGGGTGTGGTGAGTCTGCCGGCGGCGGTCGCGATGGCGACCGCCAACGTCGCGGACGCCATCCCCGGCCTGGCGCCGCGGCGTGGCCGTATCCTGCCGGGAATGATCGCCGACCTCGTGCTGACGGACCCTGCGGAGCTCCACCACGTGGGGATCGTCATGGTCGGTGGCGAGATCGTCGTGAGAGCCGGTCGGCGCGTCGCCGCCTGACCGGCGCCGGAACTGCTGGGGAGACCGGGAGAATCATGGTGAAACGAGCGACCATCGGCGACGTCGCCGCGGGCGCCGGCGTGTCCACGGCCACGGTCTCCCGCGTCCTCAACGGCGGCGCCGTCACCGAGGCGACCGCCACCCGGGTGTGGGAAGCGGTCGCTCGTCTTGAGTACACCCCCAACGCGCTCACCAGGGGCGTCTTCGCCGGACGCTCCAGCACGATCGGAGTCGTCATCCGCGACCTGAGCAGCCCGTTCTACCTGGACCTGATCCGCGGCATCGACGAGGTGGCGGCCGCAAACGACAGCCTCGTCATGCTCGCCAACACCTTCCGTCGCGTCGACCGCGAGGTCGCCCAGGTACGGACCATGGACGAACAGAGGGTGCGTGGCCTGATCGTGACGACCGGCGAAGCGACCGATGGCCGGACACGCCGGATGGCCGAGAACGGCACCCCCTGCGTGATCATCGCGCGCTCCGTGCTGGACGCGCCGCCCGGCATGCACTCGATCAGCTTGGACAACGTCGAGGCCGGGCGGCTGATGGCCGTCCATCTGGCCGGGTGCGGGCGGTCGTCCATAGGCGTCGTGTCCTCGGGACGCCGCACGTCTCAGATCGAGCGCACGGCGGGGCTGAGGCGGGCCCTCGCGGACCTGGGGCTGCCCTTGCCCGAGGACGCGGTGATGGTCGCGGAAACCGAAGACGAGGTGAGCGGTGCCGTCGACACGCTGCTCGTCCGCGGCCGTGATCGCGGCGAGCCATTGGACGCGATCGTCTGCACCACCGGCCGACTCACCGTCGCGGTCCACGCGGCCCTCACCGCTCGCGGCATCGCCATCCCCGGCGACATCGCGTTCGTGACGATGGACGATTTTCCGTGGGCCACCGCGCTCGGGATCACCGTGATCGCCCAGCCCTCCTACCAGATGGGCCTGAAGGCGGGCGAACTCGTCGTCGATCGCCCCAGCGGGCCGGTCGAGTTGGTCTTCGCGCCTACGTTGGTCGCCCGCACCTCGTGCGGCGAGCGCCAGAAGGCCTGATCCTGTACCCCGGCAGCTCGGCGCTCCCGCCAAGCAGTCCAGCCCCGACCGCGCTGCCCACGGTCGTTCCCCACTCGCCTACCAGCGCAATGTGACCAGGCGTACAGACGAGGGTCGTTTCGTCGTACGTCAAGCAGACTGCTGGCGGGACAGTCCCGCCCGGGGACCAGATGGGGACCACACGTCTTGCGCGCAGTCGAACAATCCGCACGTCACTAGACGCCGTCCGGAGCTACCTGAACGCCGTTGGCCTGCGAAAACGCCTACTCCAACGTCCTGGGGGTCAAGAGGGCCGACCTTCGGCCCTCAAGACAGGAAGGCTCCGAGCAGTGAACGCGCGGCAGAGCCGCTCTGGTCAAAGCAAGCCACTCTTGAAGCCGGCAGCTACCAACCGCTGGAAGGCAGCATCGACCTCATCCGGGTACGGCTGCTCGACTGCGAAGCCTTTCTTGGCGTACGCGATGCTCGACGCCGAGGCGATCGACCTGACGCGAAAGGAGATCCGCGCCGCCATGCACTGGGCACTGATCCCTCGTGAGCATGGCGAGGCCGTACCGGCCGAGCTGGCGCCTGCTCTGCGGACTCTCCAGAAGTCCACGATCCCGCTCGCCGACATGGCCGATCCAATCGTCGCGCGTCGCGTGAGTGACGCCCTCGGCCTCACCCTCGACCGGCGGCCCGCCGCGGCCGACACCACAGCTCGCCGACGCCGCGGGTTGAACACGGCGCTCGAGTACGGCGTGGATGTCGGCGAGCTCAAGGAGAACCCGCTCAAGCGGATCAAGCAGAAGAAGGTCGCCAAGGAAGACGTCGTCGACCGGCGGGCCGTCGTCAACCCCGAGCAAGCGCGGGAGCTGCTCACCGCTGTGTCGTACGTCGGGAGCTGGCACCGCGCCCGGGGCCGTCGCCTGGTGGCCTTCTACGCCACGCTGTACTTCGCGGGCGTTCGGCCGGCCGAAGCCGTAGGACTACGGCGAGACGACTGCCACCTGCCCGAGGAAGGCTGGGGCCTGCTGACGCTGGCCAAGACCCGTCCGAGCAGCGGAAAGCAGTGGACGGACACGGGCACGGTCCATGACCTGCGCGGCCTGAAGCAGCGAGACCCGCGCGCCGTCCGGGAAGTCCCCATCCCGCCCGAACTGGTGGCCATCCTCCGCGCTCACCTGGAGGAGTTCGGCACGGCACCCGATGGGCGCCTGTTCCGCAACGAGCGCGGCGGCGTTCTCGGTGCCTCCACCTACTCCCGGGCCTGGGAGGAGGCGCGCCGCTTCGCCTTCACCCCTCAGCAGGTGGCCTCTCCGCTGGCCGGCCGCCCGTACGACCTCCGGCATGCCGCCCTGTCCACTTGGCTCAACGCCGGGGTAGACGCGACCGAAGTGGCAGCCCGCGCCGGCAACAGCGTGGAGGTGCTCCTCAAGCGCTACGCCAAGTGTCTGGATGGCCGCCAGGAGCAGAACAACCTCCGCATCGAGGCCGCGCTGGCCCCCTGAGATCCGGTCCACAACTGGTCCACAACCAGTGAGCGCCAATGAGAACGGGCGGGACTCCGTGAGACTGGAGACCCGCCCGTTCCTGCGTTGTTCGCCCTGGTCAGCGGCTTGATCCGCTGGTCAAGGTCTGGTGCCCCCTGCAAGATTCGAACTTGCGCTCCCGGCTCCGGAGGCCGGTGCTCTATCCCCTGAGCTAAGGGGGCTCAACCGGGAACAAGGCTACCAGCACTTGAGGGCCGTTCGTCACACCAATACGGCTGTCTCGACGCCGGGGCGGGCGGATCGGCGAAAACCGCGCGCCCACCCCTCCTGATTGGCTAACTTGGCGCCCGTGGGTGAGCTTCTGGGACGCGTGCTGGTGGTGGATGACGACGAGGTCATCCGGCAGCTCATCGCGGTCAACCTGACCCTTGAGGGGTTCGAGGTCGAGACCGCGTACGACGGGCAGAACTGCCTGGACCGGGTGGGCGACGTCGCTCCCGACGTCATCACGCTCGACGTGATGATGCCGCGCATGGACGGCTGGGAGACGGCGACCAGGCTCCGCCGGGATCCGAGCACCCAGCACATCAAGGTCATGCTGATCACGGCCCGCGCGCAGGAGGACGACCGCAGGCGGGGGTTCGACATCGGTGTGCACGCCTATCTCACCAAGCCCTTCGACCCCGCCGAGCTGATCCAGACCGTACGGGACCTCGTCGAGAGTCCCAGACCGCTCTGACCCGACCAGGAGGTACGGCCTCAGGCTGATCAGACCGGGCCACAGGAACGCCCGCCCGGCCGCCGGCCCGATGCCGATCATGCACATGCTCGCCGGGGCCGGCTGGCTGCGGGTCGTATTCCGGCAATCGCCTCCGGACGATTGCTTTACCGATCACGCGGTGACCGCCGTACTCGACGGGGTAGGGCGGCGAGGGGATCCGAGGGCGGGCCGACCGGCGCAGACCGGCGGCTGACCGGACGGATCGCGGGCGGCCCGGCCAGGTGTGCCGGGCAGCCCTTCTGGGCGAGACCGCGTGCGCCGCTCTGCGATCAGTCGCGCCATGTACGGGCCGCACACACCGGACACGCGAGCCTTTCGCCACGGGCACAGCCGCCCATGTCCGCGCATATCCGAGCCACGCCGGCCACTTCATACCGCGCTGCGCCGCGCCCGAGGGCGGCGTGGCCCGCGCCGCCTGGAGGCCGAGCGGAGGGAGCGAACCGATGACCAGTCCCGAATTCCGCAGGAACGCGGAGGAGAAGCCACCGTCACCGCGAGGGAAACGGCCTCGTCTTCTCCTCGGAGTCGCCGCGGCGCTCACGATCGCCACCGGTGCCGGCCTCGCCGCGGCCTACGCTCCCGGCGACCACGCACCGTCCCGTGCCGTACCAGCGGGCCAGGCTGGTCAGGTGGAACACGCGAAACAGGAGCGGCCCGGCCCGATCCAGTTCGGCGCAGGCAGGCTCGGCCTGGCGGAGCTCGCCTGGCTCCGGCAGGGGCAGCCGCGGCCCGGGCGGCCCGGCCAGGACGACTACCAGACCTTCACGAGCCAGACCGGCGCGGTGGATTCGGTGCGGAGCGACTCCATCTCCGTAGGCGGCCGGGCCTACGCCGTGGACGAGTCGACCAGGATCGTCTCCGACTACAAGGGCCTGCAGGGCATCCAGCAGGGCGACCAGGTGTGGGTGATCGGCACGCCGGGCGACAACCCACGTGCGGTCCTGATCGCGGACGCCAGCCGGCCGCCGCTGCCGGGTCACGGCGGAGGCGGCCCGGCGGCGCCGTCTCCGCCCGGTGCTCCGGGTGCTCCCGGCGCTCCGGGCGAGGCGCCGGGGCAGTCGCCCGGCGGCTCCCCTCCCGCCACGCCGACCGAGTCGGAGTCACCCGCGACCGTCCAGCCCACCGGCTGACGAGGCGAGCACGGACGGGGACCCTCATGGGTCCCCGTCCGGACGGGTCAGGACGTGGCGAACGTGAACCAGTTGAGGTTGACGAAGTCGGCCGGCTGGCCGCTGCTGAAGGTGATGTAGACCGTGTGCGTGCCGGTGACGCCCGTGATGTTGGCCGGGACGGTCTGCCAGCTCTGCCACCCGCCGGTGTTGCCGACGGCGAAGTCGCCGATCGGGGTGGCCGTCGGGCTGTCGAGCCGCACCTGGATCAGGCCGCTCACGCCGGCCGCCGCGCCGGAGGCGACCCGCGCCTTGAACTGCCGCGCCGCCGTCGAGCCGAAGTTCACCTTGTCGTAGCGCAGCCAGTCGCCGTTGCCGATGTAGGCGACGTTCTGCCCGCCGCCGGCGTCCTGCGTCGCCTCAAGCTGCGTGCCGCTCTGCGCCTGGTACGCCTCGGCCTGGATGGTGGAACGGGCGTCCACGCCATCCGACGGGTTGCTCGGGGTGGCCGACGGCGACGGGTTGCTCCCGCCGCCGCTCTGCCAGACCGCGACGTAGTCGACGAGCATCGGCCGCCCGGAGACGGTGGCCGAGGTGGGCGTGGAGAAGCCCGCGACCCCGTTGGGGAACCCGCCGCCGACGGCCACGTTGAGCAGCAGGAAGTAGCCGGAGTGGGACGTCATGTTCGACCAGGTCGTCGCGTCGAGCTGGTTCTGGCTCACGCTGAAGAACTGCTGGCCGTCGACGTACCACCGCAGCTGGTTGGGGCTGACGCTGCGGTCCCACTCGAAGCGGTAGGTGTGGAACGCCGACTGACAGGACGAGCCGGGGCAGGCCCGGTTCGTGCCGAGGCCGTTGGTCTCGTTGCACGGCCCGCCGGGGTTCACGCCGCAGTGGAGGGTGCCCCAGACGGCGTTGACGCCGTTGACGTTCTCCATGATGTCGAGCTCGCCGATGGACGGCCAGTTCTGGTAGTTGCCGCGGTACGGCGAGCCCAGAGCCCAGAACGCCGGCCAGTAGCCGAGGGCGGCGTTGCCGGTGACGTTCGGCATCTGGATGCGGCCCTCGATGCGCAGGACGCGCCCGTCGGCGGGCTTGAAGTCGGAGCGGCGCGTCTCGATGCGGGCGGAGGTCCAGTTCTGGCCGCTGCCGATCGGGGTGATGCGCAGGTTGCCGCCGCCGTCCAGGCTGAGGTTCGCCGGGTCGGCCGTGTAGTTCTGGATCTCACCCGTTCCCCAGTTGCCCGGGCCTCCGGGGTACGCGTGACCGGTGTCGATGATCCAGTTGCTGGACGACGGCAGCGATCCCGACGAACCGTTGAAGTCGTCGGACCAGACGAGCGACCAGCCGGACGGCGTCGCGGGCACCGACGCGTCGGCGGGCCGTACGGCGAGGGCCGCGACCGCGGCGGTGGCGGCGAGCAGCGCCACCATCGAGCGCCGCCATGGGGAGTGGAGCACACGCATGAGTACCTCTCTCCTCGGTCCGGTCGTCGCGGCGAGGGGATGGGGGGTGCGGGTGGGCCTCACGGGCGGAGACGAATGCACGTCGGTACGGCCGGACGGCGGTGTCCGGCGAGGAGCCGTGAGGGCCCGCGCACCGCGATCGCGGACCACTTGAGCGCCACTGTCCCCTTCGAATCTCACTCGCGTCAAGAGGCTCTGTGAAATCTGAGAGAGCGTTCTCTCCCGTTTAAGGTGCCCATAAAGGCTGACAAGCGAGAGCGCTCTCTGCTCAGATACGCACCCGGATCGGGGGCGCAGCGACGAACGGGAAAGCGCCCTGTCAGGAGCCCCGGCCCCAGCGGTAGGCGCCGTACCCCGTCAGCAGCAGGCTGACCGCGCCGGCCGCGGCCCGTAAGGAGTTCCAGGTGGTCCACCGGGCCGAGTAGTCCGACCAGATCCGGGCTGCCCGCGCCGGGTCGCCGTGGACCGCAACGGCGGCGAGGGCGTCGTTCATCGGCACGTTCACCACGGCCGTCGGCAGGATCACGCCGGCGGCGTACACCGCGGCGGCCGCGAAGAACGGCCAGGCCGCGCCGGAACCGGAGCGGGTCAGCAGCAGGGCGCCCGCCGCGGCGGCGGCCACCGGGGCGAGGACGAACGCCGCCAGGAACACCGGGTTCTGGATCCTGGCGTTGACGGCGTTCATCGCGTCGATCGCCGAGGAGGCCGGCGCGGCGTTCAGGCCCGGCATGACACCGACCGAGAAGCCGAAGAAGGTGCCCGCCATCCCGGCGGTCATGAGCATGGACAGGGCGGCCGGAACAGCGACCGGGATGTCCGGTGTCGTCGTCATGGTGATCAGTCAATCGGCGGACGGCGCCGGGCGACATCGCCGAGAAGCTCGTCCGCATACGTGGCCGTCTACGATCTGGCCATGGACGCGCTCGCCGACCTCCTCGACGGGCCCCGGGCGCGCGGGGCCTTCCTGCTGCGGGCGACGCTGAGCCCGCCCTGGTCGGTACGGATCCGGGACGAGGCGCCGCTGTGCCTGGTGGCGATGCTCCGCGACCAGGCGTGGATCACCCCGGACGGGGACCGGGCCGTACGGGTGGGACCCGGCGACGTGGCGGTCGTGCGCGGACCGGGCCACTACACGGTCGCCGACGACCCGGCGACCCCGCCACAGGTCGTGATCCATCCCGGGCAGGTCTGCACCACCCCGGACGGCCGAAGCCTGTCGGCGGAGATGGACCTGGGCACGCGCGGCTGGGGCAACGACCCGGACGGCTCGGCCGTGCTGCTCGTCGGCACCTACCAGGCGCGCGGCGCGGTCACCCGGCGACTGCTGGCGGCGCTGCCCACGCTGCTGGTGCTGCCCGGCGACTCCTGGGACGGCTCCCTCGTCACGCTGCTCGGCCGGGAGATCGGCAGGGACGAACCGGGTCAGGAGGTGGTGCTCGACCGCCTGCTCGACCTGCTGCTGATCGCCGTGCTGCGCGCCTGGTTCTCCCGGCCGGACGCGCGGGCCCCGGGCTGGTACCGGGCGCACGGCGACCCGGTGGTGGGGCCGGTGCTGCGGATGCTGCACGCCGAGCCGGCCCGGCCCTGGACGGTCGCCGAACTGGCCGGCCGGGCGGGAGTCTCCCGCGCCGCGCTGGCGCAGCGGTTCGGGAGGCTGGTCGGCGAGCCGCCGATGGCCTACCTGACCGGGCTGCGGCTGGCACTGGCGGCCGACCTGCTGCGTGAGACGGACGCCACGCTGGAGGCCGTGGCCCGGCAGGTGGGGTACGGGACCGCCTTCGCGCTGAGCACGGCCTTCAAGCGCGAACACGGCGTGAGCCCTCAGCGGTATCGGGAGAGCCTTCGGCACTCGGCCTGTTGAGGGCCGCGAGGAGACACCTGCCCCGGCATGCGCAGGCGTCCGCCGCCTCAGGCGCAGGCCGAGGAAGAGCGCCGTGGGCGGGCGGCACGTCGCTCTGGACGTGCCGCCCACCGCGGGCCGTTCGTCAGGACGTGGCGAACGTGAACCAGTTGAGGTTGACGAAGTCGGCCGGCTGGCCGCTGCTGAAGGTGAGGTAGACGGTGTGCCTGCCGGTGACGCCCGTGATGTTCGCGGGGATCGTCTGCCAGGCCTGCCACCCGCCCGTGTTGCCGACCGCGAAGTCACCGATCGGGGCCGCGGTTAGGCTGTCGAGCCGCACCTGCACCAGGCCGCTCGCCCCGCCCGCCGCGCCGGAGGCGACCCGCGCCTTGAACTGCCGCGCCGCCGTCGAACCGAAGTCGACGTTGTCGTACCGCAGCCAGTCGCCGTTGCCGATGTAGGCGACGTTCTGCCCGCCGCCGGCGTCCTGGGTCGTCTCCACCTGCGTGCCGCTCTGCGCCTGGTACGCCTCGGCCTGGATGGTCGAGCGCGCGTCCACCCCGCCGGACGACGGAGACGGAGACGGCGAGGGCGACGGGGACGGCGAGGGCGACGGGGACGGCGAGGGCGACGGGGACGGGGACGGTGACGGGGACGGTGACGGGGACGGGGAGGAGGACGTGCCCGCGCTGGTCGCCGTGGACCGGGCCGGGACGGTCAGCGTCCTGCCGTCCGAGAACGTGACGACCCTGGCCGACGAGCCGAAGTTGTGCGCGACGTACGTCCGCGCCCAGCCGTTCACGAACACGGCGGCGGTCGGGCTGTCGGCGGTCACGCCGGGGTCGACCACCCCCATCCTGGCCAGGTTGTAGATCCAGTGGTAGACGTGCGCGAGCGACTCCCCCGGCTCGGGCGTCAGCGTCGTGTATCCGGCGTCCCACGCGCTCTTGGCCGCGGCCGGGTCGGCGAGCGCCCGGAACTCCCAGATGACGTCCTTCCACTCGACCGCCGGGCCGCCGTTGCCCGCCTCCATCTCGGCCAGGTTCTGCTTCACGTCGGCCTGGTACAGCCCGTGGTAGAGCGATCCGCCGGTGACCGGCAGCACGTTGATCCCGTGGATCTCCTCCGGGTTGGCGGTCCACCAGGTGGAGTACGCCGCGCCGGAGCCCCAGATCATCCCCGCCGTGTCGTGCCGGAACCCGGCCGGGAAGACCGCGTCGTCCTTGTCGAACCAGTACTGCGCGACGGCCGACGTCTGGGTCGTGTGGAGGTAGACGCCGAGGTCGCGCAGGGCGGTGTCACCCGTCGCCGCGCCGAGGAGGATCGCCCCGGCCGCGAAGTTCATCGCCTCCGACGACGACTCCTCGTTGTTGCCCGCCGCGAAGCCCTGGTGCCCGGACGCCCAGCCGTTGCCGGCGTACGGGTCGAAGTTGCGCAGGAACGGGAACCGGGTCTCCGACCTGTCCCAGTTGTTCGCGTCGGCGGCCAGGAGCTTCGCCATCGGCGCCCAGTTCGCCGCCCAGGCCGCGTCGTACCTCGCCACGGTCGCGGCGGCCATCAGGTAGTAGCCGTAGTGGAAGTGGTGGTCGTTGACCTCGGTGTCGCTGCCGTACGAGGCCGGGTAGCCGGTGAGCACGCCCCAGGTGGAGTCGTAACGGAACTGCTCGGCGCCCCCTGCGGTGAACCAGCTCTCCAGCTCGCCCTTGAGCAGCCCGAGCAGCCGGTCGCGGGAGGCCGTGTCACCGAGCTGGTCGGCGATCGGCACGAGCTGGGCGAGGCGGCCGAGCGCCTTGCCGGTCCAGTAGGTGTCGGTCGCGCCCTTCCACGGGTCGGCGGCGTTCGCCTCCTGCCTGACGTAGTCGCCGAGCCTCGTCCTGTCATACGCGCCGAGGTCGGGCAGCGACGGCAGCACGCCGTGGAACGTCTGGGCGGTGGTGAACGACGTGCCCTCGCGCAGCTTCATCGTGCCGCGCGGCGAGACGTACGTGTACGACGTCAGCGGGCTGCTCGTGGCCAGCCACTGGTGGCGGTAGAGCGCCAGCAGCGTCCCGGTCTGCGTGCCCTCCTTGGCCGCCGTCGTCGCCGTGTAGGTGGTGGTGAGCCGCGCCGCCGCCTCGTCGTACGACCAGGTCACCCTCGTCCCCGTGACGAAGCTGAACGCGTACTTGGCGAACAGGTCGAGCGTCGAGGCGGAGGCGTCGGGCAGCACGGCGACCGAGAAGTAGTTCCTCCCGCCGAGCGCGTCGGTCGCGACCGTGCCGCCGAGGCTCCAGTCGGTGCCGGACGGCCCGAAGATCCCGTAGTGGTGGCCGTTCACGGTGACGCCGAGGACGTTGCCCCGGTCGGCCCAGACCGTCGGCGTCGCCACGAACACGACCCGGGCGTCGCCGCCGCTCGGCGTCGCGTAGACGTACGGCAGGCCGTGCCCGATGGTGGCCCTGAGCGAGCGCGCGCCGTCCGACCAGTACGGCGTGACGGTCCAGTCGGACCAGTCGTCCACCCTGGTGTCGGGCGAGTTGAGGCCGGTGACGCCCAGCGTGAGGTCGCGGGCGTGCGGGAACTCGTACTGCCGCCCGTCGGAGCTGATCAGCGGGGTGGTGGGATAGCTCACCTCCAGCCCGCCGGCCACCGCGTGGAAGGCGAGCGGGTGGCCGTACATGTTCTCGGAGTACGGGTTTCCGGCGTACCGCTGGAAGGCGAGCGACGACCACCAGTCGTTGGTGGGCACCTTGCGGGTGACGTTCGAGGTGACCTTGGGGGTCACCGGGGCTCCGTCGGAGTTGGCGGGCCCGCTCGCGCCGGCGGGCAGGTCGGTGGTGTAGCCGCCCGCCCCGACGGGCACCGTGGCGGCGCCGGCGGGCGTGGCGGGGAGGACGGGCAGGGACAGGGCGAGGGTGGTCAGGACCGCGAGGCCGAGTGTTCTGAGGGGAAGGGTTCTGAGGGGACGAGACGGCATGGGCGACCTCCGCTGGGGGGTTCAACGACTGCGGAGGCGGAACCCGGGTCCGGGACCCGGCGGAACGACCTCGGCAGCATTGCTGGAAGCGCTCTCAGCGTGGTTGACGCTAGGCGTGCTGAAATAGGCTGTCAACGCGCGAGGAAAGTTTCACGACGAGTGCGAGAGCGCTCTCTCTAGGAGGAATCGTGCAGGGAGCTGTGAAGCGTTGACCACGGAGACCACCACCACGCGGGGAGCCGGTTCACCGGGACCGGTGTTCCCCGACGGCTTCGTCTGGGGAGCCGCCACCGCCGCCTACCAGATCGAGGGCGCCGCCGCCGAGGACGGCAGGGCCCCCTCCATCTGGGACACGTTCTCGAAGGCGCCGGGCAACGTCGCCGACGGCCACACCGGCGACGTCGCCTGCGACCACTACCACCGCTACGCCGACGACGTCCGGCTGATGGCGGACCTGGGCCTGGCGGCCTACCGCTTCTCGGTGGCCTGGCCGCGGGTCATGCCCACCGGGGCGGGCACGGTGAACGCCGCCGGTCTCGGCTTCTACGACCGCCTGGTGGACGAGTTGCTCGCCCACGGCATCACGCCGTACGTGACGCTGTATCACTGGGACCTGCCGCAGACCCTGGAGGACGCCGGCGGGTGGGCCGCACGGGACACCGCCGCGCGCTTCGCCGACTACGCCGCGGTCGTCCACGGGCGGCTCGGCGACCGCGTCCGGACCTGGACGACGCTGAACGAGCCGTGGGTCGCGGCCTTCCTCGGCTACTGCTCCGGCGTGCACGCGCCGGGCAGACGCGATCCGGCCGCCGCGTTCCGCGCCGCCCACCACCTGCTGCTCGGCCACGGACTGGCGGCGCGGGCCCTGCGCGCGGCCGGCGCCGCCGAGATCGCGCTCACCCTCAACCTCTCGCCCGTGATCCAGACGGACGGCGGCGAGAGCGAGGCGAGGGTCGTGGACGGGCTGCTGAACCGGCAGTTCCTCGACCCGGCCCTGCGCGGGCGCTACCCGGAGGATCTGCTGGAGATCGTCGCGCGCCACGGCGGTCTCGGCCACGTTCAGGACGGCGACCTGGACGTCATCCACCAGCCGATCGACCTGCTGGGCGTCAACTACTACAACCCGACCTTCGTGTCGGCGGCGCCCGGCGAGCCGGCCGCCCCGCCCTTCCCCGGCAGCGAGGGCGTCCGGTTCGATCCGCCGCCCGGCCCGGTGACCGCGATGGGCTGGCCCATCGACCCGGCCGGTCTGGAGACCCTGCTCGTACGGCTGTCGCGCGACTACCCCGAGGTCGGGCTGCTCATCACCGAGAACGGCGCGGCCTTCGACGACCACGCCACCGGCGACGCCGTACACGACGACGACCGCGTCGCCTTCCTCGACGGCCACCTGCGGGCGGCGCACGCCGCGATCGCCGCGGGAGCGGACCTCAGGGGTTATCTCGTATGGTCGCTGCTGGACAATTTCGAGTGGGCCTACGGCTACCACAAGAGGTTCGGCATCGTGTACATCGACTACGAGACCCAGCGGCGCGTTCCCAAGGACAGCGCGCTGTGGTATCGCGATGTCATCAGGCGCAACGGGCTGTAGGGGCCGTCGGGAACAGAGGGCTGCATGAGACTGGGGGACGCATGAAACGACCCACGCTGGAGGCGGTCGCGGCGCGGGCGGGAGTGTCCCGCGCGACCGTCTCCCGGGTCGTCAACGGGCAGCTGACGGTGACCCCGCAGATCAGGGATGCCGTCATGCGCGCCGTCGACGAGCTGGGATACGTCCCCAACTCGGCGGCGCGCAGCCTCGTCACCCAGCGGACGGACTCGGTCGCGCTGGTCGTGTCCGAGCCGCCCACCCGGGTCTTCTCCGAGGACCCGATGTTCTCCACGGTCATCCGGTCGGCCAGCCTTGAGCTGGAGGCCGCCGACAGGCAGGTCGTGCTGATGCTCGCCGGCTCTCCGAAGAGCCACGCGAGGATCGAGCGCTACGTCGCCGGCGGCCACGTCGACGGGGTCATGCTGATCTCCATGCACGGCGCCGACCCGCTGCCCGCCGCCCTCGCGCGGATGGGCGTCCCCGTCGTCTCGTACGGCAGGCCGGCCGTCCCGGTGCCCCTGCCGTACGTGGACAACGACAACGTGGGCGGCGCGGAGAAGGCGGTGCGCCACCTGCTGGACAGCGGCCGGCGGCGCATCGCCACCATCGCCGGCCCGCAGGACATGATCGGCGGCCAGGACCGGCTCACGGGTTACCGCGACGCGCTGCGCGACTCCGACCGCCGCTCGATCGTCGCCGTCGGCGACTTCACCCGGCAGTCCGGCGCCGTCGCCATGCGCCACCTGCTCCAGGACGACCCGCACCTCGACGCCGTGTTCGTGGCCAACGACCTCATGGCGATCGGGGCGCTGCAGGCCCTGCGCCAGGCGGGCCGCCGGGTGCCGGACGACGTGGCGGTCGTCGGCTTCGACGACATCGAGGCGGCCCGCTACACCGAGCCCCCGCTCACCACGATCAGGCACCCGGTCAGCGAGCAGGCCGCCGCGATGGTCCGGCTGCTGCTCGGCCTCCTCCGGGGTGGCCCGGCCACCTCTGTGGTCCTCCCCACCGAACTCGTCGTCCGCGAGTCCGCCTGAACTCCCCGAGACCGGTCAGGACGCCGTGGTAAGGGACTCCACCGGCAGGCCGGCCTCGACCCAGTCCTGGATGCCTTCCCGGTACTTGCGCACGTCGGTGTATCCGAGCGCGGTCAGCCGGTTGGCCACGGCCTGGCTGTTGGGGCAGGAGGGGTTCGAGCAGTAGGTGACGATCGGGGCGTTCTTGTCCGGGAGCAGTTCGGCGGCCCGCTCGGCGACCTCCGCCTCCGTCAGCGGGATCGCTCCCGGGAGGTGCTGCTGGGCGTGGTATTCGCCGCCCAGCGCGTCGACGACGGTGACGGTGCCGGCGTCGATCGCGGCCTTGAGTTCGTCCCTGCTGATGAGCGCGGTCATTGCGTCCTCCAATTAACTGGACTACAGTCCGTTTGTGTGAACGCCTCGAAAATTACCGGACCACAGTCCGGTTCGTCAAGGGACCTCACCTCTCTGCTGGCGGACCCGCCCCGCGAACGCGCGGACGCCGCCCGCAACCGGCTACGGGTGCAGGAGGCGGCGGCGAAGCTGTTCCGCGAGCACGGCGTCGAGGCCGTCTCGATGGACGCGGTGGCGGCGGAGGCCGGGGTGGGCAAGGGCACGCTGTTCCGCCGGTTCGGGGACAAGTCGGGGCTGGTGGCCGCCCTGCTCGACGACAAGGAACGGGACCTGCAGGAGCGCATCCTGTCCGGGCCGCCGCCGCTGGGGCCCGGCGCCCCGGCGGGCGATCGGGTGCGGGCGTTCGTCGCGGCCTACACCGACTACCTCGTCGAATACCTCGATCTGCTCCGCGTCTCCGAGACCGCGAGCCCCGGCGCCAGATATCGGATCGGTGCCTACCGTTTCTGGCACCGCCACCTGGCGATCCTGCTCGCCGAGGCACGCCCCGGCGCGGACGCCGACTACCTCGCCCACGCGCTGCTCGCCCCGCTCGCCGCCGAGCATGTCACCGCCGTGCTGCGCGAGTGCGACGCGGCGCGGGTCGCCGCCGGTCTGACCGTCCTCGCGGACGCTCTCGTCACGGATCGGTCGTAATACTCCGCTTGGGCTTGGCGTGCCCGGGGATGACGGGCCTTCGATTCCGGGTCCCGGCTCACATGCCACGGCCCGGGTGCGGCGGCGAGTCCATGCCGCGGAGCCCGCGAATGATGCGTTGCCCACCATCCGGCGCGGCAGATGTGGCAGCCTTGCTCACGCAAAGCTGTGCCCCGGCTGCGTACCGTAGCAGAGGCAACACCGGGGCTTATGTCACTCACAGTAGCACAGGGGGCACGGGCGCGAAATGGAGGAGGCCGAGGCCATGCGGCTGCGGGAGGTGCTGTCGGTCGCCCGTATCGCTGAGTACGAGGCGCTGTGCGACGGGCAGACCAGAGCCGCACTACGCCTGCACTGCTGGAACACCGAGATCTGCGCGGCGTTCTACGGCCCCCTGCAGTACCTGGAGGTCGGGCTGCGCAGCGCCCTCAGCCGTGAACTGGTGAGGCTTTTCCAGCGGACCGACTGGTGGGAGGAGGCCGACCTGCACTTCGGCGCCCAGCGCAAGATCAGCGAGGTCAGCGATCAGCTACGCAGGCAAGGCCGCGCGGCCATTCCCGAGCAGATCGAGAACGAACTGCCTTTCGGCTTCTGGGCCTCCCTGCTCGGCCCCGGCAACAACTACGACCAACGCCTGTGGCGTACGGCCCTGCACCGGGCCTTCCCCGGCTATCGAGGCGGACGCAGGGAACTGCACCGCTATCTCGACCACCTACGCGTGCTACGCAACAAGATCGCTCACCACTGCCCTATCCACCACCGCCACCTTCAGGCCGACCACCAGACCATCCTGCAGTGCCTCGGCTACATCGACGCCGACCTTGCGTGCTGGGTCGACCGGTACAGCCGCGTGCCCGGCGTTCTCGCCTGCCGACCGTGACCCTTCAGAGGTAGGTCCGCACCCGTCCGAAGAAGATCACCGCCGCGGTGAGCGGCTTGTCGCCGGCCGCGTTCGGAAGACGCGACACCTCGGCTCGGGCTTCAGGCGAGCGCGCCGGTGATGCGGGTGAGCGCGTCGAAGGAGGCCAGGCCGTACGCGTGGAAGTCCACGGCCCCGGCTCCGGCCGTACGGGCGGCGCGGACCTTGGCGGCGAGCCGGTCGGCCGAGTCGGTGTCCGGGGCGCCCGGACGCAGCACGACGCGCAGTTCGGGGTTCTTGCCGATCGAGCGGCGGTAGGCGGCGACGTCGTCGGCGATCCGGGCGGGGTCGCGGGCGTAGCCGAGGACCGCGAACGACGGGACGAGGTCGCCGAGCGCCACGAGGTCGATCCCGAGCTGCCAGGAGTCGTGCGCGGCCAGGGCGGCCGAGGGCAGCCCGTGGGCGTAGCCCTTCGCCGCCCCCGTCGCGTCCGCGAACGTCAGCCGCGCGCCCTCCGCCGTGACGGCGGCGGCGACCTCCCCCACCAGCGAGGTGACGCTCTCGGAGCGGGCCCGCGCGTACGCCACCGCCTCCGGACCGGCGTAGGCCGTCAACGCCGCCCGCGTGACCTCGCCCTCCGCAGGGGGATCGCCGTCCAGCACGCCCCCGACGATCCTCGCGCACTCCTGCCTGGCCGTCTCGGCGTTCACCCCGAGGTCGGCGGCCCGGCTCATGCAGTGGGGGCAGAAGCACAGACCGAACAGGAAGGCGTCCATCGGCCCGAGCGGCACCGAGCACCGCTCGTAGCCGAAGGCCGCGAAGTGCAGCGACTCGGCCACGACCGTGTCCACCCCCTGCCGGGCGACGGCCCGGGCCAGCGCCACCGCGTACGCCCGCACGTCGGGGTGCGCGGGACACAGGTCCGCCGGAGCGCCGCGGTCGCCGAAGCAGTTCTCCACGGTCACGTCGGGGTGGGCCAGGCCGATCGCGGTGTTGCGCAGGAAGACGGCCCAGCCGTGCAGCCGCAGCCCCCGTTCGGCGCAAGCCGCGCGTAGTTCCTCGATCGGCCGGTCCTCCGCTCCCGGCTGCACTGGCGGGGCCAGGCGCAACCCGCCGAACAGGTCCTCCGGCGGGGGGAAGTGGACGCCGTCACGGCGCAGCGTCAGCCGCGTGGCGCCGTGCGGGGTGACGTCCCTGGCCTGGTGGTAGGCCGCGGCCACCGCGACGCCGCGAACGCCGTACGCGGAGGCCCGGTCGAGCAGCCCGCGCACACCCTCGGCGCGCAGGTCCTCGACGAAGACGTACAGAGCGCTGTCCATCGATCAGCGGCCCCCCTCGCCCTCTCCCGACCACCTCGGTGGATCGTACTGGACACCGTCCCGGGAGTAGACTCGCGCCCTCGCACCGATGATCACAGAGGGGATCGGGCATGAGCGGCGACCCACGAATCGAACGGGCCGGCACGCTCTACGAGCGGGCGGTCTTCGGCGGCGACGCCTCGGCCCTCACCGAGGCCGACCGGGAACTGGACGCGGTCGAGGCCGATCTCGCCCTGGCGCGGGGGCGGGTCGTCCACGCGCGGTCCCTGGAGGGCGGCGAGGAGGACCCTCGTGAACCGGACCTGTTCGAACGGGCCGCCGATCTCTACCGGCGGCTCGGCGACCTGCGCGGCGAGGGCGAGGCGCTCTTCTGGATCGGCTGCTTCCACCAGGTCGTACGGCGCGACCACGAGGCGGCCGGGACCGCGTTGCGGCGGTCGTACGAACTTGCCGAGGCGACCGGCGACACGCTGACGATGTCGTACGCGCTGAGGCACCTGGGCGTCGCCGAGCACATGGCCGGACGGCTGGAGCCGGCGCGGGAACTCCTGGAGGAGTCGGCGCGGCTGCGCCGGGAGATCGGTTTCCAGCCGGGCGTCGCCGCCAACCTGGTCGGGCTGGCCTACATCGCCGCCGCGCAGAACCGCGGGGAGGACGCCCTGCGGCTGCTCGGCGAGGCCGCCCGGCTCGCGGAGGAGAGCGGCGCCGAGGGCGTAGCGCGGCAGGTCGCGGAGGCCCGCGCGGCCCTCTGACGACCGCGGCGCTCCGATTCGCCGTACGTGCTGCGTTCGATGAAGTGTTCGATATAGGGTGTGACCGACGGTGATGGAGAGCTCTCGCTTTCCGCCGGCCTGATCCCGCCTGCCAAGAGGAGCGAGCACGTGACCGAACCCAGGACGCACACCCTCGAACTGCCCGGCTGCGTTCTCCACTACGACGTGCGGGAGGCCGGGCAGAGCGACGCGCCGATCCTGCTGATGATCGGCTCGCCGATGGACGCCCGGGGGTTCAACGCCCTGGCCGGGCACTTCCGGGATCGCACGGTGGTGACCTACGACCCCCGCGGGATCGAGCGGAGCACCCGGACCGACGGCGCCGCCGAGTCGACGCCCGACCTGCACGCCGACGACCTGCACCGGCTGATCGACGCGCTCGGCGGCGGCCCGGTGGACGTCTTCGCCAGCAGCGGCGGCGCGGTCAACGGGCTCGCGCTCGTGGCCCGGCACCCGGAGCAGGTGCGCACGCTCGTGGCGCACGAGCCCCCCATCGCCCAGGTGCTGCCCGACCGGGAGCAGGCGCTCGCCGCCGTGGCCGACATCCGGCGGACGTACGACAAGGAGGGCTTCGGCCCGGCGATGGTGAAGTTCATCGCGGTCGTCGGCCACCAGGGCGAGATCCCGGCCGACTTCGCCGACCAGCCCAGGCCCAACCCGGCCGAGTTCGGGCTGCCGGCCGAGGACGACGGCACCCGCGACGACGCGCTGTTCGCGCAGAACCTCGTGACCTGCACGCACTACGAGCCCGACTTCGAGGCGCTGCGCGCGGCCCCGGCCCGCGTCGTCGTCGGCGTCGGCGTCGAGTCGGAGGGGCAGCTGGCGTACCGCGCGGGCGTGGCGGTCGCCGAGCGGCTCGGCTCCAAGCCCGTGACGTTCCCCAGCAACCACGGCGGGTTCCTCGACGACACGTTCGGCATGCCCGGCGACCCCGACAACTTCGCCGTCACGCTGCGCGAGGTCCTGGCCGGCTGACCACGCCCAGGCCACGTCCGGGCCCAGTCGGGCCACGTCCAGGCACGTCCGGGCTCGTCCGGGCCCGGTCAGGCCGTGGCTTGAGCACGACCAGAGCCGGGCCCGCGCACCACGGGCACGGTGTCGGTCAGGCACAGTCTCACTCGGGCAGGGTGTCAGCACGGTGTCACTTGGGCGTGGTGTCAGTCGGGCACGGTGTCAGTCGTAGGCGTATCCGCGGTCGGGGGCAGGGCAGTCGCCGCCTTGCAGGACCGGCCGCTTCGCCAGCACCTCGCGGGCGCGGGCGCGGGCGAGGTTCCAGTCGTTCCAGGAGTCCGGCCGGTCGAGACGGTTGACCGCCACGACGTCCCGCAGCACGCAACTGCGGTCGGGCTCGGGCAGCCTGTCCAGGATCGGCACGGCCTCCGCCCCGAGATCGCCCAGGTAGCCGTGGTCGAGCCGCTCCACGCCGCGGATCGTGAGCTGGGTCTCGGCCACCCGCGCGTCGGGGTCCGAGACCGCGAACGCCAGCAGCGACACCCCGGTGAGCAGCACCAGCCCGCGGAAGAACCATCCGGCGCCGTGGCCGGCCAGGCGGACCGCCCCGGCCGCCGATACCAGCACGAACACCGCGCCGAGCCACCAGATCGTCGCCTCCACCGAGGCCCGCAGCCGCGACAGGCCGTACGCGTCGGTGTAGAGGCCGAGGCGGTGCAGCGCCGACGCGAGGATGACCAGCGTGAACGCGCACAGCAGACCGAGCAGCACGGCCAGCAGCCGGCGGTCGGTCCGGCTCTGCCGGCGCAGCAGCGCGACCGCGCCCGCGACGATGCCGAGCACGAAGACGCTGACCGTCACGAGTTCGAAGAAGCCGGATCTGGCGTACTCCGCGTAGGTGAGGCCGGCCGTCGACAGCACCCTGCGGCTTCCGCCGAACAGCACCGTGATCTGCACGGTCACGAACGCCGCGAACAGCAGGTTCAGCCCGATCAGCGGGATCATCCACACCTGGCGGCCGAGGGACATCCGCAGGTCGGGCGGGGTGGGCTCGGCCACCGGACGCAGGCCCACCAGCACCGCCGCCACGGCCAGCACGGCGAACACGCAGAACACGAAGATCCGGTACGGCAGGTCCCAGGCCCAGTCGGGCGTCCGCAGCAGGTCGCTGACGAACGCCGAGAAGACGGCGTCGGCCGAGGCGAACAGCAGGCCGAAGACGGCCAGGAGCACGACGGTGACGGCGGCGCCGACCAGGGTGGGCAGCACGCGGCTACGCCGCGCCAGGTTCCGGACCGGCCCGGCCAGGAACCACGGCACCGGCAGCATCGCGAAGACGACCGAGATCCCTCCTCTGATCACCCCGAGCCAGCCCCGCCCGCCGCCGGACAGCGCGAGCGACCCCACGGCGAACGCCGCCAGCAGCACCGGCGCGACCAGCCATTCCGCGTCGCGGAAGAGGGCGACGGCGACCAGCGCGTACGCCAGCAGGCCGAGGGTCACCGTCCACGGGGTGAGCCGGCCGCGCCGCCGCGGCAGCACCGCCGGGAAGGCCGCCGCCCCCAGCGCGACCGCCGTCAGCACGGAACCGAGCCCGGCCGACGCGTACGGCAGGGCCACGGCCGCGACCAGGCCCGCCGCCCCGGCGGCCGGCAACAACCACCGGGGCGCGTCCGGCAGATCCGGCCGGGGGAACAGCGGCGGCGGCACGTACGCCGGCGCCTCGCTCCACGGCGTCTCCCCCCACGGTCTCTCGCCCCGCAGCGCCTCCCCCGCCCGCCTCTCGCCCTGCGGCGGCTGCCCCTGCGGTGCCCCGGAGTACCGGTGGACCGGGGACGAGCCGAAAGCGGCGCCCGCGGCCGCGCCGCCGACGGTGAACAGCAGGATCGCGGCAGCTCCCAGCAACCCCTCGCCGTACACCCCGAGGACGGCCGCCGCGATCAGCCCGGCGAGGAAGCCGCCCACCATGCCGAGGCCCGCGCCGAGCGCCGCCCTGGCCGAGCGCCCGTGCCGGGCCTGAGCGAGCGCGGCGTACGGCCAGGTCACGGGCGGATCGGCAGGCGGACCCGCGGGCCCCCCACGCTCCCCTCCCCACGACGACGCCGAGACGCCCCGCCGGTGCTCCTCCCCGCGCTCAACGCCCTTCGTGTCGTCCCGCGCGCCGCCCCTCGCGTCGCCCCGCGTGTGCTCCCGGGCGGAGTCGTCCGCCGGACTCACCGAACTCACCGGACGCACTGGAGGCACAGGGTGCGCTGGCGCCAGGGGCACGGACGCCTCGGGGTGCGTGCCTCGCACCCCAGCCGCGACAGCGCCGCGCCCCTCCGCAGGCATGGCCGGGATCACGCCGTGGCGCTCCGCACCACCGTCCACAAACTCGCCGTCCCGAAGCCCGGCGTCCCGAAGCCCGGCGTCCGCAGGCACGGCCGAGGCCACGCCGTGCCGCTCCGCGTGACCGGCCGCGACCACCCCCCGCTCCGCACCACCGTCCACAAACTCGCCATCCCGAAGCCCGGCCTCCGCAGGCACGGCGTCCGCAGGCACGGCCGGGAGCACTCCGTGCCGCTCCACATGACCGGCTGCAACCACCCCGCGCTCCGCGCCACCGTCCACAAGCTCGCCACCCCGAAACCCGGCATTCGGAACCCCGGCCTCCGCAGGCACGGCCGGGACCACGCCGTGCCGCTCCACATGACCGGCCGCGACATGACCGGCCGCGACCACCCCACGCTCTGCTCCCCCATCCAGCAGCACGCCGTCCCGAAGCCCGGCGTCCCGAGGCGCGGCCGGAGTACCGGCATCCCGTATTCCCCCGGCGGGTGGAGCCGGCAGACCGGTTCCCTCGCGCTGATCGTCGGAGCGGCCCCCGCGGGCCTGCCTGGCGTTCATGGTCCCCCTTCGCTCACCGGCGTGGACGGGCGCGTCCAGGCCCTCGCCCGCCGCCGGTTCCCGGTGCCGTGGCAGCGTGACGACCATCCGGCATCCCCCGGCCGGTCCGTGATCGTCTCTCACCGACGGCGGGTCGGCCACGCCGATCGTCCCGCCGTGCAACTCGGCGATCTCCTTCGCGATCGCGAGACCCAGCCCCGCGCCACCCGCGTCGGCGGCCCGCCCGGCGTCGAGCCGGGAGAACCGCTCGAACACCCGGGCCCGCTCCCCCGGCGGGATGCCGGGGCCGTCGTCGATCACGCTGATCTCCAGGACCGGGCCTGCGGCCCGCGTCTCCACCCGGACCCTCCCACCCGGCGGGCTGTGCCGTACGGCGTTGTCGAGCAGGTTGGCCAGCACCTGCGCGAGCAGGGCCGGATCGGCGGCGAGGACGGTCCCTGGCGGCACCGCGCTCTCGACGGTCACGTCGTCACGCGCGATCGACGCCTCCGACACCGCCTGGCGGCACAGCGACGCGAGGTCGAGGTCCTCCGGCTCGATCAGGCGGGCCCCCGAGTCGAGCCGCGAGAGGTCGAGAAGCTGGGCCACGAGACGGCCCAGCCGCTGCGTCTGGGCGAGGGCCGTGCCCAGGGTGTCGAGGTCGGGCGGCGACACGCCGTCGACGACGTTCTCCAGCACCGCCTGCAGACCGGCGATCGGGGTGCGCAGCTCGTGGCTGACGTTGGCCACCAGGTCGCGCCGCTGCCGGTCGACCTCCGCGAGGTCGGCCGCCATCGCGTTGAAGGCGCGGGCCAGTTCGCCCACCTCGTCGCGGGAGGTCGCCGTCACCCGCAGGCCGTACCGGCCCTTGGCGATCGTCTGCGCGGCGGCGGCCATCTCGCGCAGCGGCCGGATCATGCCGCGGGCGAGGAACTGGACCATGATCATCGCTAGTGCGACGGCGATCGCGATCCTCAGGTCGCGGGACAGGCCGGAGTTGATGCCCACCTCGTTCACGACGAACGCCGCGACCACGGCGAGCACGATCACGATCCCGAGCTTGACCTTGATCCGGCCGAGGAAGTCGAGCGGCCTCATCGCCTGGCTCTCCCTTTCGCGGCGCGCGTCACGGGCGGACGAGCGCGTAACCGACGCCGTGAACGGTGCGGACGACCTCGGACCCGAGCTTGCGCCGCAGGGCGCGGATGTGGCTGTCCACGGTCCGGGTCGCGGCGGCCTCCGAGAAGCCCCAGATGTCCGAGAGCAGCCGCTCCCGCTCGAAGACCTGGCCGGGACGCTCGGCGAGGCGCCGCAGCAGGTCGAACTCGGTCCGGGTGAGCTGCGCCTCGGTCCCGCGCACGAACACGCGGCGCTCGGCGGTGTTGATCTCGACGTCGCCGATCCGGATCACCGTCTCCTCCTGGGCCAGCAGGCCGGCCCGCTCCACCCGTCGCAGCAGCGCGTGGATGCGGGCGACGAGTTCCCGCATGCTGAAGGGCTTGGTGATGTAGTCGTCGGCGCCCACGCCGAGGCCGACCAGCACGTCGGTCTCCTCACCGAGCGCGGTCAGCATGAGCACCGGCACCGGGCGGGCGGCCTGCATCCTGCGGCAGACCTCCAGGCCGTCCAGGCCGGGCAGCAGCCGGTCGAGGACCACCAGGTCGGGCTCGGCCTTGGCGTAGGCCGCGAGCGCCCCCTCGCCGTCGCCCGCCACCCGCACGTCGAAGCCCTCCGCGAGGAGCCTGAGGCGTACGGCGTTCGCGATGGTCTGGTCGTCCTCGACCACGAGCACACGGCGTTGCTGGGGGAAGGCCATGCACGAAGCGTAGGACCCGCCTGTGCAGAAGCGCCGTCCGCGACTGTGCAGATCCCGTGCAGCGCACACCGCGATCCCCTGCAGTGCACACCCCTGCGGATCCCCTGCGGCACATCACGCCGCGGCGGGCGGGCGTGGCGAGGTGTCCGCACCCCCGTGACCTGCGGCGGCATCCGCGCCGATTCCGCCGGTCGTGGTTTCGGGTCCCGGTTCCGGGTAGCCCGGATATGACCAGGAAGGAGGCGCTATGGACCGCCAGTCAAGGCCGGAGACCATGCGGGAGAACGACGTGATCGATCTCCTGATCCAGCAGCACGCCCTCATCCGGGAGCTGTTCGACGAGGTGGACAGATGCCGGGGGAAGGAGCGCAAGGAGGCCTTCAGCCGTCTCGCCCGGCTGCTCGCCGTACATGAGACGGCGGAGGAGGAGATCGTCCACCCCTTCGCCCGGCGCAAGCTGGTCGGCGGGGACGCGATCGTGGACAACCGGCTGCAGGAGGAGGAAGAGGCGAAGGAACTGCTCAGCCGTCTCGACGAGATGGACGCGACGGCGCCGGGGTTCACGCAGGAGCTGGAGCGGCTCAGGGCCGCCGTGTTCGCGCACGCCGCCGCCGAGGAGCGCTATGAGTTCTCCGAACTGAAGGCGTGCACGTCCGAGGGCCAGCGCAGGGCGATGGCCGTGGGGGTCAAGGCCGCGGAGGCCGTCGCGCCCACGCACCCGCACCCTGGGGTCACCTCACCGGCCGAGAACATCCTGATGGGCACCCCACTCGCGATCATGGATCGCGCCCGCGACCTGATCCGCAAGGCGATGGGCAAGCCCGAGTCCGGCGAGGGCTGAGCTCCCCGCCGGGCCGTGCGGAACTCGCCGCCCGCCCCGGGCGTTGTCCTGGCGACGCGGACGATCCCCCACTGGGGATCCACACGAAAGGCCTGACGATGTCGCCACTGGGCAAGTACTACGTGGGCGCGGCGGTGGTGGCCGTGCTGGTGTTCATCCTGCCGGTGCCGACGATCCTGGCCTGGCTGATCACGCTCGGCGTGCTGGGTGCCCCGGTCGCCGCCTACTTCATGCTCGACGAGTCACAGCGGACGCGCCTGCGGCGCATCCGGCGGCGTCAGATCGGCGGCTGAGGCCCCGGCGCCGGAAGGTCCCGGCCGCTCCCCGTACGGGATGCGCGGCCGGGCCCTTTCATGCCCTCACGAGGTGGCGGCGATCGTCCTGCGGACGCGCTCGGTGACGCTGCGCTCCAGCACGAAGGACAGGAACGGGATCGTGCCCGCCACGAGCACGAGCAGCAGGTAGCCGATCGACCAGCGCGCCTTGATCAGGCCCAGGTTGATCGCGGCCACCAGGTAGACCATGTAGAGGAAGCCGTGGATCGGCCCGACCACCGCGACCATCGTCCCGTTGTCGAAGCCGTACTTGACGACCATGCCGACACAGAGCACGAGCAGCATGACGCCGACGACGTACGCCATGACGCGGTAGAAGTTGAGCGCGGACTCCACGTCGATCAACACCTCTGCTGGGGAAACGGTCACCACACGATATCCGTGCCGGCCGCCGGTTCCGGTCCCAGGGCCCGGAGCAGGGCGCGTCAGGCCTCCATGGGCGCGGCCGGCCCCGCGGACTCCGGCGTCGCCGGCTCCTGCCGCCGCCCGCGCAGGGTGTCGCGGACGAAGTGGAACCACATGTACACGGCGAACAACGCGAAGACCCACCACTGGAGGGCGTAGGCGAGGTTCCGCCAGGTCAGGCCACCGCCGATGGTCGGGGCGGGCACGGCCACGGGCGTCACGCGGGAGGGCGGCTCCTGGGCGGTGGCGACGACGAATCCGTCCCGCACCCGCGCGTCGGGCCACATGTTGATCAGCTCCGCCGTCGACACGGTCGCCACCTGGCCGCGCGGGAGCAGCCCGGTGCGCTGCACGTCGTCGGTCTGCTCCGCGGGCCGCAGCCGTCCGCTCACCGTGACCGGGCCCTCCGGCACGGCTGTCGCGGGATCCCCGGCCGAGGAGACCCAGCCGCGTACGACCGGGACGACCGTGCCGTCCGCGAGCCGCAGCGGGGTGAGCAGCCAGAATCCGTCTCCCCGGGCGGCCCGCCCGCCGGGCGCGGCGACGTCGGCGACCCGGTCGGCCACCAGGAGCTGGTTCGCCGCGTCGTAGGCGCCCGTCGCGGTCACCTTGCGGCCCACGGCGTCCACGCCGACGTACCGCCCAACCTGGGTCAGTTGCGTGACGGCGACCGGAGCGGGATCGGGGGCCCGTCGCGGCGCGCCCGACGACTCGAAGACGCCGAGCTGCCAGCGGCCGAGGAACGTGAACGACACGAGCACCCCGATGACCAGCAGGTGCAGGGCCACCAGCCGGGGAGACAGAAGGGTGCGGAGCATGGTTACCACGCTATCCGCCGCCCGCGGCGGTCCCGCACGCGCGCCGTGGTTGCCCGGCGACCGGCGGGAACGCTCGTCCGTCCGCGCCCCGGCACCGGGAGAGCGCGAAATCCGACAAATCGCGGCCAGGGGACCGCACGTGTCGCTAGAGTCGTGCCATGTCCGACCCTCAGATCGACCCGGCCGGAAACACTCAGGCTTTCCGGGTGTTCGCTCAGCAGCAGGACGCGGAGATCTCCAAGGAGCAGCCGTCCCGCCTGCCGATGTGGATCGCCGTCGGCGTGGCGCTCGTCGTCGTCCTCGCCGTGGTGGTGTACCTCCTGGTTCGCTGACATACCTGTACCAGCCGCCGACGACCGCGCCCGTCGGCGGCTTCACCATGCCTGGGCAATCTCTCGGGCGCGGTCACCTGCTGGTTCAGCGGTGGGTGGCGACCACGAGGGCGCTGCCTCCGCCCCGCCGTGCGGGCTCGGCGACGGCCTGGACCCTGCCGTTCCGGAGGAACTCCAGACCGGTCGCCGCGCCGATCTCCCCCGCCGGGGGCCCGGGGACGTCCGTCAGCGTGTGACCGAGCGCCGTCAGTTCCGCGCCGTACCGCTGGGTGAACGCGGGCTCGGCCTGGGTGGCGGCGGTGTTGCGCTGGGAGGCGCGCGGCGCGGCCACGGCGTCGGGCAGGGACATGCCGAAGTCGAGCCGGTTGACCAGGATCTGCAGCACGGTCGTGATGATCGTGGCGCCGCCGGGCGAACCGACGGCGAGCAGCGGGCTGCCGTCCTTGAGCACGATCGTGGGGGCCATGGACGACCTCGGGCGCTTGCCGGGAGCGGGCAGGTTGGGGTCGCCGGGCGCCGGGCCGAAGGTGAAGTCGGTCAGCTCGTTGTTGAGCAGGATGCCGCGTCCCGGCACCACGATCCCGCTGCCGCCGGTCTGCTCGATCGTGATGTTGTAGGCCGCCACGTCGCCCCAGCGGTCGGTCACCACGAGGTGGGTGGTCTCCGGGCCCTCCTTCTTCTCCTCCGGCGCCGAGGCGGCGGGGGCGGCAGGGGTCGTCGGAGCGGCGCAGGGCGAGTAGGAGCCGTCGGGCGATCCGGGCGCGGCGGGGTGCGGCATCGCCCGCGGGCCGATCAGGCAGGCGCGCTCCTTCGCGAACCCGTCCGACAGCAGGTCCCCGAGCGGCACCGGCGTGTACGCGGGGTCGCCGACGTAGGCGTTGCGGTCGGCGAAGGCGAGCCGGGAGGCCTCCAGGTACTCGTGCAGGCCGATCTTCGGCAGCGCCTCCAGGATGTTGAGCGCCTCGCCCACCGTCGATCCGCCCGAGGAGGGCGGCGCCATGCCGTACACGTCCAGGCCCTTGTACGTGACCTTGGTCGGCGGCCGTTCGAGCGCGCGGTACGCCCTGAGGTCGCCCACCTCCATGAGCCCGGACCGGACGTTCCGGGTGGCGCCGTCGCGCACCGGCGGCTTCTTCACCGTGGCGACGATCTCCCGGCCGAGGTCACCGCCGTACAGCCAGGCGGGGCCGCGGATGCCCAGCTCACGGTAGGTGCGAGCGAGGTCGGGGTTGCGGAAGGTGGACCCGACCGGCGGCGGCTGCCCGCCCGGCAGATAGAGCGCCGCGGTCGAGGTGAAGTCGGCGAACCGGTCGGCGTTCTGCTGGGTCTGGTCGTAGAACGTCTGGTCGACGACGAAGCCCCTGTCCGCGATCTCGATCGCGGGACGCAGCGCCTGCCGCAGCGACATCGTGCCGTACTTCCGCAGCGCCAGGTCCCACTGCGCGACGCTGCCCGGCACTCCCACGGACAGGCCGCTGCTGACCGCCTCGGCGAACGGGATGCCCTCCAGGGCCGTCGAGGTCATCGCCCGGGGGGCGGTCTCGCGGCCGTCGATCGTGGTCACCTTCCGGTGCCGCGCGTCGTAGTAGACGAGGAAGCCGCCGCCCGCGAGACCGGCCGAGTAGGGCTCGGTCACGCCGAGCGCGGCCGCTCCCGCCACCGCCGCGTCCATGGCGTTGCCGCCCTGGCGCAGCACCGTGAGGGCGGCCTTGCTGGCGTCGAGGTCCACGGTGGCCACCGCGCCGCCGTACCCCTCCGCGACGGGCCGTTTGACCTCCTTGGGAGGTGGCGCGTGCGGGGCTGGAGCCGCCTGGGCGGGCGGGGCGAGCAGCCCCGCCAGCGTGAGCACTCCCAGCGACGTGACGACGACACTCCTCATGCGCCCGGCACCTCCACCACGTGAGCGATCACTCCAGCATGACTCACCGGAGTAAAACCGAAGCGGGAATGTCCACTTTTGGACGCCCGCCCCGGCTACTCCCCCGGACGTACGGGGCCATGCGGCCACGGTCGGATGCGACCATCGGCGGAGAGGGCCTAGCGTGCGGATGTGCGCTCCCGTTCCGACTTGTATCACCGCGTCGATCCCGTTCTGCCGGTCGTCGTCGGGATCGCCCAGGTGTTCCTGACGGTGGCCGCCCAGTACTGGCAGTTGCGCAACCCGGACCTCGGTCGGGTGCCGCTGACCTGGTGGGGCTGCCTGTTGCTGCTGGTCGGGCCGGGCGCAATCGCGCTGCGCCGCCGCGCCCCGGTCGTCGCGCTGGTCGTCACGCTCACCGCGACCTCGGTCTACATGCTGTTCGGCTACGCGTACGGACCGGTGTTCCTCAGCCCGATCATCGTGATCGTCAGCGCGGTGGGGAACGGGCACCGCCGCGCGGCGTGGTCGGCGTCGGGGGCGTTCTTCCTGTTCGTGGTCGCCTACGCCACCTGGTTCATCCCCCATCGGGCGGGGCTCTTCCACCACACCGCGGTGGCCGCGTACCTGCTGCTCACGCTGACCGTCGCGGAGTGGCACCGGGTGCGCCGCGAGCGCCTGGCCGAACGCCGGCGGGTGGCCCGCGAGGAGGCCAGACGGCAGGCCAGCGAGGAACGGCTGACCATGGCCCAGGAACTGCACGACGTGCTCGCCCACAACATCTCGCTGATCCACGTGCAGGCGTCCACCGCGCTGCACCTGCTGGACGATCATCCGGAGCAGGCCCGCACCGCGCTGACCGCGATCAAGCAGGCGTCGCGAGACGTGCTCACCGAGATGCGCGGGGTGCTCAGCCTGCTGAAGGACGGCGCGCCGCGGTCCCCCACGGCCGGGATGGCCCTCCTCGACGGCCTCGCCGCGGGCAGCGGCCTGCCCGTGACCGTGGAGGTCACCGGGGAGCCGCGCCCGCTGCCCCCCGGCATCGACCGGGCCGGTTACCGGATCGTCCAGGAGTCGCTCACCAACGTCTCCCGGCACGCGCCGGGCTCCCGCGTGACGATCAACGTCGCGTACGCCGCCGAGGAGCTGCGCCTGGTGGTCGAGGACGACGGCGCCGGGACGGCGCGCGCGGTGGCGGGGCTGGGGGGCGGCAACGGCATCCCCGGCATGCGCGAGCGGGCGGCGGCGCTCGGCGGATCGCTGTCGGCCGGTCCCCGGCCGGGCGGCGGCTTCCGCGTTGCGGCCCGCCTCCCCCTGCCGCCGGCACCCCCGCCCCCGACACCCCCGCCGCCGACACCCCTGCTGTCAGTGCCCCCGTCCACGGAACCGGAGGAACCGAAGTGATCCGCGTGCTGCTCGCCGACGACCAGGCCCTGGTGCGGGCCGGGTTCCGGGCCCTGCTCGACGCGCAGGAGGGCATGACCGTCGTGGGCGAGGCGGGCGACGGCGAGCAGGCCGTCCTGCTGACCCGGGACCTGCGCCCCGACGTGGTGCTGATGGACATCAGGATGCCCGGCACGGACGGCCTGACCGCCACCCGCCACATCGCCGGCGACCCTGGTCTCGCCGACGTGAAGATCATCATGCTCACGACGTTCGAACTGGACGAGTACGTCTTCGAGGCGCTGCGCGGCGGCGCGAGCGGCTTCCTGGTCAAGGACACCGAGCCGGCCGAGCTCATCCAGGCGGTCAGGGTGGTGGCCGGTGGCGACGCGCTGCTGTCCCCCGGTGTGACACGCCGCCTCATCGCCGAGTACGCCGCCCGGGCCAAGGAACCGGGCGTCACCACCGGCCTCACCCCGCTGACCGAGCGGGAGCGGGAGGTGCTCGCCCTCGTGGGCGCCGGCATGACGAACGACGAGATCGCCACCCGTCTCTACATGTCGCCCGCGACGGCGAAGACGCACGTCAGCCGCATGATGACCAAACTGCACGCCCGCGACCGGGCGCAACTCGTCGTCATCGCGTACGAGTCGGGTCTGGTGAAGCCCGGCTGGCTCGTGTGAAAGGGCTTGAGTCTCCACCGACTGGAGGGTCCAGGGTGTGGATGTGAACGACCGCAGCGAGTCGAATCCGCTCACGATCGGGGAACTGGCGCGCCTGACCGGCGTGCCGGTTCGCACGATCCGGTTCTGGTCGGACGCCGGGGTGCTCCCGGCGGCCGGCCGGTCGGCGGGCGGTTACCGGCTCTACGACACGCAGGCCGTGGCCCGGCTGCACCTGGTGCGTACGCTGCGTGACCTCGGGCTCGACCTGCCCACCGTGGAGCGGGTCGTGACCAGGCGGACGGGCCTGACGGAGGTGGCGCGGACGCACGTCGCCGTGCTCGACGCGGAGATCCGCGTCCTCCAGGCCCGGCGTGCCGTCATGCGGTCGGTCGCGGAAGGCAACTGCACCGCTGAGGAGATGAGACTGATGCACGAACTGTCCCGGCTGTCCGCACGAGAGCGGCGGCGTATCGTCGACGACTTCGTCGAGGAGGTGTTCGCCGGCACCGACCCCGCCGCGCCCGGCGCGGGGATCGCGCAGTCGATGCGCGGGCTGCCCGAAGAGCTGCCGGACGAGCCCACCGTCGAACAGGTGGAAGCCTGGATCGAGCTCGCCGGGCTGGTCGCCGACCCCGGCTTCCGGGAGCGGGTGCGCCAGATGGCCACCAGTCAGGCCGAACCTTCGGTGCCGCATGACTCGCAGGCGATCCTGACCGAGGCCGGGCGGGCCCTGGACCAGGGGATCGACCCGGAGTCGCCGGAGGGCGGGCAGATCGTCGACCGGCTGGTCGGCCCCGGCCTGTCCGCCGACGAGCGCGTGCGGCTCGCCGACACGCTGGAGAGGTTCACCGACCGCCGGGTGGAGCGTTACTGGCAGCTGCTCGGCGTGCTCAACGACCGGCCGCCGTTCCCGCCCTCGGTGCCGGCGTTCGAATGGTTCATCGCGGCGCTGCGCGCCGCACGCTGAGACGGGCCCGGCCGGGCCGTCAGCGCGTGGGACGGCGCCCGCCTGCCCGCATGCGGATGATCCGGGGCGGCGCGGCGAGCGGGGCGGGCAGGCGGAGCGGGCCGCGGCCGGGGGTGAGTGAGCCCAGCACCCGCGGCCCCGACGCGCCCGTGCACGCGGGCACGGTGCCCGGCAGGCCATGCGCGGTCAGCCAGCCGAGATAGGAGAACGCGACGGCCTCCTTGGCGTCCGGCGGCACGCCGAGGCGGTCGCTCGGCAGCAGCCGCACTCCGCCGGACCGCACGCGCAACTCCCGCATCAGGACCGGGTTGCGCGTGCCGCCGCCGGAGACGACCACCGTGCCCAGCCGGTGCCGCCGGATCTCCGCCGCGACCGTCTCGGCGGTGAGCGCGGCCAGCGTCGCCGTCAGGTCGGGCAGGCCGAGCCCGTAGGGCCCGGCCACCCGGTCGAGGTACCCCGCGTGGAACAGTTCCTTGCCCGTCGTCTTGGGCGGCGGGCGGTGGTAGTACGGCTCGGCGAGCAACTCGGCCAGCAGGCCGTCGTGGACCCGCCCCGCCGCCGCCAGCCGGCCGTCCTCGTCGTACGGCCTGCCGGTGGCGGCGAGCACGGCCGCGTCCATGAGCGCCGAGGCCGGTCCCGTGTCGTAGGCGAACGGCCGCGCCCACCCGGTGGAGTCCTCGCCGTGGTCCGCGACCCGGCTCACGGCGCTGTTCCCGGCATGGTCCGCGTCCCGGCTCTCGGCGTGGTTCTCGGTGCGGTTCGCCGCATGAGCCTCGGCGTTGTCCGCGTCCCGGCTCACGGCATGCTTCTCGGCGTGGTTCCCTGCGCTGTTCCCGGCGTGGTCGGGCCGGCTCACGCCGGCCGCCACGGTGAGGTTGGCGATGCCGCCGAGGTTCAGCGCGCCGAGCCTCCCCACCGGTCCGGATCGTTCGCCCGACTCGCGCGGCTCGCGTGACTCGCCTGGTTGGGCCTGCTCGGGTGACTCGGCCAGCCCGGCCAGCAGCGGCAGGTCGAAGGCGGACACGAGCGGGGCGCCCTGCCCGCCCGCGGCCACGTCGCGGGCCCGCAGGTCCGACACGACCGGCACGCCGAGCCGTTCGGCGATCCAGGCGGCCTCGCCGAGCTGCAATGTGCCGCGCACCCGGCCGTCCTCCACCCAGTGGTACAACGTCTGCCCGTGCGAGCAGACGAGGTCGGCGGGCGGGCAGCCCGCCGCCGCCTCGGCGAACGCCCGGCCCACCAGCGTGTCGAGCCGGCAGACCGCGCCCATGTCCGTGGTGTTCGGCGGCAGCGCGGCCAGGATCGCGGCCCGCGACTCGGGCGCGTACGGCGTCGTGCCGGTGTGCTCGACGACCCCCTCCACGACGCCGGTGAGCACGTCGCCGGTCAGAGCCCAGTCGACGAGCGCGGTGTCGATCCCGTCGTGGGAGGTCCCGGAGATCAGCCCGAGCACCCGCACCTGCCCACCTCCCGCACGTCCTGTACCGGCCAGGGCATGGCGGAAACCTCCCTGCGAATCAGCGGCGATAAAAGAAAGCGTCATGGCCGTGTAATCTGCCCCAGGAGGTCTTCACTCGGACGCGTCACCCGTGCCCGTCACGGCGGACTTGTCTCGGAATATGGTCTTCCGGTTCCCGTTGTCGCGCCTGGGTGAGTCTGCGGGTCCTAAGCTGATCGCGCACAGGAGAGGCTCTGACGTGACCAACGAGAACGAGGGCGCCGCGCCGGTCAACCCGATCGCGACGGTGCGTGCGGTGCTGCCCTCGCTCACCCCCGCCGCCCAGACGATCGCGCGCCTCATCCTCGACGACCCCGCCTCGGTGGCCCGCAGCACGATCACCGAGGTCAGCGCGATCTCGGGGATCAGCGAGGCGACGATCGTGCGGACCGCGCGGTCGCTGGGCTTCGCCGGCTACTCGCAGCTGCGGTTCGCCCTGGCGGCGGCCGTGGCCAGGGACACCCCCGAAAGGCTCGTCCCCGGTGACCTCTCCCCGGACGACCCGCTGACCGACGTGATCGCGAAGGTCACGCGGGCCGAGTCGCAGGCGCTCGCCGACACGGCGGCCCAGCTCGACCCGGACGACCTCGCCTCGGTGGTGGACGCCGTCGCCGCCGCCCGCCGCGTGGACGTCTACGGGGTCGGCGCCTCCGGCCTCGTCGCCATGGACATGGTGCAGAAGCTGCTGCGCATAGGGCTGCCCGGCCACCACTTCACCGACGCGCATCTCGCGCTCACCAGCGCCGCGCTGCTGCGCGAGGGCGACGTCGCCGTCGGGGTGAGCTGCACCGGCGAGACCCCTGACGTGCTGGGCCCGATGCGGGCCGCCCGCCGGGCCGGTGCGACCGTGGTCGCGATCACCAACAACCCGCGGTCGTCCCTGGCCGGGCTCGCCGGCCACGTCCTGATCTCGGCCGGGCGCGAGTCGGCGTTCCGCCCGGGCGCGCTCGCCAGCAGGATCAGCCAGTTGCTCATCGTCGACTGCCTCTTCGTCGGCGTCGCCCAGCGCACCTTCGACTCCTCGGACGCGGCCCTCCGCGCGACCCGTGTCGCGCTCGACGACTACCTCGGCGACGCCCACCGCCGCGCTCGCACGGCCTGAGCGCTTCCGGTCACCCCGCCGGCCCACCCGGCCGGCCCACCCGGTCCGCCCGCTCGGCCCCTTCATCGGGGCCGGCGGTGGCGCTGTTGTCTCTCCCCTGCCTCTGCCCTGTCTCTGGCAGGTCAGCGAACTGTTACTGGCCGAGTCCATTCGATCACATTACGTTGCGAGCAAAGGCCCCGCCGTACGAGGAGGACTCGTGAAGTCCATCGCCCGATTCTGTGGCAACTGCAGTTGTGGCTGTCCCGAGCTGTTCGTGGACGTGTCCGCCCCGGCCGAGCGCCGTGTCGTGATCACCGACGACTTCGGCCAGAGGGTGGAGATGAGTCTCGACCAGCTCGGTTCGCTCGTCGAGGCCGCGAAGACCGGCGTTCTGGACGAGCTGGCGCTCACCGGCTGACCGTGAACCCGGCCGCCCTGTTCGCCGGGGGTCTCGTCGCCGGTCTGGCCGCGGGTACGGCGTCGTGCGCCGCGGTCCAGGGCGGTCTTCTCATCGGCCTCGTCTCCCCCGGCTCCCCCGGAGCCACGGGCGCCGCCGGAACCGCCGGAACCGCCGGAACCGGCCGTGCCAGCCGTACCACCGGTGCCGCCCGTGCCACCCGGGACGTTCGGGACGCGCTGCCCGCGGTGGCGGCGTTCCTGACCGGGCGGCTCGCCGCCCACACCGCCCTGGGGGCGCTGCTGGGCCTGGCCGGTTCGGCCGTGCGGCTCGGCCCGCAGACCCGGGCGGCCCTGCTGGTCGCCGCCGGGATCGCGGTGACCGCCCTCGCCGTACGGATGCTCGCCCGGCGCGGCCGGGCCGGATGCGCGGCCGCGCCGCCCGGTCACCTCGGTTGCTCAGACGGAGACACACAGGACAGGCAGGACACGGCACACGCAAGCACGACGCACACGAGCACGGTGCGGGCAAGCACAGCACACGCAGGCACGGCACACGCAGGCACGGCACACGCAGGCACGGCGCGGGCGGCCGGGCTCGGCCTGGCCACGATCCTGATGCCCTGCGGGGTCACGGTGAGCCTGGAGGTCGTGGCCGTCTCGGCGGGCTCCGCGCCGGGCGGCGCCGCCGTGCTCGCCGGGCTCGCCCTCGGCACCGCTCCGGCCCTCGCCGCGCTCGGGCTGCTCCTGCGCGGGCTCGCCACGACCCGGCTCGCCGCCCTCGGGGGCGTCGCGGCCCTGGCCGCCGGGCTGTTCACCGCCGGATCGGGGCTGCGGCTCGGGGACTGGCTCCCGGAGATCGGGTCCCCGGCCGCCGCGGCGGCCCGCGCGTCGATCGGCGCGGACGGGGTCCAGCGGCTCACGATCTGGGCGACCGACCGGGGTTTCCGGCCCGGCGTCGCCGTCGCGACCGCCGGGCGGCCCGTCGAGATCGTCTTCAGGACCTCCGGCGACCGCGGCTGCACCCGCGCCGTCGCCGTCGACGGCCGCGACGTCGTGCTCCCCGTGACAGGCGCGCGTACGGTGCGCCTGCCCGCCCGTCCGGAGGGACGGCTGCGCTACGCCTGCGGGATGGGGATGTACGTGGGCTTCATCGAGTTCGAGCGTCCCTTGACGTCAACGTCTTCCCGATAACGCTCCGTGACGTCCCGGTTACGTGTCACCCTGTCTGGCATGACACTAGTGGGAGCAGCGGAGACGACCGCGAGGATCGGGATACCGGTCTCGCGCATCCCCGGACCCCTGGAACCGAGCGAGGCCGATCTGCTCGGCAGAGCCCGTGACGGCGACCGCGAGGCGGCGCACCGGCTGGGCCGGCTGTGCGCGGAGCGCGACGACCGGCTGGGCGCCCGGCACTGGTGGGAACGGGCGGCACAGGCGGGCAACGTCGACAGCGCCTACAACCTGGGGCTCTGGCACCGGATGCACGGCACGACCGAGGAGGCCGTCGGCTGGTTCGAGGCCGCCGCGGGCACCGGAGACGCGGACGCCGCGACCAACCTCGCCTCGTTACTGCTGGAGCGGCGCGGCGACACGGCCGGTGCGCGGCTGTGGTTCGAGCGGGCCGCCGAGAACGGTTCCCGGCACGCGGCCCGGCGGCTGGCCCTGCTGTGCGAGGACCAGGGCGACGGCATGGGCGCCCGGTGCTGGCACTTCAGGGCCGCCCTGGACGGCGACCTGCGGTCCGCCCACGACCTCGGCTTCCTCGGCTACACGGCGGGCGACGAGGCCGAGGCGTCGCACTGGTGGGAGTACGCGGCGCGCGGCGGCCACGCGGAGGCGGCCTATCACCTGGCCCTGCTCCTGCACACGGCCCGCGACGAGAAGGGCGCGGAGGGGTTCTACCGGCTCGCCGCCCGGGCCGACCACCCCGGCGCCGCCTTCCGGCTGGGCGATCTCGCGCTCACCCGCGGCGACCTGCGCACGGCGCTCGCCTGCTTCGAGCGGGCCGCGCACACGGGCAGCCAGGAGGCGCCCCGGATGGCCGGGCTGGTCTGCCTGCGGCTGGACGACCGCCTCTCGGCGGCGCACTGGTTCGGGCGGTCCGCGGCGGACGACCCAGAGGCGGCGTACCGGTTCGGGTCGCTGCTCGTCTCCGAGCACAACGACCTGAAGGGCGCACGTCACTGGTTCCGGCGGGCCGCCGAACGCGGGCACCAGGCCGCCCAGGCGGAGCTGCGGAAGGTGCTGCCCCTCACCGGCGGCTGCGTGGAGACCGAGGGCTGCCTGCTGGACCCGCCCCCGCCGTACTGGACCCGCCCGGCCGAGCCGGAGCAGGCGGCGCGCGCCGAACTGGCGGTGGCGGCGGCGCGCAGGCGCGGCGACGCCGCGGCCGAGCCCGCCGCCCTGGTCGAGATCCTGGGCACCTGGGACCTGGTCGCCCGCGAGTCGCTCAGCCGCGGCCTGACGGAGGGCCACACCGGCGGCTCGGCGGGCGGCGTTGCGGGTGGTGTGCTGGGCGGCATGGTGGAGTTGCTCGCCCGGATGAGCGGACTGCACCTGGCCGCCATCGAGCATCTCGGCCTGGTGCGCGCCACCCTGATGCGGCCCGGCACGGCTCCGTGGCCCACTCCCGCCGAGGTCGAGCACGTCCTCGGCACCGCGCGGGACCTGCGCGGCCACTTCGGGCTGCGCTGACCTCCACTTCCCAGCCGCGCCCGGCACGCCGGTCAGGCGGCGATGACCTCCGGGACCGGCGTGTACGACAGGCCGTGGGCGACCGCGACCGGCTCGTTGGTCAGCACCCCGGCGTGGGTGTTGAGGCCCAGCGCGAGCGCCTCGTCGCCGCGCAGCGCGTCCCGCCAGCCCTTGTCGGCGAGCTTGACGACGTAGGGCAGGGTCGCGTTGGTGAGCGCGAAGGTGGAGGTGTTGGCCACCGAGCCCGGCATGTTCGCGACACAGTAGAAGACCGATTCGTGCACGCGGAACGTCGGGTCGTCGTGGGTGGTCGGCCGGGAGTCCTCGAAGCATCCGCCCTGGTCGATCGCGATGTCGACGAGCACGGAGCCCGGCTTCATGCGGGAGACGAGCTCGTTGGACACGAGCGTCGGGGCCTTCGCGCCCGGGATGAGCACCGCGCCGATGACCAGGTCGGCCTCCAGCACGGCCCGCTCGACGGCGTACTGCGTGGAGACCAGCGTCTTCAGCCGGCCCTGGTAGACGGCGTCGATGAAGCGGAGGCGGTCGATGTTGATGTCGAGGATCGTCACGTCCGCGCCCATGCCGACGGCGATCTGCGCCGCGTTGAGGCCGGAGACGCCGCCGCCGATCACGACGACCTTGGCCGGGGCCACGCCGGGCACGCCGCCGGGGAGCACGCCGCGCCCGCCGTTGAAGCGCATCAGGTTGTACGCGCCGACCTGCGGGGCGAGCCGCCCGGCGACCTCCGACATCGGGGCCAGCAGCGGCAGCGTGTTACCCGCCTGGACCGTCTCGTACGCGACGGCCGTGGTGCCGGCCGCGAGCAGCGCGTCGGTGCAGGGCCGGGAGGCGGCCAGGTGCAGGTACGTGAAGAGGATCTGGTCCGCGCGGAGCCGGTGGTACTCCTCCTCGATCGGCTCCTTGACCTTGAGGATCATCTCCGACTCGGCCCACACCTCGTCGGCGCCCTCGACGAGCTTGGCGCCGGCCGACAGGTACTCCTCGTCGGTGATGTGGGAGCCGAGACCGGCGCCGCGCTGGACGCTGACCTCGTGCCCGTGACGGACGAGCTCGTGGACGCCGGCCGGGGTGGCGGCGACGCGGTATTCGTGGTTCTTGACCTCGGCGGGCACACCGATCTTCATGGAATACGTCCTTTCAGGCGGTCACTCGTCACGGTCGCCCCCTACCCGGCCGAACGAGCTTGATGGTCTAAAGGCGGGCCCACGCCTCGGTGAGCACCGAACGGAGGATCGACTCGATCTCGTCGAACTCCTTGGGGCCGCAGATCAGCGGCGGGGCGAGCTGCACGACCGGGTCCCCGCGGTCGTCCGCCCGGCAGTACAGGCCGGCGTCGAAGAGCGCCTTCGAGAGGAAGCCGCGCAGCAGGCGCTCCGACTCCTCGGCGTTGAAGGTCTGCTTGGTGGACTTGTCCTTGACCAGCTCGATGCCGTAGAAGAAGCCGGAGCCGCGGACGTCGCCGACGATCGGCAGGTCCCGCAGCCGGTCGAGAGTGGCCCTGAACACCGGCTCGTTGGCCGTGACGTGTTCGAGCAGGCCGTCCCGCTCGAAGATGTCGAGGTTGGCCAGGGCGACGGCGGCCGACACCGGGTGACCGCCGAAGGTGTAGCCGTGCGCGAAGGTCTCGGAGCCGTGCTTGAACGGCTCGAACAGCCGCTCCGATACGATCATCGCCCCGATGGGCGAGTAACCGCTGGTCAGGCCCTTGGCGCAGGTGATGATGTCCGGCACGTAGTCGAATTTCTGGCCGCCGAACATCGTGCCCAGCCGGCCGAAGGCGCAGATCACCTCGTCCGAGACGAGCAGCACGTCGTGGGTGTCGCAGATCTCGCGCAGGCGCTGGAAGTATCCGGGGGGCGGCGGGAAGCAGCCGCCGGCGTTCTGCACCGGCTCGACGAAGACGGCGGCCACGGTGTCCGGGCCCTCCATCTCGATGGCCTTGCCGACCTGGTCGGCGGCCCAGCGGCCGAACGCCTCGGGGTCCTTCTCCAGGCCGGGGAAGCCGGAGATCTCGTCGGCGCGGTAGAGGTTCGTGTTGGGGGCCTTGATCGCGCCGGGGACCAGCGGCTCGAAGATCTGCTTGAGCGCCGGGATGCCGGTGATCGACAACGCGCCCTGCGGGGTGCCGTGGTAGGCGATGGACCGGCTGACGACCTTGGTCTTCAGCGGCTTGCCCTTGATCTTGAAGTACTGCTTCGCCAGCTTCCAGGCCGACTCGACGGCCTCGCCGCCGCCGGTGGTGAAGAAGACGCGGTTGAGGTCGCCGGGGGTGAGCTCGGCGAGCCGGGCGGCGAGCTCGGCGGCCTGGGGATGCGCGTACGACCACAGCGGGAAGAACGCCAGCTCCTTGGCCTGCCGTGCGGCGGCCTCGGCGAGCTCGGCGCGGCCGTGCCCGACCTGGACCACGAACAGCCCGGCCAGGCCGTCGAGATAGCGCTTGCCGTGGATGTCGTAGACGTAGGCCCCCTCGCCCCGCACGATCATGGGCACCTCCCCTCCCTCGTAGGAGGAGTGGCGCGTGAAGTGCATCCACAGATTGTCCTGTGCGGCCTTGAGAACGTCGGGGCGCGTCATCGCAACCTTCCCTGAAGTGATCCGTGCTGCCCACAGTGTGCACGCCGCTTCTGCGTTTTGCCAAGTGATTACGTGGCTTCACTATGCAAGAAGTTCGGATTCCGCGACATCGTGTTGTAACGGCAACGAAATCCGTCAATGTAGATTGAGGCGGTCGAGACGTCGGCGGAGCACCGGCGGGCCGTGTGGTCAAATGGGGTCCATCGGTCGGCCGTAACGACCGAAACCACGCACATCGGGAGAACGCCGTGACACCTGAGGAGATCGAGCGCGCCGTCGAAGCCGGCATGCCGCAGACGGTCGAGGACCTCAAGCGCCTGGTCGCCATCCCGTCCGTCGCGTTCCCCGGCCACTCCGAGGCCCCGGTCCTGGAGGCCGCGGCGCTCGTGGAGCGCCTGCTGCGCGCGGCCGGTCTCCCCCACGTCAGGCAGATTCCGGTCGAGGGCAGCTTTCCCGCCGTGTTCGCCGAGGCGCCCGCCCCCGACGGCGCCCCGACCGTGCTGCTCTACGCGCACTACGACGTGCAGCCCTCGGGCGACCTCGCCCTGTGGCGCACCCCGCCCTTCGAGCCCACGACCGTCGACGGAGCCGTGTACGGCCGTGGCGTCGCCGACGACAAGAGCGGCGTCATCATGCACGTCGCCGCGCTGCGCGCCTTCGGCGGCCGGTTCCCGGTCGGCGTGAAGGTCATCGTGGAGGGCCAGGAGGAGTACGCCGGGGAGCGTCTGGAGGACTTCGTCGCGGCCAACCCCGAACTGCTGCGCGCGGACGCCATGGTCATCGCCGACGTCGGCAACCCCGAGGTGGGCGACCCCGCCCTCACGACCTCGCTGCGGGGCATGGCCGCGTTCACGATCGAGGTCCGCACGCTCGCCGAGGCCCTGCACAGCGGCGCCTTCGGCGGCGCCGCCCCCGACGCGCTGGCCGCGCTCATGCGCATGCTGAGCGCGATGCACGACGACAACGGCGTCGTACGCGTACCGGGCCTGGAGCCCGGCGCCTTCCCCGGCGAGGCACTGGCGGAGGAGGAGTTCCGCGCTCTCGCCGGTGTGCTCGACGGCGTCTCGCTCGTCGGAGACGGCTCACTCGCCGACCGCCTGTGGGCGTCGTACGCGATCACGGTGACCGGGCTGGACGTGCCGACCGTGAGCGGCGCGATCAACGCGGTCCAGGCCGTCGCCCGGGCCCGCGTCACGATCCGCATCCCGGCGAGCGGGAGCTCCAGGCAGGCGCTGGACGACGTGATGGCCTTCCTGGAGAAGGTCGCGCCCTGGGGCGTCAAGGTCTCCTTCGGCGACTTCGTCACCGGCTCCGGATTCCAGATCGAACCGGGCGGCCCGGCCATGAACGCCGCCGAGCGGGCGCTGGAGCGGGCGTTCGGGCGGCCGCCGCGACAGGTCGGCCAGGGCGGGTCGATCCCGCTGGTCGCGGCCCTCGCCCGGCAGTTCCCCCAGGCCGAGATCCTGCTCTACGGCGCGGAGGACGACGGCGCCTCGATCCACGCCCCGAACGAGCGGCTCGTGCTGGAGGAACTGCGGCGGACCATCGTCACCGAGGCCCTCTTCCTCGCCGACTACGGCGGCTGGCACGGCGCTTCCTGACCACGGTGCTTCCTGATCACGGTGCTTCCTGATCACGGTGCTTCCTGACCACGGTCGGTAGCGCGGGTGCGGGAGGGCCCGGCGGCTGAGGGGGGCCGCCGGGCCTTCCGTTTCCCTCGCACGTGCCGGAATGTCCTACTGGTAGTGGATGTCTGAGGCGCTGTAGAGGCAGTTCGTCCCGTCGGCGCCGCTGCCGATCTCCGTGGGCTCGCTGCCCTTGGGCACGCCCTTGTACTTCAGGCAGACGATCATCTTGTGGTCCGGGTCGTTCTTGATCGTGATGTTCGAGAAGCGCGCGGTGTCGCCCCAGTTGGTGTTGATGCCCGCGAGCGCCTTGCCGGGGTAGGTCGCCACGATGTTCGACATCTGCACGTGCCGCTGGTAGGAGTTCGTGCAGTTGCCGCAGGCGCGGTAGAGCTTGCCGAAGTTGTCCACCTGGAAGTTCCTGATGACCATGGTGCCCGGCCCGTTGTGCTGGAACACCTTGTCGGAGGCGCTCCTCGCCCCACCGCCGTCGATGGTCATCACCTGCGACGACGAGCTGCCCAGCAGGGTCGCGGCGTCCTCGCCGACGTCCTCCCACCAGACGTTCTGCAGGGTGCAGCTGCCCAGGCAGTGGACGCCGTCGGCGCCGGGAGAACCGATGATCACGTTCTTGAGCGTCGCGCCGTTGGCCAGCTCGAAGATCGGCTTCTGGCTCTCGCTCTGCCCGCCGTCACCCATGGCGCCACTCGCGTAGTAGCGCCTCAGGTTGCCATCCATCGTGCCGGAGACGCTGATCGTGCTGGTGACCGCCTGCGATCCGTTCGCGCCCGGCCAGCCGGACGGCGGCGTCGGGTTGCTCGTGGGGGTGCCCGTGGGGGTGGAGGTCGGGGTGCTGGTGGGCGTCCCGCTCGGGATGGAGCCGGTGGGCTGGAGGGTCCACTGTTTGGTGGCGACCGAGTCGCAGGAGTTCTGCTGGACGAGGGCGCCGGAGGCG
>NZ_VANP01000013.1:0-211234 GCF_005864065.1 Microbispora triticiradicis | reverse complement strand
GTTTGGGGCATCGGACGGTGTGGCATGTGGCGGGTCCGCCGAACTGGGTGGATTCGCGGGGCCGGGCGGCGGGGTGGCGGTCGGTGCTGGAGGCGGAGGGCCGGGTGGTGCCCGAGCCGTTGGTGGGGGATTGGACGGCGTCGTCGGGTTATGAGCTGGGGCGGCGGTTGGCGGCCGATGGTGGGGTGACGGCGGTGTTCGTGGCCAATGATCATATGGCGATGGGGGTGTTGCGGGCGTTGCGGGAGGCGGGCCGGCGGGTGCCCGAGGACGTGAGTGTCGTGGGGTTCGACGATGTGCCGGAGGCGGCGTACTTCTGGCCGCCGCTGACTACGGTGCGGCAGGACTTCGGCGTGCTCGGCCGGCAGGCGTTCCGGCTCCTGCTCCAGCGCATCGCAGGCCGGGACGTCGAGTCGGCGCGCCTGGTCGAGCCCGAACTCGTGGTCAGGGAGAGCGCGGCCGCCGCGTGACCGGCCTTCCGTAGCCTGCCCGCCGCCGGTGGGCCTGCCGTCCATTCAGCCTGTGCGGCCCGTGCCCGCTTGCCTGTCGCGCCGCGCACGTGAATGCGTGCCGCTTCCAGAGGTCGGCTATATCAGCGCAATGAGGCTAAATAGGGATATTGAATTCGCTGTCCTGCACCCTTCGCCTGTAGCTCCAGCAAATCTCAGCGCGCGGTTGTCGCCCGGTGTTGATTCGTGGAAGGATTGGAACAGAATATCGAATCGGCGAAGGGGGCGTGATGGATCTGTCTGGCTTCGGCCCTGGTCACCCCCGTGATTCGCATGCCGCTGACGACTGGTGGGATCGCCTGGTCGCCGGCTCGCCCCTTTGGTCGTCAGAAGGTTCGCTCGCCCGCGAATTTGTACCGATCGCCGATTCCGAAGGGCGAAAGCGCGCCAGCCGGTTCAACATCCCGGCGACTTTTCCCTCTGTTCGAGCATTTACGACACGTGCCGGTACTGCCGTTGACGACTCCATCGGCGACGAAACCGCGAATGGCGCTTCCCCCGATGGTTCTTCTGCCGGCGGCCCCGTTGCCGACGGTCCCGTTTCCGGCGCCGCAGCCGGTTCTCCCTCGGTCGCCGGTCACCCAGGAGGTGCAGCCGGCGGCGCCCGCGGTCCCGCCGCTGCTGGCATCAACGCCCCGGAGACCCCGGACGCCCCGGGCACCGACGCCGGTGGCGCATCTGACGGCGTCCCTGCCGCCGACCCGCGTAACGCGGACCAGGACCAGGATGCGGGCCGCGCCACCGACCGCGATAGGGATGCCGGTCGGGAGCATTCAGGAGGTCCGGGCCCAATCCACGATGCGGGCCGGGGTGACGCCGACCGTGGCCGGACTGCCGGTGGTGCGCCCGGTGGTGCGCCTGGTGGTGCGTCGGACGGTGCGTCCGGCAGCGCGTCTGAGCATGGCTTCGGTGGTGCTTGTGGTGTGGGGTCGTCGTCGTGGGTGGCGGTGGCTGCTGTTGGTGAGGCGGCGCGGGCAGTCGCGTTGGTGCCGGTGCCTGAGTCGGCGGAGGTGTGCCTGGCCGAGGCCGAGGAGTTGCTGGCGGCCCGCGATCGCATCACCTCGGCGCTGGCCGCCCGGGTCGGCCGGGCGCATCGATCCGGGGAGGCGAAGAACCACGGGCATGCCTCCACCCGGTTGTGGCTGCGATCCGTTGGCGGGATGACGATCCCGGGTGCGGGCCGGTTGGTGACGATGGGCGTGGAGCTGGGTCGTCTGTCGCGGGTGCGTGAGCGGTTCTCCGAGGGCAGCCTGGCCGAGGGGATCGTGGAGGCGATCTGCACGGCCACTGCGGGGTTGACCGACGAGCAGGCGATCACCGCCGAGGGGATTTTGTTGGAGTTGGCGGGTTCGGCGGGTGCGGCGGAGGTGGCAAAGGCGGGGCGGTATCTGCGGGCGGTGCTGGACCCTGACGGCCACGAAAGCGATGAGCAGGCCGACTTCGACCGCCGGTTCTTCCGGGTGCGGCGGCGCAGGAACGGCGGGCTGGAGGGAGAGTTCTACCTCCCGGTCGAGGCCGCGGCGCGGTTGCAGCACCTGCTGGACGTCTACGCCAAGCCGAAGGCCGAGGGGGATGACCGCACCCCGAGTGTGCGGAACGCGGATGCCTTCATCGCGTTCCTGGAGAACAAGATCGCGACCGAGCTTCTGGTGCTGGTCAACGCCGAATCCCTCCCCGACGACCCCCCAACCGACGAACCTTCACGCACCACCCCCTCAGGTGATCCCACAGCTGACGCCTCTGCCGACCACCCCACTAGCGACCCCTCGCGCACCGACCCGAGCGACCGCCCTGGCCCCGACTCCTCCGGCACCTACCCAGGCTCTGGCCCTGACCCCGACCCTTCGGGCACCGGCCCGTCGGGCGCTCATCCCGCCAGCGACTCTCCGGGCAGTGACCCCGGCCCTGACCTCGGTTCCTGCGGGCCTGGTTCCGTCCCCGGCTCTGACGCCTGCGTCAGGGAGGGCTTTGGCACGCCTTGCGCCGGCACAACCGACGCCGACAGCGAGCCCTGTGCTCCCGAGCGCCCGGCCACAGGCGGCCCGGCCGTCGTCTGGCCGCACTTCGACGCGGCCCACGGCGACGAGCGTGCCGACCTCGGCGAGGTTGGCGAGGTCGACGACACCCGGCAGGGGCACGCCGACGAGGCAGAGACCCACAGACGCCGAGCGTGGAATCCGCAGCGCACTCGTGCGGAGCAGACGCATGCCCCGGATCCCTCTCCCGAGCACGGCGACACTCCTGGCACCCACAGCGAGGACAGTCCAAGCGGGGACTGCTCTGGGGATCGCCGTGCTCACAGCTGCCCCGGCGGGGACCGCCCTGCCGACGACTGCGAGGGTTACCGGCACGCCTCCTGGACAGGCGATGCGTGGCATGAGACGCCCCGGACAGGAGCCGATGCTCCGCCGGGGGTGGAACGCGACGATGACGCGTGGCCGGGGGTGGGGGTCAACAGTCCGCCGCCGGGGGTGTGGTTGCGGGGGTTGCCGGGGCTGATCCTGGCGACCGGGCATCTGCTGTCTGTCGCCGGCGTGCATCGGCTGGCCCGTACCAGCGCTTTGGTGCGGATCGTGATGGATGCCGGTGGGCAGGTGCTGGACATGGGCCGCAAGGTGCGGTTGGCGACCCCGGCGCAGCGGCGGGCGGTCTTCGCCCGGTATGCGACCTGCTGGGTGGACGGCTGCCCGCTGCCCGCCACCATGTGCCAGATCGACCACGCCGAGGACTGGTGCAGCGGCGGGCTGACCGACCTGAAGCTGCTGGGACCGGCGTGCCAGTTCCACAACCGCGACCGCTACCGCCACCCGAACCGCTACACCCGCCGCAAGATCGGAGCCGACCGCTGGGCCTTCACCTACCGAAACCCCCGCAGTGCCTGGCGGCGCGAATGAAATCACCGGCGCGCGAATCGGTACCCGCAGGGGTGACATCGGTGCCTCAGGGAAGCAGGCCGGGGTGAAAGCAGGGACAGGAGAGAAGCAGCGCCAGGCGCGGAAGCGTGTCGCCGTCCATGGGATCGCGAGCCGCTCACGAGGCTGCTCCGGCGGCCGGGGTTTCTGCCTGCTGGGGCTGAGAATCGGTCACCGGGAGCCGAGCACATGGCCCCGGCACGCCTGAAACGTTCGTAGCGATTGGAACGCCCCAAATCCGCCGGTGCTCGTGTCGGTCGCGCTGGCGTCCCCCAGCACCGCCGCTCATGACTACCCTGTGTGACCACCGAACCCGGGCATCCTCGCCGCCGCCACGATCGGCAGGGCCGATGAGCAGGGGTTTCGGTCATGTGAGCAGCTCCTCAGACAGTTCTGTTAACGATAACACAGCCTCTCCACGGATGGGTGAGCGTTAACACCCGGGATTCGGTCACCAGTTAAAGCCGATGTGGCATGTCCGTCAATGCTGGGTTACCGGCATGTTTCGGCGTAACCGGACCGTGACCGGCGACCTCCTTGACGCCGGGTTGTGTTAACGCTCACAGTTCTTGCCAAGCAGTTGAGAGGAGCGACCGTGGGACCCAACGTCGAGCGCCGCCCGCCCGTCATGGCCGACGTGGCCAGGCTGGCCGGAGTGTCGCACCAGACGGTCTCGCGGGTGCTCAACGATCATCCGAACGTCCGCGCCGAGACCCGCACCCGGGTCATGCGGGCCATCGACCAGCTCGGTTACCGCCGCAACCTCGTCGCCCGGGCACTGGTCACCAAGCACTCGCGCACGCTGGGCGTCGTCAGCTTCGACACGACGCTGTACGGACCGGCGAGCACGGTATACGGAATCGAGCAGGCCGCAAGGGACGCGGGCTACTTCGTGAGCATCGTGAGCCTGCGGACCATCGACAGGGCCGGCGTGAACGACGCGATCGGCTACCTCGCCGAGCAGGGCGTCGACGGCATCGTCGTCGTCGCTCCGCAGCGCTCGGCGGCCCGTGCGCTCGACGACCTGCCGGCGGGCATGCCCGCCGTGGCCGTCGAGGGGTGGCATCAGGGCGACGTCTCCGTGGTGAGCGTCGACCAGGTCGAGGGAGCCAGGCTGGCGACCTCGCACCTGCTCGACCTCGGCCATAAGACCGTCTGGCATGTCAGCGGCCCCGCCGACTGGCTGGAGGCCGAAGGGCGGTGTGAGGGCTGGCGCGCGGTGCTGACCGAGGCGGGGCGCCGCGTACCCGACCTGCTGACCGGCGACTGGAGTCCTCGATCGGGCTACCAGGCCGGAAAGCACCTTGCCGCGATGGCGGGCGACGTCACCGCGGTGTTCGTCGCCAACGACCAGATGGCGCTCGGCCTGCTGCGGGCGTTCACGGAGGAGGGGGTGAAGGTCCCCGAGCAGATCAGCATCGTGGGCTTCGACGACATCCCTGAGTCGGAGTTCTTCTCCCCACCGCTCACCACCATAAGACAGGACTTCGGGGCCGTCGGCAGGCGCAGCATCGACGTGCTGCTCCGGCAGATCGAGTCGAACGAGCCGTTGCCCCATGAACGGCTCGTCGTGCCTCCCCAGTTCGTACGAAGGGGAAGCACGACAGGCGCGCGCTAGCCGTACGGAAATCAAACAAATGATCAGCGCTGACCACCTGACCTGTGTTAGCGCTAACAGCGATGAAAGGATCCCCACAGTGTTGAAGAGGATCTCGGCACTGATCCTGGCGGGCGCGACCGCCCTGACGATGGCCGGATGCAGCGGTGGCGGCGACGGCGACTCGTCGGCCAGCAACGGCTCGTCGGGCGGCGGCGACGACAAGATCGTCATGGGCTTCTCGCAGGTCGGCGCGGAGAGTGGCTGGCGTACCGCCAACACCAAGTCCGTCCAGGAGTCGGCCAAGGAGGCCGGCATCGACCTGAAGTTCTCCGACGCCCAGCAGAAGCAGGAGAACCAGATCAAGGCCATCCGCTCCTACATCCAGCAGAAGGTCGACGTGATCGCCTTCTCGCCGGTCGTGGAGTCGGGCTGGGACACCGTGCTCAAGGAAGCCCAGAACGCGAAGATTCCGGTCATCCTCACCGACCGGGCCGTGGATTCCAAGGACACCAGCCTGTACAAGACCTTCCTCGGCTCCGACTTCGTCGAGGAGGGCAAGAAGGCCGGCCAGTGGCTGGTCGACCAGTACAAGGACAGCAAGGACACGGTGAACATCGTCGAGCTGCAGGGCACCACCGGCTCTGCGCCCGCCAACGACCGCAAGGCGGGCTTCGGCGAGATCATCTCGGCCGACCCGAAGTTCAAGGTCATCGCTTCGCAGAGCGGCGACTTCACCCGTGCCAAGGGCAAGGAGGTCATGGAGGCCTTCCTCAAGTCCAACCCCAAGATCGACGTGCTCTACGCGCACAACGACGACATGGGCCTCGGCGCCATCGAGGCGATCGAGGGCGCGGGCAAGGTCCCGGGCAAGGACATCAAGATCATCACGGTTGACGCGGTGCACGACGGCATGCAGGCCCTCGCTGACGGAAAGATCAACTACATCGTCGAGTGCTCCCCGCTGCTTGGCCCCCAGCTGATGGACCTCGCGAAGAAGGTCGTCAAGGGCGAGCAGGTTCCGCCGCGCGTGGTGACCGAGGAGACCACCTTCACCCAGGAGCAGGCCAAGGAGGCCCTGCCCAACCGCAAGTACTGATCGTAAGCACTGATTCCCTCACCGGGCCGCCTCTTCCCGGGGCGGCCCGGTGCCGCGACAGTGAGTAGGAACGAGAGAGGGGCTCCGCTATGGCCGCACCCGCGCCGATCCTGCGGATGAGCGGGATCGGCAAGCAGTTCCCCGGCGTGAAGGCGCTGGACGGCGTCGACTTCCGGCTGCTGCCGGGAGAGGTGCACGCCCTGATGGGCGAGAACGGCGCCGGCAAGTCAACGCTCATCAAGGTACTGACCGGCGTCTACGACATCGACGCCGGCGAGATCGAGCTGGAGGGAAGGCGGGTCGCCTTCTCCAGCCCGCTGGCCGCCCAGCAGGCGGGCATCAGCACCGTCTACCAAGAAGTCAACCTCTGCGCCAACCTCTCGGTGGCGGAGAACATCTTCATCGGCCGTGAGCCGCGCCGGCTCGGCCGGATCCAGTGGAAGAAGATGCGCCGCCGGGCGGAGGAGATCCTCTCCCGCCTCGACCTCGACCTCGACGTGTCGGCGCCGCTGTCGTCGTACTCGCTGGCCATCCAGCAGATGGTCGCGATCGCGCGGGCGGTGGACATCGACGCGAAGGTGCTGATCCTGGACGAGCCCACCTCCAGCCTCGACGCGGGGGAGGTCGCCCAGCTGTTCCGGGTGATGCGCCGGCTCAAGGAGCAGGGCATCGCGATCCTGTTCGTCTCGCACTTCCTCGACCAGATCTACGAGATCTCCGACCGCATGACGATCCTGCGCAACGGCACGCTCGTGGGGGAGTACCTCACCAGCGAGCTGAGCCAGGTCGAGCTGGTCGGCAAGATGATCGGCCGCGAGCTGGCCGACCTGGAGAAGCTGGAGGGCCGCCCGCCCGCCCGTGAGGCCGCGCCGCTGGTCGAGGCCGAGCTGCTGGGCCGGACCGGGGCGATCGAGCCGTTCACGCTCACCATCCACGAGGGGGAGGTCGTCGGCCTGGCCGGGCTGCTCGGCTCGGGCCGCACGGAGATCGCCCGGCTGCTGTTCGGCGCCGACCACGCGGGCACCGGCGCGCTGAAGATCGACGGCCAGGCGGTCAGCCTGCGCACGCCCCGGTCGGCGGTCGCCCGCAAGATCGCCTTCTGCTCGGAGAACCGTCGGGCCGAGGGGCTCATCCCCGACCTCACGGTCCGGGAGAACATCATCCTTGCGCTGCAGGCGGCGCGGGGCTGGACCAGGCCGATCCCGCGGCGCAAGCAGGACGAGCTGGTCGACAAGTACATCTCCGCGCTGAACATCCGCCCGGCCAATCCCGAGCAGCTCGTCAGGAACCTGAGCGGCGGAAACCAGCAGAAGGTGCTGCTGGCCCGCTGGCTGATCCTGGAGCCCCGCCTGCTCATCCTCGACGAGCCCACCCGGGGCATCGACGTCGGCGCCAAGGCCGAGATCCAGCGCCTGGTCGCCGAGCTGTCGGACGGCGGGATGGCCGTGCTGTTCATCTCCGCCGAGCTGGAGGAGGTGCTGCGGCTCAGCCACAAGGTCGGCGTGCTGCGCGACCGCCGGCTGGTGGCCGAACTGGACAACGACGAGAGCCTCACCACGGACAGGCTCACGGAGACGATCGCGAGCGGAGCCATCTCATGACGCGGTTCCTCAGACACCGGCTGTTCTGGCCCGTGGCCATCCTGGTCGCCCTGCTGGCGCTCAACCTCGTCTTCACCGACAACTTCTTCCGGGTGCAGATGAAGGACGGCCACCTCTACGGCAGCCTCATCGACATCGTCCGCTTCGGCGCACCGCTGATCCTCGTCTCGCTCGGCATGACGCTCGTCATCGCCACCAGCGGCATCGACCTGTCGGTGGGGTCGGTCGTGGCCATCGCCGGCGCGCTGGCCTGCCTGCAGATCAGCGACCTGGGCGACCAGAACTCGATCGGCGGGGTCCTCGGAGCGGTCGGGATCGCGCTGGCGCTCTCGGTGGTGCTCGGCGTGTGGAACGGCCTCCTGGTCGCGGGCATCGGCATCCAGCCCATCATCGCCACGCTGATCCTGATGGTCGCCGGACGCGGGCTGGCACAGCTCATCACCGACGGCCAGATCACCACGGTCAACAGCTCGCCGTACAAGCTGATCGGCGGCGGCTACTGGCTCACGCTGCCGTTCTCGATCATCATCGTGGCGGTCGTGCTCGCGCTCACGGCGTTCCTCACCCGGCGTCTCGCGCTGGGCCTGCTCATCGAGTCGGTCGGCGGCAACGCCGAGGCGAGCCGCCTGTCGGGCATCAGCGCCCGCGGCGTCCTCATCACGGTGTACACGTTCTGCGCGCTGTGCGCGGGCATCGCCGGGCTGATGATCAGTTCGAACGTCTCCAGCGCCGACGGCAACAACGCCGGCCTGTGGATCGAGCTCGACGCCATCCTCGCCGTCGTGATCGGCGGCACCTCCCTGGCGGGCGGCCGCTTCTCGCTCGGCGGCACGGTGCTCGGCGCGCTCATCATCCAGACGCTGACCACCACGATCTACTCCATCGGCGTCCCGCCGGAGACCACGCTGTTGTTCAAGGCGCTCGTGGTGACGATCGTCTGCCTGCTGCAGTCCCCGGCCTTCCGCGAGAAGGTGTTCCACCGGCGCAGGCGCCCGCAGGCGCCGAGCCCGGTGACCGAAGAGAAGGTGAGGGTCTCGGCATGACGAGCGTCACCGGTCTGCTGGACCTCCGCCGCACGGTCCCGCAGAAGTACATCCCCGTCATGGTGACGGCGGGCCTGTTCATCGCGATGTTCGTCGCGGGCGGCATCCGCTACGAGGGCTTCGCCACCGGGCAGATCATCCTCAACGTCTTCATCGACAACGCCTTCCTGCTGGTGGTCGCGGTCGGGATGACATTCGTGATCCTCACGGGCGGCATCGACCTGTCCGTCGGATCGGTGGTCGGGCTCTCCACGATGATCAGCGCCAGCCTGCTGAAGGACGGCTGGCCGGCGTTCGGGGTCATGGCCCTGGTGCTGGTGATCGGCGCGGTGCTCGGCCTGGGCATGGGCGCGATCATCCACTACTTCGAGATCCAGCCGTTCATCGTGACGCTGGCCGGGATGTTCCTCGCCCGCGGCCTGTGCTACACGATCAGCACCGACTCGATCCCGATCGAAAACTCGACGTTCACGGCGATCGCCCAGACGCGGGTCGACCTCGGCGGCGACATGTGGGTCTCGCCGAGCGTGCTGATCGCGCTCGTGGTCGTGCTGGCCGCGGCGTACGTGCTGCACTACACCCGGCTCGGCCGCAACGTGTACGCCACGGGAGGCAGTGAGCAGTCGGCCCTGCTGATGGGCCTGCCGGTGGCCCGTACGAAGATCGCCGTCTACACCGTCAGCGGGTTCTGCTCGGCGCTCGGCGGTCTGCTGTTCGCCTTCTACTCGCTGTCGGGATACGGGCTGAGCGCCGTCGGGATGGAGCTGGACGCGATCGCCGCGGTCGTCATCGGCGGCACGCTGCTCACCGGCGGCAGCGGCTACCTGCTCGGCACCGTGCTCGGCGTGCTCGTGCTCGGCCTGATCCAGACGATCATCAGCTTCGAGGGCACGCTGAGCTCGTGGTGGACCAAGATTTTCATCGGCCTGCTGCTGTTCGCCTTCATCCTGCTGCAGCGGCTGATCACCGCCAGGCGCAGATAGCGCGGGCCCGGGTCCCCTCTCCCTTCTCCCTGGTTTGGAGTACTTGTGAGCGCTAACAGCGAGCGTTACGTCATCGGCGTCGACTACGGCACACTTTCCGGCCGTGCCGTGGTGGTGCGGGTGAGCGACGGCGAGGAGGTGGGCGGCGCCGTCCACGAGTACGCCCATCGGGTGATCGAGGAGGCGCTGCCGGGCTCGGGGGTCCGCCTCGGGCCCGACTGGGCGCTGCAGTCGCCGGCGGACTGGATCGACGTGCTTCGGCACACGGTGCCGAAGGCCCTGGCCGCCGCGCAGGTCCCGGCCGAGCAGGTGGTGGGCATCGGCACCGACTTCACCGCCTGCACGATCCTGCCCGTCACCGCCGACGGCCACCCGCTGTGCGAGCGCTTCCCCGAGCGGCCGCACGCCTGGCCGAAGCTCTGGAAGCACCACGCGGCCCAGCCCCACGCCGACCGGATCAACGCCCTGGCGGCCGAGCGCGGCGAGCCGTGGCTGCCGCGGTACGGCGGCAAGATCTCCTCGGAGTGGCAGTTCGCCAAGGGCCTGCAACTGCTGGAGGAGGACCCGGAGCTCTACGGCCTGGCCGACCGGTGGATCGAGGCGGCCGACTGGATCATCTGGCAGCTCGCCGGCGTGGAGACCCGCAACGTCTGCACCGCCGGATACAAGGGGATCTTCCAGGACGGCGCCTACCCCTCGGAGGAGTTCCTGGCCGCGCTCAACCCCGGCTTCGCGGGCTTCGCCGGGAAGCTGGGCACCGACCTCGCGCCGCTCGGCGGCCTCGCCGGCCGGCTGACCGCGCGGGCGGCCGAGTGGACGGGTCTGCCCGAGGGGATCGCCGTCGCGGTCGGCAACGTCGACGCCCACGTCACCGCGGCCGCGGCCGACGCCGTGCGGCCGGGCCAGATGGTCGCCATCATGGGCACCTCCACGTGCCATGTCATGTGCTCCGACCGGCTCGCCGAGGTGCCCGGCATGTGCGGGGTGGTGCAGGACGGCATCGTCCCCGGGCTGTGGGGCTACGAGGCGGGCCAGTCCGCCGTCGGTGACATCTTCGCCTGGTTCGTGGACAACTGCGTGCCCGCCTCGTACGCCGAGCGGGCCGCGGAGGCGGGACTCGGGCTGCACGAGTACCTGACCTCGCTCGCGGCCGGGCAGAAGGTCGGGCAGCACGGACTGGTCGCGCTCGACTGGCACGGCGGCAACCGTTCGGTCCTGGTCGACCACACTCTGTCCGGGGTGGTCGTCGGGCAGACGCTCGCCACCCGCCCCGAGGACGTCTACCGCGCGCTCATCGAGGCGACCGCGTACGGCGCCCGCACGATCGTGGAGACCTTCGAGGCCGCCGGGGTGCCGGTCGAGGAGTTCGTGGTCGCCGGCGGTCTGCTGAAGAACAGGTTCCTCATGCAGATCTACGCCGACGTGCTGCGCCGCCCGCTGTCGGTGATCGGCTCCGACCAGGGACCGGCGCTGGGCTCGGCGATCCACGCCGCCGTCGCCGCCGGGGCCTACCCCGACATCACCGCCGCCGCGGCGGCGATGGGCAAGCGCGACGCCGCGGTGTACGCGCCCGACAAGGAGCGGGCCGACGCCTACGACCGGCTGTACGCCGAGTACCGGAGGCTGCACGACCACTTCGCGGACGGTGATCTCCTGCACCGGCTCCGCGCGATCAGGAACGAGGCCAGTGCATGATCGAAGAACTGCGCAGGACCGTGTGCCGGCTCCACACCGAGCTGGTGCGGTACGGCCTGGTGGTGTGGACGGCGGGCAACGTCTCGGGCCGGGTGCCCGGAGAGGACCTGTTCGTCATCAAGCCGAGCGGCGTGTCGTACGACGACCTGACGCCCGAGTCGATCGTGGTGTGCGACCTGGACGGCCACCTCGTCGAGGGCGACCTCGCGCCCTCCAGCGACACGGCCGCGCACGCCTACGTCTACCGGCACATGCCGGAGGTGAACGGCGTCGTGCACACCCACTCGACGTACGCCTCGGCGTGGGCGGCCCGCGGGGAGGCGATCCCGTGCGTGCTCACGGCCATGGCCGACGAGTTCGGCGGCGAGATCCCCGTCGGTCCGTTCGCGCTGATCGGCAACGACGACATCGGCAAGGGGATCGTGGAGACCTTGACAGGTCACCGTTCCCGTGCGGTGCTGATGCAGAACCACGGAGTGTTCACCATCGGGGAGTCGCCGAAGGCGGCGGTCAAGGCCGCCGTCATGTGCGAGGACGTCGCCCGCACCGTCCACATCTCCCGTCAGCTCGGTGAGCCGCTGCCGATCGCCTCCGGCGACGTCGACAGCTTGTACGACCGCTATCAGAACGTCTACGGACAGAGGAGTCACCTGTGAGGTTTTGGTTCCTGACCGGCAGCCAGGGCCTGTACGGCGAGGACACGCTGCGGCAGGTGGCCGAGCAGTCCCAGCGCATCGCCGAGATCCTCGGCGAGGGGCTGCCGTTCGAGCTCGAGTGGCGGCCCGTGCTCACCGACGCGGCGGCGATCCGCCGGGTGTGCCTGGAGGCGAACGCCGACGACGAGTGCATCGGCCTGATCGCGTGGATGCACACGTTCTCCCCGGCCAAGATGTGGATCGCCGGCCTGGACGCGCTGCGCAAGCCGCTGCTGCACCTGCACACGCAGGCCAACGTCGAGCTGCCGTGGAGTTCCATCGACATGGACTTCATGAACCTCAACCAGGCCGCCCACGGCGACCGCGAGTTCGGTTACATCCAGTCCCGTCTGGGCGTGCCGCGCAAGACCGTCGCCGGGCACGTCAGCGACCCCGCGGTGGTGGCGCGGATCGGCACCTGGGCGCGGGCGGCGGCCGGCCGCGCCGAGGTCGGGTCGCTGCGCCTGGCCCGTTTCGGCGACAACATGCGCGACGTGGCGGTGACCGAGGGCGACAAGGTCGAGGCGCAGCTGCGGTTCGGGGTGTCGGTGAACACCTACGGGGTCAACGAGCTGGTCGAGGCCGTGGACGCCGCCGCGGACGCCGACGTCTCCGCGCTGGTCAAGGAGTACGACGACCTCTACCGGATGGCGCCGGAGCTGCGCGTCGGCGGCGACCGGCACGAGTCGCTGCGTTACGCGGCGCGCATCGAGCTGGGCCTGCGCCAGTTCCTGGAGGGCGGCGGCTTCAAGGCGTTCACCACCAACTTCGAGGACCTCGGCGGGCTGCGCCAGCTTCCCGGCCTGGCCGTGCAGCGGCTGATGGCCGACGGCTACGGCTTCGGCGGCGAGGGCGACTGGAAGACCTCGGTGCTGCTGCGCACGCTGAAGGTGATGTCGGCGGGCCTGCCCGGCGGCACCTCCTTCATGGAGGACTACACCTATCACCTCACTCCCGGCGAGGAGGTCATCCTCGGCGCGCACATGCTGGAGGTCTGCCCGACGATCGCGTCGGACACCCCCTCCTGCCAGATCCACCCGCTCAGCATCGGCGGGCGCGAGGACCCGGTCCGGCTCGTGTTCGACGCGGCGCCCGGCCCCGCCGTGGTGGTCGGCCTGTCCGACATGGGCGAGCGGTTCCGGCTGGTGGCCAACGAGATCGACGTGGTCGCCCCGCCCGAGCCGCTGCCGGCCCTGCCGGTCGCGCGGGCCGTCTGGCGGCCCCGGCCAGACCTGCGCACCTCCGCCGAGTCCTGGATCACGGCGGGCGCCCCGCACCACACCGTGCTGTCCTCGGCCCTCGGGGCCGAGGAGCTGACCGACTTCGCCGACATGCTGGGCGTCGAACTGCTCGTCATCGACGAGGCGACCACTCCCCGGCAGTTCGCGAAGGAACTGCGGTGGAACCAGGCCTACTACCGGCTCGCGCAGGGATTCTGATCGTCCGGACGGGCCCCTCCCCCGGCTTCCCGGGGGAGGGGCCCGTCCGCCGGTTACCCGCCTCCGCGCCGACTCCTATACACTGGCTGCGTCGCACGGGGCTATAGCGCAGCTGGTAGCGCACCTCCATGGCATGGAGGGGGTCTGGGGTTCGAGTCCCCATAGCTCCACAGACAGCTTCACAAGTAGCTTCACAAGCAGGATCGTCGAAGGGCGGTCGGACGGCGCGGCGCGCGGTCCGACCGCCCTTCGTCGTCGTTCCCGGGCTCGGCGGGCGCGGCCGACGGCGTAAGGGTTGACAATGATCATTGACTCGTTTTCCGCTGAAAAGCCTAAATAGCTTCGGTATGTCTTGACTTGATCGGGCGAAGCCCCCTATCTAGAAGAAAGCAAATACAGCTGATCACCAATGGCGGCCATGATGACAATCGAGTCAGGACCGGACAATCCGCGTCGGGAGTACCGGGCCATGCAGGCCGAGGCGTTCAATCGCATCGGAGCCCGGTACGACGAGGCGTTCCCACACAAGGAGGGACAGGTCGCCGCCGGTGAATGGTTGATCAAGCAGCTCCAGCCGGGAGCGCGGGTCCTCGACGTGGGCTGCGGCACCGGCGCTCCCACCGCGCAGCAGTTCGCCGAGGCGGGCTGCGAGGTCACCGGCATCGACATCTCCCCGGTCATGCTCGACCTGGCCAGGAAGAACGTGCCGGTCGGCACGTTCTTCGAGACCGACGTGGTCGACCTCGACGCCTCGCTCGGCACGTTCGACGCCGCGACGGCCTTCTTCAGCCTCCTCATGCTGCCCCGGCCCCAGATCGAGCGGGCGCTCGGCCGGATCCACGCCGTGCTCGCGCCCGGCGGCCTCTTCTCGCTGAGCATGGTGGAGATCGACCTCGACGACGTGCCCTTCCAGTTCCTCGGCGCTCCCGTGCGGGTGACGGGGTATCTGCGCGACGAGTTGCGCGAGGTCGTCGAGGCCGCGGGATTCACCGTGCTGTCGGAGAACCACCTCTCGTACGCGCCGGCGACCACGCAGGCGCCGCCGGAGATCCAGCTCTTCGTCAACTGCCGGCGTGACCATCGCTGAACGGCCGCATCCGTGTGGGGAGGCGGGGAGCCGTCGACCATGCTGCACGATGTCAGCGCGATCGTCCGGGCCGTGGGCGACAGCCCCGGCCCGGAGGAGGCCACCAGGGCCCTGTGTGAGGCGGCGGTGCCGGGGCTGGCCGACGCCGCCGCGGTCTACGTGGACGGCGCCGCCTGGCACCGGGTCGATCCCGGCGGGCGGCTGCCGCCGCACTGGGCCGGCGACGAGGCCGGTGAGACCGGTGAGACCGCCCTGCTCGACGGGCGCCTGCTCGCCGTGCCGCTCCGGGCGTACGGAACGGTCGTCGGCTGCGCGCTCCTCGCGCGCGACGCCGGGCGGCCGCCGTTCGGCCCGGCGGACCTGTTCACCGCGGGACAGTTCGCCGTGCCCGCCGCGCTCACGATCTTCCACGGCCGGCGGGACCGCCGCCAGGTCGAGATTGTCGAGACGCTGGAGCGTGACATGCGCCCGGGCGCTCCGCCCGACCTGCCCGGGCTGGAGATCTCCTACCGGTACCGGCCGGCGGCCGAGCGGGTGGGCGGCGACTGGTACGACGTGATCCCGCTGCCGGGCAGCAGGGTGGCCCTGGTCGTCGGTGACGTGATGGGTCACGGGCCGGCCGCCGCGGCCGTGATGGGCCGGCTGCGCACGGTCGTGCAGACCCTGGCCGCGCTCGACCTCCCGGCCGAGCAGGTGCTCCACTCGCTCGACGAGGTGGCGCAGCGGCTGGCCGAGCAGACCATCACGACCTGCGTCTACTGCGTGTACGACCCGGTGCTGCGCCGGTGCACGATCGCGAGCGCGGGCCACCTGCCGCCGATCCTCGTGGGCGCGGACGGCCGGGCGGAGGTGCTGGCGCCGCCCCAGTGCCCGCCGATCGGGCTGGGCCGCACCCCCTTCGAGACGACGGAGATCGCGGCGGAGGACGGCAGCATGCTCGTCCTCTACACCGACGGGCTCGTGGAGGAACGCGGGGAGGACATCGGCCAGCAGGTGGAGGACCTGCGCCGCCGGCTCTCGGACGGCACCTCGATCGAGGACCTGAGCGACGCCGTGCTGTCGGCCGCCCGGGCCGACGACGTCACGATGCTGGCCATCCGCTTCCGCGGCATCCCGAGCGAGCACGTCGCCCAGTGGATGATGGAGCCGCAGCCGATGACGCCGTCGCGTGTCCGCGGCCTGGTCCGCCGTACGCTCGACGCGTGGGGTCTCGCCTCGATGACCCCGGTGGCCGAGCTGCTCGCGTCGGAGCTCGTCACCAACGCCGTACGGCAGACGTCGCGGCCCGTCACGATCAGGCTGCTGCGCACCGATCACCTGCTGTGCGAGGTCAGCGATGACAACCACCGCCTGCCGATGCAGCGCGAGCCCGGAGTCCTCGACGAGGACGGCAGAGGGCTGTACGTCGTCTCCCGGCTCGCCGAGCGCTGGGGGGCAAGCCGGGTCGCGGGAGGCAAGACGGTCTGGTTCTCCCTGGCGATCCCCTGACGCGGGTTACGCTCACGCCGCCGAAGTCCTATACACTGGCGGGGCGCCGCCGACGCGGCGTGGCAAGGGGCTATAGCGCAGCTGGTAGCGCACTTCCATGGCATGGAAGGGGTCTGGGGTTCGAGTCCCCATAGCTCCACCGTCGCCGAATCATCTCAGGAGCCGTCCTCCGCCCGGAGGACGGCTCTCGGCGTTCCGGCCGGTCAGTCGCCGGTGCGTACGAAGGCGACCGCGTCCAGCGGGACGGTGTGCCCCTCCGGGTCGGTGAAGGACACGTCCAGCCGCGCCCCGGTCCGCCGATCGCGGCGTTCGACCGTCGGTCCCGCGAGCCGGGGCACGTGACGGTCCCCCCACTGCTGCAGCGCTCCGAGGATCACGAGTGCGTCGCGGCCCGAATCGGTCAGGTGGTACTCGTACCGGGTGCGGGCTCCGGTGTCGCGGTAGGGCCGCTTCTCGACGACGCCCGCACCGGCGAGCGTCGCCAGCCGGGTGGTCAGCAGATTCGTGGCGATCCCCAGGCGCTGCTGGATGTCGGCGAAGCGGACGACTCCCGTGTGCAGCTCGCGCAGAATCAGCGGCGTCCACCGCTCTCCGAGGAGGGTCACCGCCCGCTCGATGGAGCACGTCATCGAGTCGGGGAGTTCGGTGGTCGTCATCGCACGCCTCGCTCGCTCGTCGCCGGTGGGATACAGGCTAGCCCGGGAAGGCTAACTTGCAATTTTAAAGTCAGGTCTCTACCGTGGACGCCAGGACGTCGACGGATGGAGACACGATGAGGATCGAAGGATCGGTCGCGCTGGTCACGGGCGCGAACCGCGGGCTGGGACGGCGCTTCGCGGCCGCGCTGCTGGACCGTGGCGCCGCCAAGGTGTACGCGGCGGCGCGCAGGCCGGAGACGGTCGACCTGCCGGGCGTGGTGCCGCTCGCCCTGGACATCACCGACCCCGCGTCCGTCCGGGCCGCCGCCGAGCGGGCCCGCGACGTGAACCTGCTGATCAACAACGCGGGGATCTCCACGGGCTCGTCGTTCCTCGCCGGTGCGCTCGACGACATCCGCCTGGAGATGGAGACGCACTACTTCGGCACGCTCGCCATGGCTCGTGAGTTCGCCCCGGTCCTGGGCCGCAACGGGGGCGGCGCGATCCTCAACGTGCTGTCGGTGCTGTCGTGGTTCACCGCACCGCAGGTGGCCGGCTACTCTGCGGCCAAGGCGGCCGCGCTGCAGCTCACCAACAGCCTCCGCCTCGAACTGAAGGAGCAGGGCACGCTCGTCACGGCGCTGCACGTCGGATACATGGACACCGACATGGCCGCCCACGTCGACGGCCCGAAGATCGACCCGGCGGAGGTCGCCGCCCAGGCCCTGCAGGGGATCGAGCAGGGGCGCTTCGAGGTGGTCGCCGACGACACGAGCCGCCAGGTGCGGGCCATGCTGTCCGGCGACGTGGCCGGCTTGTATCCGCAACTGGTGTCCTGAACGGCGGGCACATGATCACACGCCTGCCGGGTAGGGGCGAGTGCCATGAAGAGAATCCTGCAGCTCGTCGTCACCCGCTGGCTGGCCCGTACGCCGATCGGGATGGTCGTGCTCGGCCTCGGCTGGCTCTTCATGCGCAAGCGGCGCTCGGACCAGCGGCAGCAGGCGCAGACCCAGGTGCGCCGCGCGCCGGGACGCCGGTCGGACGACGCGTACGGCCGGCGGAGGCCGGTCGCGGGCGGCCGCCGCTGACAAGCCGCCGGTCGCCCGTCAGGAGAGCGCCGCGGGGGTGCGGAACGTCTGCCGGTAGGCGAGCGGGGACACCCCGACGGCGGCGTTCAGGTGCTGCCGGAGCGAGACCGCGCTGCCGAACCCCGCCTTCCTGGCGATCGCGTCCACCGGCAGGTCGGTGGTCTCCAGTAGACGCCGGGCGTGCGCGACACGCTGCCCGGCGAGCCACCTGGCCGGGCTGAGGCCGGTCTCCTCCCGGAACCTCCGGGTGAAGGTCCGCACGCTCATGCGGGCGTGCGCGGCCAGGGCGGTCAGGTTGACCGGTTCCTCCAGGTGTTCCAGCATCCAGGTCCGGGTGGGGGCGGTGGTCGTCCCCGCCGGGTCGGGCAGCGGCCGCTCGATGTACTGGGCCTGGCCGCCCTCGCGGAACGGCGGCGTCACGCACCGGCGGGCGGTGCGGTTGGCCACATCGGTGCCGTGGTCGCGCCGGACCACGTGCAGGCACAGGTCGATGCCCGCCGCCACCCCGGCCGAGGTCAGCACGTCGCCGTCGTCGATGAACAGCACGTCCGGGTCGAGCCGTACGCGGGGGAAGAGGGCGCGGAAGGCCGCGGCGTTGCGCCAGTGGGTCGTCGCGGGCCGCCCGTCCAGCAGGCCGGCGGCGGCGAGCACGAAGGCGCCGGTGCAGATCGAGATCAGCCGGGCCCGCGGGGCGGCCGCCCGCAGCGCCTCCCGCACCTCCTCGTCGAGCGTGCCGTCCGTCAGCGCGCGCCCGTCGTATATGCCCGGCACCACCACCGTGTGCGCCGTGGCGAGGACGTCCAGGTCGTGGTCGGGCAGAACGCGGTAGCCCGCCCGGGTCCGCACCGGCCGGCCTCCTGGGCTGCACGTGACGACCTCGTACAGTGCCCCGCGGTTGCGGGCGGCCAGGAACACCTGCCCGGGGATGCCCAGGTCGAGCGACGCGAAGTGGTCCAGGGCCAGTACGGCGACCCGGTGCGGGGCGGGGTGCACGGTGGGAAGCATGGCCGGAAGCATGGCCGGATTCTTTCACAGGTTGACCCCCCGGCCACTGTCTCCCCCAAGGGGCGCGACGGGAGGATGCTCGTCATGAAGTCGCTACACCGTGCCTGGACAGTGGCCGCCGTCGCCTTCGTCGCGATCATCGGGGCGGCCGGCTTCCGGGCGACGCCCGGCGTGCTGATCATGCCGTTGCAGGACGAGTTCGGCTGGACGAGGGGCACCATCTCGCTGGCGGTGTCGGTCAACCTCATGCTCTACGGGCTGTGCGCGCCGTTCGCCGCGGCCCTGATGGACCGCTTCGGCATGCGCCGGGTGGTCGCCTGCGCCCTGCTTCTGGTGGCCGTCGGCAGCGGCCTCACCGTGTTCATGACCGCGAGCTGGCAGCTCGTCGCGCTCTGGGGCGTCCTGGTCGGGGCGGGCACCGGCTCGATGGCGCTCGTCTTCGCCGCCACGCTGACCGACCGCTGGTTCGTCCGGCACCGCGGCCTGGTCACGGGCGTGCTCACGGCGGGCGGCGCCACGGGGCAACTGGTCTTCCTCCCGCTGCTCGCCCACCTCGTGGAGGCGCAGGGCTGGCGCCCGGCCTCGCTCACGGTGGCCGGAGCCGCGCTCGCCGTCGTCCCCCTCGTGTGGTTCCTGCTGAGGGACACCCCCGAGGAGATCGGCCTGACCGCGCTGGGGGCCGACGCGCCGGTCGTCCGCACGCCGGGAGGGGGCGCCGCCGCGCGGGCCGTACGGGTGCTGCGGAACGCGGCGCGCACCCGGTACTTCTGGTATCTCGCCGGGGGCTTCGCCATCTGCGGCGCGAGCACCAACGGCCTGGTCGGCACCCACTTCATCCCGGCCGCCCACGACCACGGCATGCCCGAGACCGTCGCGGCCTCGCTGCTGGCCGTCATCGGGGTGTTCGACATCGCCGGCACGATCTTCTCCGGATGGCTGAGCGACCGCGTGGACGCGCGGCTCCTGCTCGTCGTCTACTACGGCCTGCGGGGGCTGTCGCTGCTGGTCCTGCCGCAGCTGTTCGCCGCCACGACCGAGCCGAGCATGCTGGTGTTCATCGTGTTCTACGGCCTCGACTGGGTGGCCACCGTGCCGCCGACCGTCGCCCTGTGCCGCAAGATCTTCGGCGCGGACGGCGCGGTCGTGTTCGGCTGGGTCTTCGCCTCCCACCAGGTCGGCGCGGCCGTCGTCGCCACCGTGGCCGGCGTCACCCGCGACCACCTGGGGAACTACGACCTGGCGTGGTACGGCGCGGGGGTTCTGTGCCTGTTCGCGGCGCTCATGTCGTCCCGCGTCGTCACGCGTATCCGGGACCAGCGCGAAGCTGCGATCCTTGTCGGGTGACCGAGCGCGTTCTTCCCCTGGTCGTACGCATCGAGCGGGCGGCGCCGCCGCGCCGCACCGACGCGCTGGAGGCGGCGGCGACCGCCGTGCCGCGACTGCTCGACCACGCCGAGAAGGCCGAGAACGCGGAGAACGCCGAGAACGGGGACGCGTGGGGCGAGGAGATCGCCGAGTGGCAGGACGGCCGGATCAGGAAGGTGGTCAGGCGGGCCCGCGGGGCCGAGTGGCGGCGGGCGCTCGCCCTGCCCGGGATCACCGTCACGGTGCGCACGGCCGAGGTGCGGGTGCATCCGCCGGTGCCGCTGGACGACTGGCCGCGTGACCTCGCCCGGCTCCAGGTGTCGGGCACCGACCTGGCGGACGACGCCGTTCCGCCGGAGCCCGGCCCCGATGACGTGGTGCTCTGGGTCAACCCCCGGCTGACGATGACGGCGGGCAAGGCGATGGCCCAGGCGGGCCACGGCGCGCAGTTCGCGTGGTGGGGCGCGGGCGAAGCGGACAGGGCGGCCTGGCGCGGCCGCGGCTTCGCCGTACGCGTCCGCACGGCGGGTCCGGACCGGTGGGACGCGCTGGCCGGAAGCGGCCTGCCGGTGGTCCGGGACGCCGGGTTCACGGAGATCGAACCCGGCTCGGCGACGGTCGTCGCGGACGCCCCCTGGCTGCGGGCGGGCGTTCCCGAAGTGTGATGGGGAAGGCACCCGAAAAACCGGGATATGCCGTACGCTCCCGATCGTGTCACCTGGGGACTATGGGACGAAGGCCGTGCCCTCCTACATAGCGGCCGAGGCCGAGACCACGCCACTGCCGAAGATCACGGTCCCGCCGCCGGCGCCGGCGACGAACTCCGGAAAGAGCCTCGGGGACCTGCCGATGCGGGTGGTCTACCGGGCGGTCGCCGTGGCCGCGGGGGTCGGCATCCTGGGCGCGAGCGTCGCCTTCGCGGTGCTCGGCCGGGGCACGCCCGCCCCGGCCGCCGTACGCGCCCCGGCCGCCCAGGGAGTCACTCAGCAGGCGGCGGTGGCAAGCGGTGCCGCGATCGGCACGGCGACCAGCGCGGCGACCGGCGCGGTGGCCACGCCCGGCCTGAGCCCGCTGCCCAGTGCCAGTTCACTCAGTGCCAGCCCGCAGACCAGTGTGAGCCCGGAGCCCTCGTCCGGCCCGGTCGACACCGCGATGGCGGCGGCCCTGCACGATCCCCGGGTACCCACGCTGCCGGCGAACGAGCGCAAGCTGCGCCGCCTGCACGGTCATCCGGCTCACATCCGCGGCCTGGTCAAGGACCGGCGTTCCGGCGTCGCCCTGCCGCGCTTCACCAAGTCGTGGACGCTCGCCAAGGCGAGCCCGTTCGCCTCCCGGCAGGTGCTGCCGAAGGTCAAGGGCATGTCGTACCGGGGCCTGCTGGTCTCCTGCCCGGTGCCGATCCCGCAGCAGGAGACGCTGCGCGACACGGCCTTCCTGGCCGCGCGGTGGACGCTCAACCACCATCCGTCCGGCGCGACGATCACCTGGACGGCCTCCCAGCCGATGAAGGCGGGCAAGCGGAAGGGCTGGCTGCTGGGCTACACCGTGCACTACACGGTGAAGGGCAAGAAGCGGACCTCCGCGGCGGCGCTGGCCCTCGTGGACGTCCCGGACAGGAAGCCCGCCGTCGTGTTCGTCACGATCCCCGACAGCCAGAAGAAGCGCTGGCGCGACATCAACGCGGTGATGTCCTCCGTGAAGGCGCTCTGACTCAGCGGGAGCGCGGGCGCCGCCACAGGCGGCCGGTCAGGAGCACGGCCACCGCCAGCCCGGCCGTGGTGAGAGCGCCGCCCTCGCCGACCATCCAGGCCGACCTGTCGTGCGTCGAGGTCATCGCCTCGGCCACGAAGTACAGCGACGCGTTCACCGTGGCGTGGCACACCAGGACGGGCCAGAGGCTCCGGGTGCGCAGCCGCAGCCACACGAGCGGGAAGGCCAGCGTGACCGTCTGGAGCGTGAACATCAGCATCGCGTACGGCACCGCCACGCCCTCTTCCACCGCCCCCGGCACGAACAGCATCAGCGGGTAGTGGAACGCGGCCCAGGCCAGGCCGAGGATCACCGCCGTCGCGGCCGGGCTCCTGCGCGCGGCGAGCCTCATGACCAGCAGGGAGCTCCAGCCGAGCTGCTCGCCGAGCGCCAGGACGACGAACGGCACCACACCGGGAACGAGGCCGAGCAGCACGCCGAGCGCCGGATGCAGCCCGGTGGACGCGGCGAGGTTGCCCGGGTCGAAGCGGGCGGCGCCGGTCAGCCAGGCCGTGCCGTACGCGAGGCCGACGCCGAGGACGGGAACGGCCCAGGCGGCGGCGAGCGTGCGCCAGGGCACCCGGTGGAAACCCCAGTCCACGGCGCGGACACCCCCGGCGGCCAGGCACGCGACGAGCGCGGCGAGCGCGGGCATGAACGCCTGGCCGTACATGGCGATCTGGGTCCCGACGGGAGCGTCGCCGATCCTGTCGAGATCGGCGCCCTGCGATACGGCGAGGGCGACGACGGGCAGCACGAGGGCGGCCAGGGTGAGGCCGTAGACCCCGAGCCGCGGCTCGCGGGCGGCGGGAGCGGCGGTCTCGGTGCCGGTGCCGATGACGGTTGACGTGTTCGTTCGCATGGGCCGATTCCAGCGTCCCGGCGGTCCCGCCCGCCTGAGGGTGAGGTCCCGTTCCGTCCCGTGCGACGGACCTGAGCGGGGTCCCGGATGGGACGGGACCCGGGTCCCATTCCCCTCCGTGCGCATAATGTCCAATGATGTCCTGATGCGAAGCGGTGCGTGGCCCCGAGGGCTCTGGGCGATTCCTGTCCTCTGCGGGGCGGCCGTCGTCGCCGGCGTCGCGCTGACCGCGGCCGCGCCCGCGCCGGACACCACCTATCTGGTGCTCGACGCGGTCGCCGGCCTGACCTGCCCGGCGGTGGGCGTGCTGATCCTCTCGCGGTGGCGGCGGCATCCCGTCGGCCGGCTGTTCTGTCTCAGTGGTGCCGGGCTGGCCCTCCAGGCACTTTCCGGGGGATACGCCGCGTACGCCCAGCCGCACGGGCTGCCCGGCGCCCTGGCAGCCGCGTGGGTGACGAACTGGGTGTTCTTCACCGGCTTCGGGCCGCTCCTGCTGCTACCCATGCTGCTGCCCGACGGACGGCTGCCGTCGCCGCGCTGGCGACCGGTCCTAGTCGCGGCCGTCGCCGGGATGACGGTGCTCCAGGTCATGCTCATGCTCCGGGACCGCATCTGGGTCTGGGGGCGGGAGGTGCCCAGCTCGTTCGGGTTCGTCCCCACGAGGCCCGTGGCGGAGCTCGCGTTCGGCGTGGTGGCGCTCGGGCTGGCCGCGTCGGGGATGGCGGCGCTGGCCACACGGGTCACCTGATCCGACGACAGGCGACGTCTCCTGCCGGTGTTCGCGGCCGTCGTCGCGGTGGGGCTCGCGGTGGCCGCCGACACGCTGCTGCCGCCCGATCCCCCCGTGGGCGTGTGGCTGCTGGCCGTGGCACTGCCGCTGTTCCCCGCGGCCACGGCGGTCTCGATCTTCCGCTACCGGTTGTTCGACATCGAGGTGCTGATCCGGCGCACCGTCGTGTACGCGCTGGTCACGGTCACGCTGCTGGGGGCCTACCTGGTCACCGTGGCCACGATCGGCACGCTCCTGCGGGCCGGGACCGGGGTGGTCGAGCCGCTGGCCGCCACCGCCGTCGTCGCGGTGGCGTTCGCACCCGCGCGGGACGCCGCGCAGCGGGCCGTCGGCCGTCTGCTGTTCGGCAACCGGGGCGACCCCGCGGCCGCGCTGTCCCTGCTCGGCCAGCGCCTCGAGTCGTCGGCCGACCCGACGCGGCTGCTCGAACGGGCGGCGGAGACCGTGGCCCACACCCTGCGGCTGCCCGCGGTCGCCGTGCTCGCCGCCGACGGCACACCGGTCTGCGCGGAGGGCGGTGTGCCCGGCGACGGCGCACGGCTGCCGCTCGTGGTGGGCGGACGCGTGGAGGGGGAGCTGCGCGCGGCTCCCCGGTCGCCGGGCGAGGCCCTGTCGGCGGCGGACCTGGCGGTGCTCGACGACCTCGCCCGCCAGCTCGCGGTCGCCCTCGCGGCCGTTCGGCTCGCCAGGGAGGTGCAGGCGTCGCGGGAGCGGCTGGTCATCGCCAGGGAGGAGGAACGGCGCAGGCTCCGCCGTGACCTCCACGACGGTCTCGGGCCCGGCCTGGCCGCCATCGGCGTACGGCTCGACGTGATAGAGGCCACCGCCGCGGGGGTGTCGCCAGCCGTGCGGTCGTCGCTGGCGGAGGTCGGGCAGCTCGTCCGGGGGCTCGTCGGGGACGTACGGAGGATCGTCCACGACCTGCGCCCGCCGGCGCTCGACGAGCTCGGGCTGGCCGGAGCCCTGGAGGACCTGGCCCTGGAGACGGAGGAGACCGCGCAGGGCGGCCCCGCGGTCAGGGTCCGGGTGCCGGAGCCGCTTCCCGAGCTGCGCGCCGCCGTCGAGGTGGCGGCCTACCGCATCGCCCAGGAGGCGCTGGCCAACGCACTGCGGCACGCGCAGGCCCGGACCATCGAGATCGTCGCGCGGATCGAGCGGGGCGGGCTGCTCCTGCGGGTCCGTGACGACGGCCGGGGGCTGCCCGAACCGCTCGTCGAGGGCGTGGGGTCGGGCAGCATGAGAGAGCGCGCCGTGGAACTCGGCGGCGCGCTGCGCAGGACGTCCGCCTCCGGGGCGGGCACGACAGTGGAGGCGGTGCTGCCGCTGTGATGAATTCCGGGGCCGATTCGGAGACCGCCGAGCCGATACGCGTCCTGCTGGTGGACGACCACCCGCTGCTGCGGCACGGCCTGCGGACGCTGCTGGAACAGGTCGGCGGCGCCGAGGTGGTGGGCGAAGCGGGGGACGGCGAGGAGGCCGTCGCCCTCGCCCTGTCGCTGCGCCCCGACGTGGTCGTGATGGACCTGGTGATGCCGGGCACCTCGGGGATCGAGGCCACCCGCCGGCTGATCGACCGCGAGCCCGCCCTCGGCGTGCTCGTGCTGACGATGAGCGAGGACGACGCGTCGGTGTTCGCCGCCCTGCGGGCGGGCGCGCGCGGCTACGTCCTGAAGGGCACGGGCGGGGCGGAGTTCATCGCCGCCGTGCGGTCCGTCGCCCGGGGGGAGGCCGTGTACGGCCCCGCCGTAGCCCGGCGCATCCGCAGGTTCCTGGCGTCCGGCCCGGATGTCACGCCCTTTCCCGAGCTGACCGCCAGGGAACGCGGTGTTCTCGACCTGCTCGCGTCCGGCAAGTCGAACGCGGAGATCGCCCGCGCCCTGTTCCTCAGTCAGAAGACCGTGAAAAACCACCTGACGTCCGTCTTCGCCAAGCTTCAGGTGGCCGACCGGGCGCAGGCCGTGGTGCGCGCCCGCCGCGCGGGCCTCGGCGAGTGAGCGGTGGGGACGGCCGGGCTCAGCATTCGGCGAGGACGATCACGGAGTCACCCGGGGTGAACGTCACCGCCCGGGACCGGTCCGGGTTGAGCACGACGCCGTAGTGGGGCGGCTCACCGGACTTCGCCGCCACGCGGTAGCCGATCGCGGTCTCGCCACGGCGCAGGGCCGACTCCACGATCGTGCGGAAGGCGACGGGCCGGCCGGTCGTCACGTAGTCCTCCACGGGCCGGGGATAGACCTCCGAGCCCGCGGCGTCGAAGAGGTAGCCGAAGACCTCGGCGAGGTGCGGGTTCTCGGCGAGCTGAGCGAGCAGCAGGCCGATGACGGTGTCGCTGATCACGATGTCGTCGGCCTCGGTGACCTCGGCGAGCGCCCGGTTGTTCTCGTCGTGCATCTCGCTCACGATCGAGTACTTCTCCCCGAGGGTCGCCTGCATGTCGCGCAGCTGCAGCAGCGTCATCAGCGCCCGGTTGTCGGCGTGGCGGGGATCGTACCGGTCGTCGGAGAGCACGATGACGTGCTGGTAGACACCGACGCCGAGGGACTCCAGGGCGTACCTGTCGGTGCCGTCGCACTCCTTGACGTTCACCGTCAGGTTGCGAAGGTCCGCCAGGCCGGCGCCGGCGCCCGGATGGTCGCCGGCGACGTCGAGCACCGACCCGCGGGTCACGTAGCCGTCCAGGTAGCGGATGATCCGCTCGGCCCGGCCGTTCCAGCCGAGCATCAGGGTCCGCTCGGGGGCCGGCTCCGGGGCCGTCGCGGGGACGATGTGCCGTTCGTCCGCGGGAGCCGTTCCGTTCGCCAGGCGGATGAGCGAGTCGTCCTGGGCGAGCACGACGATCTCGTCGGACGTCCCGATCACCGTGTCCGGCGGCGGGTTGAGCACCACACCGCCGGGCGCGCGCAGGCCGAGGACGGTCGCGGTCGCGTACGCGTCGAGGGCCTGGCCGTACGACCTGCCGGCGAGGGCGGGATCGCGGCGCAGGTAGATCTCACCGCCGTCGAAGTTCAGCAGATCCATGCAGACGACGGACACGCCGGACTGCCGGGACGACTGCACGATCAGCCGCGCGGCGATGTCGTCGCTGTCGACCAGGTGGACGCCGGGCCCTCCGGCCAGCCGGGCGGCGGCCATGTTGCGCGAGGAGGCGATGGCGGCGACCACCGGAGGATGCTCGCCCGCCCGCTTGGCCAGCGCGAGCAGAGTCTTGATGACGTGCGCGTCCGGGTCTTCCGTCTCGGGGGACAGCACCACGATCGTTCGCGCGGTGCTCAGGCTCAGCAGGTCGAGGTCGGCCGGCTCGGTGGGCCGGCCGGTGCGGCACACCAGGCGCGTCCTGCCTGTGTCGCCGACCCGGGCCCGGATCGCGTCCTCCATGGCCGGCTTGTCCCTGTCGGCCAGGATCGCGATGACCGAGCCGCGCTGGCTGGCGTGCGCCTTCGTGAGTTCGGAGACGATCGTGTAGAGCTGCTCGGACCAGCCGAGGATGACGGTGTGGCCGCTCTCGATCACGCGGGAGCGGCCCTTGCGCAGCTCCTCGATCTTGCCGCGCAGACCGGCGGAGAGCACGCCCACGAGGATGCTCACGATGAAGATGCCGCCGAGGGACGCGCCCAGCATGATCGCGAGGAAGGGCGCCGTACCGGCGTCTCCGGCGATCTTGCCCGGGCTGAGGGCGTGCATGAGCGACAGCCACAGCACCCCGGGCCAGCCGTCGTGCCGGAGCGCCTCGTCGGGGACGAGCCACATCGTCAGCGCGCTGACCACCACGATCAGCGCCAGCGACACCAGGGCCAGCCAGCCGATGAGGGCGGTCGTGCCCTTGGACATGGTGTTGTCGAACCAGTAGCGCGCACGCTCATTGACCGTGGCTTTTGACACCGGCATCCCCCGCATGTGATCGGTAAACGTCAGACATAGTAGAAGCGACTAGGCTTCGTCGTGTGACGGAACTGGTGCTCGCCTCGGCCTCGCCCGCCCGCCTCGGTGTGCTGAGGGCGGCCGGACTGGACCCGAAGGTCATCGTCAGCGGGGTCGACGAGGACGCGATCACGGCCGCCACTCCCGAGGAGCTCTGCCTGAAGCTGGCCGTGGCCAAGGCCGTCGCGGTGTCGCTGACCCTCGGCGACGGCATCGTGATCGGCTGCGACTCGGTGCTCGAACTCGACGGCGTCGCGTACGGCAAGCCGGGGACGCCGGAGGAGGCGGTGCGCCGCTGGCACATGATGCGGGGCAGGACCGGCCGGCTGCTGACCGGCCACTGCGTCAAGGACGTGGCCGCGGGACGCACGCGGTCCGAGGTGGCCGCGACCGTGGTGCGGTTCGGCACGCCGTCGGACGAGGAGATCGGCACGTACGTCGCGAGCGGTGAGCCGCTGCGGGTGGCGGGGGCGTTCACCCTCGACGGACTGGGCGGCTGGTTCGTGGAGGGCATCGAGGGCGACCACGGCAACGTGCTCGGCATCTCGCTTCCGCTGATCCGCCGCCTGCTCGCCGATCTCGGCGTGCCGGTGACGAGCCTTTGGCGCTAGCCTGCCCGCCATGAGTGGCAACGAGCGGCCCGCCGGGCGGCGTGGCGTCGGCGGTTTCGCCGAGGGGATCGGCTTCTGCTTCCGTGGGCTCGGATGGGTGGCCCGGCATCCCGGCTGGTGGTTGTTCGGGCTGATCCCGGCCCTGATCGCGCTCGCGCTCTACATCGTGGCGCTGGTGTGGCTGGGCACGCACGCCACCGACGTCGCGGCCTGGGTGACGCCGTTCGCCGACAACTGGGGCTGGCGGGACACGTTCCGCGCGCTGGTCGGCTTCATGATCTTCGTGGTGGGGCTCGCGCTCTCCGTGCTGACCTTCACCGCCGTCACCCTCGTGATCGGCGACCCGTTCTACGAGAAGCTCTCGGAGAAGGTCGAGGAGGACCTGGGCGGGCTTCCCGGCGGCGACCTGCCCTTCTGGTCGTCGCTGTTCCGGTCGGTCCGCGACAGCCTCGTGACGCTGTGGTACGTCCTGCTGTTCACGGTGCCGCTGTTCGTGCTCGGGTTCGTGCCGGTCGTGGGCCAGACCGTGGTGCCCGTGGTCGGCGCGTTCGTCTCCGGGTTCTTCCTCACGGTCGAGCTGACCGCCCTCGCCATGGAGCGGCGGGGCCTGCGGCGCAAGGAGCGCTTCGCCCTGCTCCGCGCGAACCTGCCGGTCACGCTCGGCTTCGGTGTGCCGCTCTTCCTCTCGTTCATGGTGCCGCTCGTGAGCGTGGTCGCGATGCCGGGCGCCGTCGCCGGCGCCGCCATGCTCGTCCGCCTCCGGCTCGCGCCCGCGGCCCTGCCCGGGGGTCAGGCCAGGGACGCGAAACCCGTCTGACGAGGGGCGGGCGGGGTGCCGGCTGCCGCCCGGCCGTCCACAGGAGACGGGTTGTCCCCAGGGCCGGCTGACATCGGCCGGGGCGAGGCGCCCTCGGGCGAGGCTTGCCGCCATGACGACTCCGCAGCTCGTGCTCTCGACCCCGGCGGACATCCTCTCCGCCGTGCCCTACCTCGTCGGTTTCCACCCGTCCGACAGCCTCGTGGTGACCGGGTCCACCGGTCCCGAGGTGCGGCTGACGACGCGGTGGGACCTCCCGGCCGATCCCCGGGACCTCGACCGGCTGGTCCCGCTGCTCCGCCGTGAGGCGGTGACCTCGGCGTTCCTCGTCGGGTACGGCCCGGGCGCCCTCGTGACCCCCGTAGTCGACGAGGTGACCCGGCTGCTGCGGGCCGGGGACATCCGGGTGACGGAGAGCCTGCGCGCCGAGGGCGGGCGCTACTGGTCCTACTCCTGCACGGGCGCGACCTGCTGCCCCGCGGAGGGCACGCCGTACGACACCGGCGGCAGCCGGGTGGCGGCCACGGCCGTGATGCACGGGCTGGTCGCGCTGCCCGACCGGGGCAGCCTGCGCCGCTCCGTCCAGCCGTCCGGCGGGACACGGATGCGGCAGGCCACGTTCCGCGTCACGGAGGCCCTGCGCACGTGCCTCGCGGCCATGGAGACGGCCATGGAGACGGACATGGAGACGGACATGGAGACGGCGGCGGACCCGGCGGGCCCGGACGAACAGGCCGCGCGGTTCGTCGCCGACGCGCTGGAGCGGGTGCGCGCCGCGATCGGCCTGTACGCCTCGGGGGGCAGGCTGGGCGACGAGGAGGCCGCGCGGCTCGGGCTGGACCTCGCCGTGGTCCGGGTGCGGGACGAGGCGTGGGCGCTGATCGACGACCGGGACGCGCATCTGGCGTTGTGGCGTGACCTCACCCGGCGGCTGGAGCCGGGCCACGCCGCTCCCGCGGCCTCGCTGCTGGCGGCGGCCGCGTGGCAGCGGGGGGAGTGCGCGCTGGCCGGCATGGCGCTGGAGCGGGCCCTCGACGCCGATCCGGGCTACTCGATGGCGCTCCTGCTGCGGCAGGCGCTGACGCACATGATGTCGCCCGCCATGCTCCGTGACCGCATGCCGACTCCCGAGGAACTCGACGACGAGATGGGCGCCCCGAGAGCGGTCTGGCTCGCGCCGCTGCGCGCGCTGCTGGCCCCGGCTCAGACCGGGTCGCTGTCCTGAGCCTGACGACGGCGCTCGTTGTAGGCGCGCATCCGCGCGGGATACCCGGTGAGCTGCACGTCGTAGACCGGCAGGGCGAGATCTCTGGCGACCTTGGCGATGACGGCGGGCGACCCGACGCGGCGGCGGGTCCACTCCCCGTCGTGGGCCACGGCCACCGCCGTGGTGTCGGTGGCGAAGGTCTCGGGCTCGACGTAGAACTCCACGCCACGGCGGGTCTTGGCGAACTCGATGAGCGCCTCGATGTCGGCGTCGGTCGCCTCGCGGTCGAACTTGGCCACGCGGAGGCCGCGCCTCCGCCGGAGCCCGTAACGATCTCGCCATCTCATAGTGCTTGTATACCGCGTCGCAGATCACGATGGCGTTAAGGGAACGGTCTCGGGGCCATGTCGGGGATGTCCCTGATGCCGGGGCCGCCTCTCCGGAGCAGGATGGAGGCAGACTTGAGACAAGCCGAGCAGGCCGTCGACGGAAGGCGATGTTTGTGATGCCCGCGACAGCGACACCACCGTGGCAGGGCCGCCCGGCCCCCATGCCGCACCCTCAGTTGCGCGTGACGAACCAGGACCGTGAGCAGGTGGTCGAGCACGTCAAGGCGGCCTACGCCGAGGGCAGGCTCGACAAGCACGAGATGGACGAGCGGCTGGACCGGGCGATGACCGCCCGCACCCACGCCGACCTCGCGCCGATCATGAACGACCTGTACGGCGCCCGGCCGGCGTACGTGCCCCGGCCGCCCGCGTACACCGGCCGCGCCTCCGCCCTGGAGGGGGGCGACCGGGCCGGAGCGGCGGCCTCGCACCTGTTCGCGCTGGCGGGCTTCTTCGTCATCGGCCCGCTGCTGATGATGGTGACGGCGGGCCGCACGTCCCCCTACATCAGGCGGCACGCGGTGGAGGCGCTCAACTTCCACCTCACCGTGCTCGGCGCGACCGTCCTGCTGCCGTTCACCGTCATCGGGGTCGTGCTGGTGCCGGTGGTCTGGGTCCTCGGGCTGGTCCTGTCCGTCGTCGGCGGGGTGTCGGCCATCGCCGACACGGAGTTCCGCTATCCCCTGACGGTCCGCCTCGTCAAGTAGGCGGGCGGCTAGGGCATGATCGCGCGGACGGTGGCGACGGTGTCGGCCTCCTCCGGCCGCTTGTCCGGGCGGTAGCGCAGCACCCGGGCGAACCGCAGCGCCATGCCCCCGGGGTAGCGGCTGGACCGTTGCACTCCGTCGAAGGCGATCTCCACCACCAGCGTGGGCGTGAGCATGACGACGTGGCCGTCCCCAGGGTTCCCGGCAGGGCCATCGGCAGGGCTCTCCGCGATCCGCAGGAACTGCTCGGTCTGCCAGGTCAGCAGTTCGTCGGTGAGGCCCTTGAACGTCTTGCCGAGCATCACGAAGCCGCCCGTCTCCGGGTCGTAGGCGCCGAGGTGCAGGTTCGACAGCCAGCCCCGGCGTCGTCCGCTGCCCCACTCGGCGGCCAGCACGACCAGATCCAGGGTGTGCCGGGGCTTCACCTTGATCCACCCCGCCCCCCGCCTGCCCGCGGCGTACGGCGTGCCCAGCGACTTCACGACGACGCCCTCGTGCCCGCGGCGTACCGCGTCGCCGAAGAAGGCCTCGGCCTCCTCGGCGTCCGCGGTGACCAGGCGCGGGGTGATCAACCCGGCCGGTACCGCCGTCTCCAGCGCGGCGTGCCGCTCCTGGTCGGGCAGGTCGAGCAGGTCGGCCCCGCCCACCCGCAGGGCGTCGAAGAAGAAGACGGTCAGCGGCACGGTCTCCCGCAGCGACGCGACGCCGGTCCTGCTGGCCACCCGGCCCGAGGTGACCTGGAACGGCTCCGGACGGCCGTCGGGGCGCAACGCCAGGACCTCGCCGTCCAGGACCAGGTCGGTGCCCGGAAGGCCCAGCACCGCCTCCACCAGCTCCGGCACCTGACCGGTGATGTCGTCGAGCGTACGGGTGAAGACGGCGACATCGTCGCCCGACCGGTGGGCCTGGACCCGTACGCCGTCGAGCTTCCACTCGACCGCGGCGGGAGCGCCGGCCTTCTCCAGCGCGGCGGTCACGCTGGCCGCGCTCTGCGCGAGCATCGGCGCGACGGCCCGCCCGACCTCCAGATGGAACGCCTTGAGCTCCGCCACCCCGCCGCGCAGCGCCGCCGCGCCGACGGCGGGCAGCGAGCCGCGCAGGGTCAGGGCCCGGCGCACCTCGGCGGAGGGCACGTCCGCCGCCCTGGCGATCGCCTCGATCATCACGCCGTCGAGTGCCCCCTGGCGCAGCTCGCCCGTCAGCAGCCGGTGCAGGAACGACTGCTCCTGCCGCGTCACGGCGCCGAACAGCTGACCGAGCAGCTCCCGGCGCGCGGCCTGCGAACCCGTCCCCGTCTGGGCCTTGATGCGTTCGAGCAGCGCGTCGACCTGGCCGAGGGTCGCCGTGGCGATCTGGCGCGGCTCGGGAAGGTCGGAAAGGCTCCGCCAGCCCACGCCGATCTGACGCTGCGGCAGTTCCCCCGACAGGTAGGCGATGGCGATCTCGGCCTCGTCCGGGCCCACCCTGCCGAGCAGCTCGGCCAGGTGCCTGATCTTGGCCAGCCGCGCCGAGTCCGCCGCCACGGCCGCGGAGGTCCGGGCAAGGTCGATCAGCAACACAACGTAATCCTGCCTTACCGGATGGGCACCTGCCCAGGCAGGGGGGCGAGTCGCCGTCAGCTGTAGTGTCGCCGTCAGCTGTAGTGGCGCGCGAGCGGCCACAGATCGCGCCAGGGCCGGAGGGGATCGCGGCAGACCGTGATCGGCACGCCCTGTTCCTCGCCCGGCATCCCGGTCACCGTGCCCGCGACCGAGCAGGTGGCGAAGACCGTGCGGAGACGGCCGGGCGGATAGCCGACGGAGACCGCCACCCGGGTCCCCTCCGGCGGCGGGCCCCACCACCACAGCTCGTTGTGGCCGCTGTGGACGGCGGGCAGGCCGAAGTCGCCCGCCCAGCGGCGCAGCGCGCCGGCCTCGCCGTAGTTCCCGGCGAGCAGCACCGCCCCCGCCCGCTCATCGGCGGGCAGTGTGCCCACCACCTGTCCGACCTGCGCCGCCAGGTCCCGCATGCCCACCGACTCGCGGGCGACCTCGTTGATCGCCGCGACCGGCGTCCCCGCGAGCGACGCGGCCGGGACGACCGGCAGCGCCAGGACCACCGCGACCACGGCGTTGGCCGCCAGCGCCACGACCAGCACGGTCCGCCTCCGCCATCCGGCCGCCGTCACGCACCCGGCCGCGAACAGGTAGAGCAGGAAGGCGCCGGTGTAGTCGGGGCGGCCCCCCGAGAGCAGGACCAGCGCGCAGGCAACGGGGTAGGCCAGAGCGAGCGAGCGGACCCGCCGGTCCCGCCAGAGCCGCAGCCAGCCCGCCACGCACACCACCGCCTGCGGGGGACCCAGCAGCAGGATCTGCAGGGGGACGAAGGCGATGCGGTTGTCCGCTCCCTCGTCGGCGCGCAGAGCCTCGGCCATCTGCAGTTGCGGCCAGTCATGGGTGACCTGGTAGACCAGGTTGGGCGAGGCGATCGCCAGGGCCAGGAGGGCCCCGAGCCACAGGCGCCTGTCCCGCAGCACCTCGCGCGGACCGGTGACGAGGAGGCCCAGGCCGGCGCAGGCGAGCAGCAGCACGATGAGGTCGCGGTTGTAGGACGCGATCCCGGCCAGCAGGCCCGTCCAGAGCCAGTAGCGGCCGTCGCCCCGCAGCAGCACCCGGAGCAGGCACAGCGTGACCGCGAGCCACAGCACGAGATCGGGAGTGAGGGTCAGCAGCGAGTGTCCCGCGATCAGGGGCAGCACCGCGCCCGCCGTACCGGCCGCGGCGAGGACCTGCGCGGCCCGGCCCGCGTCGAGATCCCGGGTGCCCAACTCCTGGGTGCTCAGCTCCCGGGCGATCAGCGCGGCGAGCAGGACCAGCGTCCCGGCGCACAGGGCGGGGACGATCCGGAGCGCGAAGACGGTGTCCCCGAAGACCGCCGTCGACAGCCGGGCGATCATCGGGGTGAGCGGCGGGGTGTCGAAGTATCCGAGCCGGGGGCGTTCGCCCAGCATGCGGAAGTACAGTTCGTCGCGGTGGTAGCCGTACCAGGGACTCACCGCGAGCAGCACGGCCACGACCGCGCCGGCGAGCGCGATCACCGCCCGAGGCAGCCCGATGGAGGGCAGCCGGACAGAGGGTAGCCGAGCAGAGGGCGGCCGGACGGGGTGCGGCCGGATGGGAGGCACAGCAGTCGCCGGGCCGCCCGCGGCGCTCGGCGGCTCGGCCACGCGGTGACCGTCATGAGAGGGACCGCCGTAAGAGGGACCGCCGTGAGGGGGGACGCCGTCCATGCGGCCATCATCCATGACGCGGCCGGGACCTCATAGGCTCCGCCGGGCGGCGTCCATCCCGCAGCACCGGGCTCGCATCGGGCCCGCATCAGGCCCGTACCGGGCTCGCACCGGACCCCCGATTCCCGGCCCCTGAGCCCGGGACGCCGGCCCAGGACGCCCGGACGTCCCGGGGGCACGCGTGACAGGGCGGCGGGGGAGGGGTCAGCCGACCCCGAGCAGGTCGACGACGAAGATGAGCGTCTCGCCCGGCTTGATGACGGCGCCCGCGCCACGGTTGCCGTACCCCAGGTGCGGGGGGATCGTCAGCCGCCGGCGGCCGCCGACCTTCATGCCCGCCACGCCGCGGTCCCAGCCGGCGATGACCCGGCCGCCGCCGAGGGGGAACTGGAACGGCTGCCCGCGGTTCCAGGAGGCGTCGAACTCCTCGCCGGTGGAGAACGCCACCCCGACGTAGTGCACGGTCACGTTCTGCCCCGGCCTGGCCTCCGGGCCGGTCCCCTCCACGAGGTCGGCGATCTCCAGGTCGGCGGGCGGCTCGCCCTCGGGGAAGTCGATCTCGGGCTTCTCCAGTGCCACGTGGGTCTCCTGTTCTGTCCGTGCCGGACGTTCCGGCCGGCTGACGACTCTACCGGCAGGCCCGCTCGCCGATCTCGCGACTGCGCCCGACACGACGGCCGACACGGCGGCCGACGCGACGGCGCCTTCCCCGCACCGGGCGGGGAAGGCGCCGTCGTTGTGCCTGAGAGCGTGGGCGGGCGTCACATGCGGCGGCCCCTCGACAGCCCGGCCTCGTCACGCGCCTCCTCGTCGCGCACCTCTTCGTCACGGGCGTCCTCGTCGCGGGCGTCCGCGCGCTCTGCGTCCGTACGGAGGTCCGCCTGCGGGGCGGTGTCGCCGGAGACCGGCGAGGGCGGCGTCACGGGCGTGGTCACGGGCGGCGTGGCGGGCCCGGCGGACGGCGGCCGCTGGAGGACGACGGTGTCGGCCGGTCGTACCCCGCCCTGCAGCAGGGCCTGGGCCTGGTCCAGCATGGCCGAGGCAACCAGCACGTCGTAGCGCCCGGCGACGATCGAGCTCCGGGAGGAGAAGTCGCGCGTCCCGCCGGTGAAGGCGTGGCCGACGAAGCCGAAGGCGGCGCCCGCGACGGCTCCCCACAGGATCGACCACAGCACCAGCCCGAAGAACGAGGTCGTGGTCGAGGTGAACAACCCGAGGAACATGCCGACGATGAGCCCGAAGACCGCGCCGCTGACGAGGCCCGTCAGCGCGGCCCTGCCGTTGGTGAGCCGCCCGGTGACGGTCTCCTCCAGGCGCAGGTCGCTGCCGATGATCGCGCTGTTCTCCACCGGGAAACCGGCGTCGGACAGCGTGTCGACGGCGCGTTGCGCCGCGGCGTAGTTGTCGTAGCTGACCAGCAGCCGTCTGTCGACCGCCGGACTGGCCGGCTCTGCGGCCGGTGAGTACTCCATGAGCGCCTCCGCGGGATAGTGCGGCCGGTACGAGGAACGCACTACCCCGAGAGAGCCCGATATTCCTGCCGGGAATCGGCGTGGTCACCAGCTCTGGTGCAGCGGCATGCCCTCGCTGTAGCCCGAGGCGCTCTGCACGCCGATCACCGCACGCTCGTGGAACTCCTCCAGCGTGGTGGCGCCCGCGTAGGTGCAGGAGGACCGGAGGCCGGCCACGATGGCGTCGATCTGGTCCTCCACGCTCGGCCGCGCGGGGTCGAGGTACATCCGGGAGGTCGAGATGCCCTCCTCGAACAACGCCTTGCGGGCCCGCTCGAACGGCGTGTCCTCGGCGGTGCGCAGCCGTACGGCGCGGGCGGAGGCCATGCCGTAGTTCTCCTTGTACTTGCGGCCGTCGGCGGCGGTGCGGGTGTCGCCGGGGGACTCGTACGTGCCGGCGAACCACGAGCCGATCATGACGTTGGCGGCGCCCGCCGCGAGAGCGAGTGCGACGTCGCGGGGGTGACGCACGCCGCCGTCGGCCCAGACGTGCCGCCCGAGGCGGCGGGCCTCGGCCGAGCACTCCATGACGGCGGAGAACTGCGGGCGCCCGACGCCGGTCATCATCCGGGTCGTGCACATGGCGCCCGGGCCCACCCCGACCTTCACGATGTCGGCCCCGGCCTCGACCAGGTCGCGTACGCCCTCGGCGGTGACGACGTTGCCCGCGGCGATCGGCACGGCGGGGTCGAGCGCGCGTACGGCCCGCAGCGCGCCGATCATCTTCTCCTGGTGGCCGTGCGCGGTGTCGACCACCAGCACGTCGACGCCGGCGTCGAGCAGTTCCTTGGACTTGGCGGCCACGTCGCCGTTCACCCCGACCGCGGCCGCGATGCGTAGCCGGTTCCGGCCGTCGACGGCGGGCTGGTAGAGGGTGGAGCGCAGCGCCCCGGTGCGGGTGAGGATCCCGACGAGCCGGCCGTCCTCGTCCACGACGGGGGCGAGCCGGTGGCGGCCCCCGTGCAGCGCCTCGAACGCCGCCTGCGGGTCGATCCCGCGCGGCAGCGTCTGCGGCGAGGGGCTCATCACCTGGGAGAGCTGGGTGAACATGTCGACGCCGTGGCAGTCGGCCTCGGTCACCACGCCGACCGGGCGGTTCTCCCAGTCGACCACGATGACCGCGCCGTGGGCCCGCTTGGGCAGCAGGGTCAGCGCCTCTCCGACGGTGTCGTGCGGGGTGAGGGCGATCGGCGTGTCGTGGACCAGGTCGCGGTTCTTGACCCAGTCGACGACGTCGGCCACGACCTCGATCGGGATGTCCTGGGGGATGACGGCGAGGCCGCCGCGCCGGGCGATCGTCTCGGCCATCCGGCGGCCCGCGACGGCCGTCATGTTGGCGACGACGACGGGGATCGTGGTGCCGGTCCCGTCGACCGTGGACAGGTCGACGGCCAGGCGGGACCCGATCGCGGAACGGGACGGCACCATGAAGACATCGCTGTACGTGAGATCGTAGGGCGGCGTCACATCGTTGAGGAATCGCACGTTTGTCCAGCCTACGTTGTGAGCGGTCATTTCCGGCATTCCCGCCCGCCGATGAGAGCAGACCCGCACACGGGATACATTGACCTCGCCTGAGAGGAGCACAAGTGATCATCGTTGACCGTCCGGAGACGCTTGTCGTCGGCTACGTCGTACGGACGACCAACGCGGCGGAGGCGGACCCCGCCCTCGCCCGGCTGCCGGCCCTGTGGGCCCGTGCCGGAGCGCCGGGGGCGTTCGCCCACGTGCCGGGCCGGGTCGACGAGAACCTGTACGCCGTGCTGACGGACTACGAGAGCGACCACAACGGCGCCTACACCCAGATCGTCGGCGTGGCGGTGCGCACGGCCGCGCGGCTGCCGGAGGGCATGGTCGCCGTACGGGTGCCCGGAGTGCCCTCGCTGCTGGCCGAGGCGCGGGGACCCATGCCCGGAGCGCTGATCGACGCCTGGCAGCAGGTGTGGAAGCACACGGAGTCGGGCGCGGCCCCCGCCCGCGCCTTCACCACCGACCTGGAGATCCACCACCCCGACGGAGCCGACCTCTACGTCGCGACCCTGCCGTCCTTCGGCGAACCCTCCGGGCCCCCGGCGCAGGCTCAGGCCGCGCCTGCCTGATCATCCGGCCTGATCCGGCTCGTCGTCGGGAGGCGGGTCGGGCAGCCGCCCCGCGACCTGCCTGGTCCACGTGATCAGGCCAGCACGCCGGCGGCGCGCAGGGCCTCCGCCTCGTCGCCGGACAGCCCCCAGGCGCTCAGGTCGTGCAGCCGGGTGGCGGGGGACAGGTCACCGTGCCCGGCGCCGGCCAGCCGCGGCGCGGGCGCCGCCTGCGGCACGCCGCCGACCTCCATGAACGTGCCGCGCGCCCGGTTGTGCGGGTGCCCGGCGGCCTCGCGCGGGTCGAGCACCGGGACCACGCAGGCGTCGGAGCCTTCGAAGACCGCCTCCCATTCGGCCCGCGTACGGGACCGGAACGCCTCGGCCAGCCGTTCGCGGATGACCGGCCAGTTGGCCCGGTCGTCGCGGTCGGGCAGGTCGGCGACGCCCATGCGGTCGAGCATCTCCGCCCAGAACCGCGGCTCCAGCGCGCCCACGGCGAGGAACCCGCCGTCGGCCGTCTCGTACGTGTCGTACATGGGGGCGCCGGTGTCGAGGAGGTTGGTGCCGCGCGGACCCCAGTGGCCGCCGTGCACCGCGCCGTGGAACATCGAGAACAGCAGCGCCGCGCCGTCGACCATCGCGGCGTCCACCACCCGGCCGCGGCCGGTCCGCTCCCGCTCGATCAGGGCCAGCAGCACGCCGTACGCGAGCATGAGCCCGCCGCCGGCGAAGTCGCCGAGGATGTTGATGGGCGGGGTGGGCTTATCCCCCGCGCGGCCCAGCATCGACAGCACCCCCGCGACCGCGATGTAGTCGATGTCGTGCCCGGCGGTGTGGGCGAGCGGGCCGTCCTGGCCCCAGCCGGTCATCCGGCCGTACACGAGCCGCTCGTTGACGGCGTGCAGGTCGTCCGGCCCGATGCCGAGCCGCTCGGCGACGCCCGGGCGGAACACCTCGATCACCACGTCGGCCCGCTCCGCCAGCCGCCGGAACGCGGCCACCCCCTCGGGCGACTTCAGGTCGAGGCCGATCGTCCGCTTGCCGCGGTCCATCACCTCCCGCCGGGGCTCGTCGCCCACCGCGGCCACCCGGTCGACGCGCAGCACCTCGGCGCCGTGGTCGGCGAGCATCATCCCGGCGAACGGCCCCGGCGCGAGCCCGGCCAGCTCCAGCACCCGGATCCCCGCCAGCGGCCCCCGTGACCTCTCCATGCGTTCCTCCTCACCGCCCGGTGGAAACCCAGTGAAGCCCAGTGAAGCCCAGTGAAGCCCAGTGGAACACACTCGTCGGCCCAGGTCCTGACGGTTTCCACAGTTACGGCAGGGGCGCGCGAGGCGAAGAACACGGGAAGGATACGATCTGTGCCGACGGGGTGTCGCGAGACTACTCGATAGTTTTCGCGGGCGTAACGTGTCTACTCTGGTCTGCGTCCCCGTCCGGGGATAGCGTGCCAAGAGGCGATCACTACGATCCATGGGGGTGGTGTCATGCCAGAGCGCACGGCCAGTATGACCGCCCATATAAAGGCCGTCGAGCAGATCAGGGACTCCTACGCCGCCATCCCCGAAGACGCCGCTCCTCGGCTGGCCAAGGCCACGACGAACCTGTTCCGCTTCCGGGCCCCGGCCAAGACGGCGTCGCTGTCGGCCCGTGACCTGGACCAGGTCATCCACGTCGACCCGGTGACCATGACGGCCGAGGTCCAGGGCATGACGACGTACGAGAACCTGGTGGACGCCACGCTGCCGCACGGGCTCATGCCGTACGTCGTGCCGCAGCTGAAGACGATCACCCTCGGCGGCGCGGTCACCGGCCTCGGCATCGAGTCGAGCAGCTTCCGGGACGGCCTGCCGCACGAGTCGGTCGAGGAACTGGAGATCCTCACCGGCGACGGGCGGATTCTGGTGGCCCGGGCCGACAACGAGCACGCGGACCTGTTCCGGGCCTTCCCCAACTCCTACGGCACGCTCGGCTACGCCCTGCGCATCCGCATCAAGCTGGCCCGGGTGAAGCCGTACGTCAAGCTGACCCACATCCGCTTCAACGACGCCGACAAGTGCATGCTCGCCATGCAGGAGATCTGCGAGAGCCGGGAGCACGACGGCGAGCCGATCGACTTCGTCGACGGCACGTTCTTCAGTCCCGACGAGCTGTACGTCACCGTCGGGTCGTTCTCCGACCGGGCGCCCTACACCTCCGACTACACCGGCATGCGGATCTACTACCAGTCGATCCGCAGCCGCGCCCGCGACTGGCTCACCGTCCGCGACTACCTGTGGCGCTGGGACACCGACTGGTTCTGGTGCTCGCGCGCCTTCGGGGTGCAGCAGCCGCTGGTCCGCTCGCTCCTGCCGCGCCGGTGGATGCGCTCGGACGTCTACCGCAGGCTCGTCGGCCTCGACCAGAGGTACGGCCTGACGGCCAGGATCGACCGCTGGCGGAACAACCCCGTGCACGAGTCGGTGATCCAGGACGTCGAGGTCCCGGTCGAGCGGGGCGCGGAGTTCCTGGAGGTCTTCCACCGCGAGGTCGGCATGACCCCGGTGTGGATGTGCCCGCTCAAGGCGACCGGCGAGTGGTCGCTCTATCCCCTCGAACCCGGCCGCCTGTACGTGAACTTCGGCTTCTGGGGGATGGTGCCGCTGCCGCGGGGCCAGTACGACGGGTATCACAACCGGCTGATCGAGCGCGCCGTGCACGCGCTCGACGGCCACAAGTCGCTGTACTCCACCTCCTTCTACGGTCGTGAGGAGTTCTGGCGGCTCTACAACGGAGACGCCTACTGGCCGGTCAAGAGCGCCTACGACCCGGGCGGCCGGCTGCTGGACCTGTACGACAAGTGCGTCAGGGCCAGGTAGGTGGGCGTCGATACGTCGGGAGAGGTGTAATGGCTCTTGCGGAGATCTTCGAGAAGATCGTCGGTCCTGACGCGGGCGTCGAGTTCGTCGCCTACGACGGCAGCAAGGCGGGATCCCCGGGTGCGGACATCCGCATCGAGGTGAAGACGCCGGCGGCGGTGGCCTACCTCGCGCAGGCGCCGGGGGAGCTCGGTCTCGCCCGCGCGTACATCGCGGGGCACATGGACGTGCACGGTGACATGTACACCCTGCTCGACCGGATGTGGTCGCTGACGCTCAACGACCTGCCGCTCGGCGAGAAGATCGCGGCGGCCCGCTCGCTCGGGCTCAAGCCGCTGCTGATGCGCGTGCCGCCGCCGCCGCAGGAGGCGCGGCAGAGCACGCTGGCGAAGCTGGGCAGCCGGCACGCCAAGCAGCGCGACGCCGAGGTGATCCACCACCACTACGACGTCTCCAACCGGTTCTACGAGTGGGTGCTCGGCCCCTCCATGGCGTACACCTGCGCGGTCTTCCCCCGGCCGGACGCGACGCTGGAGGAGGCGCAGCACACCAAGTTCGACCTGGTCGCCAAGAAGCTGGACCTCAAGCCCGGCATGCGGCTGCTCGACGTCGGCTGCGGCTGGGGCGGCATGGTCATGCACGCGGCCAAGGAGTACGGCGTGAAGGGCCTCGGCGTCACGCTGTCGCGCCAGCAGGCCGAGTACGCGCAGAAGGCCATCGCCGAGGCCGGGCTGTCGGAGCTCGCCGAGGTCCGTTTCATGGACTACCGCGACGTCGCCGAGACCGGGTTCGACCGGGTCAGCTCGATCGGCCTGACCGAGCACATCGGCAAGGACAACCTGCCGTCGTACTTCTCCTTCCTCTACGGCAAGCTCAAGCCGGGCGGGCGCCTCCTCAACCACTGCATCACCCGCCCGACCAGCACGGAGAAGACCCTGAACAAGGGTGGCTTCATCAACCGCTACGTCTTCCCCGACGGCGAGCTCGAGTCGGTCGGCCACCTGATCCGTCAGATGGAGGACATCGGCTACGAGGTCCGGCACGAGGAGAACCTGCGCGAGCACTACGCGCTGACCCTGCGCGAGTGGTGCAAGAACCTCGACGAGCACTGGGACGAGGCCGTGGAGGAGGTCGGACAGGGCACCGCCCGGGTCTGGCGGCTCTACATGGCCGGGTGCGTGGTCGGGTTCGAGCGCAACAAGGTGCAGCTCCACCAGGTGCTCGGCGTCCGGCTCGACGAGGGAAAGTCGCACGTGCCGCTGCGCCCGTCCCTCGACTGGCCGTGACGGTTCCTACCGAAGCTCGCGCTTGAGGATCTTGCCGGTGGCGGTCATCGGCAGGGACTCGCGGAACTCCACGATCCGCGGGTACTTGTAGGCCGCCATCGTCTCCCGGCCCCACGCCACCAGTTCCTCCTCGGTGGTCGTGTCGCCGGGCGTGCGGATGACGTACGCCTTGACCTCCTCGCCGTGCGACTCGTGGGGGACCCCGACGACCGCGGCGAGCGAGACCGCCGGGTGGGTCATGAGGACCTCCTCGATCTCCCGGGGATAGACGTTGAACCCACCCCTGATGATCATGTCCTTGGCCCGGTCGACGATGAAGTAGTAACCGTCCTCGTCGCGCCGGGCCATGTCGCCGGTGCGGAACCAGCCGTCCCGCATGACCTCCGCGGTCGCCTCGGGCCGGTTGTGGTAGCCCTTCATCACGTTGTGGCCGCGGACGGCGATCTCGCCGATGCCGCCGGGGTCGCCGACCGTGTTCCACTCGGCGTCCACCAGCTTCATCTCGACGCCCCAGATCGGGGTGCCGATCGAGCCGGCCTTGGCGGGACGGCCCGGCTGGTTGAACGAGGTCACCGGCGAGGTCTCCGACAGGCCGTAGCCCTCCAGGATGTCCACCCCGAACGTCGCGCTGAAGTCCTTGAGCACCTCGACCGGCAGCGCGGACCCTCCGGAGGCGGCGGTGACCAGCGAGGACGGCACCGCGGCGGTCCCGGCGCGCACCGCGGTGAGCATCGCCCAGTACATCGTCGGCACTCCGGCGAACAGCGTGACCTTCTCCCGCTCCATCAGGGCGAGCGCCTCGGCCGGCTCGAAGCGCGGCATCAGCACGAGCGTGGCGCGGCGCCGGAACCCGGCGTTCATCAGTACGGTCTGGCCGAAGGAGTGGAACAGCGGCAGCGCCACGAGGTAGGTGCTCCGGTCCTGGCGCGGGAACATCTCGTCGCTGACGACGGCGTTCATCACCATGTTCTGGTGGGTCAGTTCGGCGCCCTTGGGCTGCCCGGTGGTGCCGCTCGTGTAGAGGATGACCGCCGTGTCCCCGGGGGAGGTCTGCACGGTCTCGAACTCGCCCGGCACCCCGTCGAGCGCCGCCCACAGCGTCTCACCGTACGCCGACTCGGTGGCGAACGGCGTGGCCGGCAGCACGATGAAGTGCTCGGCCCGCCCGGCCTCGGCGAACCCGGCCCGGCCGCGCTCGCCCAGCGGCAGTTCCGGCGTGCCCTCGAAGCAGAAGAACGCCTTGGCGCCGGAGTCGTCCAGGTGATAGGCGATCTCCCTGGCCTGCAGCAGCACGTTCAGCGGGACCACGGTCGCGCCCGCCTTGAGGATCCCGTAGTACACGAACGGGAAGTAGGGCAGGTTCGGGCAGGCGAGGGCGACCTTGTCGCCCCTGCCCACGCCGCGGGCGGCGAGCAGGTTGGCGACCTGACCGGCGATGGTGTTCACGAGCGAGTACGGCAGGCGGAGGTCTCCGAAGACGACCGCGGTGGCGTCGGGCTCGTCACGTGCGCTGTCCTCCAGCACGACGGCCAGGTTGAGCATCTGCCGCTCCCTCTTTCTGTCGGACGCATGGTCCATACCAACCGGTAGGTACCTCAGCGTAACGGCTGATCCGTCCGATTTTGAGTGCCCGGTCAGCAGCGTGGTCAGCAGCGTGTTCAGCAGTGGGCGTACTCGTCGCGCCGGTGGAGCATGGCCGCCAGCATCAGCGGGAACATCGCGACGTGCGCCAGGATCATCACGGTCATCCCGTCGATCAGGCCCAGCCACAGGAGAGGGAACAACGGCACGACCGGGACGAACATGGCGGCGCACATCTCCAGCGTCCCGGCCCAGGCGTGGCCGCGCGCACGCATCCATACGGCCATGCCCGCCGACATGTCGAACGCCATCAGGAGGTAGGCGAGCTCGGGGTCGCGGGTGTGGGAGAACCCGATCCCCAGGGCGGACCACAGCAGGCCGAGCGCGAACATCCCGGCGAACATCGCCACGACCATTTCGAGGTAGTGCAGGGCGAAGCGTCTCCATCGCCGGGGGCCGGACGGAGAGCCGGACGGGGAGCCGGTGTGCCCGGCGGGCGTCGTCTGTGTCATGGCTCGACTGTCCCGGCGGCCGGGGGCTCCGCGAAGTACGGGACCGGCGACAGGTCCGGAAACTTGGGATACCGGTCCCTGTGACGTACAGTCCCGGTGTGATCTCGCGGCGGGTGGTCGTGGTCGGGTACCACGCGGCGGAACTGCTGGACATCGCGTGCGTGACGTCGAGCCTCGTCATGGCGAACGTCCAGGGCGCCGCGCCTCCGTACGACGTGTGCCTGGTGACCCCCTCCGGGCTGCCCGTCACCTGTGGCAGCGGGCTGACGCTGCAGGCGCAGCAGGCCCTCGAACGCGTCACCGGGCCGCTGGACACGCTCGTGCTGTCCGGGGGCATCGGGCACGAACTGGCCGCCGCCAACCGGGTGATCGTCGGGCACGTCCGCCGTCTGGCCCGGGAGAGCCGCCGCGTCGCCTCGGTGTGCACGGGCGCGGCGGTGCTGGCCGCCGCCGGGCTGCTCGACGGCCGGCGCGTCACCACGCACTGGGGGTACGCCGCCACGCTCGCCTCGCGCCACCCCGAGATCACCGTGGACGCCGCCCCGATCTTCATCCGGGACGGCAACGTCACCACGGCCGCCGGCGTCACCAGCGCGCTGGACCTGACCCTCGCCTTCATCGAGGAGGACAACGGCTCCGCCCTGGCCCGGGAGGTGGCCCGCCACCTGGTGACCTATCTGCAGCGTCCCGGCAATCAGGCGCAGATGAGCATGTTCACCGAAGGCCCGCCCCCCGGCGACGACCTGGTCAGGCGCGTCGTCGACCACGTCACCGGCCACCTCGGCGCCGATCTGGGCACCGCCGCGCTGGCGGCCGGGGCGGGGGTGAGCGAGCGTCACCTGACCCGGCTGTTCCTCCGGCACCTCGGTCAGACGCCGGGCCGGTTCGTCCGCCGGGCGCGGGCCGAGGCCGCCGCCCATCTGCTGGCCACCACCTCGCTGCCGGTGGCCGCCGTCGCGGCCCGGTGCGGCTTCGGCACGGCCGAGACCCTCCGCCAGGCCTTCGTCGACCTCTACGGCATCCCGCCCTCGCGCTACCGGCAGGCGCATTCCACCGCACTGCCGCGGTCCTCCGCGCCTGATCCCGGTGCTGTGGCAGACTGACCACCGAATGTCGTTCTGGTCTTCGTCGAAGGGCGGGTCCATGACCACGCGGTCCACCGGGCGGGCGCCCATCACCTCCGTGCCGGACATCGACCTGTCGAGCTGGGACTTCTGGGCCCGGCCGGACGAGGAGCGGGAGCACGCCTTCCGGCTGCTGCGCGACTTGGACACGCCGGTCTTCTTCGCCGAGCCCGAGATCAACTTCGCCGGGACGCGCGGCCCCGGCTACCACGCGCTCGTGCGGCACGCCGACATCCTGGAGGCCAGCCGCACACCCGAGATCTTCTGCTCCGGCGACGGCGGGGCGACCAACATCCCCGACCTGCCCGCGGAGTTCACCGAGTACTTCGGCTCCATGATCAACATGGACGACCCACGGCACGCCCGCCTGCGGCGCATCGTCTCCCGGGCGTTCACCCCCCGCATGATCAGGCAGTTCGAGGCCGACGTCGAGGCGGCGGCCGCCCGCATCGTGGACGACCTGCTGGAGACCGGGCCGGGCTGCGACTTCGTGACCGAGGTGGCCGCCCGGCTGCCCCTGAAGATCATCTGCGACATGGCGGGCATTCCGGAGAAGGACTACGGCTTCGTCTTCGACCGGTCGAACGTCATCCTCGGCGCCACCGACCCCGAGTACGGCGGCGACCCGCAGGGCATCGCGCACGCGCTGCTCACCGCCGCGATGGAGCTGCAGCAACTGGTGCAGGATCTCGCCGTCCACCGGGCCGAGCGGCCCACCGGCGAACTGATCTCGTCGCTGGTCAACGCCAACATCGACGGGGAACGGCTGACCACGCAGGAGCTCGCCTCGTTCTTCATCCTGCTCGTCGTGGCGGGCAACGAGACGACCCGCAACGCCATCTCCTCCGGGATGCGCCTGCTCACCCTCAACCCCGATCAGCGGCGCCTCTGGACGGAGGACTTCGAGGGCCGCGCCCCGCGCGCCGTGGAGGAGATCGTCCGGCTGGCGGCACCGGTCAACTTCATGCGCCGGAAGGTCACCCGGGACCACGAGATGAACGGCACGCGCTACCGCGCGGGCGAGAAGGTGCTGCTGTTCTACTGGGCGGCCAACCGGGACGAGCGGGTGTTCGACGACCCGCTGCGGTTCGACATCCTGCGCGACCCCAACCCGCACGTCGGATTCGGCGGGCCCGGCCCCCACTTCTGCCTCGGCGCCCACCTGGCCCGCCGCGAGATCACCGTGATGTTCCGCGAACTGCTGCGCCGGGTCCCCCGCATCGAGGCGGGCGAGCCGGAGCGCCTGCTGTCCAGCTTCATCAACGGCATCAAGCACATGCCCTGCACGTTCTGACGGCGGGGCGAGGTCTCAGCGGATCGGCTTGATCGACCGGACGACCGTGTTGATGTCGGGCAGCAGGTCGTTCTTCAGCTCCGGCACCGCCATGTAGACGATCGTGGGAAGGTCGGCGCCGGTGTCGACGGCGGCGATCACGACCGTGGTGGAGCCGCCGTCGGCGGTCACCTTGTAGGCGGCCAGCAGACCGGTCAGGCCGCCCCGCGACAGGCGCTGCTGGGCGGTCTTGGTGACCTTGTTGTCCTTGGGGAACTGCGTCTGCCGCGCGCGGTACATCACCGCGCTGAGGACGGGGCCCAGCTTGTCGGGCGCGGTGTACTTCACCGCGAGCGACTGCGCCAGCGGCCCCGACATCACCACGGCGAACTCCCGCTTGCCCTTGGTGGTCATGCCGGCCGGCACGTACTGCCGGGTGGTGAAGCCGTACGTCGCCTTGGTCTGGGCGGGGTCGGCGTCCGCCTGCCAGGGGCCGCCGAGCCTCGGCAGCGTGATCCGGCCGGCGGTGTCGGTGAGCACGCCGTTCACCGGGGAGGCGGTGCCCTTGTAGACGGGCAGCTGCGGCACCTGTGCCTGTGGCCGGGCACTGGAGCGGGAAGCGGGGGTGGAGGCCGAGGGCTTGGGCGGGGTCGCCGCCTCGGCCGACCTGCCCGAGCTGAGCGGCCCGGCGCCGAACGCCCAGACGAGCACCGCCACGAGCGCGGCCACGACGGAGGCCACCAGCGCGTACAGCCAGACGGGGCGGCCGGGCCCGTCGTCCTCGTACTCGTCGATCGCCCGGTAGTTCTCCCCGAACACCGTGTTCCACAGCTCCTGCTGCCGGTGCGCCGGTGGCGTCTTGGGCCCGCTGATCTGCCCCGCCGTCACGAACGGCCGGTACGGGTCGTCCGGCTGGGGAGGCGGCGGCGGAGCCGTGGACGCGTGCGGAGAGGCGGGCCGGGAGGGCGGGGGGAGGGGCGGGGAGGTCTCGGCGTACGAACGGACCGAGGGGGTGAACGGGGCGGCCGGGGTGAACGGGGTGGCCGGACCGGCCGGCGCGGCGGGGCCCGCGGGGGACCGCGGCGGCGGGCCGGGCTCGCCGAAGGCGGGGGTGGGCATGTGCGGAGCCGTGCCGGGCACGGGGCCCGCCATGGTCGCCGCGTCCGCGTCCCGCGGCGCCCCCTCGACGAAGGAGCGCACCGTGGGTGTGAAGGAGGCCGGCGGAGGGATCTCGGGCCAGGCCGGGGGGACCTCCGGCCAGGCCGGCGCCCGCTGGGGCTCACTGCGGTCCGAGGGCACGCTACCTCCCGAGATCATGCCCGAATTGGGGGTGCCTGGCATGATCTCATGGGAGCCGGGGGCTGCCGCAGTGAAATCGGAGAATGCCCCACGGAACTGCTCACCGGTGGGGTCGGTGGGCGGGTCCTGCATCGGCAGGTCCGGAGGCGGGAAAGTGTTGGCCACGGAAGCACAGTAAAGGAGCGGACATAAGAGGTCACAACGGAACTATCACCATCGGGTATCGCACTCTGACACGCGAGGTCAGCCCCGGATGATCGAAACCGCGGCCATATGGGCGACTGCGCTACGCTTGACACGCGTGCCGCCACCCTGCACTGCGCCACAACACAGCGCCACCCCGCACCGGGGCATCCGTCTCACAGCTCGGCGCGTGAGAGCGCGCAGGCGAGGGCTGCCCCGATCGTACGACAGGGGTTGCCCGGGCGGGCGTCATCAACCCTGATTCTGCCGCCGGGCGAGGAGTGGAAGTGGACGAGCCGGTGTACGACCCGCAGGCGCTGCAGGCCAAGTGGCTGCCGCGGTGGGAGGAGTCGAACCCCTTCGCGGCGGTCGAGGACCCCGCGGACACCAGGCCGCGCAAGTACATGCTCGACATGTTCCCCTACCCCTCCGGCGACCTCCACATGGGACACGGCGAGGTCTTCGCGATCGGCGACGTCGTCGCGCGGTACTGGTTCCAGAAGGGCTACAACGTCCTGCACCCCATCGGGTGGGACTCCTTCGGCCTGCCCGCCGAGAACGCCGCGATCAAGCGCAACGCCCACCCGGCCGAGTGGACGTACGCGAACATCGAGACGCAGGCGAACTCGTTCAAGCGGTACGCGATCTCCTTCGACTGGTCGCGCCGCCTGCACACCAGCGACCCGGAGTACTACCACTGGAACCAGTGGCTGTTCACCCGCTTCTACGAGCGGGGCCTGGCCTACCGCAAGGGCGGCCTGGTCAACTGGTGCCCGCAGGACCAGACCGTGCTGGCGAACGAGCAGGTCGTGGGGGGCAAGTGCGAGCGCTGCGGAGCCGACGTCGTCCGCCGTGAACTGACGCAGTGGTACTTCAAGATCACTGAGTACGCCGACCGGCTGCTCGACGACATGGCGCGGATCGAGGACGGCTGGCCCGAGCGCATCCTCACGATGCAGCGCAACTGGATCGGCCGCTCCACCGGCGCCGACGTCCGGTTCGAGATCGAGGGCCGCGACGAGCCGGTCACCGTCTACACCACCCGCCCCGACACGCTGTACGGCGCGACGTTCTTCGTCGTCGCGGCGGACGCCCCGCTGGCCGAGGAGATCGTCGCCCCCGAGCAGGCCGAGGCGCTGGCCGCCTACCGCGCCGAGGTCGCCAAGCTCTCCGACATCGAGCGGCTGTCCACCGACAAGGAGAAGACCGGCGTCTTCCTGGGCACCTACGCGGTCAACCCGGTCAGCGGGGAGCGCATCCCCGTCTGGGCCGCCGACTACGTGCTGTCCGACTACGGCCACGGCGCGATCATGGCGGTGCCCGCCCACGACCAGCGCGACCTCGACTTCGCGCGGAAGTTCGGCCTGCCGGTGAAGGTCGTCGTGCACACCGGCCTGGCCGACCCGGGTGAGACCGGTGTCGCCACTCCCGGCGAGGGCACGCTGGTCAACTCCGGCCCGCTCGACGGGCTGACGAAGGCCGAGGCGATCCAGAAGATCATCGAGGTCTTGGAGGAGCGCGGCACCGGCAGGGCAACGGTCAACTACCGCCTGCGCGACTGGCTGCTGTCGCGGCAGCGGTTCTGGGGCACGCCGATCCCGATCATCCACTGCATGGACTGCGGCGAGGTCCCGGTGCCGGACGACCAGCTGCCGGTCACGCTGCCCGACCTGCGCGGCGCGGACCTCCAGCCGAAGGGCGTCTCGCCGCTGGCCGCCGCCACGGACTGGGTCAACGTCTCCTGCCCCAAGTGCGGGGGTCCCGCCCAGCGGGACACCGACACGATGGACACCTTCGTCGACTCGTCGTGGTACTTCCTGCGCTACTGCGACCCGGGTTACACCGACGGCCCGTTCGACGTGGAGAGGGTCCGCAAGTGGGGCCCGATCGACCAGTACGTCGGCGGCGTCGAGCACGCCGTGCTCCACCTGCTGTACGCGCGGTTCTTCACCAAGGTCCTGCACGACATGGGCCTGGTCGGCTTCACCGAGCCCTTCGAGCGCCTGCTCAACCAGGGCCAGGTGATCAACCAGGGCAAGGCGATGTCCAAGACGCTGGGCAACGGCGTGGACCTCGGCCAGCAGATCGACAACTACGGCGTGGACGCCGTCCGGCTGACGATGATCTTCGCCGGGCCGCCGGAGGACGACATCGACTGGGCCGACGTCTCGCCGGCCGCGTCGCAGAAGTTCCTGGCCCGCGCGTTCCGCGTGATGACGGAGGCCGGGGCGGCGTCCGCACCGGGGGCGGGCTTCTCCGGCGGCGACGTCGAACTGCGCAAGGTCACCCACCGGACCATCGACGAGGTCACCCGGCTCGTCGAGAGCCACCGGTTCAACGTCGCGGTGGCCCGCATGATGGAGCTGACCTCCGCCGCGCGCAAGGCGATCGACGCCGGTCCCGGCGCCGCCGACCCCGCCGTCCGCGAGGCCGCCGAGACCCTGGCGGTCATGCTGTCGCTGGTCGCGCCGTACGTCGCGGAGGAGGGCTGGGAGCGGCTCGGTCACGCGCCGTCGGTCGCGAAGGCGGGCTGGCCGCAGGCCGACCCGGCGCTGCTGGTGCAGGAGTCGGTCACGGCCGTGGTCCAGGTGGCGGGCAAGGTCCGCGACCGGCTGGAGGTGTCCCCGGACATCTCCGAGGCCGACCTGGAGGCGCTGGCCCTGGCGTCGGAGAAGGTCAGGCCGTACCTGGACGGCGCGCCGCGCAAGGTCATCGTGCGGGCGCCGAAGCTCGTCAACATCGTCCCGTGATCGGGCGTTGACGATCGGGCAGCTGTCCGGACAAAATTACGCCCGAGCCACAAAACCACTCATACAGATGAGGCGTGCGGTCAGGGCATGCCGCGACCACCACCGCTCCGGCGGTGGTCTGGGGTGCGCGCCTGACCGTACGGCTCACCGGTGGCGTGCGCCCCGCGTGGGAGGCACGTCTTGTACAGACGCATTCTCGGCGGGCTGGCGACCGCCGTCGCGATGGCGGCGACCGTGCTCGTCGCCACCGGTTCACCGGCGAACGCGGCCGGCACGGGCACCGGCTACCTGCACACCAGCGGAAACAAGATCGTCGACAGCACCGGCGCCACCGTCCGGCTGACCGGCATCAACTGGTTCGGCATGGAGACCGACAACAAGACCTTCCACGGGCTGTGGGCCAGCAACCCGTGGAGGAGCCAGCTCGACCTCATGGCGAACCTGGGCTACAACACGATCCGGGTGCCGTTCTCCGACGACGCGCTGAAGCCGGGCGCGCAGGCGACGAGCGTCAACACCGCATCCAACCCCGATCTCATCGGCCTGTCGCCGCTGCAGATCCTCGACAAGGTCGTGGACTACGCGGGCCAGAAGGGCATGCGGATCATCCTCGACCGGCACCGGCCGACCAGCGCGGGTCAGACGGCGCTGTGGTACACCTCGACCGTGCCGGAGTCCACCTGGATCGCCGACTGGAAGTCGCTGGCCCAGCACTACGCCGGCAACACCACGGTCATCGGGGCCGACCTGCACAACGAGCCGCACGCCGACGGCACCAACCCGAACGCGACCGGCTCCTGCTGGGGCTGCGGCGACCAGGCGCGCGACTGGCGGCTCGCGGCCGAGCGGGCGGGCAACGCGATCCTGTCCGTGCAGCCCAACTGGCTGATCTTCGTGGAGGGCGTGAGCTGCCCGAGCGGCGGCCTGTCCAACGTCTGGGACAACGACACCAGCAACGACGAGGACTGCGGCTGGTGGGGCGGCAACCTCACCAAGGCCGGGCAGTTCCCCGTCCGGCTGAACGTGGCGAACCGGCTCGTCTACTCGCCGCACGAGTACGCCACGTCGGTCTACCACCAGCCGTGGTTCGACGACCCGACGTACCCGGCGAACATGCCGGCCATCTGGGACAAGTACTTCGGCTACATCTACAAGCAGAACATCGCGCCGATCATGGTGGGCGAGTTCGGCACCACGCTGGCCAGCAACACCGACAAGATCTGGCTCCAGGAGCTCATGAAGTACCTGGGCACCGGGGTGAACGGCATGTCGTTCACCTACTGGTCGTGGAACCCCAACTCGGGTGACACGGGCGGCATCCTGAAGGACGACTGGGCCACGGTCGACCAGGCCAAGCAGAGCATCATCTCGCCGTACCTGATCCCGCCGGTGGGCGGCAGGCCGCAGTCGCCTTCGGCCTCGCCCTCGGCGTCCCCGTCCTCCTCGCCCTCGACCTCTCCCTCGGTGTCCCCGTCGGTGTCCCCGTCGGCCTCGCCGTCCGCGTCTCCCAGCGGGAACGGAGGCAAGTCCTGCACCGCCACCTACAAGGTCGTCAACCAGTACAGCGGCGGCTTCCAGGGTGAGGTCACGGTGAAGGCGGGCAGCTCCGCCATCTCCGGCTGGACCGTGAAGTGGGCCTTCCCGAACGGGCAGACCATCAGCCAGCTCTGGAACGGCTCGCTCAGCGCCAGCGGGTCCAACGTCACGGTGACGAACATGTCCTACAACGGGGCGCTCGGCGCCGGGGCGTCCACGGCGTTCGGGTTCAACGCGAGCTGGTCCGGCACCAACGGCGTGCCGTCGCAGGTCACCTGCGCGGCGAGCTGAACGGGCGGATCACTTCAGCGCGGCGGCGATCCTGGCCAGGATCTCCTCCAGGATCGGCGCCGACGTCGCGAAGTTGAGGCGGGCGAACGTGTCCCCGCCTCCGTAGTTGGGGCCCGGGTTGAGCTTGACCCGGGCCTCCCGCTCGACGAAGGAGGCGGCGTCGGGGATGCCGAAGTCGAGCCACGCGAGATAGGTGGCCTCGGGCATGCGGTACCCCACCCCGGACGGGAGCCGCTCGGCGATGAGCCGGCGGTTGCGGTCCAGGATCGCCAGCACCTCCTCCAGCCACGCGTGGCCGTGCCGCCACGCGGCCACCGTGGCCTCCACGCCGAGGACGCTCGGCGCGCCGTAGATGTGGGCGGGCTGGCGGCCGATCGCGTCCCTGACGTCCCTGGCGCCCAGATGGGCCACCGAGCAGTGCAGCCCGCCCATGTTGAACGCCTTGCTGGCGGAGGTCAGCGTGACCGTACGCTCCGGGAGGATCGTGGCGAACGGGATGTGCCGGGCCGGGGCGTACGTCAGGTCGGCGTGGATCTCGTCGGCGATCACCAGCGTGCCGTGCCGGTCGGCGTACGCGGCGACCGCCTCCAGCTCCTCCCGGGTGAACGACCGGCCCGACGGGTTCTGCGGGTTCACCAGCAGGAGCACCCGTACGGGCTCGCCGGGGACCTCGAACCGGCCCTCGGCCGTCAGCGGCATCGGCACCAGGCGGCGGCCCATCCCGGTGATGGTGACGAGGAAGGGGTCGTAGGCCGGGACGTGCAGCGCCACGGCGTCGCCGGGCTCGGTCATGAGGTGCAGCAGCACCTGGAGGGCCTGGTTGAGGTCGGTGTAGGACCGCACGTGCCCGGGATCGGCGCGCCAGCCGTACCTCGCCTCCATCCGCTCGGCGAACGCCTCCGCCAGCGGCCCGGCGGCCGGCTGGTCCAGCCACTCGGGATAGCCCAGATCGGTGGCCGCTCGTCGCGCGACGGCCTCCCGGACCGCGTCGGGCACCGGGAAGTCCATGTCGGCGACCCAGGCGGGGATGACGTCGGGCGCGGCCAGGGCCCACTTGATCCCGTCACGGGCGCGGGCGGCCTCCAGGGAGAGCGAGTCGAGTTTCACGGGACTCACCCTAATCGCCGGATATCGGTCATCCGGGAAGCAGTCATACCGGCGTCCCAAGGCGGGACGCCGGCACGGGCGTGACTACAGCTTGCGCAGGACGGCCGTGACCTTGCCGAGCACGGTGGCCTCGTCACCGGGGATCGGCTCGTAGTTCGGGTTGTGCGGCACCAGCCACACGTGCCCGTCCTTGCGCTTGAACGTCTTCACGGTGGCCTCGCCGTCGATCATCGCCGCGACGATGTCGCCGTTGTCGGCGACCGGCTGCTGCCGCACCACGACCCAGTCGCCGTCGGCGATGGCGGCCTCGATCATCGAGTCGCCGGAGACCTGGAGCAGGAACAGCGTGCCCTCGCCGACAAGCTGCTTGGGGAGCGCGAACACGTCCTCGATGCTCTGCTCGGCGAGGATGGGGCCACCGGCGGCGATGCGGCCGACCAGTGGCACGTACGCCGCGGTGGGCCGGTTGAAGCCGCTCTCCTCCTCGGCGGCGTCCGGGTCCACCCAAAGGACCGGCTCACCGGGGAGCCTGACCTCCAGCGCCCGGGGGCGGTGCGGGTCCCGGCGGAGGTAGCCCTTACGCTGGAGCGCCGTGAGCTGGTGCGACACGCTGGAGGTGCTGGTCAGCTGGACAGCCTCCCCGATCTCCCGCATGGACGGCGGATAGCCGCGCTGCTGGACCGAGTCGCGGATCACCTCGAGGATCTTCCGCTGCCTGGGGGTGAGGCCAAGCGAGTCACGCCGACGAACCGCGAGGTCGCCGACGCCATTCGCCTGCTCACTTCGGTCACTCACGATGCCACCTCTCAATCCGTGTTCCTCATGTCGCACAGAGCGACCGTACCGCGATTCAAGATCAGCGTCAAACAATTGTTCGATATCCAGCGAAATCGCCGATCTCGCCGTTCTCCTCATCGTACGGGAGTTCGATCGATCCCGTGTTCGATTTACCCGATCTTCTCGGCTGGTCGTACGCCCAGCTCAGAAGGAATGGGGAAATCGGGGCGCGAAAATGCCGCACGGCCTATTCCTTCGTGCCCGGGGCAGGGGAGGCGGGTGGGACGGATGAGGCGACACGCCCGCCGAGCAGGAACTTCCCCCGCCACGCCCGGTTCGACTTGCGTTCAAGGACGGGCACTTCTACCGTTGGACCCCAACATCTAGTAGTCACAGCGGTGTAAGTTCACTACACCTTGTGTTCGGGATGGGCGTTCAGGGAGGCGATGAAGTGCACTGTCCGTTCTGTCGCCACCCGGACACACGGGTCGTGGACAGCCGCGCAGCCGAGGACGGCGCGGCCATCCGCCGCCGCCGCACCTGCCCCGAATGCGGGCGCAGGTTCACCACGCAGGAGACCGTCCTGCTGATGGTGAGCAAACGCAGCGGGGTCACCGAGCCGTTCTCCCGGGAGAAGGTCGTCGCGGGCGTACGGCGCGCCTGTCAGGGACGTCCGGTCGGCGAGGACTCCCTCGCCCAGCTCGGGCAGCGTGTGGAGGAGACCATCCGGGCCACCGGCGCCGCGGAGATCGCCTCGCACGAGGTGGGGCTGGCCATCCTGGGCCCGCTCCGCGACCTGGACGAGGTGGCGTACCTGCGGTTCGCGTCGGTCTACCGGAGCTTCGAGACGCTGGCGGACTTCGAAGCGGAGATCGAGCGGCTGAGGGCGGCCCACGGCGGCGGGGAGTAGCCGCCGGCGCCGGCGGGCGGGGCGAGGAGCGAGCCGTGCGGCGCGACGATGAGGGTGTAACGAGCGTGGTCGGAAAAAGGGGCTCCATCGGGCCCCGGGAGGGGGAAGTCATGACGGAGACCGTGAGCGGCACAGCGGCGGGTGCGGGAGGCCGGGGAGCGAAGCGTCCGCGCAAGGGCCTGAAGATGAAGCGCATCTTCACCACCCCGGGCGTCCACCCGTACGACGAGGTCCGCTGGGAGCGGCGCGACGTCGTCATGACCAACTGGCGCGACGGCTCGGTCAACTTCGAGCAGCACGGCGTGGAGTTCCCCGCCTCCTGGTCGGTCAACGCGGCCAACATCGTGACCACCAAGTACTTCCGGGGCGCGGTGGGCACCCCGCAGCGCGAGTCGAGCCTGCGGCAGCTCGTCGACCGGGTGGTGGGCGTCTACACCAGGACCGGCGTCGAGAACGGCTACTTCGCCTCCGACGAGGACGCGGAGATCTTCGACCACGAGCTCAAGCACGCCCTGATCCACCAGGTCTTCAGCTTCAACTCCCCGGTCTGGTTCAACGTCGGCACCCGCTCCCCCCAGCAGGTGAGCGCGTGTTTCATCCTCGCCGTGGACGACACGATGGAGTCGATCCTCGACTGGTACAAGGAAGAGGGCGTGATCTTCAAGGGCGGCTCGGGCTCGGGGGTCAACCTCTCCCGGATCCGCTCGTCCAAGGAGCTCCTGTCCAGCGGCGGCACGGCCAGCGGCCCGGTCTCCTTCATGCGCGGCGCCGACGCGTCCGCCGGGACCATCAAGTCGGGCGGCGCCACCCGCAGGGCGGCGAAGATGGTCGTCCTCGACGTGGACCACCCCGACATCGAGGAGTTCATCGAGACCAAGGCGCGCGAGGAGGACAAGGTCCGCGCGCTGCGCGACGCCGGGTTCGACATGGACCTCGGCGGCAAGGACATCGTGTCCGTCCAGTACCAGAACGCCAACAACTCGGTCCGCGTCTCGGACGAGTTCATGCACGCCGTGGAGGCCGGGTCGAACTTCGGCCTGCGGGCCCGGCTGACGGGCGAGGTCATCGAGGAGGTGGAGTCCCGGTCGCTGTTCCGCAAGATGGCGCAGGCCGCCTGGGAGTGCGCCGACCCGGGCGTGCAGTACGACGACACGATCAACGACTGGCACACCTGCCCGGAGACCGGGCGCATCACGGCGAGCAACCCCTGCTCGGAGTACGTCCACCTGGACAACTCCTCGTGCAACCTCGCCTCGATCAACCTGCTGAAGTTCCTGCGCGACGACGACAGCTTCGACGTCGCGAACTTCGTCAAGATCACCGAGCTGATCATCACGGCGATGGACATCTCCATCACCTTCGCCGACTTCCCGACGCGGAAGATCGCCGAGACCACCCGGGCGTACCGGCAGCTCGGCATCGGCTACGCCAACCTGGGCGCGCTGCTGATGGCGACCGGCCACGCGTACGACTCCGACGGGGGCCGGGCGATCGCCGCGGGCATCACCTCGCTGATGACCGCCGTCTCCTACCGCCGCTCGGCCGAGCTCGCCGGGATCGTCGGCCCGTACGACGGCTACCAGCGCAACGCGGAGCCGCACAAGCGGGTCATGCGCAAGCATGCCGCGGCCAACGACAACCTGCGCACCCTCGACGACATGGACAAGAACCTGCACGCCGAGGCCACCCGGCAGTGGCAGGAATGCCTTCGCACCGGTGAGAAGAACGGATACCGGAACGCGCAGGCCTCGCTGCTGGCGCCCACGGGAACCATCGGGCTCATGATGGACTGCGACACCACCGGCATCGAGCCCGACCTGGCGCTGGTCAAGTTCAAGAAGCTCGTCGGCGGCGGCTCCATGCAGATCGTCAACCAGACGATCCCGCGTGCGCTGCGCCGGCTGGGCTACCTGGAGGAGCAGGTCGAGGCGATCGTCGAGTACATCGCCGAGCACGGTCACGTCGTGGACGCCCCCGGCCTGCGGCCGGAGCACTACGAGGTGTTCGACTGCGCGATGGGGGAGCGGGCCATCGCCCCGATGGGCCACGTCCGGATGATGGCGGCGGTCCAGCCGTTCCTGTCCGGCGCGATCTCCAAGACCGTGAACCTGCCCGAGTCGGCCACGGTCGACGACATCGAGCAGGTCTACCTGGAGGGCTGGCGGCTCGGCCTCAAGGCGCTGGCCGTCTACCGCGACAACTGCAAGGTCGGCCAGCCGCTGTCGATCGCGAAGAAGACCTCCGAGGACGCTTCCGAGGAAGCGGCTCCGGAGACGAAGGAGCCGGTCGTCCAGGTCGTGGAGGTCGCGCGGCCGACCCGGCGGCGGATGCCGAACCAGCGGCCCAGCACCACCACGCGCTTCACGGTGGGCGGTGCCAAGGGCTACATGACCGCCTCGTCCTACCCTGACGACGGCCTGGGCGAGGTCTTCCTCAAGATGTCCAAGCAGGGCAGCACGCTCGCGGGGGTCATGGACGCCTTCTCGGTGGCCATCTCGATCGGCCTCCAGTACGGCGTGCCGCTGGACACGTACGTGCAGAAGTTCGTCAACATGCGGTTCGAGCCCGCCGGCATGACCGACGACCCGGACGTCCGGATGGCGCAGTCCGTGATGGACTACATCTTCCGGCGGCTCGCGCTCGACTACCTGCCGTACGAGGACAGGGCGGCTCTGGGCATCTTCTCCGCCTCCGAGCGGGCCGCGCAGCAGCGCGGGGAGGACCCGGCCGCGATCCAGGACGTCGACACCGCCGCACTGGCCCAGTCGGCGCCCATCGAGAAGCGTGCCGACGCGCCGGCCGAGAACCACGCGCAGCCGGTGGCGGCGCCCGAGCCGCGCCGGGCCGGGGCCTCGCTGGAGAGCCACCAGGGCCGTACGGCGGACGCGCCGCTGTGCATGACCTGCGGCACGAAGATGCGCCCGGCCGGAAGCTGCTACGTCTGCGAGGGCTGCGGCAGCACCAGCGGCTGCAGCTGACCCACGGTTCGAACCCCGTGAGCGAAGGGGGCCGGCGGACTCGCCGGTCCCCTTCGCGCGTGCCGGAGAGGACCGGACGCCCTCCGGCCGGGAATGACACCGGTGGTTGCCGTGTTGCCGCAGCCATGGTCATCGGATTCATCGGCAGCGGGAAGATCGGCGGCACCCTGGCGAAGCTGGCGGTCGACGCCGGCCACTCAGTGGTGCTGAGCAACTCCCGCGGGCCCCAGACGCTCACCGAACTCGTGGCCCGGCTCGGCCCGGACGCGCGCGCCGCCACCCCGGCCGAGGCCGCGGAGGCGGGCGACATCGTCGTCGTCACCATCCCCTTCGGGCGGTACCGGGAGGTCCCGGCCGAGCCGCTGAAGGGCAAGACGGTGATCGACACGAACAACTACTACTTCGAGCGGGACGGCCGTTTCCCCGAGATCGACTCGGACGAGACAAGTGACAGCGAGGTGCTCGCCGCGCACCTGCCGGAGGCCCGCGTTGTGAAGGCCTTCAACTCCATCGCCCATGTTCACCTGGCCGAGCAGGGTCTGCCCGCCGGCGCGGAGAACCGGCGGGCGCTGCCCATCGCGGGTGACGACGCCGAGGCCAAGCGGCAGGTCGCCGAGCTCATCGACTCCTTCGGCTTCGACGTGGTCGACGCGGGCCCGCTCGCGGAGGGACGCCGCTTCCAGCGGGACAAGCCCGCCTACGGCCCCCGTCTCACCGTCGCCGAGCTGCGTGACGCCCTCGCACGAGGCTGACGGAGGATCTGGGGCCTTAGGTCAGGGGGCGACCGTCTGGCGGGTGCCGGTCTCCGCGGAGCCGCGGATCGCGTCGAGCAGGCCGTGCAGGCGCAGGCCGTGCGCGAAGTCCGGCACCCTCCCTCCGCCGGTGCGGAGGTCGGCGGCGAGAGCGGCGTAGAGCCCGGCGACGTTGCGCGCGTCCCCCGCCGCCTCGGGCACCGGGACGTACTCCTCGGGAACGGGCAGCTCCTTCCACGCGCCCCCCGCCGTCCCGTGCAGGCGCAGCTCGCCGATCTGCACGCCGTACGGGCTGCCGGGGCCGGTGGACACGAGCGCGAGGTCGCCCTCGGTGCCGGAGATCTCGATTCGCGTGCCCGGCTCGGTGACCTTGCCGCTGTGGAGGTGCAGGGAGACCACGGCGCCGCTCGTCATGGTCGCCGAGAGCAGGAGCTGGTCGGGGGTGTCGGCCTCGATCGTCTCGCCGCTCTCCTCGATCGTGTACTGCGGGCGCTGGACGGAGAGGGTGGCGGACAGGGAGGCGACGCCGCCCAGAAGGTGCTCCACGACGTCGAGCGTGTGCCCGCCCACGACCTCCAGCAGGCCGGCCGCGCCGGCGCGGGTGACGGTGTACGCCGACCAGGACGGCAGCCTGCCGTTCGCGCCCTTGCCGACCGCCGAGTGGACGTTCACCGAGGTGACCCGGCCCACCGCGCCGTCCCGGAGCCGGTCGCGGGCGTACGTCACGGCGGGGGCGAACCGGCCCTGCAGCCCGAGCGCGTGCCGTACGCCGGCCGCGCGTGCCTGGTCGAGCAGGTCGCGCGCCTCGGTGGTCGTCCGCGCCAGCGGCCACTCGCACAGCACGTGGGTGCCGGCCTCCAGGGCGGCGCCGACGAGCTCCGCGTGCCGGGGGACCCTGACCGTGACGACGACGAGGTCCACCTCGGGGTGCGCGGCCAGGGCCCGGGGGTCGGTGAACGCGTGCGCGGCGCCGAACCTGCGCGCGGCCTCCCGGGCGCTGTCCTCCCGGCTGGTCGCCACGGCCGTGATCTCGTAGGCCGGCAGCGTCCGCAGCGCCGGGACGTGCGCGCGCACCGCCCAGCCGCGCTCGGGGTTGGCGCCGACGATGCCCACACGGATACTGCTCATTTCCCGCCTCCACCCAATAAGCGGACTTCTGTCGTCCGGTTACGACCAAGCATAACCGGACGCGCTGAGTCCGGTTGGTAGGCTGCGGTCATGAGCAGTCGGGACGGAGCGGTCGGCGCCCTGCTGGCGGCGGAGCAGGGGCGGACGCCACGTGCCGACGCGCGGCGCAACATGGAGCGGCTCGTGGAGGCCGCCCGGGCGGCGGTGGCCGAGACAGGAGTCGAGGTCACGGCGCACGAGATCGCCCGCAGGGCCGGTGTGGGCATCGGCACCTTCTACCGGCGCGTGTCCTCCCGCGAGGCGCTGCTGGAGGCGGTCCTCGACGAGGTGTTCGCGGAGATGGCCGACCTGGCCGCGAGCGCCGGAGCCGACCCCGATCCCTGGCACGGATTCGAGACCTTCGCCGTTTCGTACGTGCGGCTGCGTGCGGAGAGCTGCGGCATCCGCGAGGCGGTAGGCGGCGCGTGCGGGCCGAACCTCGACCCGGTCCTCGGCCGGATCCAGGAAAGCGTGCGGCTTCTGGTGGAGCGCGCGCAGGAGGCGGGGGTGATGCGGAGCGACGTGGCCTGGCAGGACGTGCCGTTCCTGCTGGCGGCGGTGGCGACCGGCCCGCGCACACTCAGGCTCCGGGCCGGGGACGAGCAGTGGGGCCGTAACCTGCGCGTCGTGCTCGACGGGCTCCGTGCGCCGCGGTCGCAGGGGTTGCCGGGGACGCCGCCGGCCTGAGGAACCGGCCTGGTCCGGCCCGCCTGATCGAGCCTGCCGGGTCAGTCGGTCTCGAAGGCGATCCGGTCGGTGAGCCAGCGGTAGAACTTGATCGAGAACCTGACCCAGTGGGCGATCACCGTGCTCAGGTGCTCCCTGGTCACTCCGGCGCCGATGTAGAGCTGGGAGTCTCCGACCAGCCGGAGGGCGCCGTTGTCCTGGGTGAAGGTGTAGACCTTCGGCCACATGGTGTCGGCGTTCCACTCGTTGAGCGCGGTGAGCAGCATCGGCTTGTCGTCCACCGAGTACGGCCTGTCGTAGAAGGTGCGGACCGTGAACAGGTCTCCCTCCTTGCCGAACAGGAAGAAGATGGTGAGGTGGGCGGTGGAGATCGCCAGGTCGCCCTCTGCGTCTGTGGTGTGCTCGATGTCCAGCTCGTCCAGGATCTCTTCGACGAGTTCCCGGTCCGGCTGGACGACCGCTGGGGAAGGCGTCACGGGTTCCATCCTGCCGCATCGTGCGGACGGCACGGGGGCGGTCGTGACAGCGGAGCCGGCAGAGAAACGAGGTGACCACCGATCCGGCGGGCGGGTGGGCGGTCACCCCGGCGCGGGGGCGTCCTGCCGTAGGCGGCCGGTCTCCGTCCGCGCGTCGACCTTCCCCGTCACACCGCGTACGGTGACGTCGCCGTGATCGCTGCGGATCGTGACCTCGATGTCCCGGGGCACCACGAACGCGTAGTCGGTGTGGCTCTCCGCCGTGTCCCTGATCGGGCCGCAGATCGAACCCGTGTCGTCGCACACCAGTCCGACCGTCAGCGAGCCGTCGCCCCACGACTCCACCCGGGGGCCCGCCCCCCGCGCGCGACGGGTCACCCGTACATCGGTCACGTCGGCGCCCACGACCTCGACGTCTCCGTGGTCCGTACGCACGTCGAGGGTCCGGACGCCGTCGAAGGAGGAGGGCGAGCCGAGCATCGTGTCCGTCGTCGACACGACGAGCACCACCAGCAGCGCGACGAGCAGCGGTACCGCCGTCGCCGCCCACACGAGGGTGCGGCCCGTCCGCCGATCGCCCGTCAACATGTACAGGTCCATGGCGTATTCGTACGGCGTGCCGCCTGCGCGGAGGTTGCAGCCCGCTTACCGGGCAGGTCTCACCGCCACGCCTGGCGCGCGGCCCACCGCTCCACCGTCGTCGCCCCCCGGTGGAGCCGCCCCTCCGGGATCGGCGGCGGCGCGGCCGCCGCGGCCGGGGCGTAGAACCCGGCGATCCCCTCGGCCGCCTCGCGGCCTACAACCGGCGTGATGAGCCGGGCGTAGTCGGCGGGCTCGACCCGCAGGTAGCGCACCGGCCTTCCTGCGGCGGAGGCCACGGCGGCGGCGATCCGGTCACCGGTGATCTCCTCCGGGCCCGTCACGACGAGCCGCGCGGGCGGCTCGGCCACCGCCAGCGCCGCGCCGACGGCCTCCGCCAGGTCGTCGAGCGCCGACCACGGCACGGGTGCCTCCGCCGGGAGCGGATAGACGAGCTCGCCGTGCTCGCGGACGCGCCGGGCCGACCAGGGCTGCGCCAGGTTCTCCAGGTACGGCCCCGCGGGGCCGATCACGGACGCAGCCACCCGTACGGGCAGGTCCCGGGCGAGCAGGACCCGGGCGTCGACGAACGGGACGCCCACCGGGGCCGGCGGCAGCGGCATCCCCGGATTGAACACCACCCGCGGCACGGCGGCCTCGCAGAGAGCGGCGAGCACCGACGCCGCGTGCCGCAGGGCGATCTCGCCGAACACCTGCGGAAGCTGCACGACGACCGCGTCGGCGCCCTTGTACGCCGCGGCGAGGGAGGCGGCGTCGGCCAGATCGGCGGAGGCGGAGTTCAGCGGCCGGACCTGGTGCCCGAGCGCGCGTAGCCTCCGTACGACGGGAGAGCCCTGGGTTCCGGTCGCTCCGTGCACGGCAACGATCATCTTCGTCATGCGGCCGACGGTAAGGCCAATTTTTCATCTTTTGAAGTAGGCACTTTTCCTGTAGTAACTACAGTCATGGAAACAGACCAGGCACCGCGGCCGATCACGCCCGAAGAATGCGTCGTCACCCGGACGCTGACCTTCGTCGGCAGCAGGTGGACGCCGCTGGTCATCTGGCACCTGCTCGACGGCGTCAAGCGGTACGGCGAGCTTCGGCAGGCGCTGCCCGGGATCAGCCCCAAGACGCTGGCCGACCGTCTGCAGGCCCTGGAGGAGCGCGGACTGGTCACGCGCACGGTGCATCCGGAGAAGCCGCCACGCGTGGAGTACGCCTTGACGCCCCGCGGCTTCGCGCTCGGGAGGATCCTCGACGACGTCGCGCGGTGGGGCGAGGAGTGGGAGGACGCGGACTGACGACAGCGAGAAGCGGTCCGCGGCGACTTCCCGCGTGCTCGCTCACCCGAGCCCGCGGCAGGCGCGGTTGCCGCCTGCTGGGTGACGGTGACCGCTGGGACGCTGCGGCAGCGGGGTAGGGGCCCGCCGTGACCGTCAGCGGGGCAGGCGGGTGAGGATGTGCGGGGGGACGGGGTGGTGGGCGGCCCGGGGGTCGGTCACGGGAGGCTGCCACGACGTGGCGAGCGGCAGGATTCCGGCCCACACGTCGTGCGGGTCGTCGGCGTCGTCCGGGTGGCCCTCCCGCACCTTCACCGACGCCTCGTCCAGCGGGACCGCCAGGATCGTGGTCGCGGCGAGTTCCTTGCGGTCCGGCCGCCGGGCGTAGTCCCACTGGCCTGGGGCCACGTGCTCGGTCAGGCAGCGCAGGGCGGCGAGCTTCTCGTCGCCCTCCAGTACGCGCGGCACGCCGTAGATCATCGCGCTGCGGTAGTCGACCCCGTGCTCGAAGACCGAGCGGGCCAGCACGAGGCCGTCCACATGGGTGACCGTCACGCAGACCGTCGCGCCCCGGGTGAGGCTCCGGCTGGCCACCGAGCCGTGGACGTAGAGGTGGCCGGCGTCGAAGCCGTAGACGGTGGGCACGACCATCGGGACGTCGTCCACGACCACCCCCAGGTGGCAGACGAACCCGGCCCGGAGCACCTCGAACAGCGCCTCCCGGCCGGTGCGGCCCTGCTCGCGCAGACGGCGGTGCCGGGTCCGCTCCGTGCCGGACAAAGGGGCGGACGAAGAGGCGGACGGATCACTCATAAGGGGACATTCAACCAGTCGTCGGCGTGAAACGCGCGGCCCGCCCGGCGGGCACGCCGGGCGGGCCGCGCGCCGCGTGTCACGCAGGTTCGGGCCGCGAGGCGGGACCCGACGTCCGTGGAAAACGGATGACGTTCCCGCCCGTGTAGGCCTTGAGGTCGACGATCTTCCTCTCCTGCTTGGGCCTACGGCGCAGTGCGGACCTGATGTCCCTGACCTTGGCGAGCGACGGCACCACCGTGACCATGTTGCATCCCCCCGACCGTGATGGTTCCGTTACCTTTCCGAATAGATACAGGAGGACGGGTAAAGCGGGCGTAAAGCTTCAGCCGTCACAGGAGTCTCAGTAGGGCAGGCGTCGTCCGGAGGGGGTGCGCAGGTCGAGATCGGCGGCGGGACGGCGGATACGGCGAGGCCGGTGGATCCTGGTACGTCTCATGACCCTTGTCCTTCCGTGACATCTGCAGACTATTCGCCCCGCCCGCCGCCGTCCTCCCGTTTTCCCGCGACCGGCCGTTCTCCCGGTCCGGCCAGGTCAGACCCCCGAGCCGGGGACCGTACGGCTGATGACGCAGATCCGGTTCCAGGCGTTGATCTGCGCGACGGCCACGACCAGCGAGGCCAGTTCCTCCTGGGAGTAGTGCAGTGCGGCCTCCGCCCAGACCTCGTCCGGCACCGGGTCGGGCCGGTCGGCGAGCCGGGTCCCGGCCTCGGCCAGCGCGAGCGCGGCCCGCTCGGCGTCCGTGTAGTACGGCGCCTCCCGCCAGGCGGCCACCGACCACAGCCGCTCGTCGCTCTCCCCGGCCTTCTTCGCGTCCCGGACGTGCATGTCCAGGCAGAACGCGCAGCCGTTGATCTGGCTGGCCCGGATCTTCACGAGCTCCAGGGTGGCGTGCGGCAGGCCGCACCCGTGCAGGAACCGCTCCACCCCCCGCATCGCCTCGATCGCCCCCGGGGCCAGCTCACGCACACTGATTCTCGCGGTCATCGTCGGTTCCTCGTCTCGTCGGCCCGCGTCAGGCGGGCGAGTTTCTCCGGGTTCAGGACCATGTCGACGGCGGTGATCCGGCCGCCCGCGACGGTGAGTCCGATCACGGTCACCAGCCGGCCCTCTCGGTAGCGCAGCAGACCGGGCCGGCCGTTCACCGAGGCGGGCGCCAGTTCGAATCGGCCGAACCTACGCAGGCCCGTCAGCAGCCGGGCGACCTTCGCGGCGCCCAGGACCGGCCGCCGCGCCGCGCGCACCACTCCGCCGCCGTCGCTGCGCAGCACGACCTCCGGATCGAGCAGCGCGAGCAGGGCGCCGATGTCGTCGCCGAGGCAGGCGCGGGCGAAGGCGTCCACCACCCGCCGGTGCGCGGAGGGGTCCACGTCGAACCGGGGAGCGCGGGACGCGACGTGCGTCCGCGCCCGGGCGGCGAGCTGCCGGCAGGCGGCCGGGCTGCGCCCGACCGCCTCGCCCACCTCGGCGAACGTCAGGCCGAACACGTCGTGCAGCACGAAGGCGGTCCGCTCGGCCGGGCTCAGCGACTCCAGCACGACGAGCATGGCCATGCTGATCGACTCGTCCAGCGTCACCCGTTCGGCCGGCCCGGGCCCACCGGCCACGGGACCGGTGAGAACAGGCTCGGGCAGCCACGGCCCCACGTACTCCTCCCGGCGGTGCCGGGCCGAGCGCAGCACGTCGAGGGCGAGCCGGGAGACGGTGACCACCAGCCACCCGACCACGTCGCCGATCTCCGCGCCGCCCTCCTCCCGGTGGCGGCGCAGCCGCAGCCAGGCGTCCTGCACGACGTCCTCGGCCTCGTCGAGGCTTCCGAGCAGCCCGTACGCGACGCCGAGCAGCCGGGGCCGCAGCGCCTCGAACCCGGCGCCCCCGCCGATCCCGCCGTCGTCATGGTCGTCCACGTGCTGAGGACGAGACAGCCCCTCCATGTGTGACATCCCCCGCCGCCCGAGGTCAGGCGGAGTCGCGTACGACCAGCGTCGTGGGGAGGATGACCGGCTCGACGCGGTCGGCGCCGTCGACCAGTTCGAGCAGCAGGCGTACGGTCTCCTCGGCCACCTGGGCGAGCGGCTGCCGGATCGTGGTCAGCGGCGGGTGCGTGGAGACGGCGATCGACGAGTCGTCGAAGCCGCCCACCGCCACGTCGTCGGGCACCCGCCGGCCCGCGGCCCGCAGCGTCGCCAGGGCCCCGGCCGCCATCAGGTCGGAGGCCACGAACACCGCGTCGAGGTCGGGCGCGCGCTCCAGCAGCCGCGCCATCGCGCTCTCGCCGCTGAGCTGAGTCCAGTCGCCGTGCTCGATGAGCCGCCTGGACGCCTTGCGGCCGAGCACGTCGGCGAAGCCCTCCAGCCGCTGGACGCCGCCTGGGGTGTCCATCGGGCCGGTGATGGTGGCGATCCTCCTGCGCCCCTGCTCGACCAGGTAACGAGCCATCTGCCGGGCGCCCTCGCGGTCGTCGGCGGCGGCGTACGGGATCGCGTTCTCCCGCCCGACCACCGCGCCCTGCGCGACCGCCGGCACCCTGGTCTTCACCAGGGCGTCCGCCAGCGTGTCGCCGGCGTGGGTGGACACCAGGAACACCCCGTCGGCGTGGCCGCCGCGCACGTAGCGGAGCACCCGCTCGCGGTCCCCGTCGTCGCCGGCCAGCATGACGACCAGGGAGACGTCGCGCTCGGCCAGGCGTCGGATCGCGGTGCGGATCAGCACCCCGTAGTTGGGGTCCTCGAAGACCTTCTCGTGCGGTTCGGACAGCACCATGACCACCGACCCCGTCCGCTGCGTGACCAGGCTGCGGGCGTTGCGGTTGACGATGTAGCCGGTCTCGGTGATCGCCCGGCGGACGGCGGCGTGGGCGGCCGGGCTCACGTACCGGTCGTCGTTGAGCACGCGGGAGACCGTGCCGCGCGAGACGCCGGCCGCCGCGGCGACGTCGTGGATGGTCGGGCGCTTCGCCATGGTCGTATTGTCCCCCCGCCGATCAGCGCGTTCTCCCCCGCTCAGCTCAGCTTTTCACGGCTCCGCCGGACAGGTCGGCCCGCCAGTGGCGCTGCATGGTGAGGAACAGCGCGACGAGCGGAACGAGCGACAGCAGCGTCCCCGTGATGATCAGGTTGTAGAGCGAGGGCTGGTTCGCCCCGGCGGCGAGCAGGGTGTACAGGCCGACCGTCAGCGGGAACCGGTGGTCGTCGCCCAGCATGATGAACGGCAGCAGGAAGTTGTTCCAGATCGCGACGAACTGGAACAGGAAGATCGTCACCATGGCCGGGGTGAGCATCGGCAGCGCCACCCGGTGGAACAGCCGCCACTCGCCCGCGCCGTCCAGCCGGCCGGCCTCCAGCAGCGAGGCCGGGACCGCGGCCCGCGCGTAGATCCTGGCCAGGTAGACGCTGTACGGGCTGAGGACCTGGGGCAGCAGCACCGACCAGTAGGTGCCGGCCAGGCCCGCCTCGGAGAACAGCAGATACTGCGGGATCGCCAGCACGACGGGCGGCACCAGGATCCCGCCGACGAGCAGGTTGAAGATCAGGCCGCGGCCGGGGAAGGCGTACGTGGCGAGGGCGTAACCCGAGACGGTGGCCACCGCGGTCGCCAGGACCGCGCCGCCCCCGGCGTACAGGGCCGTGTTGAGCAGCCACAGCCAGAAGACGCCGTCGCGGTAGGCGAACAGATCGGCCAGGTTGGACAGCAGGCCGGTGCCGGGCGCGAAGGTCGGCGTGGAGAACAGCTCGGCCTTGGACTTGGTGGCCGCGACCACCACCCAGCTCACCGGGAACAGGGTGTAGACCGCGCCCAGCACGAGCACCCCCGTGGGGACGATCCCGGCCGGCCGGCGTGTCCCGGCCCGCGTGGCGGCGGCCATCAGCCCTCCCCGAACGCGTGGTTCTTCACGATCCGCAGGAAACCGAACGACACCACGACGGAGATCACCGCGATCACCATGGACGTCGCGGCGGCCGAGTGGAGGTCGCCGGTGACGAACGCGTCGCGGTACACCTTCATCAACGGGCTCCAGGTCGAGCTGATCGTGTTGGTCAGCGGCCGCAGCGTGGTCGGCTCGGTGAACACCTGGATGGTCGCGACGACGGAGAACACGGTGGTCAGGATGATCGCCGGGACGAGGATCGGGATCTTGATCCGCAGTGTGATCCCCAGTTCGCCCGCGCCGTCGATCCTGGCCGCCTCGTAGTACTCGCGCGGCACGGCCCGCAGGTTCGTGTACAGCACCAGCATGTTGAAGCCGGTGCCGCCCCACACCGCCACGTTGGCCATCGAGAACGTGACCACGCCGGCGCCCAGGAACGCGTGGTCGCCGAACGGGCTGAGGCCCGGCAGGTAGAGGAACCCCCACATCAGCGTCGCGGCCACCCCCGGCACGGCGTAAGGCAGGTAGATCGAGATCCGGGTGAGCCGGGCCAGCCGCACGTGCGCCGCGTCGAGCATCAGCGCGAACACCAGGGCGAGCCCCAGCATCAGCGCGAGCACGAGCGCGCCGTAGCCGAGGACGCGCAGCCATCCGGCCCACAGCTCGCCGTCACCGACGGCCGCGGCGTAGTTGCCGAGCCCGGCGAAGACCTCCGTACGGGCGCCTCGGCCGAGGCCGAGACCGGAGACCTTGGTGCGGCGCAGGCTCAGGTAGCCGGTGTAGCCGATGGGCAGGGCCATGAACAGCGTGAACAACACCATGGCCGGGGCGAGGAACAGGTAGGGCACGGCGCCCGCGCGACGCGTCGGGGCCCCCTTTCCCGGACGCCTCACTGGGCGAGGGTGAAGCCGGTCTTGCGCATGTCCGCGACGGTGGTGTCCTGCATCGTCCGGACGGCGGCGGTGAAGTCCGACCTGGCCGCGACGGCCTTGTCGAACGCGTCGCGGTAGGCGTTGTACGTCACGTTCACGTCCGGGCCGAAGGTGAAGCCGCGGGCGGTGGCGCCGATGGCGGCGGCCTGCTTCCAGAAGTCGGGCTGGTTGGAGAAGTAACCGGGGGCCTCGGTCATCAGCGCGGCGCCCTTCGCGGAGGCCGGGTAGACCGCGCCCTCCTCGATCAGCAGCCCGAGCGCCTGCGGGTCGGTGTTCAGCCAGGTGGCGAACGTCGCGGCCGCGGCCCTGCTGGGCGACTTGGCGGCGACGGCGGTGGAGGAGCCGCCCCAGAAGCCGCTGTGGTTCTCGCCGGCGTTCCACTGGGGGAGCGGCGCGACGGCCCACTTACCCTTGCCCTTCGGCGCGTTGCTGGACAGCACGCCCGGGCCCCACACCGCCGACGGCCAGGTGAGCAGCCTGCCGTCGTTGAGCGCCTTGTTCCACTCCGGGGTGAAGTAGGGCATGTCGTCGATGACGCCCTCCTTCACCAGTCCGCCCCAGTAGGAGGCGACCTTCCTGGTGGGCTCGTCGTCGACCGCGACCTTCCAGGCGTCGCCGTCGATCGACCACCACTGGGCGCCCGCCTGCTGGGAGAGCCCGGCGAACCAGCCCGGGTCCTTGCTGGAGAACGTGCCGAGGAAGACCTTCGGGTCCTTCCCGCGTACGACGCGGGCGGCCTCGGCGTACTCGTCCCAGGTCTTCGGCACCTCGATGCCGTACTTGTCGAACAGGTCCCGCCGGTAGTACAGCATCATCGGCCCGCTGTCCTGGGGGACCGCGTAGACGGCGTCGGTGCCGAGCGTCACCAGCCCCCAGACGCCCTCGCCGAACTCGCCCTTCGCCTGCGCGGTCTCCGCTTTGATGTCGGCCACGGCGTCGGCGGCGACGAAGGAGGGCAGCATCTGGTACTCGGCCTGGACCAGGTCGGGTGGGTTGCCCGCCCTGGCGGCGGTGAGGAACTTGGCCGCCGCGTCGTCCCCGCCCGCCTGCTTGCTCACCGTGACCTGGATGTCGGGATGAGCCTGGTTCCACACGCTGACGATCTTGTCCATGTTCGGGACCCAGGTCCAGTACGTGAGCTTGACCGGGCCGCCGGAGGCGCCGCCTCCGGCGGTGGCGGAGGGCTCGCCGGAGCCGCCGGAGCAGGCCGCGCAGAGCGTGGCGACGAGGATCGCGGCCGTGGCCAGCCGGTACACGCGCATGTGTTCCTCCAGGCGGGTGGAGAATGTCTGGGAGCGTTCACAGACTGAAGAGTCGCTCCTGCGCTGTCAATGGCCGTTACGCGGTTGTTAACGGTCCCCCCTTATCTGGGTGAATCGTTCCGTGCCTTCTCGGGGTCGCGTTTGTGGGTTACTGTGCACGTTCACAGAGGAAGAACTGAGGGGGAGTCGTGCCCGGTTATCCCGTCCTGCCCGAGGGCCTCGCCTACGGTGGCGACTACAACCCCGAGCAGTGGCCGGAGGAGGTGTGGCGGGAGGACGTCCGGCTGATGCGGGAGGCCGGGGTGAACCTGGTCACCGTGGGCGTCTTCAACTGGGGGCTGATCGAGCCGCGGGAGGGCGAGTTCGACTTCGCCCGGCTCGACCGGATCCTCGACCTGCTCTACTCGGAGGGGGTGTACGCCGGCCTCGCCACCCCCACCTCCTCGCCGCCCACGTGGTTCCGGCACCGATACCCCGGCAGCCGCCTCGTCGACGAGGAGGGCCGCGTGCTCGGCGGGGGCTCCCGGCACAGCTTCTGCCCCAGCTCGCCCGACTACGCCGCCGCCTCGGAGCGGGTCGTCGCCGCCCTGGCCGCCCGATACTCCGGGCACCCCGCCGTGGCCATGTGGCACGTGCACAACGAGTACGGCTGGGCCAACGCGCACTGCTACTGCCCGGTCTCGGCCGAGGCGTTCCGCGCCTGGCTGCGGGAGAGGTACGGCGAGGTGGGCGCGCTCAACGCCGCCTGGGGCACCGTCTTCTGGGGGCTGACCTACGGCTCCTTCGACGAGGTCGAGCCGCCCGTCGCCGCGCCGCCCGGCCTCCTCACCGGGCTCCGGCTCGACTTCATGCGCTTCTCCGTCGACGCCCACATCGCCTGCTTCCGCCGGGAGCGCGAGACGATCCGCCGCTTCGGCGACCTGCCGGTCACGACCAACTTCATGATCCCCAACTGCAAGCCGATGGACTACTGGCGCTGGGCGGAGGAGGTCGACGTCGTGGCCAACGACCACTACCTCGTCGCGGCGCGCGCCGACTCGCACATCGAACTGGCCCTGGCCGCCGATCTCACCCGGTCGGTCGCCGGAGGCCGTCCCTGGATGCTCATGGAGCACTCGACCGGCGCGGTGAACTGGCAGCCGCGCAACGTCGCCAAGCGGCCGGGGGAGATGCGCCGCAACACGCTCGCCCATGTGGCGCGGGGCTCGGACTCGGCGATGTTCTTCCAGTGGCGCGCCTCCCGCCACGGCGCGGAGAAGTTCCACTCGGCGATGGTGCCGCACGCCGGTGCGGACTCCGAGGTCTGGCGTGACGTGGTCGCGCTCGGCGCGGACCTCCGCCGTCTCGGCGGGGTGCGGGGGGGGCGGGTGACGGCCGAGGTCGCGCTCGTGTGGGACTGGGAGTCCTACTGGGCCGTCGAGTTCGAGTGGCGGCCCTCGGCCGACCTGCGCTTCCGGGACCGGGTGGAGGCCTTCTACGAGGCGTTGTGGCGTGAGCACGTCACCGCCGACTTCGTCCACCCGTCGGCCGACCTGTCGCCGTACCGGCTGGTCGTCCTGCCCAGCTCCTACCTGCTCGGCGAGGGACCGGCCAAGAACCTGCACCGCTACGTGGAGGCGGGCGGTCACCTGCTGGTCTCCTGCTTCTCCGGGATCGTCGACGAGAACGACACCATCCACGCGGGGCCGTACCCGGGGGCGCTGCGCGAGGTGCTCGGCCTGACGGTCGAGGAGTTCCACCCGCTCCGCGAGCACGAGACGGTGCCGCTGCGGCGAGCACAGGAGCCGGAAGGCCAGGGCCCGGTGGGCCGGATCTGGTCCGAGCGCGTACGGCTCGCGGGGGCGCGGGCCGTGCACGAGTTCGCCGGCGGCCCCGACGCCGGGCATCCCGCCGTCACCCGGCACGACCTGGGCGGGGGAACGGCGTGGTACGTCGCCACCGCCCTCGACCCGGCGCCCGGCGACGGCGCGCACGAGGCCGACCTGCGCGGGCTGGTCGCCCGGGTTCTCGACCACGCGGGCGTGTCCCGGCCGCGCGGCCTGCCCGACACCCTGGAGGTCGTCCGGCGGGGCGACCACCTCTTCCTCCTCAACCACGCGGACGCCGAGGTGACGGTCGGCGGGGTGACCGGAACGGGCGTGCTGGACGGCGCCGCCTACTCGGGGTCGGCGACGGTGCCCGCCGGAGGCGTCGTCGTGGTCCGCACCTGACCGCCCCCGGCAGTGCTCGCCTGAAAGTGTGTGAAAGCACCTGAAATCAGCTGAAAGCTCCCTCGGTACTGCCGGGGGCGGGGGATCCTTTCGGGGGAATCCGTCACATCCTCTCCTGACCGGAGGACACATGAGAAAGATCCTGGCGGCGCTCGTCGCCTGCGCCGCCGCGGCTCTGGCCGCCGGGCCCCCGGCGCTCGCCGCGGCCCCGCTGACCATGCTCGGCGCGGACGTCTCCTCCGTACAACGCGCCCTGGACCTGGGCGCGAGGTACTACGACGCGGCCGGCAACCAGAGGGACCCGCTGGACATCCTCAAGGGCGTCGGCGTCAACTACGTCCGCCTGCGGATCTGGAACAACCCCGCCAGCGGCTACAACAACAAGGCCAAGGTGCTGCAGTACGCCAGGACGGTGAAGGCCAAGGGCCTGAAGCTGCTGATCGACTTCCACTACTCGGACACCTGGGCGGACCCGGGCAAGCAGTACAAGCCCGCCGCGTGGGCCGGTCACGGCATCGGCCAGTTGCAGAGCGACGTCTACAACTACACCTACGACGTGTGCTCCAGCCTCAAGGCGCAGGGCACGACTCCCGACAGCGTGCAGATCGGCAACGAGATCAACGTCGGCATGCTGTGGAACGACGGCAAGGTCGTCAACAACGACTTCACCAACCTGAGCCTGCTGCTCAAGGCGGGCTACAACGCGACGAAGGCGTGCAACGGCGGGACCCAGGTGATCATCCACACCGCGGACGCCGACAGCGACGCCAACGCCCGCTGGTTCTACGACGGCATCAGGGCCAAGGGCGTCGCGTGGGACATCACCGGCTTGTCGTACTACTGCATGTGGCACGGCACGCTGTCCAACCTCTCCTGGGTGATCTCGGACATGCGGTCCCGCTACGGGAAGCCGGTCGTCATCGCGGAGACGGCGTACCCGTTCACCCCCGACAACGCCGACTCCACGGGCAACTCGGTCACGTCGGGGTGTTCCGGGTACGGCCTCACCTGGCAGGGGCAGGGCGCGGAGTTCACGGCGGTGCAGAACACGGCCCGCGACGCGGGCGCCGTGGGCGTCTTCTACTGGGAGCCGACCTGGTACGCCGTGCCCGGCAACGGCTGGGACCCGGCCAACATCAACGGCAGCGGCGACGGCTGGGACAACATGGCCGTGTTCAACTGGACCGGCCACATCAACCCGAACGTCAGGTGGACCCCCTAGAGCCTGTCCGACCCCGCTGCCGGACGCGCGAGGGCGGCCACCCCGGCCGCCCTCACCCATCCGGGGACGACACGGACCCCGATGACCGGCGCGGGCCGCACGCCTTGCGGTACACCTGTGAGGTGAGCCGGACGGGGCTGGGGGCCGTTATGGAGAGCATGAGAACTTCGCGTGTCACGCTGCTGTCGCTGGCGGTTCTTTGCACGGCGCTCCTGACGGGCCCGGCCGAGGCGACGACGGCGCCGAGGAAGTCGCTGGTCGAACTGCGCGAGCAGGGCGGATTCGCGGGGCTGGACGACCGCGTGCGCGTCTACACCGATGGCTGCGCCCTGCTGAGCCGCCGTACGGGGCCGGTCGTGCGCAGGTGCCTGACGGCGTCCGAGTGGCGCGGACTGCGCGGGGCGTTGAAGAACCTGCGGCTCGGCCGGTCCGAGGCCCCGCCGCAGGGGGCCGACTTCCTCGCGTACGGCCTGACGTACCAGGGGCGCCGGGTCACCCGCTACACCCTGCCGCCGTCCTGGCGGCCGGTGGTGGACCGGCTGCAGCGGGTCCTGGCGAAGTACCAGGCGCCCCGGTAGCCGAGAAGGTCAGGGCTCGGGGACGGCCTCCCACTCGCGGCAGGGGCTGAGCGCGTAGTGGTGGTAGATCATGCCGACGGCCGGCCGCGACCAGCCGGGCATGGCGTCGTCGTCGGGGGGAGAGGCCGGCTCGCCGATGTCGGCGGCGGTGACGGACTGCCCGCCGGGACCGCAGACGCAGCCGGGGCTGCCCTCGTGGTCGATCACGTCGTCCAGCGGCATCACGTGTACGAACCTGTCCATCCACATCACCTGCCCTTGACCGAGGATTGCGGACACATTACCTGAAACTGTCATATACGGGAATAACCTGCGCAAACTCCGCTACGGACGGCCCATTGATTTTTGTTGGGATGGACGGCAAACTAACTCCACAATCGCCGGATGAGCTTGATGGAGTGCCGCAATGCCGTACCGCCCCCCGTTGGTCGCGCGCGAGTTCTTCGTGGCCGATCCTCCCGAGCTACCGGTGCGTGAGCCGGGTGAGACGGGCCTGTCCGCGCTGACCGGCGCGGAGGTGGTGGCCTCCGACGGGCGGGGAGTGACGCTGAAGGGCTCCACCTCGGCGGAGGAGACGCTCGTCGTGCAGATCTCGGCCGCGGGTGAGGGGGTGATCCGGGTGCGGCTGGCGGAGGATCCCGACGCCCGCACCCGGTCCGCCCGCGCGATCGCCATGGTCACCCCCGGCGAGTACGCCGGGGCCGTCGTGGAGGCGAACCACAGCCGCGTCGTCGTCGACGCCGGGTCGCTGCGCGCCGAGGTGCGGCTGAACCCGTGGAACCTGCGCTTCACCGACCGGGCCGGCCGGACGCTGGTGGAGCAGGACCCGGGCCACCCCGACATCAGCGGCCGCCTCCGCACGCTGCCCTTCGGCCGCTCCACCGTCGACGGCGCCCCCGTCGCCTACCACGACACGTTCCTCGCCCCGGCCGACGAGGCGTTCGGCGGCTTCGGCGAGTCGTTCACGCCGCTCGACAAGCGCGGCCAGCGCCCGCTCATGTGGAACTTCGACGCGTTCGGCGCCGAGTCGCAGCGCGCGTACAAGAACGTGCCCTTCTACCTGTCCAGCAGGGGATACGGCATCTGCGTCGACAGCGGCACGCCGGTCGAGTTCGACATGTGCCAGTCCACCCACAGCGCCGTGCAGATCGTCGTGCCCGACGACCTCATCGACTACTACGTGATCGCGGGACCCACCCCGGCCGAGGTGCTGGACCGGTTCGACGGGCTGACCGGCCGGCCGGAACTGCCGCCGAAGTGGGCGTTCGGCACCTGGATCTCCTCGGGCTTCTTCAGGGACAGCCAGGAGCGGGTGCTGGAGCGCGCCAGGAAGATCAGGGAGCGCGGCATCCCCTGCGACGTGCTGCACCTCGACTGCTACTGGCAGGCGGACGGGCACTGGTCCGACCTCCAGTGGGACCCGGAGACGTTCCCCGATCCGGCGGGCATGCTCGCCGCTCTCAAGGAGCAGGGCTTCAAGGTCTGCCTCTGGATGAACTCCTACATCTCGCACCTCAGCCCGGCCTTCGCCGAGGCCGCCGCGAAGGGCTACTTCCTCAGGCGGCCCGACGGCGAGACGTACGTCGCCGACACCTGGCACGGCTCCTATCCCGCCTGCGGCATCGTCGACTTCACCAACCCCGAGGCCGCGGAGTGGTTCAGGGGCCTGCTGCGCGACCGGCTGCGCGAGGGCGTCGCGGCGTTCAAGACCGACTTCGCCGAGGGCGTGCCGGCCGACGCCGTGGCCTTCAACGGCATGACCGGCACCGACCTGCACAACGTCTACACGCTGCTGTTCAACGACCTCGTCGCCGAGGTGACCCGCGAGGTCAACGGGCACGGCCTGGTCTGGGCGCGCTCGTCCTACCTCGGCGGCCAGCGCCACTCGGCCCAGTGGAGCGGCGACGTCGACACGACCTACCCCGCGATGGGCAGCACGATCAGGGGCGGCCTGTCGCACGGCCTGTCCGGCGTCCCGTTCTGGAGCCACGACGCGGGCGGTTTCACCGGCACGCCCACCCCGGACCTCTACATCCGCTGGTCGCAGTTCGCCGCGCTGTCCCCGCTCGTACGGTTCCACGGCACGACCACCCGGGAGCCCTGGGAGTTCCCGCCGCACGCCGAGCAGGCGGCGATCGAGGCCCTGCGGCTGCGGTACCGGCTCATGCCGTACATCTACTCGGCGGCCGTCACCGCGGCCGAGACGGGCGCGCCGATGCTGCGCGCGCTCTGCGTCGACCACCCGGACGATCCGGTGGCCTGGCAGGCGGATCTGGAGTACCTTCTCGGCACCGACCTGCTCGTCGCCCCGATGACCTCGGCCGACGGCACCAGGAAGGTCTACCTGCCCTCGGGGGTGTGGGTGGACTACTGGACCGGCGAGACGCTGGACGGCGGGCGCTACGTCACGGTGTCGCCGCCGCTCGACCGGATCCCCCTGTTCGGACGGCACGGGTCGCTGGTCCCGGTCACCGAACCGGGTGACACCGTGGCCGACGACCCGCGGGTCTCCCTGCTCGTCTTCGGCCTGCCGGAGCGCGAGAGCCGTACGACGATCAGGGACCTGGACGGGGACACGAGGGTCAGGGCGGTGTGGGACGGCGACCGGCTGACCGTCACCGCCGAGGGCCCCAAGCGGATCGGCGGCGTCGAGTTCGCCGGCCCCGGCGCCCCGGTCGTCATCAACTGAAGCGATACCCCCTGGAGAACAACCATGGTCAGATTAGGCAGGAGCGCGGCGGTGGCGGCACTGGCCGCGGCCGTCCTGGCGCTCGGCGCGTGCGGCGGAAACGACGGCAAGTCCGATGGCGGCGGCGCCGCCGGCGGTGGCTCCGCGGAGGCCAAGACCCTCACCCTCTGGCACTACGAGACGGGCAACAGCGCCATGGGCACCGCCTGGGCCGAGGCGATGAAGGAGTTCGAGGCGAGCCACCCCGGCGTCAAGGTGAAGTTCGAGGAGAAGGGCTTCGAGCAGATCCAGAAGACCGCCGGCATGGTCCTCAACTCCGACGAGGCCCCGGACATCATGGAGTACAACAAGGGCAACGCGACGGCCGGTCTGCTGTCGAAGCAGGGCCTGCTGACCGACCTGACGGAGGAGGCGACCAAGCGCGGCTGGGACAAGCTGCTCAGCCCGTCGCTGCAGACCACCGCGAAGTACGACGAGCGGGGCATCATGGGCTCGGGCAAGTGGTTCGGCGTGCCGAACTACGGCGAGTACGTGATGGTCTACTACAACAAGGACATGTTCGATAAGGCGGGCGTGAAGGTGCCCACCACCTTCGACGAGTTCACCGCGGCGCTCGACACGTTCACGAAGAAGGGCACCACGCCGATCGCGATGGCGGGCGCGGAGTACCCCGCCCAGCAGCTGTTCTACCTGCTCGCCCTGAACAAGGCCAACCGCGCCTGGATCGACTCCTTCGAGCTCTACAAGGGCAAGGTCGACTTCCACGGCCCCGAGTTCACGTACGCCGCGCAGACCTTCTCCGACTGGGTGAAGAAGGGCTACATCGCCAAGAACTCGGCCGGCATGAAGGCCGAGGACATGGGCGTGGCGTTCATCGGCGGCAAGTTCCCGATCATGGTGTCGGGCAGCTGGTGGTTCGGCCGGATGCAGGAGGAGATCAAGGACTTCAAGTGGGGCTCCTTCCTGTGGCCGGGTCAGTTCGCCCCGGGCTCCAGCGGCAACATCTGGGTCGTGCCGGAGAAGTCCAAGAACAAGGACCTCGCCTATGACTTCATCGACATCACGATGAAGAAGGAGGTCCAGAACCTGCTGGGCAACTCCGGCGGCATCCCGGTCGCGGCCGACCCCGCCGCGATCACCGACGCCCAGAACAAGGAGCTCATCGAGAACTTCAACAAGCTCTCGACGCAGGACGGCCTGGCCTTCTACCCCGACTGGCCCGCCCCCGGCTACTACGACGTGCTCGTCTCGGGCGTGCAGGAACTGATCAACGGCGACAAGAAGCCGGAGGAGGTCCTGGACGAGATCGCCCAGCCCTACAACGACAACCTCGCCGACATCGGCAACTAGCAGGGAACCCGCCTCTCCCAGATCCCGGCGGCGGGATCACCTCACCGGTCTCCGCCGCCGGACCCACCCCGAAAGGTCCGCACATGGCACCACCCGACGCGGGCGCCGCCCGCCCGCGCGGGAGGGGCGGCTACTGGCTCTATCTCCTGCCGAGCCTGGTGCTGTTCCTCGCGATCATCGTCGTGCCGTTCCTGATGAACGTCGCGACGAGCTTCACCCGCTGGTCCGGCGTCGGCACCCCCACCTGGATCGGGCTCGACAACTACACGAAGCTCTTCGCGGACGAGCGGTTCTGGGCGTCCTTCCAGCACAACGTCGCGCTGATCGTCGCGATGGCGGTGGTGCCGACGGTCGTCGGCCTGGTGCTGGCCGCCGCGTTGTTCGACTACATCGCCCGGCGGTTCGGCGCCCGTACGGCCTCGGCCCTGCGCGCGGCGTTCTACCTGCCGCAGGTGCTGCCCGTCGCGGTGGCCGGCGTGGTCTGGGGCTGGATGCTGCACCCGTCGTACGGCGCGGTGAACCAGATCTTCGGGCTGAAGGTCAACTGGCTGGGCGATCCCGACCTCGCGCTGGCCACGGTGATGGCGATCATGGTGTGGTTCCAGCTCGGGTACCCGGTCGTCATCTTCATGGCCGGGCTCCAGCGGGTGGACCCCTCGCTGTACGAGGCGGCCGAGATCGACGGCGCCTCCTGGTGGCGCAGGTTCTGGCACATCACGATCCCGCAGATCCGGCCGGAGATCTTCGTGGTCCTGCTGACCTGCACGATCGCGGCGCTCAAGGTGTTCGGCCCGATCTTCGTGCTCACCCGGGGCGGCCCGGGCTCGGCGACGATGGTGCCGTCCTACTTCTCCTACCTGAACTTCTTCCAGAAGGTGAACGTCGGATACGGCTCGGCGATCGCCACCGTGCTCGCCCTGATCATCGTCGTGGTGACCTTCCTCTTCCTGCGTGTCCAGGACCGTGACCAGGAGCGTGACTCGTGACCTCCGATCGCCAGTTCGGCCAGCCGGGGCGCTGGGCGGTCCTCGCGGCGCTGGTCCTGCTCGCGGCCGTGATGCTCGTCCCCTTCGCGATCGTCACGCTCAACGCGTTCAAGTCCCCGGCCGAGTACTCCTCCGGCGGCCCGCTCAGCCTGCCGCACGGGCTGTACCTCGACGGGATCGTCGCCTTCTGGCAGCGCGTCGACTTCGGCCTGAAGCTCTGGAACAGCCTCCTGATCAGCGGCGTCGTCGCGGTCGCCGCGGTGCTGCTGTCGGTGCTCAACGCGTACGCGCTGGGAATCGGCCGGGTCCGCGGCCGGCTGTGGCTGCTCGTGCTCTTCCTGGTCGCCAACACGCTGCCGCAGGAGGCGCTCGTCTACCCGCTGTACTACCTGGCGAAGCAGGCCGGGCTGTACGACTCGAGGCTCGCGGTCATACTGATCTTCACGGTGATCCAGGGGGCGTTCGGCACCTACCTGCTCTCGTCGGTGCTCGGGCGGTTCCCCCGGGGGATCCTGGAGGCGGCCGAACTCGACGGGGCGAGCAGGTGGCGGATCCTGTGGGGCATCGTCGTGCCCATCAGCCGCCCGACCCTCATGGTGCTGCTCATCTTCTTCTTCATCTGGACGTGGAACGAGTTCTTCCTGCCGATGGTGTTCCTCATCTCCAACGACAACCAGACCGTGCCGGTCGCCCTCGGCGTCCTGCAGGGCGAGAAGATGATGGACGCCACCATGTCCAGCGCGTCCGCGCTGCTCGGCATCGTGCCGGCCGTGGCCTTCTTCCTGATCTTCCAGCGCACGCTGACCCGCGGCATCACGGTCGGCGCGATCAAGTAACACCCTTCAATCAACGCGTCACTACCTGACCTGGAGGCGCAATGTCCCATCGCCGTTCGGCGATGCTGTCCGCGTCGGCCGCCCTGGCTCTGGCTCTGAGCCTGGGCGCCGGCCCCGTGCGGGCGGCCGACGATTATCCGTTCCGAGACCCCTCGCTACCGCTCGCGCAGCGAGTCGACGACCTTCTCGGCCGGCTCACGCCGGACGAGAAGGTGTCGATGCTGCACCAGTACGCCCCGGCGATCGACCGCCTCGGCGTCGGCCTGTTCAAGAGCGGCACCGAGGCGCTGCACGGCGTGGCCTGGTCGACCGACATCGACAACAACGGCGCCGTGGTGACCGCCACGGGCACCGTCTTCCCCCAGGCGCTCGGCCTCGCCAGCACCTGGGACCCCGCCCTGATCAAGCGGGTCGGCTCGGCCGTCGGCGACGAGGCCCGCGGCTTCCACGCGCAGAACCCGCGCGTGTGGGGGCTCAACCTGTGGGCGCCCGTCGTCAACCTGCTGCGCGACCCGCGCTGGGGCCGCAACGAGGAGGGCTACTCCGAGGACCCCCTGCTCACCGGCGCCATCTCCACGGCGTACGGATCGGGCATGGAGGGCGACGACCCCGACCACCTCAAGTCGGCGCCCACGCTCAAGCACTACCTGGCCAACAACAACGAGGTCAGCCGGGACGTCACCTCGTCGGAACTGCCGCCGCGGGTCAAGCACGAGTACGACGAGGCGGCGTTCAAACCGGCCATCTCCGCGGACGCGGCGACCGGCGTGATGGCGTCCTACAACCTCGTCAACGGCCGGCCCAACACGGTCAGCCCGGACCTGAACGACGTGGTCCGCTCCTGGACCGGGCGGACCCTGTTCAACGTCTCCGACGCCTGGGCGCCGAACAACCTCGTGCAGAGCGAGAAGTACTACGCCACCCAGGCCGAGGCCGACGCCGCGCTGATCAAGGCGGGCCTCGACAGCATGACCGTCGACGACACCAACGGCGGCCCGACGGTCGCGGCGGTCAAGGAGGCGCTGTCGAAGGGGCTGCTCACCCAGGCGGACGTGGACAACGCCGTCCGGCACCAGCTCAGCATCCGGTTCCGGCTCGGTGAGTTCGACCCCGACGGCGGGCCGTACGGGAAGATCACCAAGGACGTCGTCAACAGCCCGGCGAACCAGAAGCTGAACCGCGAGACCGCGGCCAAGGCCATGGTGCTGCTGAAGAACTCCGGCGGCGCGCTGCCGCTGAAGCCCGGCAAGAAGGTCGCCGTCGTCGGCCCGCTGGCCGACGTCCTCTACACCGACTGGTACTCCGGCGCCCTGCCGTACAAGGTGACCCCGCTCGCCGGGATCAAGGAGCGCGCGAAGGCGGTGGCCTCCTCCGAGGGTGTCGACCGGATCGCCCTGAAGGACGTCGCCACCGGGAAGTACATCAGCGCGCCCGCCGCCGGGGGAGACCTGAAGGAGAGCGCCTCCACGGCCGGCGCGACCGAGCAGTTCGACGCGTTCGACTGGGGCCAGGGCGTGCTGACGCTGCGCAGCGCGGCCAACGGCAAGTACGTCAGCCGGGCCAACTGGGCGACGCTCGCCAACACCGCCGACCAGCCGTCCGGCTGGTTCGTGCAGGAGCAGTTCAAGCTGGAGCAGCAGTCCGACGGCACCTACCTGCTGCGGTACGCCGGCTACGAGACGAGCGAGAGCTGGTTCGGCCCGAACGCGTACGTCAAGGCCGAGGCCGACGGCACGCTCAGCCTGACCACCGCCGACCAGGCCACGCACTACGCCAAGGAGGTCGTCTCCCGCGGCGTGGACGACGCGGTCGCCAAGGCGAAGGCCGCCGACGTGGCGGTCGTCGTGGTCGGCAGCATGCCGTTCATCAACGGCCGCGAGGCGCACGACCGCACCGACATGAACCTCGCCGAGGGCCAGGAGGCCCTGGTCAAGGCGGTGAAGAAGGCCAACCCCAACACGGTCGTGGTGCTGCAGAACAGCTACCCGACGACGATCAACTGGGAGCAGGACAACGTCCCGGCCATCCTGTGGACCACCCACGCGGGCGCCGAGACCGGCCACGCTCTCGCCGACGTGCTGTACGGCGACGTCAACCCGGCGGGACGGCTGACGCAGACGTGGTACCGGTCGGCCGACGAGCTGCCGGGCATCCTCGACTACGACATCGTCAAGAAGGACCGCACCTACCTGTACTACCAGGGCCGGCCCCTCTACCCGTTCGGGTACGGCCTGTCGTACACGTCGTTCGCCTACCAGGGCCTCAAGGCGGTGCCGAAGGGCGACGCGTACGAGGTCTCGGTGAAGGTGACCAACACCGGCTCCCGGGCCGGCGACGAGGTCGTGCAGCTCTACACCCACCAGCACCGGTCGCGGGTGAAGCAGCCGGTCAAGCAGCTGCGCGCGTTCGAGCGGGTGTCGCTGGCGCCCGGGCAGACGAAGACGGTCACGATGACCGTGAATAAGGCCGACCTCGCCCTGTGGGACGTCACGCGGAACAAGTGGACGGTCGAGAACGCGACCCACGACGTCCTCGTGGGATCGTCGTCGGCGGCCATCCGCCAGCGCTCGACGATCAACGTCAGGGGCGAGGACATCCCGCACCGTGACCTGTCGAAGACCACCCGGGCGATCGACTTCGACGACTACTCGGGTGTCCACCTGGTGGACGAGACCAAGGTCCGCGGTGACGCCGTCGCGGGCGCGGACGGCGGCTGGATCGCGTTCAAGGACGTCCAGCTCCGCAAGCCGGCGAAGGTGACCGTGGGTGTGGCCTCCGCGACCGGCGGGAAGATCGAGGTGCGCCTCGGCTCCCCGGACGGCGCCAGAGTGGCGACGATCCCGGTCGCCGCGACCGGCGGCGTCTACCAGTGGGCCGCCGCCACCGCTCCGGTCTCCGGCGCGAACGGGGTGAAGGACGTGTACCTGGTCTTCACCGGGGACGTCCGGGTCAAGGACCTCACCCTGAGCTGAGTCCCACGCGGCAGGACCGGACCGTGAATCGAGGACGCCTCGCGGGTGAGCACCGCCCACCCGCGGGGCGTCCCGTCGTGCGGTGGCCGGCCGCCGTCACCACGGCCGTCGTCGCCGCCGTCACCGCCGCCGTCACCACCGGCCGGAGCGGGACACCCACGCGTTCTGGTTGAACCAGCAGCGGCCGCCCCGCCGCCTGCAGACGTTGCCCTGGGAGTTGCCGTTGCCGTTCACGCCGATCGTGGCCTGCTGCAGGCCGTTCGCGTTCTTGAGGCTGCCGACCACCATGTAGTTTCCGTGGACTCTGCCGTTGCCCACGGTGATGCGGGATCCGTTGGCGTTGTTGTCGGGTCCCACGAAGCCTCCGCCTCCGTGTCCGCCGCGGGACATCGGCACGGACATCGGCACGGACATCGGCACGGACATCGCCACGGCGTACGCGGCGGACGTGAGACCGGACAGGGAGCCGATCGCGAGGCCCGCGCTGAGGACCGCCGCGACCGCGACGCACCGGCGCCAGGCCGACCGGGTGAGCGCGTCGCGCGCAGCATGCACCTTCATCTCCGCCGGCTCCGCTCCCTCTGGTGGATGTGCGAACGTGTCGCCTCCTGCGACCGCATTCGCGACATACCCCGATACGCGGGGTCGCTCCCGGTCCACGTCGAGCCCCGACGCAGTGGATACCGTTCCTTTCCCGGCAGGGAGCGGCTTACGGGCATTCGTCCCATTCGTGCGACGCCGGTCAGGCCGGTGTCAGCACGTCCAGCGCCTTGTGGTCCTCGCCCACCCCCGGGAGGAGCACGGCGTCCCCGGAGGAGTTCCTCGTACGCAGGGGCAGGATCTCCTGGTAGGCGGGCGACCGGTACCAGGCCCTCGCCGTGTCGAGGTCGGGGAACTCGATGACGATGAGGGTCTGCGGCCAGCTGCCCTCGAGAAGCTCGGCCTCGCCGCCGTGGATGACGAAACGGCCGCCGAACGGCTCCAGCGTGGCGTCGATGCGCCGCAGGTACTCGACGATGTCCGCGCCGACGGTGACGTCGCGGAGCTGGGCGATGGCGTAGGCGGGCATGGTTCCTCCTGTGGTCCGGCGGCGGTGCCGGGGACGCTCGTCCCCTCCTGGTCCCGAGCATGTCCCAGGCGGGTCGCGGAGGCGATGACCCGTGAGGTAATGCCCGGGCGGCGGGGTCGTCCGCGTCTCGCCCGTCGGACGGGACCGGCGATAAGGAGGGCGATCGATCACGCTTTCGCTATTCTCCCCGTTATGGCCGAATCGCTGGGGGAGCCACTGGCCTCGCGATACCACCTGCTGCGCCCGCTGGGCTCCGGCGGCATGGGCCGGGTATGGCTGGCCAGGGACCCGGTGCTGGACCGCGAGGTGGCGGTCAAGGAACTGCGCCTCCCGGACGGCCTCGGCGACCGCGAGCGGGCCGAGCTCGTCGCCAGGGTCATGCGTGAGGCCGAGGTCACCGCGCGGGTGCGGCACCCCGGGATCGTCGCGCTGCACGACGTGCTCGTCCAGGACGGCAGGCCGTGGATCGTCATGGAACTGCTCCGCGGCCGGGATCTCGCCGCGCAGGTCGCCTCGTACGGGCCCCTGCCGTACCGGCAGGTGGCCGATCTCGGCGCGCGGCTCCTGGACGCGCTGTCGGCCGCGCACGCGCAGGGCGTGCAGCACCGGGACGTCAAGCCGGGCAACGTCTTCCTGTCCGCCGACGGCCGGGTGGTCCTCACGGACTTCGGCATCGCCCGGCCCGCCGGCCAGGCGTCGATCACCGAGGCGGGGCTGCTCGTCGGCTCGCCGGGGTTCATCGCGCCGGAACGGCTCGCGGGGGACCGCGGAGGCCCGGCCGCCGACCTGTGGTCGCTCGCGGCCACGCTCTACACGGCGGTCGAGGGCGTCCCGCCACACCAGGGCACCCAGGCCGAGGTGATCGCGGCGACGCTCACCCGGGACCCCCGGCCGCCGGTGCTCGCGGGGCCGCTCGGCCCGGTGCTGACCCGGATGCTGGCGCGCGACCCCGCGCACCGCCCGGACACGGGCGCGGCGCTCGCCACGCTGCGCCGGATCGCCGACGGCGGCACGCCCGGCCCGGAGGCCGGCGCCGGCGCCCCCGCCGGGCCCGTACGCCGCCGCCGGTGGTGGATCGCGGCCGTGGCCCTCGCCGTGGCGGCCGCCGCGGTGCCCCTGACGGCGTACGCGCTGCGGGACGGCGAGCCCGGCACGCCCCCGCCGCGGGTCTCGCCGGTCTTCACCCGTGCCGTGGACCTGTGCCGGGCGCTGTCCGGCGCGCAGGTGCGCCGGTTCCTGGGCGCCCCGGCGGACCCGCACCCGGAGAAGGCGGGCTGCCAGTGGGCCGTCACGGGTGCGGGCGTCGAACTGGGCGCCGAGACCGACTCCGACACCCCGGAACCCTGGGCGCTGGACCTGGCCTCCGCGCGGACGCTCATGCAGGGGCTCCGCCGCCAGTACGCCTCGGGGCCGCGCGACGGCGACCTCATCTGGTACGAGGTCGGGCTCAACCAGAAGACCCAGGTCATCGAGTCGGCCGCGCGGGACGTGCCGGGGCTGGCCGACGAGGCCTTCGCCGTGGACGTCACCACGCCGGAGGGCACGGCGAAGGCCGCCTGGGTGTACTTCCGGCTCGGCGACCTCGTGGCCGTGCTGCGGTACGCCCACCTGGACGTGACGTCCCCGGCCGGACTGCGGGACGAGGCGGTCGCGACGGCCCGGTCGGCCGCGGGCGGCCTGAGCGGGCTGGCGTAGCCGTGGAGGTGCTCGCCGGGCGGTACCGCCTCACCGAACGGCTCGGTGAGGGCGGCGGCGGCACGGTCTGGCGCGCCCACGACGAGCTGCTGCGCCGCGAGGTGGCGATCAAGCAGCTCCGCGTCCCGCCGGACCTGGACGACCGGCGGCTCGCCGAGTTCCTCGGGCGGGCCGTCGACGAGGCCCGGGCGGCGGGGCGGCTCAGCCACCCCTCGATCGTGACGATCCACGACGTCGTCGGGCACGCCGGCCGGCCGTGGATCGTCATGGACCTGGTGCCCGGCCGCTCCCTCGACAAGATCATTCGAGAGTACGGGCCGCTGCCCTCCGAGCGGGTCGCGGAGATCGGGCTGGCCGTGCTCGACGCGCTGGAGGCGGCCCACTCGCGGGGCGTCCTGCACCGGGACGTGAAGCCGGCCAACGTGCTGATCGGACCGGACGGCCGGGCCCTGCTCACCGACTTCGGCATCGCCGCGCCGATGGGCGAGGGCGGCGCCTCCTGGCGCAGCTCGGCCGGGTCGCCCGCCTACATGGCGCCGGAGCGGTTCCGGGACGAGCCCGACGGGCCCGCCTCGGACCTGTGGTCACTCGGGGCCACGCTCTACACGGCGGCCGAGGGCGAGACTCCCTTCCACCGTCCCACGGCCGCCGCGCTCGTCGCCGCCGTCCTGCTCCACGAGCCCCCGCCGATGGCGCGGGCGTCCCGGGTGCTGGCCTGGATCGTGCACGCCCTGCTCGACAAGGACCCGGCGCGGCGCCCGCCGCCCGAGGTCGTACGGCAGGCCCTGCGCGCCGCCGCCGCGCCGCCCGCCCCCGCCGTACGGTCCGCCCGGTCGTGGCGTCTGGCCGTCGTGGCGGCCCTGGTGATCGTGACCGGCCTGGCGGCGGGACTCGGCGCCTGGCTCCTGACGTCGGGACGGGACGAGGGCGGCGGGCGCTTCGCCGCCGTCCCCGACGCCTGCCGCAGCCTCACCGACGCGCAGATCCGCGACCTCCTCGGCGCGGCGCCCCGCCCGGAGCCCGCGCGGGGCCAGGGGAGCGAGGGCGGGGGAGGCGGGCGGCAGGGCGGAGACGGCGGGGACGGCGCGAGCGGTTGCACGTGGACCGAGCGCGTCAGCGGGCACGCGGGGACGATCACCGTCGGCTTCCGGCTTCCCGGCGACGGCGCGGGCGAGGCGGCCGCCGCCCGCGACCTCGCCTCGGAGCGCGCGGCCCGGGGCGCCGCGGCGCGCGACCGCCCGGGGATCGCCGACGAGGCGTTCGCCTGCGACACGGCCGACCCCGGAGCCGGGACCACAGGCGCCACGGTCTGGTTCCGCCTCAGCAACCTCGTCGTCGAGGTGGCCTACCGGCGCACCGGCGACCCGGCGGTCACCCAGGCCGACCGGGGCACCGCCGAGCGCGCCGCCGAACTCGTCGGCATCGGGCTCGGCTGAAGTCGCCCCCATTCGACCCTCCCGTCCGCACCCCCTGTAGGAGACGAGATGACCAGCGGTGACGACAGGCCCGTCGGCCCCGGCGGAATCCCGCCCGAGGACCGGCCCTCGCGAGGCGGGCCGCCGTACCCGCCGCCCTACGGCGCCGCCCAGTCCGGCCCTCCACAGGGTCCGCCGCCGGGCGGGCAGCCGGGCTCTTACCCCGGTGGGCAGCCCGGCCAGCACCAAGGTCCACCGCAGGGGCCGTCGCAGGGTCCGCCGGGTGGTTATCCGGGTTCGCCGCAGGGTCCGCCGCCGGGTGGGCAGCCCGGCCAGCACCAAGGCCCTCCGCAAGGGCCGCCGCAGGGTCCGCCGCAGGGTCCGCCGGGTGGTTATCCGGGTTCGCCTCAGGGCCCGCCGCCGGGCGGGCAGCCCGGGCCCTATCCCGGTCCGCGGCCGGACGCCTCACCCCCAGGGCCGCCCCCGCCGCCGCAGTACCCCCAGCCGTACCCCGGGCAGTACCCGCAGCAGTCCGGCCCGCCCTCGCAGCAGTACGGGCAGGCGCCGTACCAGTCCGGGCAGCAGCAGTACGGGCAGTACGGCCAGTACGGGCAGGGGTGGCAGGCGGTGACGCCGCCTCCGCCGGAGTTGTGGCAGATGCCGACGCAGCCGTCGGCCCCGCCGCGGCGGGGATGGGTGCTGCCCGTGGTGGCGGTCGGAGCCGTGCTGCTGGTGGCCGGAGGCACCTTCACCTTCATGACCGTGCGGCAGGGCTCGACCCCCTCCCGGCCGGTGGCGACCCCGGCCCGGCCGGTCGCCTCGTCCGCCACGGCCCCGCCACAGGCGGCGGCCGCGGACGTGTGCGCGATGCTCGACCCCGCCGAGGCAGAGCGCCTCGTGCCACGTGCCGAGATCAACTCGTCGAGCAACGACAACCGCGGCGGCACCCTCGTCAGCTACGTCCGGTGGACCTGCGAATGGGTGAACCGGAACATCTCCTACAAGGACGTCACCCGCAGGCGCGAGATCACGGTGAACGTGTCCAGGTTCGACGCGCTCGGGACGACCACCGCCGAAGAGGCGGCGCGCGTCCAGTACAACGGGGAGCTCAGCCAGTACAAGTACGGCGCGACCCACTCCGACAAGGAGCACTACTACTCGAAGCCCAGGGAGTTCCGGGAGATAGGGAACGGAGCCGTCGCCCGCTACCAGTGGACGCGGGAGGGCAAGGAGTACTGGTACTCGTTCGGCGAGGGGGCCGGCCGCGTCGGCGACGTGTACTTCCAGGTGAAGTTCGAGGCGAGCCAGAAGAAGAAGGAGGCGGACTTCCTCTCGGCCGAGTCCACCCAGTCGATCACCGAGGAGAACGCCCTGCGCGAGGTGAAGGGACTGCTCGCCCAGGTCGCGAAGTCGGTGACGGCCTGGCGGGCGGGGCAGCCGCTGCCCTACCACGCGCGTCCCAAGCCGAGTCCCTCGCCGTCGCCCTCGCCGACCCGCATCCCCTTGCCGAAGGCCTGCGTGAACCTCAAGTCGCTGGCCGCGGGCCTGGTGCCGGCGACCGAGGGCGCGGCGGCGCGGAGCAAGGAGGGCAACTCGATCGTCACGCAGTGTCAGTGGTGGAACGACGCGCTTCCGCTCGGCGGCGGCAAGGTCCGGTGGCGCAACCTGCGCATCGCCGTGCACACCTTCTGGGACGCCGAGTCCGCCCGCTACTACCTCGTCGACGAACGCTCGAAGACCAAGTTCACGGAGAGCAGCCGGATCGGCGGCATCCGGTGGGGCAAGGTGGAGAAGCTGAGCGGCTTCGGGCAGGACGCCTTCGGCCAGGCGATCCGGCAGCGTACGGACACGGCCCAGTCCAACCGATACGAGATCTACGCGCTCGACGGCAAGACCGTCGTGTGGGTTTTGTTCGGCGGCAGCGACCGTCCGGAGAAGACGCCGATCAACGCGGCCGGTTCCGAGCTCATGGACCCGAAGGAGGCAGCCGCCGGGGCCAGGTCGGTGGCGAAGGCCCTGCTCGACGCCCTGTGACGTGATGCCCTGGCGACGTCATGCCCTGTGACGTGGTGGCCAGGTGACCTGGGATGGCGGTGTTCGTCCGGGAATGCGCGGGTATCTCCCCCCTCGACCGCGAGTCGACGGGGGGACGACCATGGCTACGTGTGAGGTATGCGGCAACGACTACGACATGGCCTTCGAGGTGCACACCCAGGGGGTGGTGCACGTCTTCGACAGTTTCGAGTGCGCCATCAGCCGGATGGCTCCCGTGTGCGAGCACTGCGGGTGCCGGATCGTGGGCCACGGCGCGGAGTACGACGGCCGCTGGTTCTGCTGCGCGCACTGCGCCCGGCAGGAGGGCGCGACCAGGATCGTCGACAGGGAGGTCACCGGGGCCGGCATGCGCTGACCGGTGGTCACGGTTCGAAGGCGACGAGGCGGATGACGAGGAATCCCTCGCCTTCGGGCTTGGGAGGCAGTGTCGCACCGGGCACGGCCTCGAACACCTCCGGGTGCTCGTCCCGGGTCACCACCCCGAACAGGTCGTCCGGCGAGGCGACGCCGAGCCTCAGCGCGCGCCTCGCGACGGCGTGGACACCACCGCCCGCCTCCAGTTCGGCGGCGACCGCCTCCGCCGCCGACCGGCTGGACACGCGCAGGCGCGCCACCCGCGCCCGCTCCGGAGGGGCCGACCTGGCACGGAGATAGTCTTCGATCTCCCACACGAGTAGTTCGCCGAGATAGTGCGACTTATCCCTCTTCACGAGGACCAGGGTCGCCTGTCGCGTTTGCTTCTCGTTTGCACTCCGGTTGCCCCACCGGCCGCCGGCACCAGTCCGACACCGGGCCGACACCGGGGCGGCATCGGACCCCCCGCCGGGCCCGCGCCAGACCATATAGTCCGCTCCGTCCCGCACACGTGCGGTGGCGGTACGGCCCCTGGATTCACGTGCCGCCTCACGGTAGGCTTTAGTTAGTTCCATAGCCAAACAAATAGCGCAAACAAATGCGGAGGAGCGGGTGCCACCAGGGTACCGGGGAGGCGCTGGGACCGGTGGCCGGCGCCGAGCCGCGCGTCACGGAGCCGGAGTGGCCGTCCGTACCGTCCATGTCATGTCGGATTGCGCGCAATTGCGGCATGATGAGCCCAAGCGGGAACGAGGCGGACAGTGATCACTTCGCACAACGGGCCACAGCCGGCCGACTTCACGGACGTACGGGCGACCAACCTCGCCGTCGTGCTGCGGTTCGTCCGTGAGAACGCCCCCTGCTCCCGCGCCGACATCGCCGCCTCGACGGGACTCAACAAGGCCACCGTGTCCAGCCTCGTCGCCGACCTCATCGACCGGCGCCTGCTGCGCGAGACCGGCCTGACCGAGCACCGGGTCGGCCGCCCCGCCACCATGCTCGTCCTGGACGGCTCGCCGTACGCCGCGATCGGGATCGAGATCAACGTCGACTACATCACGGCGGTCGCCGTGGACCTCAAGGGCGAGGAACTGCTCAACTGGCGGCGCTCCTTCCCCGGGGGGACCTCGGGACCGGGGCAGGCCGTCGTCGCGATGGCGGCGCTGGCCCGCCGGGTCGTCAGCCGGATGACCAAGGAGGCCCGTCAGGTGCTCGGCCTGACGGTGGCCGTCCCCGGCCTCGTGGACGTCGACGGCATCGTGCGGGTCGCCCCCAACCTGGGCTGGCGTGACGCCGACCTGGCCGGCGACCTCACCAAGGCGCTGCGCGACCCCGGCTTCCCCGTGCTGGTCGACAACGACGCCAATCTCGCCGCGCTGGCCGAGCACCGGTTCGGGCCCCACCGCAACGCCGCCAACCTCGTGTACGTCACCGGCGAAATGGGCGTGGGCGCGGGCATCGTGCTGGACGGCCGCCTCAGGCGGGGCGGGCAGGGGTACAGCGGCGAGATCGGGCACCTCGAACTCGACCCCGCCGGGCCCGTCTGCCGCTGCGGCCGCCGCGGCTGTCTGGAGGCCGTCGCCGGAGTCGGCGCGATCCTCGCCCACACGGCTCCCGACGCCTCGCCGTCCGATCTCGAACTCGAGATCGACGAGGTCGTACGGCGGGCGCGGAACGACGACCGGGAGGTCCTCGCGCTGCTGGAGAACCTCGGACGCCACCTCGGCCGGGGAATGGCGGCCGTGGCCAACCTGCTCAACCCGGAGGTCGTGATCCTCGGCGGCTACTACGTGCCGCTCGCCCCCTGGCTTGTCGGGTGCGCCGAGGAGGAGATGTACGGAAGGGTGCTCGCCCCCGGCGGGGGCGGCTGCCGCCTGGAGGTCTCCACCCTCGGATACGGCGCCGCCGCGCTCGGGGCGGCCGCGCGGGTGCTGGACTCGGTCGACTCCGGCCGCCTGCCCGCCCAGCGCTGACCCGCGCTCGGCCGACGCCCCCTGCCGACGCCCCTGCCCCTTCCGCCTGCTCTGCCGTCTGCCCTGCCGGAGCGGCGTCGGCCGGAGCGGAAGCCGCTCCGATGTCGCGGGGCGGCGAACCAAGCGGGTGCGTGAGGCGTCGAATGAGGTCACACCGAGGAATTGGAAAATGATGAACACTCGCCTGCTCTCCGCCGCCGTGCTCGCCGCCGCGCTGGTCGTTCCCGCGGCCGCCGCCGCTCCGGCCGGGGCCGCCGCCGCGCCGAAGCCCCTCACCGGGGTCGCCGTCTACATGTCCCCGAGCGGCTCGATCAGCCGGTACGAGCCGGGCAGGGGCTTCGCGAAGACGGGCGCCAGGCCGCCGATCGGCCAGTTCTCCGCCTCCCCCGACGGCCGGAAGGTCGCCTACATCGGCGAGGGCGGGAAGGTCCAGGTACAGATCGGCCGCACGGTGAAGACGGTGGCCAAGGGCGCCCGGTATCTGGGGCCGTGCCTCACCCCCGCCTGGTCGCCCGACTCGGCACAGGTCGCGTTCGTGACCGAGGGGCGGGGCGAGGACGGACGGGTCGTCGTCGTCAACGCGGACGGCACCCACCGCCGCACCGCCGGCAGCACGCGCGGTGTCTGTCACCTGACGTGGTCCGCCAACGGCCGCTACCTCGCCGGGTACGCCGGGACGACCGAAGGCGTCTATCGGTTCGACCTCAAAACCGGCAGATCGATCAAGGCCAGGGGCATCGGCCTCGCCAACCACGTGCAGAGCCTGTCGCCCGACGGGATGAAGGTCGTCGTGGCGCCGCTGTCGCGGAACGCGCCCGCGGGCGACGGCTCCTGGCCGGAGTACTTCTCCCCGTCGGTCGTCGACATCGTCACCGGGAAGAAGGTCCCCATCCCGGTGAAGGGCTCGCTGATCGGCGCCTTCTACCTGCGGGACGGCCGCCTGGCCGTCCGGGTCGCCGGACGCACCGCCAACACCCTTGTCGTGCTGGACGCCGGCGGCAGGCAGGTGCAGCGCCTGGCCGAACCGACGGCCGCCAAGCGGCAGGCGCTGCTGCAGATCGTCCGCTGACCGGCCTCCCCAGGCGGCCGCGGAGCCGCTGACGCGAAACCCTCACCCGGAAATCCTCACGCGGGGCAGGTCGGCCCGGCGGCGTCGTCCACCAGCGCGTACGCCGCGGCGAGCAGGCCGGGCGACGCGAGCGCCGCGTCACCGAATCCACGGGCGCTGAACAGACGGGCGACCCTTCTTCCTGTGATCCGTCTCGCCGCGCACGCACGCCGCAGGGCCCCGCGTACGGGACTGAAATCGCGGTGAAACAGGCGAGACGCGGGTCTTGACCTGAGGCGAGGGAAAGGGCAATCTTCCGGATAAGCCCGTATTTACACACCGGAAACGTCCGGTAGCCCTTTCGAAGCGCTTCGACAGGCGGCGCTTCCCAACCGAACAGCGGATCCTCGCGACGCCCTCGTGGGCACCTCTTTCGGCAGGTCATCGAAGCGCTTCGACGCGAAGGGGAAGTCTCCAGATGAACGAACCGGCTCAGGACCCGGCATTCAGGAACCCCGCGCTTCCTCCCGCCGACCGGGTGGCGGACCTGCTCGCCAGGCTCACGCTAGACGAGAAGATCGGCCTGCTGCACCAGTACCAGGCGCCCGTCGAGCGTCTCGGCCTGCGGCCCTTCCGCACCGGCACGGAGGCCCTGCACGGCCTGGCCTGGCACGGGCCGGCCACCGTGTTCCCCCAGGCCCTCGGGCTGGCCTGCACCTGGAACCCCGACCTGGTCCGCCAGGTGGGGGAGGCGGCGGGCGACGAGGTCATGGCCTTCCACCACAAGGACCCGCAGAGCGTGGGCCGCAACGTCTGGGCGCCGGTCGTCAACCCGCTGCGCGACCCCCGCTGGGGCCGCAACGAGGAGGGCTACTCGGAGGATCCCTGGCTCACCGGCGTGATGGGCACGGCGTACGCGCAGGGCCTGCGCGGGAGCCACGAGGTGCTCAAGACGGCGCCGACGCTGAAGCACTTCCTGGGCTACAACAACGAGACCGACCGGTGCGTCACCTCCAGCGGCCTGCCGCCCCGGGTGTTGCACGAGTACGAACTGAAGGCGTTCCGCCCCGCGCTCGAAGCGGGGGCCGCGGTGGCGGTCATGCCGTCGTACAACCTCGTCAACGGCCGCCCGGCCCACCTGTCGCCGCTGATCGGCAGCCACCTGCGGGAGTGGGCGCCCGACGACATCCTGGTGGTCAGCGACGCCTACGCCCCGGGTAACCTCACCGCGCCGCAGGGCTACCACAAGGACCTCCCCGAGGCGTACGCGCACGCGATCAGGGCCGGGCTCGACAGCTTCACGCAGGACGACGCCGACGGAGCCGCGACCCTGGCCCACATCAGGACGGCACTCGACCGCGGCCTGCTGACCGAGGCCGACCTCGACGCCGCCGTACGGCACACCCTGTCGATCCGAGTGCGGCTGGGGGAGTTCGACCCCGCCACGCCGTACGACGAGATCACCCACGAGGTGGTCAACAGCCCCGAGCACCGGCGGCTCGCGCGGGAGGCGGCCCGCCAGTCGATCACGCTGCTCAAGAACGACGGGCTGCTGCCGCTGTCGGCGCCGCGCACCGTCGCGGTCGTCGGCCCGCTGGCCGGCGCCCTGTTCGAGGACTGGTACAGCGGCACCCTGCCGTACCAGGTGACGGCGCTGACGGGGCTCACGGAGCGGTGCGAGACGGTCTACCACGAGGGCGTGGACCGGGTGGCGCTGCGCGCCGAGGGCGGTTACGTCGGAGCGTCGCCGGACCCCGCCGGCGGGCCGCTGTACGTCGGGAGCGAGCGGTCCTGCTTCGACGTGTTCGACTGGGGCGGCGGCGCCTTCGCCTTCCGGGCGTGCGCAAACGGACGGCACGTGCAGGCCGGCGAGGACGGCGTGCTCGTCAACGACCAGCCCGGCCCGAGCGGCTGGGAGGTGCGCCAGACGTTCCGCATCGAGGAGCGGCCGAGGGGCGTCGTGCTGCGCAACATCTCCTCCGGCCGGTACGTCACCGTGGCCGGCGGCGTCGTGCGCACGACCGACGACCCCGACGCCGCGTCCGTGCTGTCCGTCGAACTGGTCGAGAGCGGCCAGGCCCGCGCCGCGGAGGCGGCGGCCCGCGCCGACGTCGCGGTCGTCGTGCTCGGCGACCACCCCCTGGTGAACGGCCGGGAGACCGAGGACCGGACGACGCTGGCGCTGCCCGAGCGGCAGGAGGCGCTGCTGAAGGCCGTCCACGCGGCAAACCCGGCCACCGTGCTGGTGATCTCCAGCGGCTACCCGTTCGCGGTCACCTGGGCGCAGGAGCACGTGCCCGCGATCGTCTGGTCGTCGCACGGCGGTCAGGAGTACGGCCACGCGCTCGCCGACGTGCTGCTCGGCGACGAGGATCCGGGCGGCCGTCTCACCCAGACCTGGTACCGCTCGGCCGCCGAACTGCCCGACCTGCTCGACTACGACGTCATCGCCTCCGACGCCACCTACCTCTACTACCGGGGCCGGCCGTTGTACCCCTTCGGGCACGGGCTGAGCTACACCCGCTTCGCCTACTCCCGCCTGGAGCTGTCCGCGGCGGAGGCCGCCCCGGGCGACACGGTGACGGTCCGGGTGACCGTGACCAACGAGGGCGGGCGCACCGGGGAGGAGGTCGTGCAGGTCTACACCCACCAGCGGCGCTCCCGGGTGAAGCAGCCGCTGCGCCAGCTTCGCGGCTTCGCCAAGGTGCGGCTCGCGCCGGGTGAGAGCCGTACGGTCGAGGTGGAGGTGCCGGTCGCCGGCCTCGCCTTCTGGGACGTCACGCGCGGCCGGTTCGTGGTGGAGGACGCCGCGCACACGGTGCAGGTGGGCGCGTCGTCGGGGGACATCCGGCTCTGCGCGCCGTTGCGGGTGCGGGGCGAGCGGATCCCGCCGCGGGTTCTCACCGGCCGGCCACTGGACGCGGCCGGCCACGACGAGTACGACGGGGTGGTGCTGTGTGACGCGGCGCCGGACGCCGGGGACGCCGTCCGCTCCGCCTCGCCCGGGGCCTGGATCGCCTTCCGCGACTGCGACTTCGGCGGGGACCCGGGCGGCCACCCAGGCGGGGGCCCGGTTCCCGGTGACGCGGGCCCGCGGACGTGCGCGCTCAGGGTGTCGAGCGACGAGGGCGGGGTGGTCACGCTGCGGCTCGACGACCCCCTGACCGGCGAGGTGGCCGGCGCGGTCACCGTCCCGCCCACGGCCACCAGGCACGACTTCGTCGAGGTGAACACCCCCCTGGCGGCAGCGGCCGGAGTGCGCGATCTTTATGTGGTGTACGAAAGCGAGGGGGTCACGGTGAGCACGCTGACTTTCCTCGGAGGGCTCCGCCCGTGAGGACCGTGACGATCGCCGACGTCGCCAAGCACGCGGGAGTCGCCGTCAGCACGGTCTCGTACGTGCTGAGCGGCAAGCGGGCGATCTCGGCGACGACCCGGCAGCGGGTATTGGACAGCGTCCGGGTGCTCGGCTACCACCCCAACGCGGGCGCCCGCGCCCTGGCGAGCAAGCGCGCGAAGGTCATCGCGCTGGTGCTGCCGTTGCGGGCCGGCATGAACCTGCCGGTCCTCATGCAGTTCGCGACCTCGGTCGTCACCACGGCCCGTCAGTACGACCACGACGTGCTGCTGATGACGGCCGACGAGGGGCCGGACGGGCTGCACCGGGTGGCGGCGAGCGCGCTGGTGGACGGGCTGCTGCTGATGGACGTGGAGATCCACGACCCCCGCGTGCCGCTGCTGCGCCGGCTCGCGGAGCCGGCCGTGCTGATCGGTTTCCCAGCCGACCCGGAAGGGCTGACCTGCGTCGACCTGGACTTCGCCCGGGCCGGCGCGCTGTGCGCCGACCACCTGGCCGATCTCGGGCACCGCGAGATCGCCCTGCTCGGCGCGCCGTCCGTGGTCTACGAGCGCGGCACCGGCTTCGCCGAGCGGACGATGGCCGGGTTCGCCGAGGCGGCGGCGCGGCACGGACTGAAGGCCGGGGCCTGGCCGTGCGAGGAGTCGTTCGACGAGGTACACGCCGCGGTGAAGCGGCTGCTCGACGAACGGCCGGAGCTTTCCGGGCTCGTCGTGCACAATGAGGCGGCCGCCGGCCATGTGCTGGGGGCTCTGCGGATCCTCGGCAGGCGGGTGCCCGAGGACGTCTCGGTGGTGGCGATCTGCCCGGACGACATCGCCGAGCGGGCCAGCCCCGCGCTGACCTCCGTGCTCGTTCCCGCCGAGGACGTCGGACGTCAGGCGGTCCGGCTGCTCATGGCCAAGCTGGAGGGCCAGGCCGTCCCGGAGTCGACGCTCCTCGAACCACGGTTGACGATTCGCGAAAGTTCACGATGATCACATTCCCCGACGGCTTCCTCTGGGGGGCCGCGACCGCGTCGTACCAGATCGAAGGAGCGGTCCACGCCGACGGCCGGGTCCCCTCCATCTGGGACACCTTCTCCCACACGCCCGGCATGGTCAGCGACGGCCACACCGGCGACGTGGCCTGCGACCACTACAACCGGTACCTCGAGGACGTCGAGATCATGGCCTGGCTGGGGCTCAAGGCGTACCGGTTCTCGGTGGCCTGGCCGCGCCTGGCCGACCTGGGCTTCTACGACCGGCTCGTGGACGCCCTGCTCGCCAGGGGCATCACGCCGGTGGCCACCCTCTATCACTGGGACCTGCCGCAGTCGTTGCAGGACATGGGCGGCTGGACCAACCGGGAGACCGCCTTCCGGTTCGCCGACTACGCCGCGGCCGTCCACGCGCGTCTCGGCGACCGCGTCGCCACCTGGACGACGCTCAACGAGCCCTGGGTGTCGGCCTTCGTCGGGCACGGCTCGGGGCGGCACGCGCCCGGCGTGACCGACCCGGCCGCCGCGTTCACCGCGGCCCACAACCTGATGCTCGCGCACGGCCTGGGCACCCAGGCCCTGCGGGCGGGGGGCGCCGAGTCGGTCTCGCTGACGCTGAACCTCACCCCGATCCTCGGCGACCCCGAGCCCGCCCGCCTGATCGACGGCCTGGCGAACCGGCTGTTCCTCGATCCGGTGCTGCGCGGCGAGTACCCCGCCGACGTCCTCGCTCATCTGGAACGATTCACCAAGGTGAACCTGGACGACCTGCCGACGATCGCGCAGCCGATCGACGTGCTGGGCGTCAACTACTACACCGTCAACCGGGTCGTCGCCGACGCCTCGGCGGAGGGGCACCCCGAGTATCCGGGCAGCGAGGGCATCGCCTGGGAGGACCCGCACGGGCCGGTCACCGAGATGGACTGGGAAATCAACCCGTCCGGCCTGGAAGACCTGCTCGTACGGCTGTGCCGGGAGTATCCCGGCACCCCGCTGATGATCACCGAGAACGGGGCCGCGTTCCCCGACGGGGTGTCCGACCCCGGGCGGATCACCTATCTCGACACCCATTTCCGGGCCGCGCGGTCGGCCCTGGACCGAGGCGCCGACCTGCGCGGATACTTCGTGTGGTCGCTGCTGGACAACTTCGAGTGGGCCCGCGGCTACCACAAGAGGTTCGGCATCGTCCGCGTCGACTACGACACGCTGGAGCGCACCCCCCGCGACAGCGCCCGCTGGTACCGCGACGTCATCGCCCGCGGCGGCCTCCCGGACTGACGGGGCCCTCCTCCCTACGCCGCCGCCAGGGACCGGACCCGGGCGCCGGCCGCCGCGTGCGCGGCGGCGAGCGACTCGGCGGCCAGGCCGCGCAGGTCCGCCATGGCCGGCGTGGTGTCGGCGAGCGTGAGCTCGGCCGCGATCACGTGCAGATCGAGGCCGAGCACCTCGCCGAGTATCCGGCGCAGGTACGGCTCGGCGTAGTCCCAGCCCTCTCGCGGTGTGCCGGGGCGGTACCCGCCGCCCTTGCTGAGCACGAGCGTGGCGGGGCGTCCGGCGACCGGGGTCTCCGCGACGCCGACGGTGCGCCCGACGATCAGGACGTGGTCGAGCCACGCCTTGAAAGTCGACGGGACGCCGTAGTTGTACATGGGCACGGCGAACAGATAGGCGTCGGCCGCCAGCAGCTCGTCCACGAGGGCGTCCTGCAGCGCGGCGGCCGCGCGCTCCTCCGCGGTGTGCTGGTCCGCCGGGCTCCATCGCGAGGTGATGGCGGAGCCGGTCAGGTGCGGCAGCGGCTCGGCGCCCAGGTCGCGGTGGCTGACCGTTCCCGTCCAGCCGTCCCGGAACGTCGCGGCGATCTCACGCGAGACCGACCCCTTGGCGCGTGCGGACGCGTCGATGTGCAGCAGATGAGACATGGCAATCGCCTTCCGTTCAGATCGTCTGTAAGTCAGACTGTCTGCATGGAAGAGTATCTGTCAAGTCGCCGGATATCATGGGAGGCGTGAGTGAACTGGCATGTGAGCTGCCCGCGGGCCTGGAGATCGACTTCGGATGGCTGCTGGGACAGGCGCTGCATGCCCACATCACCGTGACCAAGCGCGCCGCCGAGGCGCTGCCGTCCGGGCACCGCGGCTACCAGGTGCTGTCGGCGGCGGTGCACGAGAGCGCGCGCAACCAGATCGAGATGGCCCGCCAGCTGGGGCTGGACCGGACCGTGATGGTCTACCTGGTCGACGACCTGGTGAAGGCCGGGCTCGTCGAGCGGCGTCCCGATCCGTGTGACCGGCGCAACCGCCTCATCGTGGCGACCGATCTCGGCCGTGCGCGCCTGGCGGACGTCTCCGAGGCGATGGAACGCGCCGAGGCGCACCTGCTGGCCCCGCTGGAGGAGCCGGAGCGGGAGACGCTCAGGCAGTTGCTGCGGCGCGTGGTGGCGGGGCACATCGCGCACGGCGGCGAACTGCCCAGCCTGTGCGAGGTCGCGGGGAACCTGCAGGACGCGCTCCAGCCGGAGCGCCGCGACCGGTAGCCGACCGGCCGGGGCCCCGGCCGGCTCGTGCCGGCCCGGGCCGTGCCGCGGGTCACACGGTTTCGCGCCCGGCTGACGGGCGCGGCAGCACCCGGCCGCCGAGGTGGGGGAAGACCTTCGCGACCTTGGCGGTCAGATAGTCGCCGTACGTCCCGGTGAAGGCGCGCAGGTCCAGGCCGTCCCAGCGGGGACGGCCACCGTCCCGGGCGGGCCGGGAGGGAAGCGGCGGCACCTCGCAGTCCCAGCCCGGGTCGAAGAAGAAGGGGAAGGACAGCCTGCCCCGCCCCGTGTGGTTGCGCACCCGGTGCGGAGTGGACCGGTAGAGGCCGCCGGTCAGCCGGTCGAGCATGTCGCCGATGTTGCAGACCAGCGTCCCGGGGATCGGCGGCGCCTCGATCCAGCCGCGGGCCGTGTGCACCTGCAGGCCGGGATTGTCGTCCTGCAGCAGCAGCGTCAGCAGGCCGTAGTCGGTGTGCTCGCCGACCCCCCATTCGTCCGGCCCCCACTCGCCCCGTCCGGACTCGGCCGGCGGCGGGTAGTGGAAGATCCGGAACAGGACCGTGGGCGTCGCGGTGTAGCCGGAGGCGAAGTAGTCCTCCTCCAGCCCCAGGCTCAGCGCCACGCCCCGCATGACGGCCTGTCCCACGCCGGTGAGCGCGTCGATGTACGCCCGTACGGCGGCGCGCAGTTCCGGCACCTCCTCGGGATAGAGATTGGGCCCGTGCAGCGGCCGGGGATCCTCATGGCCGAGATCGGCGCCGAAGTAGAGGCCCTCCTTGAGATCGGGGCGGCCTGAGGTGAGTTCGCCCCCCACCGGGAAGTATCCGCGCCAGGCCCGTCCGCCCCGGTCCATCGAGACCCGCATCTTGTGCTCGGGCGGCAGCAGGAAGAAACGCGCGGCCGCCTCCCGGAGCAGCGCGATCAGGTCGTCCGGCACCCCGTGACCGCTGACGTAGAAGAAGCCGCTGTCGAGACAGGCCGCCTCGATCCGGCGCGCGACGGCGGCGCGCTCCCGGCCGCCGTCAGAGGTGGAAGGGCCGGTGAAAGGGCTCACGTCGATGACCGGCAACGGTCCCGCACTGTTCATACCCCCAGGTTCCACCATTCGGCCCGCCGCCCGGAAGGCGGCTTTACGCGCTTGCCGTTCGCGTTGCGCAGGGAAGGATTTACGGCAATTAGGGGTGAATCTTCAAGTTTGTACTATTGCATCCTAATTAAGGTGTTTGGCGTAGATTTCGGGATGCGGCCATGGAAGGCCGTTCCCGGAGTAGGCGGTCGCGTGGGTTTTGGGGATCAATGGTCGATCAGGAGTCGTGTCGCGCTGTTCACCGGCACGGCTGTCGCCCTGTTGTGCGTGGCGTTCTCGGTCGTTCTGGTGTGGGCGCTGCACCAGGCGGCCGGCCGGCATCTCGTCAGTGAGGTGACGGCGGCGGGTGAGCGGGCGGCCTACCAGGTGGAACGCGCGCGGGATGGAGCCGTGCTGCCGCCCGAGTCCCCGGCCCTGAAAGGGTCCGTGCAGGTGGTGGGCCCGGGGGGCCAGGTGCGTGCCGCGACGCCCGACATGCGGGGCAAGCCGCCCATGGCGCGGTTCCGTCCGGAGGCGCCGCAGCTCAGGACCGTCCAGGAGGTCTGCGGGGGCGTGTTCGGCGCGGGCCGGTGCCGCGTCGTGGTCGCGCAGCGGGTCTACCACGACGGCCAGGACTGGACCGTCTACAGCGCCGCGCCGGTGCGGACCTTCGACGTCGCGCCCGGGCTGGTGGCCGGGCTGGCGGCGGGGTCCGCGCTCGTCACCGCCGCCGTCGCGTACGGCGCCCGGCGCAGCGTCAGGCGGGCGCTCACGCCGGTGAAGGCCATCAGCGCGGAGCTCGACGAGATCAACACGTCCGAGCTCGGCCGGCGGGTGCCGGTCCCGGCGGGCAGGGGAGAGATCTACGACCTCGCCCAGAGCGTCAACTATACGCTCGACCGGCTGGAGGAGACCTTCGAGCAGCAGCGCCGCTTCACCTCCGACGCCTCCCACGAGCTGCGCAGCCCGATCACCGCGATCCGCGCGCAGGTGGAGGACGCGCTGCTGGCTCCCGAGGAGACCGACGTACGGGAGATCGGTGAGGCCGTGCTGAGGAGCATCGACCGCCTTCAGGCGATCGCCGCCGACCTGCTGACGCTGACCCGCCTCGACGCCGGCGCGCCGTGCGAACGCGAGCCGCTGGACCTCGGCCGGCTCGTGGCCGACGAACTGGGCCACCGCCGGGCCGTGCACACGATGGTCCCGCGGCTGCCCCCCGGGGTGACCGTCCGGGGCGACCGCATCCGGCTGGGCCGCCTGATCACCAACCTGCTCGACAACGCCGACAGGCACGCCGCGTCCTCGGTGAGCCTGGAGGTGCGGCGGGACGAGTCGCCCGACGGCGACCCCCGTTTCCTGTCCGGCACCGCGGTGCTGGAGGTGCTCGACGACGGTACGGGGATCCCCGGCGACCAGCGCGAGCGGGTCTTCCAGCGGTTCACCCGCCTGGACACCGCCCGGAGCAGGGGCGCCGGAGGGGCCGGGCTGGGCCTGCCGATCGCCCGGCAGATCGCCGAGAGCCACGGGGGCACGCTGACGATCATCGACAGCCCGCAGGGCGCCCGCTTCCTGCTGCGCCTGCCGCTGTCACGGGAACCCTGACCGCCCTCGCGGCGACCCCCTCAGCGAGCGGGCGGCGCCTCGGCGCGGCTCTCCGTCGTCGTGTCGTCATCGCGCCGGGTACGGCGTGGACGGGGCGCGGCGGCCCGGCGGGTCGTCGTGGAAGCCTGCCCGCCCGTGGGCGTTCCGGGGGCATCGCCGGCGGGGTCCGTCCGGCCCTCCGGTGCGGCCGCGGAGGGAGCGGGACCGGCCGGTGTCTCCGGGGCCGCCGGGGTGTCCGTACCGGCGCGGGGGCCGGTTCGCGGGCCGGGCCGTGAACCGGAGGGCCGCGCCGCCGGGTCCGGCGTGCCCGCCCCCGCGTCCTGGTCCTCCCGGGACTCGCGGGGCTGCCGGGCCTCGCCGCGTGACTCACCGGCGTCGCGGGTGCCGCGGGTCTCCCGGTCCTCGCCGGGCCACTGCGGGCGCAGTGCGGCGATCACCGCGTCGGCCTCGGCGTCGGCGGCGAACTCGCCGGCCGCCTCCGCCTCGCGGCGCTTGATGACCACCATGTGGTCCACCGAGACACGGCCGCCGCCGGTGACGGCGAGCAGCACGGACGCGGCCCCGAGCGCCACGATCAGCTCGATGGCGCCGCCCGTGAGGGGTAGGCCGGTGTCACCGGCGGTGACCACGAACACGGCGAGGGCCTCGGCGAACAGCAGCAGCCCGACGGCCGGCACGGCGAGACCCGCGATCAGCAGCGTGCCGCCCACCAGTTCGACCAGCATGGTGACGGCCGCCCAGAGGTAGGGGACGGGCGCGTGGAGTTCGGTGAACTGCGCCTGGGTGGCGTTGAGGCCGGCTTCGAGCTTCTGCCAGCCGTTGGCGAAGAAGATCCCGCCGACGCCCATGCGGGCGGCCAGCGAGGCCAGGTCGTGCAAGGTTTTCTTCACGGCTTCTCATCCTGGGGGCTGGGGGGCGGCGGCTTGCCCGGATACTCTCCCCGGCCCGGTCGCCGTCATGCGCGGACCAGGTCAGGCGTCCGCGCGCTCGGGCGCCGGGGTCTCGGTGCCGGGATCGCCGGCCGGGTGACGGGGGAGCAGCAGGGCCACGGCCAGCGCGGTGAGCGCGAGCAGCGCCACGCTGACGACGACGGTGCTGTGCAGGGCGGTGACGAAGGCCGCGCGGGCGGCGGCCAGGAGCGCGTCCCCGGTGACGCCGCCGGCCTTCCCGGCCACGTGCGCGGCCGCGGCCAGCGACTCCCGCGCCTGCGTCATTAGGCCGGACGGGACTCCGGGGACGGTTCCGAGGGACGGGGCGTACACGATCGTGGTGATCGTCCCGAGTACGGCGATGCCGAGGCCGGCTCCGAGCTCGTAGGCGGTCTCCTCGATCGCGGCCGCGCCGCCGGCCCGCGACTCCGGCGCCGAGGCCATGATCGTGTCCGACGCCGCGAGCAGGGCGACCTCGACGCCGAAGCCGATCCCCGCGAAACACGCGATGAGCATCACGGGGTGCTGCTCGGTCCCCCAGGTCAGCACCGGGGCGAGGGACAGCGCGGTGAGCGCGAGGCCGCCGCCGACCGTCGCGCGCAGCCCGATCCGCCCCAGCACGTGCGCGGCGGCGAGGCCCCCGGCGACGGCCGCGACCATCAGCGGCAGCATCCGCACTGCGGCCTCCAGCGGGGACAGCCCCAGCACGAGCTGCAGATACTGCGCCAGCATCAGCTCCAGGCCGACCAGCGCGAAGACGGCCAGCACCACGCAGCCGACGCCGGTCGCGAAGCCGCGCTGCCCGAACAGCCCGATGTCGAGCAGGGGGAAGGCCAGCCGCCGCTGGCGCAGGACGAACCAGGCGAGCATCGCGGCGCCGGCCACGAGGACGACGAGCGCCGGACCCCGGCCCAGCGTGTGCCCCGATCCCGCCTCCTTGAGCCCGAACGCGACCGACAGGATGCCGAGGGTCGACAGCGCGGCGCTGAGCGCGTCCCACGGGTGGTCGGCCCGCCTCGGCGAGACGGGCAGGATCCGTACGGCGAACGGCAGGGCCACCAGCAGCAGCGGCACGTTGATCAGGAAGACCGCGCCCCACCACAGGTGCTCGACGAGCACCCCGCCGATCAGCGGCCCGACGGCCGCGCCCGCGGCGGCCACGGCGCTCCAGACGCCGAGCGCGACGGCCCGCTCCCGCCGGTCGGTGAACACCTGCCGGATGATCGACAGCGTCGCCGGCATGATCATCGCGCCGCCGACGCCGAGGAAGGCCCGCGCCACGATCAGCGCGAGCGGCGTCGCGGCGAACGCCGCCGCCAGCGAGGCAAGGCCGAACACCACGTAGCCGCCGAGCACGAACGGCCGCCTGCCGTACCGGTCGCCCAGCGTGCCGAACGTCACCAGCAGCGGCGCGACCACCAGCGAGTAGACGTCGATGATCCACAGGAGCTGGACGGACGACGGCTCCAGGGCGGCGGTGAGCGCGGGGACCGCGATGTGCAGCACGGTCGCGTCGACCGCGATCAGGAGCAGGCTGAAACACAGCAGCACGAGGACCGACCACCGGCTGACCCGGGGCTCGCGCAGGGCGCCCGCCGCGCGGACGGTGACGGACCCGACCGAAACCATGATCATAAACCGCTCAGTGCTCGCGGCCCCGCTGGAACATGCGTGGCAGCTTAAGCCATGGGAAGGGGATCTCTCAGCCCTTCCGGTGATGTCGGGAACACAGCGCCGGTTCCGTATCGTTCCAGGTGATCACAGGGACCGGCGGGTGCCTCGTCCACCGTGCCGCGCGAGGTCCACCCATTCCCTTCCCCCGTGCGGTATAACCGGGGTCGAAGCGGGGAGGCGTCGATGCGGGACTCCGACAGAGCACGGGCGGCGAGCCTCTTAAGTCGGACTGCGGCACGTGATCTGTTCGAACAGGTGCGTTTCCGCTATTTCCACCTTCCGCCGTTCGCGCGGCGCGTGCTGTTCGTGGTGCTGCTCGTCGCCGTCATGGGCCTGGCCGCCGCCCTCAACTGGTCGCTGATGCCCACCTTCATCGGCACCGTGACCGCGCTGGCCTTCGTCGCGCTGGCGCTCAGCTATCCCCGCGCCGCCGCGACCGTGCTGGTGCTCGCAGCGTGGGGCCTGCTGCTGCCGCTGTTCATGGTGGTGTACGGCGGGCAGTCGCCCGTGCCCGGCCTGCTGATGCTGCTCGGCGTGCTGGTCGCGATCTCGGCTCACCTGATCCGGTGGGTGCCGCCCTGGCTGACGACGCTCATGTCCCTGGCGGCCGCCGGGCTGGTCGCGCTGTCGCTGTCGCCGCTGTCCTCCTCCGCCGCCCTGTGGGGCGCGTACGGCGCGGCCGCCGCGGTGCTCCTCTACCGGCTGATCCTGGCCCGCAGGGTGCGCGCCGCCGCGGAGCGCGAGCCGATCGGCGGAGAGGCCCACGAGAGGCAGCAGGTCAGGGCGGGCGGTCACCGGCCGGCCGCGGCCGAGACCGGCGACCCGCCGCCGATCACCGTCGAGCAGGCTCTCGCCGAACTGGAGTCCATGATCGGCCTCGAACCGGTCAAGGAGCAGGTGCGGGCCATCGCCGCGTCCATCGAGGCGGCCAGGCTGCGCAGGGAGGCGGGCTACGCCAACGAGCGGCCCATGCGCCACTTCGTGTTCGTCGGCCCGCCGGGGACGGGCAAGACCAGCGTGGCCCGCACCCTCGCCAAGATCTTCTACGCCTTCGGCCTGCTGGAGACGCCCTTCGTGGTCGAGGCGCAGCGGGCCGACCTCGTGGGGGAGTATCTCGGCGCCACCGCCATCAAGACCAACGAGCTCATCGACCGGGCGCTCGGCGGGGTCCTGTTCGTCGACGAGGCGTACGGCCTGATCAACTCGGGCGACGGCCAGCCCGACCGGTTCGGCGCGGAGGCCGTGCAGACGCTGCTCAAGCGGGCCGAGGACGACCGTGACCGGCTCATCGTCATCCTCGCCGGATACGAGCGCGAGACGAACGACTTCCTGTCGTCCAACCCCGGGCTGTCCAGCCGGTTCGCCACCCGGGTCCGCTTCCCCAGCTACGACCCCGGCGAGCTGCTGGAGATCACCGAGGCGTTGCAGGAGCGCCGGGGCGACCGGCTCGCCCCCGAGGCCCGTCCCGTGCTGCGCCGCTTTTTCGAGGACGTCCACCGCCGGGGGCTCGTCGACGACCTCGGCAACGCCCGCTTCGCCCGCAGCCTCGCCGAGGCCGCCGCGCAGGCGCGCGACGTGCGGGTGGTGAGCGCGGGCGGGGCGCCGCGCGGCGAGGACCTGGTGACGATCACGGCCGGCGACGTGACCAAGGCGTTCGACGAGATCACCGCGCGCTTCCGCGGCTACCAGGCCACGCCGACGCTGGACGAGGCGCTCGCGGACCTCGACCGGATGGCCGGGCTGGAGCCGGTCAAGCGGCAGGTCCACGCGATCACGGCCCAGCTCAAGGTGGCCAGGATGCGGCAGGAGCAGGGCCTGCCGGTCCAGTCGCAGATGCGGCACTTCGTGTTCGCCGGCCCGCCCGGCACCGGCAAGACGACCGTCGCGAGGATCCTCGGCCGGATCTTCTCGGCGCTCGGCCTGCTCGCCAGGCCCGACGTCGTCGAGGCGTCCAGGGCCGACCTCGTCGGCCAGCACCTGGGCGCCACCGCGATCAAGACCAACGAGCTGGTCGACCGGGCGCTCGGCGGCGTGCTGTTCGTCGACGAGGCGTACGGCCTGGTCAACGCCGGCTATTCGGGGGGAGACGCCTTCGGAGCCGAGGCCGTGCAGACCCTGCTGAAGCGGGCCGAGGACGACCGCGACCGCCTGGTGATCATCCTGGCCGGTTACGAGCGCGAGATGGACGCCTTCCTCGCCACCAATCCCGGCCTGGCCTCGCGGTTCAACCAGCGGGTGGCGTTCCCCTCCTACTCGCCGTCCGAGCTGGCCGAGATCGCCAACCTGCAGGCCGCCGCGGCCGGCGACAGGTTCGACGCCTCCGCCGGGCGCGACCTGGCCGACGTCTTCGACTGGGTCTGCCGTGAAGGACTGATCGACGGGCTGGGCAACGGCCGCTTCGCCCGCTCGTTGTACGAGCGCGCGGCGCTGCGGCGCGACGTGCGCCTGGCCGCCCAGGGCACGGCGAACGCCGCCGAGCTGACCACGATAACCAGCGAGGACGTCCGCAGCGCGGTGGACGAGCTGTCCTGATCCGCGAGTCGCCCTGATCCGGAGGAGAGCCGCGTCGCGGCGATGCGTGTCCCGCTGACGGCGATCGTCACTTCCTGCTACTAATCTACTTCGTAGGGTAGCCGGAGGAGCGGAGAGACACGTGAGACCACGATGGCCGGTCGCCCTGGCCCTGCTCGCGGCCGTGTGGGCCGCGAGCGCGTGTGGTGCGCAGCGGGGGACCGGCGAACAGGACGGCGCGCTCGCCCCCTCCCCGGTCAAGGCGTACGACATCAACCCCCTGCCCCGGGACAAGGTCAAGGACGGCGGCACCCTGCGGTGGGGGCTCGTCGACTTCCCCGCCCAGTGGAACCGCAACCACGTCGACGGCGACGGCAACGCGGTCGAGGCCGTGACCGACGCGCTCATGCCGCGCACGTTCCGGTCCGACGAGCGGGGACGGCCGTCCCTCGACACCGACTACGTGACCAACGCCCGCATCACCGCCACCTCTCCCCGGCAGGTCGTCACCTACTCGATCAACCCCAAGGCGCGATGGTCGGACGGCAAGCCGATCACCTGGAACGACTTCGCCGCCCAGTGGAAGGCGATGAGCGGGCGCGACCACGACTACCGGGTCGACGCGGCCATCGCCTACGAGAACATCCAGAGCGTGGCCCGGGGGTCGAGCGACCGGGAGGTGGTGGTGACCCTCGCCCAGCCGTTCAACGAGTGGCAGTCGCTGTTCACGCCGCTGTACCCCAGCGTGACCAACGCGACGCCGGCCGCGTTCAACTCCGACTGGATCAACCGGATCCCGGTGACCGCCGGGCCGTTCCGGGTGGAGCGGCTCGACGCCAAGGGCAGGACGGTCACCCTCGCCCGCGACCCCGGCTGGTGGGGGAACCGGCCCAAGCTCGACCGCATTGAGTTCCGGACGGTGCGGCCCGACCAGATGGTGCGCGCGTTCACCAAGGGAGACGTCGACGTGTTCGAGGTGGGCCCGTCCCCCGACGACTACGCGCGGGTCAGGGAGGCGTGGGACGCGGTGGTCCGGCAGGCCGCCGGCACGCAGTACCGCCAGTTCACCATGAACGGCGAGAGCCCGGTCCTGTCCGACGTCCGGGTGCGCCAGGCCGTCGCCGCGGCGCTCGACCGCCGCGCCCTCATGCAGGCCGACCTCAAGGGCCTCGGCTGGCCGACGGTGACCCTGGACAACCACTTCCTCATGAACAGCCAGTACGGCTACCACGCCAACGCGGCGGAGACCGGCGGCTACGACCCGGCCCTGGCCGGCCGGCTGCTCGACCAGGCGGGCTGGAAGATGTCCGGCAAGGCACGGACGAAGAACGGCAAGCCGCTCACGCTGCGCTTCGTCGTCCCCGACGGGATCCCGCCGAGCCTCGCCGAGGCCCAGGCCGCCGGGCGGATGCTGCAGCGCGTCGGCGTGCGGACCGAGGTGCGCAAGGTGTCCTTCAACGACTTCTTCGGCAAGTACCTCATCCCCGGCGACTTCGACCTCACCGCCTTCGCCTACCCGAGCACGCCCTACCCGGTGTCCGGCGCCTTCGACGTCTACGCCGACGGCGAGCGCGGCAAGGGCGACGACGTCGAGTGGTACTCCAACCTGGGGCGCAGCGGCAGCAGGCAGATCGACCAGGCCATGTACCGCGCCGGCAGCGTGCTCGACCCCGCCAAGGTGCCCGGCCTGCTCAACGACGCCGACCGGCTGGTCTGGAAGGAGGTCAACGTGCTGCCGCTCTACCAGTGCCCGCAGGGCGTGGTGGTGCGCTCCGCGCTGGCCAACATCGGAGCCGGCGGCTTCTACGACCTCAGGTACGAGGACATCGGCTACGCCTCCTGACGGGCGCCGCCGGGACGGTCCGCCGTCTCCCGGTGGTGTGCCGTCTCCCGGTGGCGGGCGGCCCGCCGTACCAGCCGGAACCGCAGCAGGTCGCCCGGCCGCGCCTGGGCGACCAGCGGCACGTCGGCGGCGGCGACGACGCCGACGACGGGATAACCCCCGGTCGGCGGGTGATCCGCCAGGAACACGATCGGCTGCCCGCCCGGCGGCACCTGGACGGCGCCGAGCGGCATGCCCTCACTGGCCAGCTCACCGGACCTGGCCCGCTCCAGCGGGGCGCCGCGCAGCCGCGCCCCGACCCGGTTGCTGTCCGCCGTGACCTCGTACGCCGCCGCGCACAGGGCCGCGAGCGCCTCCGGGACGAACCAGTCGTCGCGCGGCCCCGGCAGCACCCGGACGACCGGGTGGCGGGGCAGCGGCGGCGGGGCGGCGAAGTCCGCGATGATCGCGGCGGCCACGGCCCCGGCGCCGACCGGCAGCGTCGCGCCCGCCCGCAGCGGAGGCGGCCCGATCCCCGACAGCGAGTCGGTCGAGCGGCTGCCCAGCACCCGCTCCACGCCGATCCCGTCGCGCACCGCCACGTAGGTCCGCAGGCCCCGGCGAGGCACGCCCAACCGCAGCACGCCGCCGGGCGGCACCCACACCGGCGCGTCCGTCCCGGCCGGCCGCCCGGCCGCCTCCACCGGGCACGGCGCCCCGGTGACCGCGACCCACGTCCCGGCGGTGAAGCGCAGCGCCGCCCCGCCGAGGGTCAGCTCGATGCCCGCCGCGGTCTCCGCGTTGCCGACCAGCCGGTTCGCCAGCCGCAGGCTCGGCCGGTCGGCCGCCCCCGACCTCGGCACCCCCAGATGGGCGTAGCCGGGCCGCCCCAGGTCCTGCACGGTCGCGTACGGCCCCGGCGCCAGGACCTCGACGACGGCGGTCACCGCCCCGCCTCCGGCCGGAACCGCACCCGCGTGCCGGGCGGCAGCATCGCCGGCGGCTCGGCAGCCGCGTCCCACACCCGCACGTCCGTACGCCCGAGCAGCCGCCAGCCGCCGGGAGAGGCCGCAGGGTAGACGGCGGAGTACGACCCGGCGATCGCCACCGAGCCGGGCGGCACGCTGGTGCGGGGCACCGCCAGCCGGGGCACGTGCAGCGCCGGATCCAGGCCGATCAGGTAGGCGAAGCCGGGGGCGAACCCGAGCCAGCCCACCGTGAACTCCGAGGCGGCGTGCCTGGCGGCCACCTCCTCGGCCGGCAGGCCGCTGAGCGCCGCGACCTCCGCCAGGTCCGCCCCGTCGTAGACCACCGGGATCTCCACGAGCCGCCCCGGCCCGCCCGCGCCCGCCGGGGCGAGCGCCGTACGCAGGAGCGAGGCGAGCAGCGCCTCCAGGCGCGGCAGATCGGCGGCGGGGGCCACGACGAGCACGGTCCGCGAGCCGGGCACGACGTCCTCCACCCCCGGCGGGGGATCGGCCCGCAGCAGCGCGTCCAGCCGGTGGGCCGCCTCCAGCGAGCCGGTCTCCACCAGCAGCGCGTGCTCGCCCGCCGCCCGGATGGTCATGCGAACGGCCCCACCACGACACCCGCGTCCAACAGGGCCTGCCGGACGGCCCTGGCGATCCGCACCGAGCCGGGAGTGTCCCCGTGCACGCAGACGGACCGGGCGCCGACCCGCACCTCGCCGCCCTCGATCGTCGTCACCACGCCCTCGACGGCCATCCGCACGGCACGGGCCGCGACCTCGTCCGGGTCGTGCAGCACCGCGCCCGGCCGCCGCCGCGGCACCAGCGTCCCCTCCGGCGTGTAGGCGCGGTCGGCGAAGCACTCGGCCACCGTGGGCACGCCGTGCCGGCCGGCCACCCGCGCCAGGGCCGACCCCGGCAGCGTGAGGATCGGCAGCGCCGAGGCGGCGGGGGTGAAGGCGGTGACGGCCGCCACCACGGCCTCCGCCTGCTCCTCGTCACGGCAGGCGCGGTTGTACAAGGCGCCGTGCGGCTTCACGTACGACACCCGCCCGCCCATCGACCTCGCCATCCCGTCGAGCGCGGCGAGCTGGTAGAGCACGTCGGAGCACAGCTCCTCCGGGTCCACCTCCATCTCCCGACGGCCGAAGCCCGCCAGGTCGCGATAGGAGACCTGGGCGCCGATCGCCACGCCGCGGTCCACCGCCGCCGCGCAGGTCCGGCGGATGATCAGCGGGTCGCCCGCATGGAAGCCGCACGCCACGTTCGCGCTCGTCACCAGGTCGAGCAGGGCCAGGTCGTCGCCCAGCCGCCAGATCCCGTAGCCCTCCCCGAGATCGGCGTTCAAATCCATCACTACCACTGTGTTTCCCGCTTCGCTCATCGGGGCGCTCACACCCGGCTCGCTCGGTGGTCTCCCTGTCGGCCATGTCCATCCTGCCGCAGGGGTCAGAGGGGAGGTTCGTCGGGGATGTCGGCGATGTCGTCGAGGGCGGCGGCGAGTTCGTCCGGGTGGTCGCCGATGCGCTCGGCGATCTCGATCAGGACGTGCAGCACGTCGTGCCGGTCGTGCCCGAGGTCGAGCAGGCGCTGGGCGGCCTCCCACAGCTGGGGCGGGTCGCCGACCCACAGGCGGCTCGCGATCTCCTCGTGCCAGGCCAGGTGCTCCTCCAGGTCGGCGCGGCCCAGCTCGCCGGTGTGGTCGATCTCCAGCAGGATCCGCCGGTCCGCCTCGTCCGCCGGGTTGAGCAGGTCGAGGTTGGTCGCGCCGCGCATGCCCTGGAGGAGGGGGAACGCGAAGGCCCGCCGGGCCAGCGCCGACAGGTCGCCGTCGGGCAGGAGCCGTTCCACGAGGGAGCGGTCCAGCCCGAAGGTGGCCGGGTCCCGGTAGGCCTCGGTGAACCGGCCCATGGCCTCCCAGACCGCGTCGAGCGTCGCCCGCACGCCCTGCTCCGGCAGCCCGATCCGGGGCCCCGCGAAGCGGACCCACGCCGACAGCACGTGCGGCATCGCGTCCTGCTCGGCCGGGGTGAGCAGGACCTTGCGCGGCAGCCAGTCCAGCAGGAACGTCTCGCACTTGGTGGGGCTGACCCGCGTCGGCCGGCCGAAGTCCTGGTCGCAGCCGTACTCGATGATGTGGTCGGCGCACCGCGAGGCGGCCGACGGGTCCGACAGGTTCTCCGCCGCGTCGGAGGCGAGGAACTCGGCGGCCAGCATCGCGCGGCGGTCGCGGCTGTAGGGGGCCTCGGTGTGCGCCGGGGCGGGCCGCAGGCGCCCGGGCGGCAGCGCCTTGATCCTGGCCCGCGCGAAGGCGTGGTAGGCGCTGTAGCTGTCGCTGACCAGCTTCGGTCCCTTGCGGTTGTGCGCGGCGGCCCTGGCGGCCTTCATCGCGAACTCCAGCAGCGCCCGCGCCTGCTGCGGCTCCAGTTCCTCGAACCGGAGCAGCTCGTTGCCGGACGCCTCCTGCCTGGCCTGGTCGAGCAGCTTGTCGACCTGGGAGGACACCCAGGCGTCCCGGGCCATGCCGCCCATGTTGTAGTCGACGACCACGACCAGCGCGTGCCTGTCCTCGCCGTTGTAGGCGAAGGTGCAGACCACGGTGTCCTGGTCGCCGTACACGTCCCTGGAGACGTAGCAGCCGGCTGGCTTGACCGCGCCGACGCGGTCCGCCCAGCGGGGCCGGGCGACGCCGGACTCCATCAGCGCGAGCGCCGCGCCCTCCGCCTTGGCCGCCTGCCGGGCGGTGCCGAGGTAGGCGACGGAGACGAGCAGGGACAGGGCCGCGGGCGTGCCCGCCTTGGCCGCGTAGTCGACCAGGCCCTCGCCGAGGATCTGCTCGACGTCGCCGCCGCGCAGCCGCCTGCCCCACCAGGCGCCGAGCATGTCGGAGACCATGAGCTCCGCGTCGAGCGGGCTGCGCACGGCCAGCAGCTCCCTGGCCGCCAGCAGCATCTCCGCGAACACGTCGTCCGGCGGCCGGGTCCCCCGGGGGTCACGTCGGCGCCGGTGACTCACGAGATCTCGCTCCGCTCGCTCACGGTCACCACCCTCTCGCATTCGCGCCGGGAAGGGCACCATGAACGCGGCCCGGTGACTTCCCCGTTATCTGCCGCTCCCGCCCCTGCCGTGCCGTACGGCCGCCGCCGGCGCGCCGTACGGCGCCTCAGCGCCGGGAAGGCGGCGCCGAGTTCACCAGTCCCAGGAGGCGCTCACGGGCCACCCTTCCGGCGATCTCCGGTGTGACCGCCACCCCCAGGTGCTCACCGCAGGCCCAGGCGTCGGCGACGCAGCGGGCGACGGTGGACAGGGGAACGGTCAGGAACTCCGCGGCGAGCCGGTTGACCACCGGTTCCACCAGCTCCCGGAGCCTCGGCTCCGGCGATGGGCCGCCATCGATTCGTGCTGCGAGTACGGGCATCGACTGCATTCCTCGCTGAATGGGGACCTGCCGCCCCCAATTCCACCTCTTTCCGCGGCTGTGTCAACCCTCCGTTCGTCATGCTCCCTGCCAGTTCGCCGCCCTGCTCGCCGTCCACCGGTGTCCAGGGGCGACGGCGGCCCGCGTCCGGGCACTCGCGGCCCACCTCTCCGAGCACTACGATGGCCCGGCCGACGCCGTGAGCCTGCGACCGGTCCCCGCGACCAAGCAGGAGGCGAAGCGGGCGGCCAAGAAGTAGGCCGGATCTTCCTGCGCGAGGTGCCGGTCTTTTGACAGGATGCGTTGACCGCATGGCTGGCGGGGCTTCCGTCCGCGCATGCCGATCGCCGATGATGTAGGGCAGATCGCGCTACCAAACACAGTTATGGAGATGTGCCTCGTGGGAGACGCTGGCACGCGACGGAGGTGCCGACCATGAGCGCCGAAACCTCCGTGCCCCGGCCCCGGGAGTCCGGTTTGGACATCTCAGACTCCGACCTCTTCAGAGGCCTGATGTCGGAGGCGCCTTTCGCCTTCGCGTTTTTCGACCCTTCAGGGCGGTTCGTCCGAGTCAACTCGACCTTCACCGAGCTGACCGGTCATCCTGTCGAGCTGCATCTCGACCGCCTCCCGGCCGAGCTGCTGCCGGCCGATCTGACCGCGCTGATCGAGTCGGCGCTGCGCCGGATCGCCGACGAGGGCCTGCCGGTCACCGACCAGCCGTACCCGACCAGGGCGGAGAACGGCGACGCGCGGCACTGGACCGTGTCGTTCTTCCCGCTCCGCGGTGACGACGGCGTCCTCGGGACCGCCCTGTTCGGGGTGGACCTGACCGAACGGCAGATGAACAAGGAAGTGCTGGAGCGCAGCGAGGAACGCTACCGCTCTCTCGTGGAGTCGCAGCAGCAGCTCGTCTGGATCACCTCGCCGAACGGCGGGGTGATCGAGGACGCGCCCCAGTGGCGGGCCGTCACCGGCCAGGGCCTGGAGGAGTACCTCGCGCACGGCTGGCTGGAGGCGGTGCACCCGGACGACCGCCCCGGCACCGACGAGGCGTGGCGCGAGGCGCTGCGCGGCCGGACGATGTTCGAGTGGAGCTACCGGGTGCGCACCCGGGCCAGCGGCTACCGGCACTTCGAGGTGCGGGCCGTCCCGATCATGCGGCTCGGCCGCGTGGTGGAGTGGGTCGGCGCGAACACCGACGTCACGCCGCAGCGCGAGGCCGAGGACATGCGGGGACGCCTGACCGACCAGCTCGGCGCGGCCGCTCTGCGCACGGCCCGGCTCCAGGGCGCGACGGCGCAGCTCGCCGAGGCGCTGACGGTCGAGCAGGTGGTGCAGGTGATCATCGACGTCGGGCGGACGGCGCTGGCCGCCGACCACTCGGCCGTGGCCCTGCTCGACGACAACAGGGCCACCCTGAAGGTGATCAACAGCGGTGGCACCCCCGACGCGCCGGGCGAGGACATCGACCTCGCCCACCCCAGCGTCATGACGATGGCGGTGAACAGCCGCAGGCCCGTCTTCGCCGAGTCCCTGGACAGCCTGCGCATCCAGCTGGTCGACGCCGGCGCCGACGAGACGCAGATCGCCAAGTTCCTGGAGCAGACCGAGGAACGGGCCTGGGTGGGCCTGCCGCTGCTCGCGGCCGGTCGTGCGCTCGGCGCGCTGCGGTTCTCGTTCAACCGGTCGCAGAAGATCTCGCAGGAGGACGGCGTCTTCCTGGAGGCGCTCGCCGGTCAGTGCGCGCTCGCGGTCGAGCGGGCCACGCTGTTCGAGCGTGAGCACCGGACCGCTGAAACGTTGCAGCGGAGCCTGCTGCCCGACCGGCTGCCCGTGGTGAGCGGCCTGAAACTGGCTCAGCGCTTCCGCTCCGGCTCCCGCCACGTGCAGGTCGGCGGTGACTGGTACGACGCGTTCGTCCTTCAGGACGGGCGGGTCGCGGCCGTCGTCGGCGACGTCATGGGCAAGGGCGTCAAGGCCGCCGCGGGAATGGGCCGGATCCGCAACGCCATGCGCGCCCTCGCCCTGACCAACCCGCCGCCCGCGGCGGTGCTCACCGGGCTGGACCGGGTCTTCGAGGCCACCGAGGAGGAAGAGCAGGTCACGACGCTGGCGTACATGGTCGTCGAGCCTGGAACCGGGGAGGGCACGCTGGCCCTGGCCGGTCACCCGCCACCGCTGCTGGTCTCGCCGCAGGGCGTCGGCCTGCTGCACGAGACCGAGCCGGGCACGCCGCTCGGCTGGGCCACCAGCCGCAAGCAGTACCGGTTCTGCGTCCCTCCGGGGCACACGGCCGTGCTGTACTCGGACGGGCTCGTGGAGAACCGCAAGCGCGGTCTGGACGCCGGGCTCAGGGAACTCTCAAGCGTCGTGGCCGAAGCGCCGCCGGAAGTCGTAGCCAGTCCACATATGCTGCTCGATTTCCTGGTGGAGCGCATGCTGTCCGGGTATGAACAGGATGACGACGTAACGGTACTCGCGGTCCACGTCCCACCGGCCACGAAGAGTGACTGAATGAAACAGTCATAACGGTTGCTTTCGGGTATCAGTGACCTCCGTCCGTACGCAGTAGTCTCTCGGTCGGCCTAGGGTGGAGGAGCAACCGGCGGGACGCGGCCGTATCACGGACCTTGGCGTGCCACAATGGCATGTCGCGGTTCGCGCGACCACACCACCGGAAAAGAAGAAGAACCTGGGTCCATTCTCGCCATGCGTTCGTTCGAGAGGTGTTCGTGTCGCCTGCAAGTTCGACTCGCTCGAAGCCGTCGGAGCTGAACGAGCCAGTGATTCAGCAGCTCCTCGAGCGTGGGCGCTCGCAGGGTTTCCTCGAGTCCGAGGATGTCCGCAAGGCCTTCGAGGAAGCGGACATCCCGATGTCGCAAGCCGCTGGATTCCTGCGAAGCCTCAGCAAGGAGGGCGTGACCGTCGTGGTGACGGCCGCCGACTCCGCGGCTCCCAAGCGTTCTCGAGGTCAAGCCAAGCGCCGCACCACCGCGCCCGTCAAGAAGACCACCAAGTCCGCGGCGGCCAAGGAGTCGCAGCCGGAGACCGTCACCGCCGTGGTGACCGACTCCGCGCCGGCCGCCAAGCCCGCCCCCGCCAAGCCGGCGGCGAAGAAGGCCGCCCCGGCCAAGCCCGCCGCGGCGGCGGCCAAGCCGGCCCCGGCCAAGCCCGCCCCGCCCAAGAAGGCCGCGCCCGCGGCCACCCCGGCGGCCCCCGCCGCCGGTCCCGAGGGCAAGGCGCCCAAGGCCGATTCCAAGCCCAAGTCCGCCGACGTCGCCGAGGACGAGGAGGACATCGACCTCGAAGGTGACGTCGACATCGAGGACTTCGAGCTGGACGTCGAGGACGTCGAGATCGAGTCCGAGGCGGAGACCGAGGAGACCGAGGCCGAGACCGAGGCCGAGACCGAGGGCGAGGAGCCCAAGGCCGAGGCGCTCGTGCAGTCCGAGGACGAGGTGCTGATCCTCACCGACGACGATGACGACGCGCCCGTCGCGCAGGTCGCGGCGGCCGGCGCCACCGCCGACCCGGTGAAGGACTACCTCAAGCAGATCGGCAAGGTGCCCCTGCTCAACGCCGAGCAGGAGGTCGAGCTCGCCAAGCGGATCGAGGCCGGCCTGTTCGCGGAGGAGCAGCTCGCCCAGGAGGCCGACAACCTCCCGGTCGACGTCCGCGCCGAGCTGGAGTGGATCGCCGAGGACGGCCACCGCGCCAAGAACCACCTGCTGGAGGCCAACCTCCGGCTGGTCGTGTCGCTGGCCAAGCGGTACACCGGGCGCGGCATGCTGTTCCTGGACCTGATCCAGGAGGGCAACCTGGGCCTGATCCGCGCGGTCGAGAAGTTCGACTACACCAAGGGCTACAAGTTCTCCACGTACGCCACGTGGTGGATCCGGCAGGCGATCACCAGGGCCATGGCCGACCAGGCGCGGACCATCCGCATCCCGGTCCACATGGTCGAGGTGATCAACAAGCTGGCCCGGGTCCAGCGGCAGATGCTGCAGGACCTCGGCCGCGAGCCCACGCCCGAGGAGCTGGCCCGCGAGCTCGACATGACCCCTGAGAAGGTCATCGAGGTGCAGAAGTACGGCCGCGAGCCGATCTCCCTGCACACGCCGCTGGGCGAGGAGGGCGACAGCGAGTTCGGCGACCTCATCGAGGACTCCGAGGCCATCGTCCCGGCCGACGCGGTCAGCTTCACGCTGCTGCAGGAGCAGCTGCACTCCGTTCTCGACACGCTGTCGGAGCGGGAGGCGGGCGTGGTGTCGATGCGGTTCGGTCTTACCGACGGGCAGCCGAAAACCCTCGACGAGATCGGGAAGGTCTACGGCGTGACCCGCGAGCGGATCCGCCAGATCGAGTCGAAGACGATGTCCAAGCTGCGCCACCCGTCCCGGTCCCAGGTGCTGCGCGACTACCTCGACTGAGACACGAGTCGATCGTCCTTCGGCCCCGCGGGGAAGGCCGGGGGACGATTAACTTTTCCGTAACATCGTGGTAGCACCACGGGCACGCTGTCGCTCCTAGGCTCGCGCCTCATGGGAGTGATCGAAGTGGATCGGGCGCGTGCTCGGGGGCCACGAATGATCCCGGACCGCCCGTGGGCGGACACCATCCTCGACGAGGCGGTCGAATCCGCCCGGCGGGGAGACATCGGACCGGCGATCGCCGCTCTCGCCACGAGCAGAGGCGACCCGGAGGTACGGTCACTTCGGGTGGAGGCGCTGTCACGCGCCCTCGTCGGCGCGAGCCGGTCCATCGAGGCGCCGCTCGCCTACGACCAGGGCAACCCCGACCTGTGGCTGTGGCTGGGGCGGACCCGGCTGGAGGAGGCCTGGGAACTGCGGCCCGACGTGCGGGCCAGAGCCGTGCAGGCGGACCGGCTGCACGCCTACCAGTCGGCGATGGAGGGCGCGAGACAGCCGCTGCTGGCCGCGGCGGCCCTCGCTCCCGGCGACCCGGTGCCGTGGGAGTGCCTGATGTGGCTGGCCGTCGGGCTGGACCGGCCGCGGACCGACAAGGACGCGGTCTGGCACGAGTGCTCCAGGCGGTGGCCGTCGCTCTACTCCGCGGCGGTGGCCCGCCTGATCACCCTGTCGCCGGGCTGGGGCGGCTCCGCCCAGGAGACGCTCGCCTTCGCCCGCTCGGCAGCCGCGCACGCCCCCGAGGGCAGCCCGCTCCCGGCTCTGGTGCCGCTGGCCCACTTCGAGATCATCGCCGCGGGCCGGACGCCGATGTCCCGGGGAGGATGGTTCCCCTTCGAGGCGCAGCGCGAGATCGTCTCGGCCGCCGGGCACTGGTCGGAGCGGCGGCTCGGCGGCGCGCATCCCCGGTCGATCGAGGCGCACAACGCCTTCGGCGCCGCCTTCTTCCTGGCGGACCTGCGCCGCCCGGCACGCGCGCACCTCAGCAGGACCGGCGGCCGCTTCAGCCGCCTGCCCTGGTCACATCTCGGCGACCCCGGTCAGCAGTACCGCCGGGCCTGCGCCCGGCTCAACCTCTGACTCACTCGTCCACGATCACGTCGAGGGTCCGCGGCCGGTTCCCTCCCGCGGGCGCGGCCAGCTCGACCCGGTGCCCCAGCCCCGCCAGCAGGTCGGCGAGGTCGCCGGCCGTACGCGGCCGGTCCGGGGTCTCCACCAGCGAGCGGGCGACCACGCCGCGCGTGGCCTTCGCCATGTGGCTGACGACCGTCCGCTTCCCGGCCGCCTCCCTGAGCACCCGTACGGCCACGCCGCGCTCGCCGGGCTGCCAGGCGGCGGCGTACGTCGCCGACCGCATGTCCACCACCAGGCCCTTCGTCGCGTCGAGCACCGCACTGATCGACGGCCGCCAGAACGCGGCCAGACCGCCCATCGGCGGCAGCCGTACGCCCATGGACAGCCGGTACGGCGGCACCCGGTCGGAGGGGCGCAGCAGGCCCCACAGGCCGGAGAAGACGACGATCCTCCGGTCGGCCCGCCGCCGCGCATCGGGGGAGAGGGTGCCGAGACCGAGGTTGTCGTACAGCACGCCCGTGTAGAGGTCGGCGACGGGCAGCGTGCGCGCCGCGGGCAGCCCCCGGTTGCGCTCGATCTCACCGGCCTGCCCGTCCGACAGGCCCAGCACGTCGCGCGCCTCGGGCGTGTGGCAGAGCGACACGAGGGCGTCGAGGACCTTCTCGCGCGGGCCGGCGAGTTCGGGGAAGCTCAGCCGGCGGACGCGGGAGGTCCCCCGCTCGGCCTTCCCCTCCGACGGAGGCAGCAGGATGAGCACGATTCCGCAGCTTACTGCGCCCCCACCGGAGAGGTTCCCGCTCGGGGCACTGTCTCGCAGGGATGGGTTCCCTCACTCGTGCCCGGTCTCCACCGCCTTGAGCACGGCCTCCGCGATCGAGCGCGGATCCACCCCGAAATGCCTGCGGACCGCCTCGCGGGTGCCCGACAGCCCGAACCCGTCGGTGCCGAGCGAGGTCCACGGCCGGTCGATCCAGGGGCTGATCTGGTCCGGCACCGCGCGCATCCAGTCGCTGACCGCGATCACCGGCCCCGAGGTCCCGGCCAGGGCCTGCCGGATGTAGGGCACGCCCGTCGTGGTCATGGCGTCGCGGCGAAGCTCGCTCCAGGAGGTGACGGACCACACGTCCACGCCCACGCCGTACTCCTCCCGGAGCAGGCGCTGTGCGTCCATCGCCCAGTGGACCGCGGTGCCGCTGGCCAGCAGGTGGGCGTCACCGCCGCCGGCGGCGTACCGGTAGATGCCCCGGAGGATGCCCTCCTCGACGCCCTCGGGCATCGCGGGCTGGGGCATCGGCTCGTTGTAGACGGTCAGGTAGTAGAAGACGTTCTCGCCGTCGGGGCCGTACATGCGCCGGAGCCCCTCACGCACGATCGTCCCCACCTCGTACGCGAAGGCGGGATCGTAGGCCAGGCACGCGGGGTTGGCGGAGGCGAGGAGCTGCGAGTGACCGTCGGCGTGCTGCAGGCCCTCCCCGGTCATCGTGGTCCGGCCGGCGGTCGCGCCGACGAGGAACCCGCGGCCGAGCTGGTCGGCCAGCGCCCACATCTGGTCGCCGGTGCGCTGCCAGCCGAACATCGAGTAGAAGATGTAGAAGGGGATCATGATCTCGCCGTGGGTGGCGTAGCTGGAGGCCGCGGCCGTGAACGACGCCATCGACCCGGCCTCGGTGATGCCTTCCAGCAGGATCTGCCCGTCGGCCGCCTCCTTGTACGACAGCAGCAGGTCCCGGTCGACGGACTCGTAGCGCTGGCCCAGAGGCGAGTAGATCTTGGCCGTGGGGAACAGCGACTCCATGCCGAACGTCCTGGCCTCGTCCGGCACGATCGGCACCCAGCGGCGTCCCGTCTCCGGCTCCTTCATCAGGTCCTTGACGAGGCGGACGAAGGCCATCGTCGTCGCCACCAGCTGCTTCGAGCCCTTCTCCAGGGCCCGGAACGCCGTCTCGCCCGGGGCCGGCAGCGGGGCGTGGGAGACCGTGCGGCGTGGGACGGGCCCGCCCAGGTCGCGGCGCCGCTCGGCGGCGTACCTCGCCTCCGGCGAGTCCGGCCCGGGATGCAGGTACGGCGGCAGGTCGCCGTCGAGGGCCTCGTCCGGCACCGGCAGGCCGAGCCGGTCGCGCAGGGCGCGGAACTCGTCCTGGGTCAGCTTCTTCATCTGGTGGTTGGCGTTGCGCGCCTCGATCCCCGTGCCGAGGGTCCAGCCCTTCACCGTCTGCACGAGGATCACCGTGGGCGCGCCCCGGTTGTCCAGGGCCCTGCGGTAGGCCGCGTACACCTTCCGAGGCTCGTGGCCCGCCCGCGACCCGCCGACGACGCGCCGCAGGTCCTCGTCCGAGCACGGCACGTCCAGTCCCTGGAACAGCCGCTCCCTGATGTAGGAGCCCGTCGAGGCGGCGAACGTCTGGAACTGCCCGTCCGGCACCTCGCCCAGCCGGGCCACCAGCTCGTCCGAGCCCAGCAGCCCGTCCCATTCCCGGCCCCACAGAGCCTTGACGACGTGCCAGCCCGCGCCCCTGAAGACGCTCTCCAGCTCCTGCACTATGCGCGTGTTGCCCCGCACCGGGCCGTCGAGCCGCTGGAGGTTGCAGTTGATCACGAACGTGAGGTTGTCGAGCCCCTCGCGGGCGGCCAGGGTGAGGGCGGCCGTGGACTCCGGCTCGTCCATCTCGCCGTCGCCCAGGAAGGCCCACACGTGGCTGCGCGAGGTGTCTTTGACGCCGCGGTTGTGCAGATAGCGGTTGAACCTGGCCTGGTAGATCGCGTTGAGCGGCCCGAGCCCCATGGAGACGGTGGGGAACTGCCAGAAGTCCGGCATGGACCGCGGATGCGGGTACGACGGCAGCCCGCCCTCGGGCTCGCGCCTGAACAGGTCGAGCTGGGACTCGCTCAGCCTGCCCTCCAGGAAGGCCCGGGCGTAGACGCCCGGGGAGGCGTGGCCCTGGAAGTAGACCTGGTCGTGGCCGGCGTGGAAGAAGTGGTTGAAGCCCACCTCGTACAGCCAGGCGGCCGAGGCGTAGGTCGCCAGGTGGCCGCCGAGCCCCAGCCGGCTTCCCCTGGTGATCATCGCTGCGGCGTTCCACCGGTCGTACGCGGCGATGCGTGCCTCCAGCTCCAGGTCACCCGGGTAGACGGGCTCCTCGGAGGTCGGCACGGTGTTGAGGTAGCGGGTGGTCGTGGCCAGCCGCCTCAGCAGGTAGTCGGCCCGTTCGGGACCGGCCACACGGCGCACCGCCTCAAGGGATTCGAGCCATTCGGCGGTCTCCTGGGGATTCAGGTCTGCGTCCATGAATCCATTAAAACACCCTATGATCGATCATAGGATGTATCCCCCCGCCGCCTATCATCGGTCTCGTGGAACCCGTCGTGCGGTCGCCGCTTCGCGACCAGATCCGGCAAGCCGTGCTCGACGGCCTGATCAACGGCCGATGGAAGCCCGGCGACCGCCTCGTCGAGCGGCGCATGGCCGCCGAGCTGAGCGTCAGCCAGGCGCCGGTGCGCGAGGCGTTGCGCGAACTGGAGGCCCTCAGGCTCATCGAGTCGGCGCCCAACAAGGGCGCGCGGGTCCGCAGGCTCACCCGGAGCGATCTGCGCGAGGTGTACCAGGTGCGGGCGGGCCTGGAGGAGACCGCCGTCCGGCTGGGCATGCCCCGCGTGGAGTCGCTGCGTACGCATCTGCGCCGCCTGCACGACGCGGCGGACGCCGGTTCCCTGCACGACCAGGTGCGGCACGGCGTCGCCTTCCACCGGGAGATCGTGAAAGCCTCGGGCAACGCGGTGCTGCTGTCGGTGTGGGAGTCGCTCGGCATCGAGGTGTGGACCCACCTGTCGATCCGCCTGTTCCGGATGCGCCCGCACGAGAACGCCGCCGACCACGAACCTCTCGTGGAGGCGTTCGAGCGGGGCGACCCCGAGGTGGGCGTCCTGCTCCGCGAGCACGTGCTCGGCTACGCCCCGCCCGAGCCCGGGGAGACGACCTAGCCTTTCTGGCCGGTCGTGGCGATGCCCTGCACGAAGTACCGCTGACCGGCGAAGAAGATGACGACCAGCGGCAGAGTGGTGATCACACTGGCGGCCAGGACGATCTCCCACTTGGGGTCGCCGCCCTGGTAGAACTGGTCGACCACGGCCTTGAGCCCGCGTGGCAGCGTGAACAGTGCCGGGTCCTGGAGGTAGATCAGCGGCTTCATCAGATCGAACCAGCTCGCCTTGAGCTCGAAGATGAACGCGATGATCAGGGCCGGACGGCCGAGGGGCAGCGCGATCCGCCGGAACAGGTCGAGGTAGGACGCGCCGTCCACCCTGGCCGCCTCGAACACGTAGCGCGGGATGCCGAGGAAGAACTGGCGCAGCAGGAAGATGTAGAACGCCGAGCCGAACAGGTTGCCCGCCCACAGTGGCACCTGCGTGCCGGTCAGGCCGAAGGTGTTCCAGATCAGGTACGTCGGCACGAGCGTGACGGCACCCGGGAGCATCATCGTGGCGAGCACGCTGCCGAACAGCACGCCCCTCCCGGGGAAGCGGAAGTAGGCGAAGCCGAAGGCGACGAACGCACTGGAGACCGTCACGGCGAGGGCCGCCGCGACTCCCACGAACACGGTGTTGAACAGCCAGGCCAGCATGGGCGCGGCGTCCCACACGTTCGCGTAGTTCTCCGGGGCGAAGGGGTTCGGCCAGGGGACGAACGGGTCGGAGAACGTGCGGTCGCGCGGCTTCAGCGATGCCACGACCAGCCACACGAACGGGTAGAGGAACACCGCCGCGGCGGCCGAGAGCATGACGAGGAAGAACGCCCCGCGGGTGCCGGCGGTGCCCGGGCGGTCGTCGCGGGCCGTCTCCCGTGCCCGTTCCGCTATCCCGGCGCGTCCCGCCCGCGTACGGCCCGCCGTCGTGGTCATCGCGTCCCTCCCGGGGGTTCGGCCTCGTAGTAGACGAGCCGGTTGCCGACCTTCACCTGCACGACCGTGATGACCGCGATGATCGCGAACAGCAGCCAGGCGAGCGCCGAGGCGTAGCCCATGTGCAGGAACTGGAACCCCTGCTGGAACAGGTAGACGACGTAGAACAGGGCCGCGTCGCCGTAGGAGTTCTGAGCGGTCTGGTTGCCGAAGAACATCGTGTAGACCTGGTCGAACATCTGCAGTGCCGCGATGGTGTTGATGATCACCACGAAGAACAGCGCGGAGCTGATCATCGGGAGGGTGACCGAGCGGAACCGCTGCCAGGGGCCCGCGCCGTCGATCATCGCGGCCTCGTACAGGTCGCGCGGCACGTTGCGCAGGGCGGCGAACAGGATGATCGTCGTCGAGCCGAGGTTCCACAGCGACATCAGCACGACGCCGGGCTTGACCCACGCGGGATCGGTCGTCCACTGCGGCCCGTCCACGCCGAACAGCCCGAGGAACTGGTTGACCAGTCCCGCCTGGCCGTTCAGCAGGAACAGGAACAGCACGCCCACCGCGACGTACGGCGTCATCGACGGCAGGTAGAAGGCGGTGCGGAAGAACCCGGCGGCCCGGCCGGTGACGCGGTTGAGCATCAGCGCGAGCGCGAGAGAGACCACCAGGGCCAGCGGCACGTGCAGGACGGTGTAGAAGGCCGTGTTGCCGATGGCCGTGGCGACCTTCGGGTCCTCCAGCATCTCGGCGTAGTTGCCGAGGCCGACGAAACGCGGGCTGGAGATCAGGTCGTAGTCGGTCAGGGACAGCACCAGACTGGCGACCATGGGTCCGGCCTGGAAGATCACCAGGCCGAGCAGCCACGGCAGCAGGAACACATAGGCCCAGCGCGCCTCCCGGCGCGCCAGTCCGGACAGCGGGCGTGCCATGCGCTCAGCCCGCCGCGGCCTGGAGGGCCTTGACGGCCTCCTGATGCGCCTGGGAGAGGGCGGCCTTCGCGTCCTGGCGGCCCTGCATCACCCGGGTCGCCGCGTCGATCCAGGCGGTGCGGAACTCCGCCGCGGCGGGTGACTGCGGGACGACGAACCCCTTTTCCTGCACGCCCAGGATCGTCTTGGTCGCGTCGTCGTACGGCTTGTGCCCGCTGGGCTTCACGATCTGCGAGAAGATCGCCTGGTCGGCCTTGGCGTTGGCGGTGAAGGTGCCCGGGTAGGGCCTGCCCTCCTGTGCCCGCTTCGCCGCCCGCGCCTTCGCCGCCGCGATCCAGGTGTCGGCCGAGGTCATCGTCTTGATCCACTGGCAGGCGACGTCCGGGTGCTTGGCCCCCTTGGGGACGGCCCAGCCGTTGCCGCCGACCATGGTGACCGGATTGCCCTGCCTGTCCTTGAACGGCAGTACGGTGATCTTCGCGTTGGGGGAGGTGCTCGCCAGGGAGGTGACCAGGAACTGCTCGGTGAGCATCATCCCGATCTGGTCCTCGGCGATCGGGTTCTTCTCGCCGAAGTAGTCGAAGGTGTCGGTGAACGCCTTGAGCCTGGTCCAGCCGCCCTGGTCCTTCAGCAGCCCCTGCGCGTAGCCGAGCGCCTCGGCGACCTTCGGGTCGTCCAGCCGGGAGGTCCTCCCGTCCGCCGACAGCAGGTCGGCGCCGTTGGCCTTGGCCCACAGGGGGAGGAACTCCGGAAGCTTCGGGTAGAAGCCGAAGCGCCGGATCTTGCCGCCGGAGACCTTGTTCATCCTCTTCGCCAGCGCGGCCAGGGCGTCCCAGTCGGAGGTGTCGATGCTCTTCGGGTCGGCCCCCGCCTCCTTGGCGGCCTTGTCGTTCACCAGCAGGATGATCGAGGTGTAGAACTCCGGCACGGCGTACCACTTGCCGTTCAGCTTCACCTGCTGCTGCGCGGCGGGATAGAAGTCGGACATCGGAATGCCCTCCTTGGCCACACAGTCGTCCAAGGGCTGGATCGCGCCCCTGGCGGCGTACGTGCCGATGAGCTGGCGGTCGAGGTAGACGACGTCCGGCGGGTTGCCGCTCGCCACCGCCGACAGGAACGCCTGCTCGTCGAACTGGCCCTGGTTGACGGTGAGCTTCACCTCGGGGTGCGCCTTCTTGAAGGCGTCGGCCCTGGTTGTGGCGATCTCGTCGGGGAAGCCGAAGCCCATGGTCGTCAGAGCGGCTCCGCCGCCAGGCGGCGCGCCGCTCCCGGAGCCCACGCCGCCGCACGCGGCCACGGCCAGCACCGCGGCCAGGGCGCCTGGCAGGACGACCATGCCGGTACGGCTCCTGCGTGAAGGGGACACTGCCGCTCCTTTGGGGGGCCGAAGGACAGAGGCCGGCTCCCTCTGCCCGCCAGGTCTGACCTAAACGCGAGCAGCGCAGGTCAGGGGTGCCCCTTCCGCTGATATCCGTTCCGTCGCCGGCGTCTCGCCGCGTCGCCCTGTATGGGTGGAGATCGGCTGGAGGCCGCTAGGCTGCGGCGGGTGAGTCGGGATTTGGCGCAGTTCGACCTGCTGGTGGACGAGGCGTGGCCGGCGCCGGGACGGGCCGCGGAGGGAAGCTGGGTCTACCGCCACGCCGGCGGGGTGACGAAGCGGGCCAACTCGGTGCTGCCGCTGGGGGAGCGGGCGGACCTGCCGGAGGCGGTGGACCGGGCCGAGCGCTTCTACGCGGGAGTCGGCCTGCCGTGCGTGTTCTCCGTGGGCATGGGCGCGACGCCGGGACTCGACGAGGAACTCGACCGCCGGGGATACCGGCTGGTGGACCCCACCCTGGTGATGACCGGGCCGCTGTCCGCCGATACGCCGGACGAGGGCGTGGTGGAGGTGGCGGGCGCGCCGTCCGAGCGGTGGCTGCGCACCTGGTGGAGCGTGGACGGCGGGCGGCACAACGCCGCCGGGGACGTCCCGGCGCGGGTGTGGGCCGAGCGGATCGTCACCGGGGTGCCCGCCGGCTACGTCCTCCTCGGCGGCCACCCGGACGGGGACGCAGACGGGAACGCGGTGGGCCGGGGCGTGCCGCAGGGCCGCTGGCTGGGGATCTACTGCATGGCGGTCCAGCCGCGCGCCAGGCGGCGCGGGCTGGGCGGAGCCGTGCTGCGCGCCCTCGCCGCCTGGGGACGGCGGCAAGGCGCGGACAGCGCCTACCTGGTGGTCACGGAGGCCAACGCCGCGGCCCGCGCGCTCTACGAGCGGGAGGGCTTCGGCGTGGCCGGCCGCTACCACTACCGCGTGCGGCCCTGACGGGCACCGCGGTCAGGTCAGGTACGGCATGGAGACGGACGGGGAATCTGGGAATCTATGGTGACGGCGCACCGAGCCGACGTCGTCGTCGTACTGCTCCGGCACGCCGTCTATGGGGGTCAGCGCTCGCCGTCAGGGGCGGTCGCGGGGGATGCGGAGAGTCGGGCCGACTCGTCCTGGATCTCAGCACCTTTGCCGCGCAGTACAGCCACGTGCTGACGCCCGTGGTGGGCGCAGAACAGCAGCTCCCCGCCCACGGGCAGGGTAGCGCGGATGTAGGCCTGAGCACCGCACCGGTCACACCGGTCCAGGGCCGTCAGCGGCTTGGCGGGGGCGAGAGCTCCAGTCACGTATCGCCTTTCGGGTCGCCCCACGGATGCGGGGTCGTTGGCGTCAGTCACTTGGGACAACATCTAACCGGATGCGGGCGTTCCCAATCATGGCGCGGCTACGCCCAGAGCAGAATGCCCCTGGAAGTGACGGGGATCACAGCCGAAGTGCCGGTCAACCCGCTGTGCCTGGCAAGCTTGTACGCGTACAAACAGAAGTGGCGTTAAGCTGCGTACGCGTGTTCGATTGATAAGTGGGAGTTGGGTGTGACTGCGGTTCGCGCGGAGACGGGGTACACCGCCCGTCATCTCTCTGTGCTCGAAGGCCTCGAGGCCGTCCGCAAGCGCCCGGGGATGTACATCGGCTCCACCGACACACGCGGCCTCATGCACTGCCTATGGGAGATCGTGGACAACGCGGTCGACGAGGCGCTGGGCGGCTTCTGCACCCGGATCGAGGTCGAACTGCACCGCGACGGGTCGATCGAGGTGCGCGACGACGGGCGCGGCATCCCCGTCGACGTCGAGCCCAAGACCGGCCTGGCCGGAGTCGAGCTGGTCTACACCAAGCTCCACGCGGGCGGCAAGTTCGGCGGCGGCTCCTACGGCGCCTCGGGCGGCCTGCACGGCGTGGGCGCCTCGGTGGTCAACGCGCTGTCCTCGCGCCTCGACGTCGAGGTCGACCGCGACGGCCGGATCCACCAGATCAGCTTCCGGCGGGGAGTGCCCGGCCTGTTCGACGGCGACGGCCCCACGGCGAAGTTCCGTAAGAAGTCCGGCCTGCGCGACGGCGGCGCCGCCCCCCGCGCGCTCACCGGCACCCGCGTGCGCTTCTGGGCCGACCGCCAGATCTTCCTGCCCGAGGCCGAGGTCTCGCTCGACGAGATCCACGTGCGGCTGCGCCAGACGGCGTTCCTGGTGCCGGGGCTCACCCTCGTCGTCCGGGACAGCCGGGGCGAGGAGCCGGCCGAGGAGACCTTCCGCTTCGACGGCGGCATCAGCGAGTTCACCGAGTTCCTCGCCCGGGACGAGGCGGTGTGCGAGGTGATGCGGCTGCAGGGCGTGGGCCACTTCCACGAGACCGTCCCCGTGCTCGACGACCAGGGCCACATGACGTCGACGGAGGTCGAGCGGGAGCTCACGGCCGACGTCGCGATCCGCTGGGGCAAGGGCTACGACACGACCGTCCGCTCCTTCGTGAACGTGATCGCCACGCCGAAGGGCGGCACCCACGTCGCCGGGTTCGAGCGGGCGCTGGTGCGCACGGTCAACGAGCAGCTCCGGGAGACCCGGCTGCTGAAGAACGGCGACGAGCCGGTCACCAAGGAGGACATCCTCGAAGGCCTGACCGCGGTCGTCACCGTGCGGGTGCCCGAGCCGCAGTTCGAGGGCCAGACCAAGGAGGTGCTCGGCACCTCGGCGGCCAGCCGGATCGTCGCCCACGTCGTCTCCCGTGAGCTCAAGGCGCTGTTCGCCAGCCCCAAGCGGGGGCAGAAGCAGCAGCTGCGCGCGGTCCTGGAGAAGGTCGTCGCGGCCGCCAAGGCCCGCATCGCGGCCCGGGAGCACCGGGACAACCAGCGGCGCAAGTCGGCCCTGGAGAACTCGGCGCTGCCCGCCAAGCTGGTCGACTGCCGCAGTGACGACGTGGACCGCAGCGAGCTGTTCATCGTGGAGGGCGACTCCGCGCTGGGCACCGCGAAGCTGGCCCGCGACTCGGAGTTCCAGGCGCTGCTGCCGATCCGCGGCAAGATCCTCAACGTGCAGAAGGCGTCGGTCGCCGACATGCTCAAGAACGCCGAGTGCGCCGCGATCATCCAGGTGGTGGGCGCGGGCTCCGGGCGTTCGTTCGACATCGCGTCGGCCCGGTACGGCAAGATCATCCTGATGGCCGACGCGGACGTGGACGGCGCGCACATCCGGTGCCTGCTGCTGACGCTCTTCCACCGGTACATGAAGCCGATGGTCGAGGCCGGGCGGGTGTTCGCCGCGGTGCCGCCGCTGCACCGCATCGAGGTCACCAACCCGGGGCGCGGCCAGGACAAGTACGTCTACACCTACAGCGACGCGGAGCTGCACAAGGTCCTGCGCGACCTGGAGCGGCGCGGCAAGCGCTGGAAGGACCCGGTGCAGCGCTACAAGGGCCTCGGCGAGATGGACGCCGACCAGCTCGCCGAGACGACGATGGACCCCCGCCACCGCGTCCTGCGCCGGGTGCGGATCGAGGACGTGGAGGAGGCCGAGCGCATCTTCAGCCTCCTCATGGGCAGCGACGTGGGCCCGCGGCGCGAGTTCATCATCGGCAGCGCCGCCGAGGTGGACCGCGACGCCATCGACGCCTGACCGACGCCCCGCCGGGCACCGACTCAGTTGCAGTCACGGCCGGCGATGTAGCCGTTCTCGGGGATGTAGTACACGAAGCGGCAGAAGTAGGGCCCGGAGGGGGTGGTGATACTCCCCGCGGTGCCGGTGCCCGACCCCGTGCAGTCGCGGCCGAGGACGTTGTAGGCGTCCGGGGTGATCGCGGGGAGCACGGCGGCCCACGCGCAGGTGTAGTCGGCGATGTCCAGGGCCGCGACCGGGGCGGCGGTGACGCCGGTCACCAGCACGGCGGCGGCGCAGATCGTGAGCGCGCGTCTGAGCGGAGCGTTCATGGGGGGCGTCCTTTACCGGGGGAGGAGGTGCGGACCCCTGCATCCCTACCCGGCCGGCTCCGGGCCGATCCGCCACGCGGTGTCCGGAAGTGGTCACTCCCCGGACGCGGCCATGACCGCCGGCGACCGCGTCAGGGCTTGACCTCGCGCAGGCGCCCGGTCTCGACCTCGTAGACGAATCCCCGCACCGAGTCCTTGTGCGGGATGAACGGGTCGGCCGTGATCCTGTTGATCGACTGGATGACGTCCGCGTCCAGGTCGGGGAACGCCTCGGCCGCCCAGTCGGGCTTGATCCCGACCTCCGCCTCGATGTCCCGCCGGAAGCCGTCGTCGGTGAAGGTCAGCATGCCGCAGTCGGTGTGGTGGATGAGGATGATCTCCCGGGTGCCGAGCAGGCGCTGGCTGATCGCCAGGCTGCGCCGCTCGTCGGCCGTCACCACGCCGCCGGCGTTGCGGATCACGTGCGCGTCGCCTTCGCTCAGCCCGAGCAGCCCGTACGGGTTGAGCCGGGCGTCCATGCAGGCGAGGACCGCCACGCCCCGGGCGGGCGGCAGCGGCAGGTGCCCCTTGTCGAACCCGGCGGCGTACCGCTCGGCGTTGGCGAGGAGTTCGTCGGTGACGCTCATCTGGGTGCCCTTCTCGATCGCTGTCGTCGTCGACCCCTACCTTTGCCTATGATTCCTACCAAGTCAATAGGTAATATGACGGAGGGTGAGGCTCCAGCGCCTCAAGGTGACGCGCGGGAGCCTCGGGCCGTCTAGCGGGAGGCGGGGGCCTCAGCCGGACTCGATCTCCAGGGTGCTGACGCGGTTGCGGGCCTCCAGCATGCCCTCCCGGTAGCGCTCGTCCCAGTCGGGATCATCGTCGGCGATGGCGCGGACCGTCTGCCTGGTCAGTTCCACCGGGCCGTTCCTGCCGGGCGCGACCTTGCGCACCACGATCAGGGTCCACCCGTTCTCCATGACCGTGTCGGCCTCCCAGCGGGGAGGGCCGCCCACGCTCCGCCGGGACGCCGGCCCCGACCGGCGTACGACCGCGAAGAGCAGGTAGAGGAGCACGGCGAGCACGATGAGCGTCACCGGAAGGGTCAGCAGGCGCATCGGATCACGACCCTGTCACTTGGTGGGCAGACTACTTGGTGGGCAGAGCGACGCCACCAGTATTGCCCGGCGCGTAGACCGTGATGCCCTGGGGCAGGGCCTTGAGCTTCTCGATCTCCGCGCAGGTGGGGCACTTGTTGTAGCCGTCCTGCCGGGCCTTGTTGGCGTCCGCCTCGGCGCGGGCCTGGGCGACCTTCGCCTGCGCCTCGGTGACCTTCGCGAACGCCGCCTGCGCCTGGTTCACCGCCTCCTGGACCTCCGTGGGCAGGGTCACCCGGGAGAGGTTGAAGTGGATGCCGGTGAGGTAGTCGGCGCCGAGCGTCGCCTTGAGGTCCTCGGCCAGGCTCGTGTTGACCGCGTTCTGGATCTTGGCGATGTTCGCGTTGTTGCCCTGCTGCGGTGTGCCCCCGCCCTGCTGGCTGCTGTTGTTCTGCACGAGGGCGCAGGAGGAGACGAGTTCGGCGCAGCGGAAGTTGTTGATCTGTGTGCGCAGGTCGTTGTCGATCACCGGCCGGATGATCTGGTCGAGGAACGCGGACCAGCCCTCGTCATCCTGCCAGGGGTAGTAGGTCCCGCCGTTGGTGCTGCGGAACTTCCGGGTGCCGAACTTGTCGTCGAACGACTTCAGCGTCTCGTGGTCGAGGTTGAGGCCGAAGTAGAGCGTGCCCTCGATGCCCATGTTGACGCCGTCGCCGCTCGGCACGTTCACCACGTCGACGCCGGACCTCTCGCCGTGGCCCTTGTCGGACGTGATCGTGTAGAACCGCTGCTGGGCGGGGTAGCGGTGCATCTGCGACCACCAGCCGATCCAGGCGACCCCCGAGCCGGGGTCGATGATCTGACGGACCTTGTTGTCGTCCAGCGGGCCGCCGTCGCGGACGACCGCCACCTCGCCGCCGCTGGTGCGCTCGAACCCCTGGAAGGCGCCGTACAGGGCCGGCACTCCGATCACGATGAGCGCGAGGATCAGGACGGCGGCGAGCCCGCGGTACGACCGACGGGAGGCGCCGCCGGACGGGGCGGAGGGGGTGCGGCTGGGCATATGGGCTCCTGGGGGTGGAGTGGCGGAGACGTCACATTCTCGTTCGTCGCCAGGAGAACGTCGTAACCGCCATCCCGGGTTCCGTTCTCGCGCCGGCCGCGCCCCCTCCGTCGGGCGGGTCAGATCTCGATGGGCTGGAGCCTCCCCGTGTGCACGTCGTACAGCGCGCCGCCGACGACGAGATCGGCGGGCAGGTACGGGCTGGACTTGATGCGGGTGATGTCGTGCCGCAGTGCCGCCGGCTGGTCGGGAACGGTCTGGAACTCCAGGCTGCGGGTGTCGACGCCGTGCTTGTCGGCGATGAGGTTGTGGACGTCCTCGTCGGTCGACTTGGACATCCGGCAGTCGGTGTGGGGCATCACCAGGACCCGGTCCACGCCGAGCAGGTAGACGGCGAGGACGAGGGTCCGCAGGACGTCGTCGGTCACCCGGGCGCCCGCGTTGCGCAGGATCTTCGCGTCGCCGGCCGTCAGGCCGAGCAGTCCGAGCGGATCGATGCGGGAGTCCATGCACGTGACGACGGCGAGGCCGCGTGCGGCCCGGCCCGTGAGGCCGGAGTGCGAGAACGTGCTCGCGTACTTCTCGTTGGCGGCCAGAAGATCATCGAAAGCACCGGTCATGTGACAGATGTTGCCCGATCCCCTTTTAGCGGTTGGCGCGGGGGTAGCAGATTCCCTCTCCATATCGGCTGGTCTTTGCTCACAACACCGGTATAAGGTTTTCGCTGGTGTTGAACGGAAGGAGAAACATCCCTCATGAGCGGTGTCGCGCGAATGCGCACGGTCGTGCTCGACTGTCCGGAGCCGAAGACCCTGGCCGCCTTCTACGCGGAGGTGCTGGGCTGGAAGGTGGCCTACGAGGAGGGGGAGGAATGGGTCACGCTCGCCGGTGACGACCAGGTCCGCGTCGCCTTCCAGCGCGTCCCGGACTACCGGCCCCCGCAGTGGCCCGGCTCCGAGCACCCCCAGCAGTTCCACCTGGATCTGACCGTGGACGACATGGCCGAGGCGGAGAAGCGCGTGCTCGCCCTCGGAGCGGTCAGGCACGAGCACCAGCCGGGCGAGGAGGAGAACTGGACGGTCTACCTCGACCCGGCCGGGCACCCGTTCTGCCTGATCCCCTCGTCGGACTGACGCCTCAGCCCGGAGCGCCGGAGGCGGCCTCCTCCCGCGGCGCACGCGCGAGGCGCCGCAGGACGAGCAGGCCGCCGACGGCCGGCAGCCAGGCCAGGACCCTGCCGGTCGGGTCGCAACCGGCGTCGCGGGCGGCGGCCACGATCACGAACAGGTACGCGCAGCCGTGCAGGGGGCCGACGAGCGAGGAGACGGGCGGCAGGTGCACGGTGGCCAGGTTGGCCAGGAGGACGGCCAGAGATCCCAGCTCGACGGCCGCGGCGGCTCGCAGGGCGGAACGAGGGCGCGACATGGTCAGACTCCCGTGGTCGAGCCGGGACGGACGATCATCAGAACCGTCACGGCCGCCCACAGCAGGTTGAAGACGCCGGTCAGCATGGCGAGCCTCGCCACCTGGCGGCCGATGCCCGCGGCCGTGGGATCCCCGGCGGTGAGCAGGGCGAGGACGGCGTCCTGACGCGGCAGGACCCACAGGGCGAGGATCGCGGCCGCCGCGCCGGTGAGCAGGATGGACGCGATCACCCACGCGTCACGCAGCACGCCGAGGCCGCTCGCGGTGGCGAACCCGAAAACCGGGACGGCCAGGCCCGCGAGGGCGTAGACGCGGCAGACGCGGTGCAGCACGCGGAGCGCGGCCAGGCCGTCGGCCTGCCCACCCCGCACCGATGCGTCCGTCACGCGCCGCGCGGCGGCGGGGAACATGCTCGCGGCCACGGCGACCGGGCCGATCGCGAGGATCGCGGCGAGGACGTGGACGGCCAGGAAGAACGCGGTCATCGTGCCCGGCCCTCAGCGGCGGACGGCGCGGGGACGTCCGGGGAATCGAACCCGTCGGACAGCACGAACTGGGCCGGCATCGGCATCGCTCCTTGTCGTCGGCGTGCGGTCACCAACCGTAGGAGCACGGGCGCCTCCGCCCCAGAGGCGAGAACGACAAAGACCAACGGATTCTCGCCAACCGCTGTCACCTGATCATGAACGGCCGATCGCTGACCACGTCGCTGGCGGGAATCCGGCTATGGTGGCGATCGTGCACACCGTGGCGATCCTGGCGCTGGACCGCGTCGTGCCGTTCGACCTGGCGACCCCCATCGAGGTGTTCGGGCGCACCCGTCTGCCGGACGGCCGGCGGCCCTACCGCGTGCGGGTGTGCGGGCCCGCCCGGGAAGTGGAGACAGAGGCGTTCGCCCTGCGCGTGCCGTACGGGCTGGACGCGCTGGCCGGGGCCGACACCGTGATCGTCCCCGGCTGCTCGGAGCGGGCCGGTCCGCCCCCGCCCGAGGCGCTGGACGCGCTGCGCGACGCGGCCGCCCGCGGCACCCGCCTCGCCTCGATCTGCGTGGGCGCGTTCACGCTCGCGGCGGCCGGGCTGCTGGACGGCCTGCGGGCGACCACCCACTGGGCCGCGGCGCCCGAACTCGCCCGGCGGTTCCCCCTGGTGGACGTGCGGCCGGACGTCCTGTACGTCGACAACGGGCTGGTGCTCACCTCCGCCGGCGCGGCGGCCGGACTCGACCTGTGCCTGCACATGATCCGGCGCGACCACGGGTCGGCCGTCGCCGCCGACGCCGCCCGCCTGTCGGTGATGCCGCTGGAGCGGGAGGGCGGTCAGGCCCAGTTCATCGTCCACGAGTATCCGCCGGTGCCCGGCGGTTCGCTGCTGGAGCCCGTGCTGGCGTGGATCGAGGACAACCTCGGCCGCGACCTCACCCTCCGGGAGATGGCGGTCCGCTGCGGGATGAGCGAGCGGACGTTCAGCAGACGCTTCCGGCAGCAGACCGGCACCACCCCGCTGCAGTGGCTGCTGCGAGCCCGGGTCCGGCGGGCGCAGTACCTGCTGGAGAACAGCGGCCACAGCATCGAGCGCATCGCCGCGCAGGCCGGGTTCGGGTCGCCCACCGCGTTCCGGGAGCGGTTCAAGCGGGTCGTGGGAACCACGCCGCAGGCGTACCGCTCCGCCTTCCACGGCGGCCCCGCCGTCACCTGAACGGCGGAGGCCCCGGCGGCGGCTCTTCGCCGCCCGCATCCGTGGAGCCGGCTCTTCGCCGGCTCGTGTTCCCGCGAGCGGCTCTTCGCCGCCCGTGCCTATGCGAGTGGCTCTTCGCCGCCCGTGTCGCCGGTCGTGGCCATACCGCCGTCGGTGGCGGCCTCCTCGCCGTCGCCGTCCGCGCCGAGCGCGCCGCCGATCGCCGCGATGGCGTGCACGAGCCGCACGCCCGAGCCGTCGCGGCGGCCGAGTTCGTCCGGCAGCGGCACCGGCTTGCCGGTTGAGGAAACCGCCTTGACCGGCATAGGACCGGCGTACGCGAGCAGCAGCACGTCCTCGCCCTTGAGGAAGCGCTGGGCACGGACCCCGCCGGTCGCCCGGCCCTTCGGGGGGAAGTCGGCATAGTCGGAGACCTTGCCCGCGCCCATCTGGGTGCCGGGCAGGGCGGTCGAGGAGCCGGCGATCGTCACGACGCGGGCCTCCAGGGCGGGATCGACGGCGCCGAAGAAGACCACCCGGGCGTCGCCCTCCAGGCGCACACCGGCCATGCCGCCGGCCGGACGGCCCTGGGGCCGTACGACGGAGGCGGGGAAGCGCAGCAGCTGCGCGTCCGAGGTGATGAAGACCAGGTCGTGATCGGCCGAGGTGAGCTCCACCGCGCCCACCACCACGTCGCCGTCCCGCAGCCCGATGACCTCGAACTCGTCGCGGTTGACCGGGTATTCGGGCACCACCCGCTTGACCACGCCCTGGCTGGTGCCGAGCGCGAGGCCCGGCCCGTCGGGGTCGAGCGAGCCGAGCCCGACGACCTTCTCGTCCGGTTCCAGGGAGACGTACTCCGACACCGGATGCCCCCCGGCCAGGGACGGCGGGTTCGCCGAGGGCGGCAGGGCGGGCAGGTCGAGCACCGAGACACGGATGACGCGGCCCTTGGAGGTGACCACGCCCACCTCGCCGCGCACGGTCGAGCGGACCACCGACACCAGCACGTCGTGCGCCGCCCGCTCGCCCTCGCCGGAGATCGGCGACGCGTCGGTCGTACGGGCGAGCAGGCCGGTGGACGACAGCATGACCAGGCAGGGGTCGTCGGGCACCTCCAGCGGCACGACGGCGGCCCTGGCGGCGTCCGACGACTCCAGCAGGACGGTGCGGCGCGGCGTGCCGTACGTCTTGGCGACCTCGGCCAGCTCGGCCGACACCACCCGGCGCAGCCGCTCCTCCGAGCCGAGGATCTCGTTCAGCTCGGCGATGTCGGCCTGGAGCTGCTCCTTCTCCCGGTCCAGCTCCAGCTTGTCGTAGCGGGTGAGGCGGCGCAGCGGGGTGTCGAGGATGTAGTTGGCCTGGATCTCGCTCAGCGCGAAGGTCTCCATGAGCCGGGCGCGGGCCTGCGCGGAGTCGTCCGACCCGCGGATCACCTGGATGACCTGGTCGATGTTGAGCAGCGCGACGATGAGGCCGTCGACCAGGTGGAGCCGCTCCTCGCGCCTGCGCAGCCGGTACGCCGAGCGCCTGCGCACCACGTCGAGCCGGTGGTCCACGTAGACCGAGAGCAGCTCGCGCAGGCCCAGTGTGCGGGGCTGTCCGTCGACCAGCGCGACGTTGTTGATGCCGAAGGTCTCCTCCATCGGCGTGAGCCGGTAGAGCTCCTCCAGCACGGCCTCGGGGTTGAAGCCGTTCTTGACCTCGATGACCAGGCGCAGGCCCTTGTGCCGGTCGGTCAGGTCCTTGAGATCGGAGATGCCGGTGAGCCTCTTGGAGGTCACCAGCTCCTTGATCTTCGTCACCACCCGCTCGGGGCCGACGTTGAACGGCAGTTCGGTGACGACGATGCCCTTGCGCCTCGGGGTGACCTGCTCGACCGCCGCCTTCGCCCGCATCTTGAACGTGCCGCGCCCGGTCTCGTACGCGTCCCTGACGCCGTTCAGGCCGATGATCATACCGCCGGTCGGCAGGTCGGGGCCGGGCACGAAGCGCATGAGCTCGTCGAGCGTCGCGGCCGGCTTCCTGATGAGATGCCGGGCCGCCGCGACGACCTCCCCGAGGTTGTGCGGGGCCATGTTGGTGGCCATGCCGACCGCGATGCCGGAGGCGCCGTTCACGAGCAGGTTGGGGAACGCCGACGGCACGACCGACGGCTCGGTCTCCTGCCCGTCGTAGTTGGGCTTGAAGTCGACCGTCTCCTCGTCGATCGACTGCACCATCAGCATCGCCGCAGGGGCGAGCCGCGCCTCCGTGTACCGCATCGCCGCGGGGGCGTCGTCGGGGGAGCCGAAGTTGCCGTGCCCGTCCACCAGGCCCAGCCGCATCGAGAACGGCTGCGCCAGCCGTACGAGCGCGTCGTAGATGGCGCCGTCGCCGTGCGGGTGGAGCTTGCCCATCACCTCGCCCACGACCCGGGAGGACTTGACGTGCCCGCGGTCGGGGCGCAGGCCCATCTCGCTCATCGAGTAGAGGATGCGCCGCTGGACGGGCTTGAGTCCGTCGCGCGCGTCGGGCAGCGCGCGCTGGTAGATCACCGAGTAGGCGTACTCAAGGAAGCTCGTCCGCATCTCGGCGGAGACGTCGATGTCGACGATCCGCTCCTCGAAGTCCTCGTCCGGCGGAGGTGTCGTCGTGCGTCGGGCCATGTGGATTCCTGCGTGTCGAGGAGCCGGGCCCCGGCCGTCGGGACCGGGGAGGGGCGAATGTCGGTCGTGAACATCGAACATTCTGCCGAGAGTTCGCCCTGTTCGCGACTCACCACCCTACTGCCGGGCCCGTGCCCTCCGTTCCGGCTTCGCCGGTGAGCCCGCGCTCGCGGCCGCCGTAGCGTGCCGGTTTCCCTGATCACGGCGGTGAGAAGGGCGCCCACGGGATCAGGGACTCGGTGTCGGAGAGGCGGTGTCAGGAACGCGGGATCAGGTGCGGGGGCCGGCGCCGGGCCAGGGGCCGGGCGTCTCGCCCTCGTCCTCGTCGCCCGGCTCGTTCAGCTTCTCGTCGTAGACGCGGAAGCCCCGGGCCCGGTAGTTGGCCAGCGCCGCCGGGCCGTCCAGCGAGCAGGTGTGCAGCCAGACCCGCCGCGTGGGCTCCAGGCCGGGCCACCGGCTCGCGATGTCCCAGGCGCGCGCCGCCGCCTCGCCGAGCAGCCATCCGCCGAGCCCCTGCCCCATCGCGTACGGCAGCAGCCCGAAGCTGGCGATCTCGACGGCGCCGCCGTCCCGCGCGACGAGTTCGGCGTATCCGGCGGGCGTGCCGCGCGTCCAGGCCACCCAGTTCTCGACTCCCGGCCGGTCGAGCCAGTCCTTCCACTGCTTCCAGGTCCACGGCAGCCGGTTGGTCCACTGCCAGTCGCCGCCGACCGCCGTGTAGAGGAACCGGCCGAACTCGGGGCTGGGCACCTCCGCCCGGACGATCTCGGCGGGGAGCGCGGGGGTCCGGCCGGGGCGCAGGTCGGAGGGGCTGGTCTGTTCGAGATACCAGGTGGTCACGTCCATAACAGACTCATCCAACCACGTCCGGCCACGCGGCCCGCCCCTGCGCCGGCCGGCACCGTCCCGCGGGGCCTCCGTCGGCGCCGAGGGTGAGGCGAATCTTCTTGTATGCACTGTTTGTCCGGTTATAACCGCTCTTTCGGTACTCTCCCCCAGGAGAGGGAGGTGCTCCCGCCATGCACGACGTCGTGGACCGGATGCTTGACGCGATGAACGCGCACGACCTGCACGCCGTGTTGCGGTGCTACGCGCCGGGCGCGGTGGTGGTCGGACCGGAGATGGAGGCGGGGGAGCCCGGAGAGATCGGCTCCTACATGATGCAGATGTGGAGGGGCTTCCCCGATCTGCGATTCACAGTCTGGGAGACGATCCGCTTCGCGGACGTGGTCGCGACAGAGATGACGGCGGTGGGGACGCACACCGGGCCCTACCTGGTCGCCGGGGGTGACCTCCTCGCCCCGACCGGCCGGGGCATCAACGTGCGCGTCTCCTGGTTCTGGCATCTGAAGGACGGCCGCATCCTGAGCCAGCGCTTCTACTACGACCAGCTCCAGATCTACTCGCAGCTCGGCCTGCTGTTGCCCCTGTCCTTCCGAGACGCCGACGCGGGAAGCGGCGCGTCCGGAGACCGCGGCCGGGGACACGACCTCTAGTTCCCCGCCCCGCCTCCCGCCGTCCCGGCGGAAACGGTCGGCGGGACCTGATACGAATGACGGGATGAGCGAGGAAGAGGAGTCCCTGCGGGAAGAGGCCGAGGCCCGGCTGCGGACGCTTGCCGGCGAGCACGCGCGGCTGCGCGACGACCAGTGGGCCGCCATCAAGGCCCTGGTCATGGACCGCAGGCGCGCGCTGGTCGTGCAGCGCACCGGCTGGGGCAAGTCGGCCGTCTACTTCATCGCGACCGCGCTGCTGCGCGAGCTGGGCGAGGGTCCCACGGTCATCGTCTCCCCGCTGCTCGCGCTGATGCGCAACCAGATCGCCGCCGCAGAGCGGGCCGGCATCCACGCGGAGACGATCAACTCGGCCAACCCCGAGGACTGGGAGAAGGTCTACGGCCAGGTCGCCGAGGGCATGGTCGACGTGCTGCTGGTCAGCCCCGAGAGGCTGAACAACCCCGACTTCCGCGACCAGGTGCTGCCCGAGCTGGCCGCGAGCGCCGGGCTCCTGGTGATCGACGAGGCCCACTGCATCTCCGACTGGGGGCACGACTTCCGGCCCGACTACCGCAGGCTCCGCACCCTGCTGGCCGAGCTGCCGCCGGGCATCCCCGTGCTCGCCACGACCGCCACCGCGAACGCCCGGGTCACCCGCGACGTCGCCGAGCAGCTCGCCGTCACCCAGGAGTGGGACGAGCTGCCCGGCGGCGAGGTGTTCGTCCTGCGCGGCCCGCTGGAGCGCGAGAGCCTCCACCTGAGCGTCGTACGGCTGGGCGGGGCAGGCCAGCGGCTCGCCTGGCTGGCCAAGACCCTCCACGAGCTGCCGGGCTCCGGCATCGTCTACACGCTGACCGTCGCCGCGGCCCAGGAGATCGCCGCGTACCTGCGCGAGCAGGGCCACCCGGTCACCGCGTACACCGGGCAGACCGAGGCGGCGGACCGGCTGGCGGCCGAGGCCGACCTGCTCGGCAACCGGGTCAAGGCGCTGGTGGCGACCTCGGCGCTGGGGATGGGCTTCGACAAGCCCGATCTCGGCTTCGTCGTCCACGTGGGCGCTCCGGCCTCACCCGTGGCGTACTACCAGCAGGTGGGCCGCGCCGGTCGCGGCGTCGAGCGGGCCGAGGTCATCCTGCTGCCCGGCCCGGAGGACAGGGAGATCTGGGCCTACTTCGCCTCGCTGGCCTTCCCCCCGGAGGGGGTGGTCAAGGCGACGCTGGAGGCGCTGTCGCAGGAGGGCGTGCTGTCCACCCCCGCCCTGGAGACGAGGGTCGACCTCAGCCGGAGCCGGCTGGAGATGATGCTCAAGGTGCTCGACGTCGACGGGGCCGTCCGCCGGGTCAAGGGCGGCTGGGAGGCCACCGGCGAGCCGTGGAGCTACGACACCGAGCGCTACGCCAGGGTGGCCGCCGAACGCCGGGCCGAGCAGGAGGCGATGCTCGGCTACATCACGACCACCGAGTGCCGGGAGCGGTACCTGCGCCGCCATCTCGACGACGAGACGGCCGCGCCGTGCGGCCGGTGTGACAACTGCACCGGCGCCCGCCGGTCCGCCGAGGTGCCGGAGGAGGCCGTGCAGGTCGCCCGGCAGCGGCTGGCCCGGCCCGGTGTGGAGATCGAGCCGCGCCGCCAGTGGCCCACCGGCCTGCCCGATCTGAAGGGGCGGATCAAGCCGGAGTTGTGCGCGGAGCCGGGCCGCGCGCTCGGCCGCCTCACCGACATCGGCTGGGGCACCCGGCTGCGGGAACTGTTCTCCGCGGGCGACGGGCCGGTCCCCGACGACGTGTTCGCCGCGGTCGTCGAGGTGCTGAAGTTGTGGGAGTGGGCGCGGCGCCCGGCCGGCGTGGTCGCGATGCCCTCGGGTTCGCGGCCGGTGCTGGTCGGGACGCTCGCCGAACGATTGGCCCAGGTGGGCCGCCTGGAGCACCTCGGCACGCTCGGCTACCGCGACGGATCACCGGCGGCCAGGCACAACAGCGCCCAGCGGGTGGCGGCCATCCGGGGGACGCTCGCGATGCCGCGTGAGCTCGCCGCGCGGATCGCCGCCCTGGACGGACCGGTGCTGGTGGTGGACGACCGCGTCGACACGGGCTGGACGATGGCGCTCGCCGCCGCCCAGATCCGCCACGCGGGAGCCCCCGCCGTGCTTCCCCTCGCCCTCGCCGTCACGAACTAGTTCCGGGACGGCCGTCGTCGGCCGGGGCGCGGCCGCCGGGGCGCGTCCAGGGGCAGCACAGGGCGAACCCGCGGCAAGCGCGTGGGTAGGCATGTGGGTAGGCACAGGGCGCGCGGGAGGGCGCGGCCCGTTCGGGCTAGAGGCGGGGGCGGGCGCCGAGGTTGGAGATGCACCGGGCCGCGAGGGCGTTGCCCGCGGCCAGGGCCTCCGCGGGCGGCTTGCCGTCCAGCCAGACCGGCAGGAATCCGGCGGCGAACGCGTCCCCGGCGCCGGTTCCGTCCACCACCCGGTCGACGACCTCGGCGGGCGCCCTGACCGGTTCGGGGCGGCTGTTGGAGTACCAGAGCGAGCCCTCGGCGTTGATCTTGATCACGACCTGGGGGAACCAGGCGGTCAGCACCTTCGCCGCCGAGGCGGGGTCGTCCCTGCCGGTGAGCACCTTGGCCTGGTCGGCGTTGGCGAACAGCAGCTTCGCGCCGTCGGTCCACTCCAGGAACGGCTCGGCGCCGGTGCGCTCCAGCGGGGCGGAGGAGGCGCAGTCGATCGAGATCGACATGCCCGCCCGGCGGGCCATGTCGAGAGCGGCGAGGCCGGCGTCGCGCGATCCCTCGTTGATCAGCGTGTAACCGGACACGTGCAGGTGGCCGCCGGCGGAGAAGAGGTCGCGCGGCAGGTCCTCGGGAGACAGCGCGGCGTTGGCACCGGGGTCGGAGAGCATGGTCCGCTCGCCCTTGTGCGTGACGAGGACGACGCAGGTGCCGGTCGGCCGTTCGGGATCCATGACGAGGCGGGCGTCCACGCCGTACCCCATGAGCTCCATGTCCCGGTTGCGGCCGGTGATGTCGGCGCCGCGGCGGCCGATGAAGGCCACCTCGGAGCCCTCCACGGCCAGCCAGGAGGCGATGTTGGCGCCGGATCCGCCGCCGTGCATGGTCACGACGGCCGGGGTGTCGCTCGCCCTCGCGAGAGGGAACTTCGCGCGCGCGACCGCGTCCGTCATGAGATCGCCCACCACGACGACCCGCGTCATGCTGTCACCACCTTGCCAACTGGCTAATGGAGGCGAGCCAGGCCCAAGGAGGGGCGGCGTCCGCTCCGTGCTGTAGAGGCTGACGCCCAGAAACCTAACAGCTTCCAGGGGCGCCGTGGGTGGAGAGCGGACAGACGGGAACAGTCGATGCACAAGCGTTGTCCAACTCGTCCCTCCTCGGTTCGTAGATCCCTTATAAGCGCTCTCGCGAGACTATCTCCATAAGTAAGTAGAAATCCCCCAATTACCACCAAGCCGGGCACGGATAATCTCGGTTGCGTGCACCCTCAGTACCCCGCCCACTGGGAGGCGGACGTCGTGCTGTCCGACGGCGGCACCGCCCATGTCCGCCCGATCAGGCCGGACGACGCCGGCATGCTGCGCTCCTTCTACTCACGCCTGTCCGCGGAGTCCATCTACTTCCGGTACTTCGGCCCGCGCCCCCGGCTGACCGACAAGGACGTCGCGTTCTTCACGAATGTCGACTACGACAACCGGGTCGCCCTGATCGCCACGATCGGCACGGAGATGGTGGCGGTCGTGCGGTATGACCGCGTGCAGCCGCGCGACCACGCCGAGGTGGCCTTCCTGGTGGAGGACGCCCACCAGGGCAGGGGCGTGGCCTCGGTGCTGATGGAGCACCTGCGGGCCGCCGCCCGCGAGCGCGGGATCAAGACGTTCATCGCCGACGTGCTGCCCGGCAACCACCGGATGATGGGCCTGTTCCGCCAGGCGGGATACACGGCGCAGAGCCAGTTCGAGGACGGCGTCGTACGGATGACGCTCGACCTGTCGAGCACCGAGACGGCCCTGGAGGTGCGGCTCGCCCGCGAGCACCGCGCCGAGGCGCGCTCGATCGCCCGCCTGCTCACGCCGGAGTCGGTCGCGGTGATCGGCGCGAGCCGCGAACCCGGCGGCATCGGCCAGGCGGTGCTGCGCAACCTGCTCGCCGCCGACTTCACCGGGCCCGTCTACCCCGTCCACCGGCAGGTGCGGGCCGTGGCCGGCGTACCGGCGCACCGCAGCGTGTCGGCGATCGACGGCGAGGTGGACCTCGCCGTGCTGGCGGTGCCCGCCGAGGGCGTGCTCGAACTGGTCGAGGAGTGCGCGCGGAAGGGCGTGAAGGGGCTGGTCGTCGTCTCCTCCGGGTTCGGCGAGACCGGCCCGGAGGGCCTGGCCCGCCAGGAGGAGCTCGTCCGCATCGCCCGCGCGTACGGCATGCGGGTGGTGGGGCCCAACTGCCTGGGCATCGCCAACACCGACCCCGCCGTACGGCTCAACGCGACGCTCGCGGCGACCCTGCCGGGCCGGGGGAGGGTCGGCTTCTTCAGCCAGTCGGGCGCGCTCGGCACCGCGCTGCTGCAGCGGGTGGCGCAGCGCGGCATGGGCATCTCGACGTTCGTCTCGGCCGGCAACCGGGCCGACGTGTCCGGCAACGACCTCCTGCAGTACTGGGAGGAGGACCCGGCGACCGACGTGATCCTCCTCTACCTGGAGTCCATCGGGAACCCGCGCAAGTTCACCCGGCTGGCCCGGCGGATCTCCCGGTCCAAGCCGATCGTGGTGGTCAGGTCCCGAGGAGTGCCGGGAGGTCACGCCGCGCCGGTGCTCGCCATGCCCGACACCGCGCTGAGCTCGCTGTTCGCGCAGGCCGGGGTCATCCGGGTGGACGACCTCGTCCAGCTCTTCGACGTCGCCCAGCTGCTGGCGCACCAGCCGCTGCCCGCCGGGCCGCGGGTGGGCGTCGTCGGCAACTCCGACGCGCTCACACTGCTGGCCGAGGAGGCGTGCGCGGGCGCGGGCCTGGAGCCCCGCCCGCCGGTGAACCTCGGCGCCCGGGCCGGCGCCGCGGAGTTCGCCGAGGCGCTGAGGAGCGTGCTGCCCGAGGTGGACGCCGCCGTCGCGATCTACATGCCGCCGATCCCGGGCGACTGCCGGGAGGTCGCCGGAGCGTTGCTCGACGCCGCCCGGGAGTCCGGCAAACCGGTGCTCGCCACCTTCCAGGGCCGGTTGGGCATGCCGGACGAGCTGCGCGTCCCGGGCGCTCCCGGCGGCGAGTCCCCCGGGCGGGGGTCGATCCCGTCGTACCAGGCCCCGGAGGAGGCGGTCCGCGCGCTGGCGCACGTGGTGCGGTACGCCCGCTGGCGCCGGGAGCCCCTGGGCCTGGTGCCGCAGGTGGACGGGATCGACCCGGCCGCGGCGCGGAGGATCGTCGTCGCCGCGCTGGCCGGGGACGGCACCGGGCACACGGCCGGAGACGCCGCAGTGGATTGGGCCGGGGACGCCGGGGCCGAGCGGGAGATCGACGCGACCGCGCTGCTGGCCTGTTACGGCGTCGAGGTGTGGCCGGCGCACGTGGCGGCCGACGCGGAGGAGGCCGTCGCCCTCGCCGAGCGCGTCGGCCCGCCCGTGGTGGTCAGGTCGGCCGACCCGGAGCACGTCCGCCGCGCGGGCACGGTCCGCGTCGGCCTCACCGACGCCGCCGGGGTCCGGCAGGCGTACGCCGGTCTGGCCGCGCTGCTCGGGCCCGGCACACCGCTCGCGGTGCAGCGCATGGCGCCGCAGCCCTCGGTGCCGACCGTCGTCGGGGTGACGCAGGACCGGTACTTCGGCGCGGTCGTCACGTTCGGCCTCGGCGAGGTCACCGCCCGGCTGCTCGGCGACCAGGCGCACCGCCTCGCCCCCCTCTCCGCCGAGGACGCGGCGGCGCTGGTGCGGTCGGTGCGCGCCGCGCCGCTGCTGTTCGGCGAGTACGGCTACCAGCCGGTGGCGGTGGAGGCGCTGGAGGATCTGCTGGTGCGGGTGGGGCTGCTCGCCGACGCTCTGCCGGAGGTCGTGCGGATGGACCTCGACCCGGTTCTGGCGGGCGCGAACGGCGCGGTGGTGCTGGGCGCCCGCGCCGTCCTGCGGCCCGTCACCACGCTGCGCCCCGACGCCGGCCCCCGCCGCCTGCGCTGACCCGGCGGGCGTTCAGGGGTACGGCGGGCCGCCGACGTGCGCGCCGGGCGCTCCCGTACGCGGCGGGTGCGGGGGCGCGGAGCCCGGAGGGCGTGAGGCGCGGGGCCCGGAGGGCGCGCGGCGCGGCGCGGGCGGAAAACCCGTCCCGCCGGGGTGTGAAACAGGTGTCCCTTACAGGGCAGGATGGACCCATGAGGGAAACCCGAGTCTCCGCCGCGGGCTTGCGCGAGGCCATAGATCGCAGCGGCTACTACCCGGATCTGGTGGCCGACGCCGTCGACTCCGCACTCGGCAGCGAGCAGGTGACGGCGTACGTCGTGCATCACGAGGCGACGTTCGACCCGGCGATGGAGGTGCGCAGGCACGTCACGGTGCTGGTCCTGTCGCCCACCCGGCTGCTGGTCTGCCACACCGACGAGCACCCGCCCGCCGAGGGCATGCCCGCCTCGCACGCCTCCACCACCACGGAGGCGGTGCGGCTCAGCCGCATCCAGTCGGTCGCCGTGACCAGAGTCGTGCCCGACCCCGCGTCGTACGCGCCGGGCACCTCCCCCACGGAGGTCACGCTGACGATCGGATGGGGGGCGATCTCCCACGTCGACCTCGAACCGGCGACCTGCGGCGACGAGAACTGCGAGGCCGACCACGGCTACACCGGCGCGATCACCGCCGACGACCTGTCGCTGCGGGTCAGCGAGGCCGCCGACGGGCCGGAGGCCGTCACCCATGTGCTGGCCTTCGCGAAGGCGCTGTCCGAGGCCACCGTCTGAGGCCACCGTCTGGTGAGAGCACCGTCTGGAGAGCACCGACTGAGGAGCGTCCCGTCAGGGAGGCGGCGGGCGTTCCCTGACACCGTCCCCTCTTCGTCCCGCCGGGAGGCAACGTGATCGACCCCCAGCTCCCAGCGGCGTCTCGCGGGACGTCCGCGGCGGCGTCCGGCGGGGCGTCCCCGGCGGCCCGGACGGCCCCCGCGTCTCCGGCCGCCCCTGCCGCTCCCGAGGCTCTCGGGGCCGCGGCCGGGGGGCCGCCGGCCGTGCCGTACGTGCCCGCGTACGGCACGGCCTCGCTCGCCGACCTGCCGGGGTCGATGCTCGCCGCTCTCGGCCTGTCCGCGGACAACACGCTGGCGCTGGAGCCGGCCGCGCGGGTGTGCCTGTTCCTCGTGGACGGGCTCGGGGCCGAGATGCTGGCCGCCCACCCCGGCACGGCGCCGTTCCTCTCGGCCCACCTGCGCGGCACGCTCACGGCGGGCTTCCCGTCCTCCACCCCGACGAGCCTGGCCACGCTCGGCACCGGCGCGCCCCCCGGGGAGCACGGCATGGTGGGGGTCCAGATGGCGGTGCCGGGGGAGGGCAGGCTGTTCAACTGCCTGCGCTGGACCGCGCCCGGCCTGCCCGTCGACCCCGACGTCTGGCAGCCCGCCGAGACGGTCTACCAGCGCATGGCCGCGGCGGGGGTGGAGCCCGTCTACGTCGCGCCCGCCTCCTTCGACGGCACCGGGCTCACCCGCGCGGTCTACCGGGGCATGCGTCACCGGGCGGCGGAGACCGCCGACGAGCGCGTGGACGCGGTGCGGCACGCGCTGCGGGAGACCTCCTATGTCACCGTGTACTACGGCGACGTCGACCGGGCGGGCCACTTCGGCGGCTGGGGCAGCGGCACGTGGCTCGAACAGCTCGCCGTCGTCGACCGCATGGCCGAGCGCATCGCGGAGTCCCTGCCGCCGGGCGCCGTCCTGTACGTCACGGCCGACCACGGCATGATCAACGCCACTGACAAGGTCGACGTGGACCACCGCCCCGACCTGCGGGAGGGCGTGCTCATGCTCGGCGGCGAGGCCCGTGCCCGCCACGTCTACACGAGGCCGGGCGCGGCGGCGGGGGTCCTGGAGACCTGGCGCGAGGCGCTGCGCGGGCGGGCCTGGGTGGTGACCCGCGAGGAGGCCGCCGACACCGGCTGGTTCGGCCACCGCGTCCGCCGCGAGTGGCTCGGCCGCATCGGCGACGTGCTGGCCGTGCCGTACGGCGAGTGCGTGATCGTGGCGTCGGCCGCCGAGCCGGTGGAGTCGTCACTGACGGGCTACCACGGATCACTGACCCCGGCCGAGCAGAACGTCCCGCTCCTGGAGATCCGCCGCTGACCGGTCAGCGATCGGTGAACCGCGCCGGGGGTCAGCGGGTCGTGGTGAGGGGGAGGCCGGCCAGCAGGCGGTCACGCAGGGCGTCGCCGCGGACGCCGATCTCGGGGAGGTCGTCGGGGCCGGGGGCGCCGGTGACCAGCAGTTCGGGCACGAGGAGGCGGCTGAGCGGGGCCTCGGGCGCCGGGTCGGCCAGACCGCCGATGGGGGCGGTGGAAAGGTCGAGGTAGGCAGGGGCGAGGGTCCTGCCGTGGAGGGTGCCGGCGACCAGGTCGGGGCAGAACTCGTTCCAGAAGATCGAGACGGTGGCGCGCAGGTCCCCGTGGATCATCACCAGCTTCTCGGTCATGTCGCCGACGAAGGTCTCGGCCGTCACGTGGCCGTGCACGACCAGTTTCGCGTCACCGGCCAGGTAGACGTTCCTCGCCCGCAGGTTCCCGAGGACGATCAGCGCGGCGGCCCCGTCGTCCACGTCGGTGATGTTCCCGTCGACGACCAGGTCGCCGTCCACGACGTACCCGGTGGCCGCTTCGGGCGTGTGCTCCCGCCACGGCGTCCGCTCGTGCTCGTCGAGGGGGAGTTCGCCGGTCACCGCGGCGGGACCCGGCACCAGGATGTACTCCTCCTCGTACAGGTTCTCGTACGTTCCCTTCGGCAGCCCGCGCCGCTCGAACAGGTCCACCGCGTCGTCCCAGGCGAGGTAACTCGATCGCATTCGCGCGACCATAGCAGTGAACGGTGTCCGGCCCGGCCGGGCGGCGGCGACGGCTTGGCACAATGGCTGTGGCACCGTACCGGCCAGGAGGGGTCTCATGAGCGAGCGAGTCGGGGAGCATCGTGATGGGAAGCACCGTGATGGAGAGCACAGCCCGCTGATCACTCCCGAGGAACTCGCCGCGCTCGCCGGCGTCACGATCCTCGACGTCCGCTGGCGGCTCGGCGGGCCGCCCGGCATCGAGTCGTACCGCGAGGGCCACGTGCCCGGCGCGGTCTTCTGCGACCTGAACGCCGATCTCGCCGCCCCGCCCGGCCCGGCCGGGCGGCATCCGCTGCCCGCTCCGGAGGACTTCGGCGCGGCCATGCGCCGCCTCGGGGTGTCGGGCGCGCGCCCGGTGGTCGTGTACGACGACGCCGACTCGACGTCGGCCGCGCGGGCGTGGTGGACCCTGCGGTACTTCGGCCACGGCGACGTCCGCGTGCTGGACGGCGGCCTGCGGGCCTGGACCCGGGCCGGGCTCCCGGTGTCCAAGGAGGAGGGGCCGGTGCCGCCGGGAGACTTCGCCGCCCGGCCCGGCGGGATGCCGGTGCTCGACGCCGGGCAGGCGGCCGCGCTCGCCGCCGACGGCGTGCTGCTGGACGCGCGGGCGGCCGAGCGGTACCGGGGAGAGGTGGAGCCCGTCGACCCGGTCGCCGGTCACATCCCCGGCGCGGTCAGCGCCCCCACCTCCGAGAACGTCGAGCCCGGCGGGCGCTTCCACAGCGGGTCGTTCCTCCGGGAGCGGTTCAACACGCTGGGGGCCGTCGAGGGTGTGCCGGTCGGGGCGTACTGCGGGTCGGGGGTGACGGCCGCGCACGAGGTGCTGGCGCTGGAGATCGCCGGGCTGCCCGCCGCCCTGTACGCCGGCTCGTGGTCCAACTGGGTGGCCGACCCCGGCAGGCCCGTCGCGACCGGCTGACCTCATCCCGGTGCGAGGCGGCCGTCACCGAAGCAGACGAAGCCCGGTACGGCCGACTTCGCGGACGCCGCGGCCAGCGCCTCGGCGGGGGAGCGGCCCTCGGCCAGCAGCCGGTGGAAGAGCGTCATGACCGCCGGGGCCTCGTCGTCGCGGACCGGCACGACGCCCGCGACCACGCACGCCGCGCCCCGATCGAGGAAGGTCCCGGCGAGTCCCAGGGCCGCGCCGTCCACCGGCGCGTGCGCCATCCCCGCGTCGCAGGCCGACAGGACGACAAGCCGGGGCATCCGGCGCGCGGTCAGCAGGTCGTACGCCATGAGCGGCCCGTCGTCCAGCGTGATGTGCGACAGCATGGGCCCGCGCGGGCTGAAGAGCCCGTGGGCGGCGACATGGAGCACGTCGGCCCGCTCCAGCGCGCGCAGCACCTCGGCCCTGGTGGCGCCGACCCGCCGCGCGCTTGGGTGCGCGGCGACGACCATCGCGGCCTCGGCGGCGGCGTGGTCGAGCCCAGGGCCCGCCACCGACAGCACCAGCGGATCGCCGCCGGGCGGACCGGGAGCCGGGGTGAACCATCGGGCGGCGTCCGCCGCGACCGACACCGGCCGTCCGCGCAATGAGGGGAGCATCGGCCAGGGCAGCGTGCCCAGCGCCCCGGTGGGCACGATCGTCACCGGCCCGGCCGCACCCCATCCCGGAGAGCTGCGTCCCGGAGAGCCGGGGGAGGCGAGCGTGCCGGGACCGCTCAGGAGCCGCCGGTCGAGAGCGGACAGTTCGAGGGCCACCGCCTCGTCGTCGGCGCCCGCCGGGTGACCGGCGTCTCGGAGGACACGGCGGCGCAGGCCGTACCGGACGCGCGTGGTCGCCTCCACCGCGGCCTGATAGGAACCCAGGGCGCGCAGCGCGCATCCGCCGGCGTCTGCGGTGACGGCGAACAACTCGTCGCCACGCCGCACCAGCTCCACGAGCAGCCCGGCCCCCGCGCGTCCCGGCGACGGGAACGGCGGCGGGAACGGCGGCGCGCCGCGCACGACCGCCCGCCAACGCTCGGACCACTCCAGGACGGTCCAGGCGTCGCCCGTCCGGCGGGCCCGGTCGATGGCGATCCGCAGGCCGAACGCGGCGAGGTCCTCGGCGGGCCGGGCGGCGTGGGCCCGCAGCTCCGCGTCCCGCACAGGCGCGCGGATGTCCTCCGCGGCCGCACCGCCCGCCGGCCGGCCGGTCCCCGCCTGCGGAGCCGCGTCGCCGCCGCTCCCGGCGTCCGCGCCGCTCCCGGGACGGGCGGCTTCGATGCCTCGGGCGGCGGCGGCCAGGGCCCGGGCGAGGTCCCCGTCCAGGTGGTGCCGCAGGGCCACGGCGTGCCATCGGACGAGCGGGCGGGTCGCGGTGGCGGCGGTGATCCGCAACTGCTCGCGGGCGCGGCCGAGCGCGCCCAGCCGTACGGCCGAGGCGGCGGCGGTGAGCCGCAACGCCGAGGACGCCGCACGCCACCCGCACGCCGCCAGCGCGTCCGCGCAGGACACCAGCTCGGCGATCAGGCCGTCGCCTGGCGCCTCCTTGGAGCCCGGCTCTTCCTGGGTGCCGAGCCCGTCCTGTGGCCGGCCGGTCGTTTCGGCCAGGCGGGCCCGCAGGACGACCTCCGTGGCCAGGGGCAGCCAGGCGGTTCTGCCCTGCGCGGCGAGCTCCGCGTGCGCTGTGCGCGCGGTCGCGCCGGCGAGCCGGGCGTCCCCGGAGAGGAGGGCGGTCTGGGCGAGCAGCAGCCGCGCTCCGGGGATCGCCGCGTGCGCCTGGGCGGCCACCAGTTCGGGCACGGCCTGTTCGAGCAGCGTGCGCGCCTCGCCGGGCAGCCGGGCGGCCACCAGCGCCTCGGCGAAGTCGGTCCGCATCGCGGCGAGCCGCTCGGGGAAGCCGAACAACGTCTCCTCCGCCGCGCGGTACCGCGTGAAGGCGGCGGCGATGTCGCCCCGGCGGGCCGCCACGAACGGCAGGTTGCCCTCCGCCAGCATCACGAGATGGTCGAGGCCCGCGTGCCTGGCGATGCGGGCGCATCGGGCCAGGTCGGCCTCGGCCGTACCGTACCGCTCCAGATAGACGTGGGCGAGGCCGCGGTTCAGCAGCGCGCCCGCCTGGAAGAACGGATCTTCGTCCAGCCGGCTGATCGCCCGGTCGCAGTGCCGTGCGGCCTCCGCGTGCCGCCCGAGCAGCATCAGCGCGACCGACCGCTGCACGTCCAGCCTGGCCAGGTCGGTTCCCGTGAGATCCCGCTCGGCGAGATCGGCCAGGCGCAGCCCGCCTTCGGGATCGCCGAGCTGGGCCCGGACCGTGACGAGCGACATCCGCGCCTGCGCCACCCGCAGCGGATGCCCCCGCGCCGCGCCGGCCGCCTCCCGCAGCCGCTCCTCGGCCAGTTCAAGGTCGCCCAGTTCGCGGGCCGCCAGCGCCGACGCGCGCAGCGCCACCGAGGCCGCCTCGCCGTACGGCCCGGCAGGCTCGGCCCGCGGGGCCAGCTCCAGTACGGCCCTCGCCTCCGACAGGGCCAGCCGGGGATCGGTGCCCGAGAGCCGTACGGCCGCCTCGGCCCGGCCGACCAGCCGGTCCTGGCCCTGGTCCTGGTCCCGCTTCTGGGAGGGGCTCGTGCTGTGGCACGGTCCCGCGGGTTCCGGCCGGTGGGCGTGCTGCCGTGACATCACGGGCGTACGCGGAGCCAGCGGGTGAAGACGGGTGCCTGGCCGGGCCGATGGCAGACCACGCTGACCCATCCGGGCGGCAGGCCGGTGACCGCGAAGTGGCCCGTCTCGGAGAGGACGCGGACCTTGCCGACCTGGGGCGTGCGCACCTCGATCCTGGCGTCCGGCCCGGGGGCGGGGGACACCTGCCCGGCCACCTCCATCCGCCCGCCCACGATGGTCGTCTCCAGGTCGATGACCAGGCCCGCCGCGGTGAACCTGCGGACGTGCGTCCCGTCCCGGCCGTCCGCGGTGACCGGCCGCCACGACGCGCCGCCCGCTCCGGCCGCGCCCGGCTCACCGGCCGCGGCATCCGTGCCGGACGCGGTGCCGGGTGCGGTGCCAGGTGCGGTGCCAGGTGCGGTGCCGGGCGTCGTGCCGGGCGTCGTGCCGGGCGTGGTGCCGGACGCCGGGGAGGAGCGCGCTCCGCCCGGCGCGGCCAGGTCCACCGGCCCGGCGGGCACCCCTCCGGGCACGCGCAGGCGGAACACCGCCCGGGCCGCGGCCGAGACCCCCTCGGGCACGGGGTCGGCGCCCGCGCCCATCCGCAGGGCCGCGATCAGGTACTCCTCCCTCATCGGCGCTCCTTATGTCTCGTCGTTCCGCTTCCACGTGGCCGCCCTGAGGGGCGGGCCCGGTTCCCGCTCAATCCGGTTCCTCCATCAGCGCGCGCAGGCGGGACATGCATCGGGCCCGGGTGGGCCCGATGCTGCCGACCGGCAGGTCGAGCCGGACCGCTATCTGGGCGTACCTCGCCTCGGGATGCAGCACGTAGAGGCGGATGAGCGAGCGGCAGGGCTCCCCGAGCAGGTCGAGCCGCCGCCACGCCTGCCTGCCCAGGTCGGCGTCGACCACGGCCGCCGTCGGGTCGGGCTGCGCCGGGTCCGGCACGTCCAGGTCGGAGACCACCTCGCCACGGGCCCTGCGGCTGAGCCTGGCGGCCTCGTGCCGGGTGGTGGTGACGAGCCAGGCGCCGACCCTGGCGGGGTCGCGGATGGCGCCCGCGTTCTCCACGAGCCGGAGCCAGGCGCACTGCACCGCGTCGGCGGCGTCGGCGGCGCTGAGCCCGAACGCCCGCGCGACGGCCCACATCCTGCCGTCGAACCGGGCGACCAGGTCCTCCCAGCCGGCCTGGTCGATGGTGGCGAACGAGTCGTCTGTCGGCATGTGGTCACTCTTCGCGCTCGGGGGAATGCGCATGGTGACAGGAACCCTATCGATCCCCGGTCGTCACGACCACCCCGAGATCCCCGGTCCGCCGGCCGTCCCGCAGCAGGCGTCGTACGGCCTGATCGGGCGGAACCTCCCGGCAGAGGCGGGCGACCACGCCGGAGACCACCGCGGCGGCGAAGGACGTGCCGCTCCATGAGGCGTAGCCGTGGAAGTCGCGGTGTTCCAGGAAGCTGCTGACGAGCCCGACGCCGGGCGCCCACACGTCCACCCAGGGCCCGTACGCCGAGAAGGGCGCGCGGGCGTCCCCGTCGAGCGCGCCGACCGCGAGGACGCCCGGCAGGGCGGCGGGCCAGAAGGGGCGGGCGGAGGCCGTGTTGCCTGCGCAGGCCACGACGGCGGGGAAGACGGCGAGCGCCTCGGCCAGTCCCAGCGGCGGACCGTCGTCGAAGGTGTGCCCTCCGAAGGAGAGGTTGAGCACGTCGGCCGGCCCGCCGCGCAGCAGGGAGAGGGCGCCGAGCAGCGCCGCCTCGTCGCCGATGCCGTCGCTGTCGAGGAGGCGTAGGGCGCGCAGGCGCGCGCCGGGAGCCTGCCGCAGGATGAGCCCGGCCACGAACGTGCCGTGCCCGGCCTGCCGGTCGAGCACGCCGTCGCCGTCGGCGTCGGGCGTCTCGGCGATGTCGTCGCGGTACCACCGCGCCAGCCAGGGATGCGGGGCGAGGCCGGTGTCGAGCACCGCGACGGTGACCTCGCAGGGCTCCCCCGGCTCGTACGGCGGTGGCGGCGCGGGGGAGGGGGGCCCGCCGGGCCCGCCGAAGAACAACGGCTGGCCCGACAGGACGTGGTTGGGGGAGGCGGCGTGCCCGCGGTCGCGAAGGGTGGCCGTCAGGTCGACCACGTCCGCGCCCGGCGCGAGCCGTACGCGGTGGACGCGGCCCGCCTCGGAGATCGGCCCGGGGAGCGGTTCGGCGGCGAGCGCCCACCGGGCCACGGCGGCGGGGGCGGAGGTCAGCAGTTCGCCGGGACGGATGAGGGCCGGACGCCCGGGGACGGGCTCGATGAGCCGGGTGCGCATGCGCGGGGCCTTTCCACGACCTTGCCTGGTTGATCGCGGAAGGTGTCATGCCCAATGCAAAGAGTTGCCAAGCACCATTCGGTATGACCCCCCTCTGGTGCCAGGCTGCGACGGACGGTAGTCTCTCCTACAGTCATCCAACCGTGATCATCTCAAACCGTGAGGCCGTTGGGGAAGGCGCACCTCATGCGAATTGGGAGGTCCGGTGGCTGCTGCTCGTGGCGTCCTGTACGTCCACTCGGCTCAGCCTGCGCTGTGCCCGCATATTGAGTGGGCCGTCGCAGGCGTTCTTGGCGTGCCCGTCGACCTGACGTGGACCGCCCAGCCCGCCGCGCCCGGGACCCTGCGGGCCCAGGCGGAGTGGGAGGGCCGTCCCGGCACCGCCGCGGCGATCACGTCATCGCTCATGGGCTGGCAGCGCATCCGCTTCGAGATCACCGAAGACGCCTCGCCGGGCGTCGACGGCTCCCGGCACGCCTACACGCCGACGCTGGGGGCCTTCACGGCCGTCGTCGGCGCGAACGGCGACATCCTGGTCCCCGAGGACCGGCTACGCAACGTCATGCTGATGGCGGCGCAGGGCCGGGTGGTCCTGGAGGACGAACTCGACCGCCTGCTCGGCAAGCAGTGGGACGAGGAGCTCGAGTCGTTCCGCTACGCGGGTGAGGGAGCCCCGGTCCGCTGGCTGCACGCCGCCGTCTGACCCTTCCGCCCGGTGCCACGCCGGTGCCACGTCGATGCCACGGGCGGCCCGGGCGGCCCGGGCGGCCCGGGCGGCCGGGCACCGCCCGCCTCGCGGAGCGGGCCCTGCTCACGATCGGATCACCCGGTGGCCGGGGCCGCGTCGCGTGGCGGTTCGCTCATGGAATCGGCGGCCGGGCGCGGAGACGCGGAAGCGCCGGTCCCCGTGACCGGGGGCCGGCGCTTCCGGAAAGCGATCAGAGCGGGATGTTGCCGTGCGCGCCGCGGGCCGGGGTGGCCTGGGCGAGCACCCGGGCGATCGCGCCGCGGGTCTTGGCCGGCTCGATGACCTCGTCGACCACACCGAGGTCGATGGCGCGCTGAAGGCCGCCCGCGGCCTTCTCGTGCTCCTCGGCCAGCCGGGCCTCCAGCGCGGCCCGCTCCTCCTCCGGCACGGCGGCGATCTCGCGCCGCTTGATGATCCGCACCGCCGCGACCGCGCCCATGACCGCCACCTCCATGGTCGGCCAGGCGAACACGCGGGTCGCGCCGAGCGAGCGGGAGTTCATCGCGATGTACGCCCCGCCGTACGCCTTACGGGTGATCAGCGTGACGCGGGGCACGGACGCCTCGGCGAAGGCGTGCAGCAGCTTCGCGCCGCGCCGGACGACGCCGTCGTGCTCCTGGCCGACGCCGGGGAGGTAGCCCGGCACGTCCACCAGCACGACCAGAGGCACCCCGAAGGCATCACACATCCGGACGAACCGGGCGGCCTTCTCCGCCGAGGCGGAGTCGAGGCAGCCGCCGAGCCGCATGGGGTTGTTGGCGATGACGCCGACGGTGCGGCCGCCGAGGCGGCCCAGGGTGGTCACGATGTTCGGCGCCCACTTGGGCTGAAGCTCCACGCCGGGGTCGTCGAGCAGGCCCTTGACCAGGGGATGCACGTCGTACGCGCGGCGGGGGTTCTCGGGGAGCACGTCGCCGAGGTCGACCTCGTCCACCTCGCGCATCCGGCCCTGGTGGCCGAGGAGACCGGCGAGCTGGCGGGCCTTCAGCAGGGCCTCGGGCTCGTCCTTCGTCACGACGTGGACGACGCCGCTGCGCTTGCTGTGCGGCTCCGGGCCGCCCAGGGCGGCCATGTCGATCTGCTCGCCGGTGACGCTGCGCACGACGTCGGGGCCGGTGACGAAGATGCGGCCGTTGTCGGCCAGGATCACGATGTCGGTCAGGGCCGGGCCGTACGCGGCGCCGCCGGCCGCGGGGCCGACGACGACGGAGATCTGGGGGACGACACCGGAGGCCTTGGTCATGGCGGCGAACACCCGGCCCACGGCGTGCAGCGACTCCACGCCCTCGGCGAGGCGGGCGCCGCCGCAGTGCCAGACGCCGATGACCGGCACCCGCTCGCGGACGGCCACGTCGTAGGCGTGGACGATGTGCTCGCAGCCCTCCGCGCCCATCGCGCCGCCCTGGATGCGGGCGTCGCTGCAGAACGCCACGACCGGCACGCCGTCCACCCGGCCGGTCACGGCCAGCACGCCGCTCCTGTCCTCGGGGGTGATCGGCCGGATCGAGCCCTCGTCCAGCAGGTGCCCGAGTCGCACCAGGGGGTCGCGGGAGTCGACGGCCGCCGCTTCGGCGGTCTCGGCCGCTGTCCCCCTGCCGGCCGCCGTCCCGCTGTCGAGCACAGTCATTCGAGACTCCCTTGTCAAACGGTCGTGAAGGCCACGGCGACGTTGTGTCCGCCGAACCCGAAGGAGTTGTTCACGGCCGCGATCTGCCCCCCAGGCAGGTCGCGCGGCTTGTCGCACACGATCTCGACGTCGACGCCGTCGTCCAGGTCCTCCAGGTTGATCGTGGGGGGGACGACCCGCTCGGACAGCGTTTTGATCGTGAAGACCGACTCGATGCCGCCGGCGCCGCCGAGCAGGTGCCCGGTCATCGACTTGGTCGAGGTGACGAGGACGTGCGAGCCGAACGACTTCTCGACCGCCTGGGCCTCGATCACGTCGCCCGCGGGGGTGGAGGTGGCGTGCGCGTTGACGTGCAGGATGTCGCGTCCGGTCAGCCCCGCGTCGGTCATGGCCTGGGTCATCGCCATGACGACCCCCCGGCCCTCGGGCTCCGGCTGGGTGATGTGGTGGGAGTCGGCGGACATGCCGAGGCCCGCCACCTCGGCGTAGATCCGGGCGCCGCGGGCCACCGCGTGCTCGTACGACTCCAGCACGATCAGGCCCGCGCCCTCGCCGAGGACGAAGCCGTCACGGCCGCGGTCCCAGGGGCGGGAGGCCCGCTCGGGCTCGTCGTTACGGGTCGACATGGCCCGGGCCGCCGCGAAGGCCGCCACGTTCAGCGGGTGGATCGCCGCCTCCGTGCCGCCCGCCATGACGACGTCCGCCCGGCCGGCGCGGATCATCTCCAGCGCGTACCCGATGGCCTCGGCGCCGGAGGCGCAGGCGGAGACGGTGGCGTGCACGCCGGCCCTGGCGCCCAGTTCGAGGCCCACCCAGGCCGCCGGGCCGTTGGGCATCAGCATGGGCACGGTGAACGGCGACAGCCGCTGCCAGCCCCGCTCCTTGAAGGTGTCGTAGGCCGACAGCGTCGTGCCGATGCCGCCGATGCCGCTGGAGACGCAGACCCCGAGCCGCTCGGCGGGAACCTCGGGGGCACCCGCGTCCTGCCATGCCTGGCGGGCGGCGATCAGCGCGAACTGCTCGCTGCGGTCGAGCCTGCGGGCCTCCGGCCGCGGCAGGACCTCGGCCGGATCGACGGCCGCCACGCCGGCGAACTTCACCGGCACGGAGTCGACCCAGTCCTCGGTGAGCGGGCGGATGCCCGACCGCCCCTCGAGGAGCGCCGACCAGGTCGATGCGACGTCTCCACCGAGGGGCGTCGTCGCGCCGAGCCCGGTGACCACGACACGTACCCGGTCCTTACTCACTTCGTCTGCACTCCTCTTGCTTTTCGGGGCGTGAAGGGACCAGACGCGCCCGGCCGCTCCCGGTGCGGGAGCGGGGCACGTCCGGCGGTTCAGCTCTGGATGAAGTTGATGACGTCCTTGACGGTCTTCAGGTGCTTGAGCTGGTCGTCGGGGATCTCGACGCCGAACTCGTCCTGGGCCGCGACGGCGATCTCGACCATGGAGAGCGAGTCGATGTCGAGGTCGTCCACGAAGCTCTTCTCCGGCGTGACCTCCGCGGCCGGGATGCCGGTGATCTCGTTCACGATCTTGCCGAGGCCCGCGAGGATCTCCTGCTCGGTCAGTGCCATGTCGCGACTTCTCCTTGTTGTGTTTTCCTGGTTCGTCTGGGTCGCCCCAGATCCGTACGGCGGGCCGTACGGGGGTCTCTCAGGGGATCTCGATCACCTGAGAGGCGTAGGTGAGGCCGGCGCCGAAGCCCAGCAGCAGGGCCAGCCCGCCCGACGCGACCTCGCCGCGCTCGATCATGCGGGAGAGCGCGAGCGGGATGGATGCGGCCGAGGTGTTGCCGGCGAGCACGATGTCCTTGGCGACGACGGCCTTGTCGGCGCCGATCTTACGGGCGATGGCCTCGACGATCCGCAGGTTCGCCTGGTGGGGGACGAAGGCGGCCAGGTCGGCGGGGTCCACACCGGCACGCTCGCAGGCGAGCCTGGCCACCGGGTGAAGGCTGGTCGTGGCCCAGCGGAACACCGCCTGGCCCTCCTGGTGGAGGAAGGAACTCCGGTCCTTGATCATGATCGCGTCGGCCTTGTCGCCGGCGCTGCCCCAGGCCACCGGGCCGATGCCCGGCCGGTCGGAGGGGCCCACGACGGCGGCGCCCGCGCCGTCCGCGAAGATCACGGCGGTCGACCGGTCGTCGCCGTCGACCCACTGGCTGAGCTTCTCGCTGCCCACCACCAGCACGTTGGTCGCCGAGCCCGTCCGTACGGCGTCCGACGCGGCGGCCAGGGCGTAGCAGAACCCGGCGCAGGCGGCGTTCAGGTCGTAGGCGCCGGGAGCGGTGACGCCCAGCCGGTGGGCGACGCGGCCGGCGGTGTTGGGGATGGGCGCCTCGGGTGTGCAGGTCGCCACGATCACCAGGTCGATGTCGTCGCTCGACAGGCCGCTGGCGGCCAGCGCCTTGCCGCCCGCCTGGACCGCGAGGTCGATCTCCGACTCCTCCGGCCCGGCGATGCGGCGTTCCCTGATCCCGACGCGGCTCTGGATCCACTCGTCGCTGGTGTCGATCCGCGCGGCGAGGTCGTCGTTGGTGACGACCCGCGCGGGCTGGTAGCCGCCGAACGCGAGGATCCGCGCGGCGGGGGCGCCCTGGCCGAGCCTCATCCGAGCACCTCCTTGGCCGTGTCGAGGTCGGCGGGGGTCTTGAGCGCGACCGTCCTGACGCCGGGCATGGCGCGCTTGGCCAGGCCCGTCAGCGTGCCGCCGGGCAGCAGTTCGATCATGGTGGTGACCCCCCGCTCGGCCATCGTCGCCATGCAGGCGTCCCACCGGACCGGGTTGGCGACCTGGGTCACCAGCCGCTGCAGGAACTCGCCCCCGGCGTCGACCGCCGCGCCGTCCGCGTTGGACAGCAGCGTGATCGACGGCTCGGCGGGGGTGACGGTCGCGGCCTCGGCGCGCAGGTGGTCCACGGCGGGGGCCATGTGGACGGTGTGGAAGGCTCCGGCGACCGCCAGGGAGCGCACCCGCGCCCTGGCCGGCGGGTCGGCCGCGAACGCCTCCAGGCGCTCCAGCGTGCCGCCCGCGACGATCTGGCCCGCGCCGTTGATGTTCGCGGGGGTGAGGCCGTGCCTGTCGAGCGCGGCCAGCACCTCGTCCTCGGCCCCGCCGAGCACCGCGCTCATGCCGGTCGCGGTGACGGAGGCGGCCTTGGCCATCGCCAGCCCGCGCTCCCGCACCAGGGAGAGGGCCTGCTCGGCGGTCAGCACCCCGGCGATCGCGGCGGCGGCGAACTCGCCCACGCTGTGCCCGGCGACCAGGTCCGGCCGTACGCCCAGCGTCTCGAAGGACGCCAGGGCCGCCGCCACCAGCAGGGGCTGGGCGACCGCGGTGTCGCGGATCTCGTCGGCCCCGGCGGCCGTCCCGTACGACGCGAGATCGAGGCCCACGATGTCGGACCACGCGGAGATCCGGTCCCGGAACGCGGGGATCTCAAGCCACGGACTGAGGAATCCTGGGGTTTGGGCGCCTTGGCCCGGAGCGACGATGACGAGCACGTACTCAACCCTGCCCTGTAGAGGTTCACCACACTGATGGAGATCCGAACGAACTTTGTGGAGGTCGCGTTGTGGGGTACCTACAGTTTCGGTGTCGGGAAGGTTAAGACACGCGGCTCAGGTTACGGACAGGCGACCGAGTATGAGACCAACTTGGAGGGTGAATGCGGACCTGCCCTCCGTCGGCTGGTATCCGGTCAGCTCCGTGATCTTCCGTAGACGGTACCGCACCGTGTTGGGATGGACGAACAGCAGGCGCGCGGTCGCCTCCAGCGAGGTGCCCTGCTCCAGGTAGGTCGCGAGGGTGTCGAGCAGCGGGGTCCCGGCCAGCGGCTTGTAGACGTTCTCCACGAGCTGGGCGCGGGCGTCCTCGTCGCCGTCCAGGGCGCGCTCGGCCAGCAGGTCCTCGGCCAGCACGGGCCGGGGCGCGTCGGGCCAGCCGGCCGCGGCGCGCAGCCCGGCGATGGCGGCGCGGGCCGACCGGGCCGCCGCATGCAGGTCGGGCACCTCCGGCCCGATCACGACCGGGCCGGCCCCGAAGCGCGACACGACGCCGCGCGCCGCGTCCTTGACGCCGTCCGCCCCGCCCACGATCACGATGAGCCGGTCGCCCTGCACGCCGGCCAGCAGTTCGTGGCCGATGCGGCGGCCCTTGTCGCGCAGCCCGTCGATGACGCTCTGCGGGTCCTCGTCCGGGGCGAACCCCGCGAAGACGACGACCGGCGCGGAGGTCCAGCCGAGCGCGGCGGCCCACGAGTGCAGGCCGTCGTCGACCTGGCCGCGCACCAGCGCGTCCACGATCAGCGCCTCCAGCCGCGCGTCCCACGAGCCGCGCGCCTCCGCCTCCCTGGCGTACACCTGGGCGGCGGCGAAGGCGACGTCGCGCGTGTAGCGCAGCATCGCGTGCCGCAGCAGCTCCGCGCCGCCGGGCGCGGCCAGCTCCTCCACCTGCGCCTCGACGACCTCGACGACGATGCGGACGAGGTCGACCGTCTGCTGGAGCGAGACGCTGCGCTTCAGCTCGCGCGGCGCGGTGCCGAAGAACTCGATGCTCGGCGTCGGCCTGCCCTCGCCCGCGTGGCCGAACCACTCCACGAACGCCGCGATGCCGGCCTGCGCCACCAGCCCGACCCACGACCTGTCCTCCGCCGACAGCGCCCGGTACCAGGCGAGCCGCTCCTCCATCCGGGCCATCGCGGCGGTCCCCAGGCTGCCCATGGCACGGTCGAGCCGCCGCGCCGTGTCCTCCCGGATCCTGTCGCTCATCGGCACCTCGTCCCCGGCCCCCCGGGTGACTCCGTCGCTCTGCCCGTCCGTACGCACCTGTCCGCCGTTTCGCGCGCCCCGTTCGCTCACGTCCCCTAGCGTGCCAGGTCGCCGCGCGGAACGCGCTCCCGGTCCCGTACGGCGCGTTGCGGCGGCCGGCGGGGACCTCAGATGACGGCGACCGCCGTGATGAGGCCGATGAAGAAGTGCGTCACCCCGAGGAGCACGGCGGCGGGCCGCAACGCCTCGTCGCGGACCAGCTCACGCACCGAGATCCCCGCGACCTTGTCGAAGGCGACCATGCCGAGCGTCTGCACGGCGATGCCGACGAGCCCGAACACGAGCGTCGCGAGCAGGCCCTCGCGCAGTTCGCCGCCGGACGACCAGATGGACGCCGCCACGATGAGCGCCACGCCGGCCACGCTGGAGGTGGCGAGCACGGTCGCGTTGGGGTTGCGGTCGGTGCGGATCACCGTGCTGAGCCTGCCGGGGATCGCCAGGTCCACGACGTAGAACCCGGCGACGAGCAGCAGCACGCCCAGGACGGCGTACGAGACGATCGCCAGGGCGCCGTGGCCGAGCACGCCGGCGAGCGAGGTGGTGGTGTTCACGGGGGGCCTTCGCTTTCAGCCGTGGATGCGGTGGGGGACGAAAGAGGACGTGTCGTCGGTGACGAGGCCGGAGGTCTCCCGGATGCCTAGCCCGGCCGCCTCGTCGTCGATCACCCAGGCTCCGAGCACCGGACGCCAGCCGTCGAAGACCGGCAGCGGCCGGAACTCCTGGTAGACGAAGCCCTCGGCGCCGTAGTCGCCGTGGGTCTCCAGCTCGACGCCGGGCGCGGAGATGCGCATGGAGGCGCCTTCGCGGCCGAGCAGCGGCTTGCGCGCGTAGCCCGGCCCGGAGGCCAGCTCACGGGGACCGTCGAGATAGGCGGGAAGCAGGTTGGGGTGGCCGGGGTACAGCTCCCAGAGGATCGCCAGCAGGGCCTTGTTGGACAGCAGCATCTTCCACAGCGGCTCGATCCAGGTCATGGAGACCTGCTGCGCCAGGGCCTGCGGGGCGAACGGCTCGGCGACGAGCCACTCCCAGGGATACAGCTTGCACAGCGTGCGGATGACCCGGTGCTCCATGTCGACGAACCGGTGGTTGAGCGCGTCCCAGCCGATGTCCTCCATCGCGACCGCGGCGGTGGTCAGGCCGGCCTGCTCCGCGGTCTCCTGGAGATAGCCGACGGTCATCGCCTCCTCGCCCGTCTCGTCGGCGCTGGTCCACCCGAAGTGGACCGGGCCGGTCTGGAGCGTGAGGGACTTCCAGCGGTCCACGAGGCGCTCGTGGATCGAGTTCCACTGGTCGTCGCCGGGATGGACGTCCTTCAGCCAGAACCACTGCACGACGGAGGTCTCGACCAGGCTCGTCGGGGTGTCGGCGTTGTACTCCAGCAGCTTGGCCGGGCCGGTGCCGTCGTAGCGCAGATCGAAGCGGCCGAACAGGTGCGGGTCGCGCCGCCGCCACGACTCGGCGACGGCCGCACGGCAGTGCGGGGGGATGCCGAGATCGGCGTACCGGTCGTGGGTCACGACGTGGTCGGCCGCGGCCAGGCACATCCGGTGCAGCTCCTCGACCTGGTCCTCCAGGCGGAGCACCTCGTCCAGCGTGAAGACGTAGTGGACGCCTTCGTCCCAGTAGGGCCGGCTGAGGCCCTCGGGATGGGCGGACCGGTGGAACGCCAGGCCCTGCGACTCGATGATCGCCGCCCAGTCCTCCCTGGGCGCCGAGGTCCGCCTGCGCACCCCTCAGCCACCGCCGCCGCTGTGGAACCCGAACCCGCCCCGCTGGACCACCCGTCCCGTACGGCTGGTGATCTTCGCGTCGGCGGGCCGCACCGTCGTGCCGTTGTGGACCCGGGCGCCCGTGCGGCTGCCGCCGTAGTACCAGCGGTACGCGCCGTGCGAGCCGCCGTAGTGCCGATGGTCGTCGTCGCAGTAGTCGTCGTCGACGACCATGTAGGAGCCGTCCGGGTTGCGCGTCGAGGTGTCGACGCAGTCCGCGCCGACCTCCTCGTAGTCGTCCTGGGCCGCGCAGAAGCCGACGAGCAGCACCGACAGCACGCCCAGCGTGCCGAGCTTGACCGCCGTGGACGACTTGCCGCCGCCCTCGGGCGGCGGCGGAGGCTTGCGCCCCGCCTGGCGCGCCTGCCACTGCGCGCCCATCGCCAGGGGATGCGGCGGCGGCAAGGAACCGCCGGGGGGCGGTGTTCCGCGTGGGGGGCTGTCCCGGGGCTCTGGCAATCCGGCTCCTGCTGTCGAGATCGGCACACACTATCGTCTCGTTGGACGAACGGGACAGTCTGGTCCGAGGTTCCGGATCGGGGCAGGCGGCGCCGGGTAGCGTGCCCGGTGTGGACCCAGTCGAGGCGCTCAAGCGCATCGCCTTCCTGCTGGAGCGGGCCGGCGAGCCGACCTACCGCGTGCGCGCCTTCCGCGGCGCCGCCGCCGCGATCGAGGACCTGCCCCGGGAGGAGCTGGTACGGCTCGCGCGCACCGGCGGCCTGACGGACCTGAAGGGCGTCGGCAAGGTCACGTCCCTCGCCGTCGCCGAGGCGCTGGACGGCGCCGTGCCGACGTACCTGCGGCGGCTGGAGGACACCGCAGGCACCGACCTGGACGAGGCCGCCCGGGCCCTGCGGTCCGCGCTGCGCGGCGACCTCCACAGCCACTCGGACTGGTCCGACGGAGGATCGCCCATCGAGGAGATGGCCGCCGCCGCCCGCGAGCTCGGCCACGAGTACCTGGCGCTGACCGACCACTCGCCCCGGCTGACGGTGGCGCACGGCCTGTCCGCCGACCGGCTGCGGCGGCAGCTCGACGTGGTCGCCGAACTCAACGAGCGGTACGCGGGGGACGGAGGCCCGCCGTTCCGCGTCCTCACCGGCATCGAGGTGGACATCAACACCGACGGCTCGCTCGACCAGGAGCCCGAGCTGCTCGGACGGCTCGACGTCGTGGTGGCCAGCGTCCACTCGCTGCTGCGGATGGACGCCGGCGCCATGACGCGGCGGATGGTCACGGCGGTGGCCGACCCGAACGTGGACGTCCTCGGGCACTGCACGGGCAGGGTGGTGAAGGGCCGCGGACGGCCCGAGTCGAGCTTCGACGCCGAGATCGTCTTCGAGGCGTGCCGGAGGTTCGGGGTGGCAGTGGAGATCAACTCGCGGCCCGACCGGCTCGACCCGCCCAAGCGCCTGCTGCGCCTCGCGTACGAGATCGGCTGCGACTTCGCGATCGACTCCGACGCGCACGCCCCGGGCCAGCTCGACTGGCAGCGGTTCGGCTGCGAGCGGGCGGCCCTGTGCGGCATCCCGGCGGAACGCATCCGCAACACCCGGCCGTGGGGCACTTGGGGTGATAGGGCTGTGGCCTCTGGGTGAGGGGTGTTGTACCGGTCTGTCCGGACTGATCGACGTAGCGTCGAATCATGAAACGCCGCGACGCGCTGGTGAAGGAGCTGGAGGCCGGCGGCTGCCTGCCGGCCCGCGAGCTCGCCACGCGCCTCGGGGTCAGTAAGAGCACGGTCGTGCGCGACGTGGCCAGACTCCGGGAGGCCGGCGTCCCCATCCGGCTCGACCAGGGCGGGTACGCGCTCGCGGGGCCGGACACGGTGAAACGGGCGATCGACCGGGCGCTGCGCGGGCGGCACGTGCTGCGCCTGGAGTACGCCGACGGCAAGGGCGTGGCGACCGTCAGGGACGTCGAGCCCAGCGTCTGCCTCGGCGGCAGGGGCGGGCACTGGTATCTGGTGGCCTGGTGCCGGCTACGTGAGGACGTGCGGGTCTTCCGGCTCGACCGGATCTCCTGGGCGGAGGTCGCCGAGGAGCGCTTCCCCGAGCCGGGCCGCGACCTCCTGGCCGAACTCGCCGAAGCCGCCGGCGGGTGACCGGGGCACCGGCCGGCACCTGATCGTCAGGGCGGGGAGCAGGCCCGATGGGGGTCGAAGCAGAGCCGGGGACGGCCGGAGTCGAACGGGTCAGCGAGAAATGTCGGTGGGGTGGCCTACCTTCGGGGGCGTGAACCGTACCGACCGGCTCTACGCGATCGTCGAGGACCTGCGGGCGATCTCCCCGCGCTGCCGGTCCGCGCGTGAGCTCGCCCAGCGTTTCGAGGTGAGCTCGCGGACCATCGAGCGGGACATCTCCGCGCTGCAGCAGGCCGGCGTGCCCATCTACGCCGAGGTCGGGCGCAGGGGAGGATACGCACTGGACAGGAGCATGTCCCTGCCCCCGCTCAACTTCACCCCCGCAGAGGCCGTCGCGGTGGCGATCGCCCTCAGCCGCACCGAACAGCAGCCCTTCGCCGACGAGGCGCGCAGCGCGCTGCGCAAGCTCGTCGCCGCCATGCCCGGTCCGGAGGGGGAGCGCGCCCGTCAGCTGGCGGCCCGCGTCCAGATCCTGACCGACGAGAAGCCGGAGTCGCGGTACACCGGGTCCATCGGTCGGGTCATCGAGGAGGCCCTGCTCAAGGGCCTCGTCCTGCGCATCCGGTACGCCGACGCCCAGAGCGTGCTCACTACCAGGGACGTCGAGCCCGGAGCGTTCGTCGGCGGGCGGAGCGGGTGGTGGTATCTGGTGGCGTGGTGCCGCCTGCGCGACGCCGTCCGCGTCTTCCGGCTCGACCGGATCGCGGACGCCGCCCTCACCGAGGAGCCGGTGCCCGGACGGCCTCTGGAGGCCTTCGACGCCGACATACCGCACATGATCGCGCGAACTCCGGCACTGGACTGAGGGAATTCGAAAAAATGTTCGTGAGGAAGTGGAAACACCGACAGGGGGGTGTCGCGAGGCGCTGGGAGTCTCTACTCATGCGAGCGGCGCACGGGTCCCGGCCCGGTCCGGCCCGATCTGTCCGCCCGCCCGCATCGCTCAACCCGCCGCCCGGCCTGCTCGCACGGAAACACGTGTGCTCGCACGGAAGCACGTGCGCTCGCATGGAAACAGCGCGCAGCAGCACCGGGAGGAGGCGCTGAGCGGCTCCACAGGACTTCGCAGGACTTCACAGGAAGAGAACGGACGATGACGACTCCCGCCGAGCCCGCAGTCAACACGGTCGCCTGGTTCGAGATCGCGAGCGACGACCCCGAGGGCGTCCAGCGGTTCTACGGCGACCTGTTCGGCTGGCGCTTCCGGACCGACGAGAACTCCGCCGCGATGGGCATGGACTACCGGCTCATCAGCTACGCGGGTGACGACGAGGTGCAGGGCGGAGTGTTCGCCACCCGCGGCGACATCCCCGGCCACGCCGTCTTCACCGTGCTGGTGCGGGACGTCGTGGAGACCTGCCGACAGGTGGAGGCCCTCGGCGGAAAGGTGCTCAGCGAGGTCGTGGGCAACGACGGCGGACCCGACTTCGCCTACCTCCACGACACGTCGGGCAACCTCTTCGGCGTCTTCGCCCCCGCCGCCTCCTGACCACCCTCATGTCCACACTCCCGGAGACGGGCGGCCCGGCGCCCGTGCATTGCCGCGGGATTCGCACCTCCCGGCAGGCGATGCCTGGCCGGTGGCCGACAGTGGCGGGTGAGCGAGTGCCGAATCAGTGAGCTTCGCGACGGCCGGTGAGACCGGCCGGAGCGTACCGAGGCCGTCCGGACGCCCGCCGGGACTTCGTCCCGTGCTTCCCCTGCGGCGCCTTTCCCCCCGGGTCCTTCCCCTCCGGGCCGTCAAGGGCGCACGGACGGCCCTTCCCCGCCCTGGCCGCGTACGCCCCTTCCGGGCGGGCCGGGCGGGCACGCCGGCCGTCCGCACGGGGTGCCCGTGCGGACGGCCGGCGGAGGCTTCACCTCGCGTGCCCGGCGGAGCTGAGGGCGTGGGGAAGACGCCCTCCTGCCCGGCGCGTCACGCGTCCGGCTGACGGTGCTGCAACTGGCGGCGCAGCTCGGCGATCTCCCGCTCCAGGTCGGCGACCTGGGGAGCGTCGCTGCCCGCGGGGGCCTGCGCCGGGCCGGCCTGAGGCGGCTGCGGGCGGGCCGGCTGCTGCGCGTACGGCGAGGGAGCGGGGCGCACGTACTGCGTCGCGCCGTCGGGCCGCCGGGGCTCCGCACCCTCGCCCGGCCGCTGGGGGTCGTACCCTCCGGGACGCGGGGGCTCGTAGCCGCCGCCGGGGCGCTGGGCGTCGCCGCCGGCCGGCGGCAGGCTCTGCGGCTGCCAGCCCTGGGGGAGCACCTGGCCGTTCACCGGCTGCTGTCCGTAGCCGCCGCCCACCTGCGCCGGGTAGGAGGCGCCGTTCGGGCCGGGGAAGGGGCCCCCGCCGTACGAGGGCGTGGGCGCCTGGCCCTGCGGGGAGGCGGACGCCTTCCCGCGCCTGCGCAGCACGAGCAGCAGCAGGAGGCCGCCGCCGACCACGACCAGGGCGCCGGCTCCGATCGCGAGCCACACCCACATCGGCTGCGGGGTCTCGTCCTTGCCCGACGAGATCGCCTGCTGGGAGTCGGTGATGTACTTCGCGACGTACGGGTGCGCCGGGAACAACGCCTGGACCTCGCGGAACTTCGGCAGCGCGTCCTTGTAGTGCCGCAGGAAGAAGTCGTCGAGCGCCTCGTTGTACTTCGTCGTGGTCATCGACGCGGAGGGCCTGATGTTCTTCTCGTTGAGCTTCTCCTTGATGACCGAGACCGGGAGCACGAAGCTCTCGTTCTCCGACGCCTCGCCGTTCTCGCTGACGGTGCCGGCGATCAGCATGCCGACGACCTTGCCCGCACGGCTGAAGACCGGGCCGCCGGAGTTGCCGTGGTAGGAGGGCGCCTGCGTCTGGATGTACGGCACCCCCTCCTGCGTGGTGCGCTTGGCGTTGTACGGCCCCTCGGTCAGCGCGGGGTCGAGCTTCGACTCGACGCTGAACCACGGGGTGTTGGTCACCAGGCCGGGGAAGCCGCTGATGTAGAGCGTGTTGCCGGTCTGCACGTCCGCGTCGTCGCCGAGCGGGACCGTCGGCAGGTTCTGCTGGCCGTTGACCTTGAGCAGGGCGAAGTCCTTGCCCGGGTAGCTCTCGCCCACCGACACCAGCTCGGCCGGGACCTCCTTGGCCGTCTTGTCGACGCCGCCGCCGGGGAGACTCTGCAGCACCGACAGACTCTTCTGCAGGCCGCGGATCTGCAGGTGGTTGGTGTTGAAGGTGACGTAGACCTGCTGGGCGAGCTCGAGAAGCTCCTTGTCGGCCTCGATGCCCTGCAGGCCGTTGATGATCTCCTTGGCGTCCTGCTTGTTGAACTTCTGCAGCGCCTGCTGGGCGAAGGTCTGCGACAGCTCGTCGTCGCTCATCTCGACGCAGTGCGCGCCGGTGACCATGTAGCCGTCGGGGGTCACCCACCAGCCCGTGCACATGCCGCCGACCTGCGCCTTGGCGGTGCGTTCCGGGGTGACGGGCTGGAGGTACCGGTCGACGTCGGCCGCCATGCGCTGGAACAGGAACTTGGCGATGCTGCGTTCGTCGGAGGGGATCTTGCCGGAGATCACCGCCTGGGTGGCCTCGTCGACCAGCTGCTGGAACGGTCCCTGCTTGACCTGGCTGGTCGGGACGACGACCTCGCCCGAGTAGGTGAGGCTGGTGAGCTGGACGGCCGGGTGCGTGCGCGCGGCCAGTTTGGTGCCCACGGGCACCTCGTCTGCGGTGTCCGCCGAAGCGGGAGCGGCGGTGACGACCACGGCGACGGCCGCCAGCGCGGCCATCCCTCCGGTCAGTCTGCCGAGATATTTTCTGAACGTTCCATCCACGGCAGCAATCGTGGAGGTTTGGTCTTGTTTCTTGCTTGGAGGTGGCTTGGGACTGCTTGGAACCCCTCCCGGAAGCCAACCGCAAGCCTGCCACACAGCGGCCGGTCGTCGCGTACGCGCCGGTGACACGCCGACGGCCCCCGCCGGGGGCGGAGGCCGTCGATCGTCGTTGTCGCGTCAGCCGTCGCGTCAGACGCCCATGGACTGGGTGTCGTTGGTCTCCGGCGTCTGCTGGGCCGTCACCTCGGTCACCCCGTTCTTGAGGTGATACCGGGCGATGGCCTCCTGCAGCGTCTCGGCCTTCACCTCGCCCCGCCGGACGAGCTGGGTCAGCACCGCCAGCGTGATCGAGGCCGCGTCCACGTGGAAGTGGCGGCGCAGCGCCGAACGCGTGTCGGACAGGCCGAACCCGTCGGTCCCGAGCGAGGACCAGTCGCCGGGCACCCACTGGGAGATCTGGTCGGGGACGGCGCGCATGTAGTCGCTGACCCCCACGAACGGCCCCGGCACGCCGGACAGCTTGGTGGTGACGTACGGCACCCGCTGCTCGGCGTCGGGGTTGAGCAGGTTGTGCTCCTCGACGGCGAGGGCGTCCCTGCGCAGCTCGCTCCAGGAGGTGGCCGACCAGATGGCGGCCGACACCCCCCAGTCCTCCGCCAGCATCCGCTGGGCCTCCAGCGCCCACGGGGCGGCGACGCCGGACACGAGGATGTTCGCCTTCGGCCCCTCGCCGGCGGCGGGAGCGAAGAGGTACAGGCCCTTGAGGATGCCCTCCACGTCGACGTTCTCCGGCTCGGCCGGCTGCGGGTAGGGCTCGTTGTAGACGGTCAGGTAGTAGAAGACGTCCTCGGGCCGCTCCCCGTACATCCTCCGCAGGCCGTCCTTGACGATGTGCGCGATCTCGAACGCCCACGCCGGGTCGTACGACACGGCGGCGGGGTTCGTCGAGGCGATCAGCGGGGTGTGGCCGTCCTCGTGCTGCAGGCCCTCGCCGTTCAGCGTGGTGCGGCCGGCCGTGGCGCCGAGCAGGAAGCCCCGGCCCATCTGGTCGCCGAGCTGCCACATCTGGTCGGCGGTCCGCTGGAACCCGAACATCGAGTAGAAGATGTAGACCGGGATCATGTGCTCGCCGTGCGTGGCGTAGGAGCTGCCGGCCGCGATGACCGAGCCCATCGAGCCGGCCTCGCTGATCCCCTCGTGCAGGATCTGGCCCTCGGTCGACTCCTTGTACGACAGCAGCAGCTCGCGGTCGACCGCCTCGTACGTCTGCCCGTGCGGCGAGTAGATCTTGGCGGTCGGGAACATCGCGTCCACGCCGAAGGTGCGGGCCTCGTCCGGGATGACCGGCACGAACCGCGCGCCGATCTCCTTGTCGCGCATGAGGTCCTTGAGCAGGCGGACGAACGCCATCGTGGTGGCGACGTTCTGCTTGCCCGAGCCCTTGCGCAGGCCCGCGTACACCGGGTCGCCGGGGAGCTTGAGCGGCTTGGCGCGGACCACCCGCTTGGGCAGGTAGCCGCCGAGCGCCGCCCGGCGCTCCTTCATGTACGCGATCTCCTCGTTGTTCTCCCCGGGGTGGAAGTACGGCGGGATGTCGGCGTCGAGGTCCTTGTCCGGGATGGGCAGGTAGAGCCGGTCGCGGAACTCCTTGAGCTCGGCCTTGCTCATCTTCTTCATCTGGTGCGTCGCGTTGCGCGCCTCGAAGTCCTTGCCGAGCGTCCAGCCCTTGATCGTCTGGGCCAGGATGACGGTCGGCTGGCCGACGTGCTCGCGGGCCGCCTTGAACGCGGCGTACACCTTGCGGTAGTCGTGCCCGCCGCGCGACAGCTTGCGGATGTCGTCGTCCGACATGTGCTCGACCATCTTGCGCAGGCGCGGGTCGCCGCCGAAGAAGTTGTCGCGGATGTAGCCACCCGACTCGACCGAGTAGGTCTGGAACTGGCCGTCGGGGGTGGTGTTCATCTGGTTGACCAGCACGCCGTCGACGTCGGCCGCCAGCAGCGGGTCCCAGTCGCGGCCCCAGACGACCTTGATGACGTTCCAGCCGGCGCCGCGGAAGTACGACTCCAGCTCCTGGATGATCTTGCCGTTGCCGCGTACCGGGCCGTCGAGCCGCTGCAGGTTGCAGTTGATGACGAAGGTGAGGTTGTCGAGCTCCTCACGGGCGGCCACGCCGATCGCGCCGAGCGACTCGGGCTCGTCCATCTCGCCGTCGCCGAGGAAGCACCAGACGTGGCTGCGGCTGGTGTCCTTGATCTTGCGGCTGAGCAGGTAGCGGTTGAACCGCGCCTGGTAGATCGCGCCGATCGGGCCGAGGCCCATCGAGACCGTGGGGAACTCCCAGAAGTCCGGCATGAGCCGCGGGTGCGGGTAGGAGGGCAGGCCCTTGATCCCGTGCGACAGCTCCTGGCGGAACGCGTCGAGCTGGGCCGCGTCGAGGCGGCCCTCCAGGAACGCGCGGGCGTAGATGCCCGGGGCCGCGTGGCCCTGGATGAAGATCTGGTCGCCCGACTCCCCGTGGTCCTTGCCGCGGAAGAAGTGGTTGAAGCCCACCTCGTACAGGGACGCGGCGGAGGCGTAGGTGGCGATGTGGCCGCCGACGTTGGTCCGCGCGTTCGCCCGGGTCACCATGACCGCCGCGTTCCAGCGGATGTAGGCCCGGATGCGGCGCTCGACGTACTCGTCTCCCGGGAACCAGGGCTCGCGCTCGGGGGGAATGGTGTTGATGTAGTCCGTGCTGCGCAGGCCGGGTACGCCGACCTGGTGTTCCCGGGCGCGCTCGAGCAGCCGGAGCATCAGGTAGCGGGCGCGGGTGCGGCCCTCGGTCTTGATGACGTTGTCGAGCGATTCGAGCCATTCGTTGGTCTCGCTCGGATCGACATCAGGCAACTGGCTGGGTAGGCCGTCACTGATGATCGAAAAACGCTGGCGTCCGGAAGCCACTGGGTCTCGCCTTCCGAGAATGGACTTGGTCTCGTCGGATCTGTTACGTCGGTGTTGCCTGCAGCGATGCGCTCAGCGCTTGGTCGCGGCGTTGCGGTCGTCTTCCATCCTGTCTCGTCCCACCGGAAAGCGCATCTCTACTTCCCGGTAACCGAGTCGTCCCCGCTGGCAGCGGGTGCGGCTTGGCCTAGACCACCGATGGTAGGACGATTTTCGCAGACTGCACATTCCTTGTTGCCCCGGGGTTTCCCCCTGAGCGTACGGGTGGCGTTCCCCCTGGTCACCCCAGGCGCCGTCCGCTGCCCCCTACCCCCTCCGGCGCCGCTTCACCCGGCCCGGCCGGTACGGGCCCGGCGAGGGGTGGATGGGCGCCGTCCCAGGCGTTCGCCCCGGTCATGGGGAAGGCCCCGGCCGGTCTGTGGGTTTACGTAACGTTTTGGTATGAGTTGTCCCACCCTCTGTGGAGGGCAGGGTTTCTCCCCTTTCCAGGCGGCGATAGCCGTACCAGGCTCTGGAGAGAGGGAGGAGCGAGATGCAGGCAGCGGTAGGGGACCGGCTCGTGGTGCACAGCGCCGTCGTCGGCGAGCACGAGAAGCACGGCGAGATCATCGAGGTCCGCGGTCCCGAGGGCGGCCCGCCGTTCCTGGTGCGGTTCGAGGACGGGCACGAGGCGCTCGTCTTCCCCGGGCCGGACGCCGTCGTCGTCGCAGCTCAGCGTGGATCGTAATATCACGGTGTGAAATCGACGGTGATCGAGGTGCGGACGGGCGCGCGGGAGCGCGTACACGACATCACACAGGAGTGCGCCGGCTTCGTCCGCGACTGCGGGGGAGACGGGCTGCTGCACGTCTTCGTCCCGCACGCGACCGCGGGCGTGGCGCTGCTGGAGCTCGGCTCCGGCAGCGACGAGGATCTGCTGGCCGTGCTCGGCGACCTGCTCCCAGCGGACGACCGGTGGCGGCATGCCCACGGCTCCCGGGGGCATGGAAGGTCGCATGTCATGCCCGCACTCATTCCGCCGTACGCCACGGTTCCCGTCCTGGGGGGCCGTCTCGCGCTGGGGACCTGGCAGTCGGTCGCCCTGGTCGACCTCAACGTCGACAACCCCGACAGGCGGGTCCGTTTGTCGTTTTTGACCGATTAAGAGATAACGGTGCGGGTCACCCGTCGTGGCGACCGTTGACGACGACCGGTCGCAGCGTGTGGACTGTGCCGAAGCATGGCTCTCAATGAGCCGCGACAACCGCAGACATGGGCGGGGTCACCCCAAGCAGGAGGGATGAACGTGAGCGCGACCGCGGGTCAGGCGCAAGGCGAGCGCGGCCTGGCCGAAAGACTCGGCCTCAGAGCCGGTCAGGTGGTGCAGGAGGTCGGCTGGGACGAGGACTGCGACGAGGCGCTGCGCCAGTCCATCGAGGACCTGACCGGCAACGAGCTGGTGGACGAGGACTACGAGGACGTCGTCGACGTCGTGCTGCTGTGGTGGCGCGACGGGGACGGAGATCTCTTCGACGCCCTGAGCGACGCGATGACGGCACTCGCCGACGGCGGCCAGATCTGGCTGCTCACCCCGAAGGCGGGGCGCGACGGCCACGTGGAGCCCAGTGACATCGGTGAGGACGCGGCGACCGCCGGGCTTTCCCAGACGAGCAGCGTGAGCGCCGCGAGGGACTGGTCGGGCACGAGGCTCGTCGCCCCGAAGGCCCGCCGCTGAGCGTCGCCCTGCCGTACGGCCCGGGGATGCCGTACGGCAGGCTGATGGGCGGACACCTGGGAGGGACTGCTCATGACGGTTGAGGTCGGGCAGCGGGCTCCGGACTTCGCGCTGAAGGACCAGCACGGCGTCCCCGTACGGCTCTCCGACCTGCGGGGCAGGCGAGTGGTGCTCGTCTTCTACCCCCTGTCGTTCAGCCCCGTCTGCCACGGCGAGCTCGCGGCGATCCGCGACGGATTCGCCGGCTCACTGCCCGCGGACGTCCAGGTGCTGGCGGTCTCGGTCGACTCGATGTTCACCCAGCGCGCCTGGGCCGACCAGGAAAATTTCACGTTTCCTCTGTTGTCGGATTTCTGGCCCCATGGTGAGGTCGCACGGGCGTACGGTGTCCTCGATGAGGACAGGGGGCTCGCCCTCAGGGGCACGTTCGTCATCGACGCCGAGGGCGTCGTGCGCTGGAAGGTCGTCAACCCGATCGGCTCCGCACGCGACCTCGACGAGTATCGCAAGGCGCTCGCGGCAGTCTGATCGTTTCATCGCCTGACTCCGGGCATTGACATATACGGTTCCGTCCCCCCCCCACTCGCCCCATTGGAGGCCACGATGCCCTGCTACAGGTGCGGGGCCCGGCAGATCGACCCCGTACGCGGCGCCAGCCCCTGGAAGCGTGCCGTACGCCGTGAGGCGCAGGTCCTCGTCTGCCCGGACTGCCAGCGTGTGCACGACCTCGACCTCGACACGTGCGCCTCGTGCGGCTCGATCGCGTTGATCTGCCGCCTGGGAGAGATCGAGTGCCGCTCCTGCGGAGAGATACGGCTCGCCCGCGCGGGTGAGCCCCTCGTCGCCGCCGGCTCCTCCGGCCCGCCGGGAGCCACCGGGTCTCCGGGCCCGTCCGGTCTGTCCGGCCTGGCGGCGGAGGTGGAGGCCGCGCTCAGCCGCGTGCTCGGACGCCCGTGACGCATCCGCCCGTGACGTACGTGGTCGCGCTCGACGTGGGCGGCACCTCGATGAAGGGCGGGCTGGTCACCCGGACCGGCGAGGTCACCGTCCTCGCCGGTCGTCCCACGGGCCGGGAGAACGGCCCGGAGGCGGTGGTCGAGGCGGTGCGCGCCTACGTCGGCGAGATCGCCGGACTCGGGCGGTCGCGGTACGCGGGTCCTCCCGCCGGGGTCGGTCTCGCCGTCCCCGGCATCGTCACCTCCGCCACCGCGGTCTACTCGGCCAACATCGGCTGGCGGGACGTGCCGGCCGAGGCGTTCGTGCCCTCCGGCGTACCCGTGCGGCTCGGCCACGACGTCCGTACGGGAGGGCTGGCCGAGAGCGTGTTCGGCGCGGGGCGCGGCGTCGCCGACTTCCTGTTCCTGCCCATCGGCACCGGCATCGCCGGAGCGGTGGTGCTGCGCGGCGAGCCGTACGGCGGGGCGCGCGGCTGGGGCGGCGAGATCGGGCACGCGCCCGTCTGGCCCGCGGGGGAGAAGTGCGCCTGCGGGCAGATCGGCTGCCTGGAGACCTACGCCTCCGCCTCGGCCCTGGCCCGCCGCTTCACGGCCCGTTCCGGCCGTACGGCGACCGCCAAGGAGGTGGTGGAACTTGCGGTCGCGGGGGACGCGGCGGCCGCCGGGGTGTTCGGCGAGGCGATCGAGGCCCTGGCCATCGCCCTCGCGTCGTACGTGCTGCTGCTCGACCCCGCGCTGATCGTCCTCGGCGGCGGCCTCTCGGAGGCCGGCGCGGCGCTGCTCGACCCGCTGCGGGAACGGCTGGCGGGACGACTGACCTTCCAGGAGCCTCCGCCCCTGCGTCCGGCCGCCCTCGGGACCCGGGCGGGCATGCTCGGCGCGGCCCTGCTTGGCTGGCAGGCGGCGGGGGAGCACGACGTGGGCGCGGACTGGCCTATCGATGTGCTCAGAGGCGGGTCCGTGTCGTAAGGTGTAGACCGGTCCGGGCGGTTAGCTCAGCGGTAGAGCACTCGCCTTACAAGCGAGGGGTCACTGGTTCGAACCCAGTACCGCCCACCTGCGAAAAGAGCCCCGTCTCCCATCAGGGAAAACGGGGCTCGTGCCATTAATGTGCCATTAGCGAACGCAATCGATCTTGTTCAGTGACCACTCGCCTCGGCCGGTAGGACCTGTGTGATCTTGCCGTTCATGACGTCGGCGATCTTGTGGTCTGCTTCCGCCGTGCGGTGCTGGTAGATCATCGCGGCGCGCACGCTGTCATGGCCCATCCGTGCCATCAGGTCGCGGAGGGAAGCGCCAGCACTGGCCGCGATCGTGTTCCCGGTGTGGCGAAGATCGTGAAAGTGGAGCCCAGGGACGCCGAGCTTGCGTGTCGTCTCACTCCACTTGACGGCCCGCCGGAAGTTGCTGCGCCGCAGGATGCCGCCGTTGGCCCCGGTGAAGACGAGCGCGGTCGGTTCCGACTCGGTGAACTGGTCGAGGTGCTGACGTAGCGCCGGAATGATCGCCTCCGGGATCGCCACCGTCCGCAGACCGGCACGGGACTTGGGCGGCCCGACGAGGAGTTCGCCCGTGTCCAACTCGACGTGCTGTTGCCGAACGCTGACGGTCCCGGCGTACAGGTCCAGGTCCATCCGCCGCAGCGCCGCGACCTCGCCCCACCGCAGACTCGCGAAGGTGGCGATCAGGATCAACGCGCGCAGCCGTACCGGCACCAGGTCGGCGAGCTGGAAGACCTGAGCCACCGTGAGGACCGGCCGCTCTTCCGACTTCTCCCTCCGGCACCGCGAATGCGGCAGGGGTTGCGCGGGATGAGCTGGTCGTCCGTCGCGGTCATGAGCACGGCCCGCAGGAACCGGTACGCCTTTGCGATCTCCGTCGCACCGACGCCGTTGCTCGCCAGAGTCGCCCGCCATTCGCGGACCATCTCCGTATTGATCCTTCCGAGGGCGACATTGCCGAAATACGGAGCGACGTGCCGCCGGAGAAGCCCGCTGTAGATCTCGACTGTCCGTGGCCGCAGCTCCGTCCGCTCGCTGATCCACTTGGCCGCGTAGTCGCCGAGCTTTACTTTAGATCGCTGAGGGTCCGTCCAGTCTCCGGTGACCATCTTCGCTTCGAGCAGGGACAACGCCCGTTCGGCATCGCGCTCCCGCTCGTATGTCGTCTCTCCGCTGCGCAGCTTCCCGTCCGGCCCCGGATAGCGGATCTGGAAGCGTCCGGACGGCAGCTTGCGGATGCTCCCGAAGCGGCGGTGGCCTGCCTTATTCGCCATCAGGCCGCCCTCGCTTCCGTTGCCGAAAGATTCGGCCCATCTCCGAGCGCCTGGAGTTGGTTCATGTGGTTGCGCCAGCGCTGCCGTTCGTGGACGGAGCGGAGCAGACGCACGCCGATCGGGGCCAGCTCGGGATCACCGGGCTTGACGGGTCGCCAGAGGTAGCGGTGGGGGTCGACCGGTTCGTCTTCCACGCCGAGGGCCTCCAGGACCCAGGTGCGGCGGTCCTGCTTGTGCTCCGTCAGGGTCTTGTTCGACCACTTCCGCGAGACCAGGACGCGCCGCCCCGCGTAGCCGAGGTGGTCGGGCTTGTGCGCCTTGCCCTTGCACCGGCCCGGAGCCATCCCGGGCTTGGCGCCCTTGGGCTGCACCCCGTAACGCAGCCAGTTCGGGCAGGTCGGCGAGCACGGCTCGAACCGCAGCGCCTCAAGCAGCCGTTCGGCGTGCGCCTTTCGGCGTGGGTCGTCGGTGCCGAGGGCGTCGCCGAGGCTCTTGGTGAGGTACTTCGAGAGGTACCCGATGAGCTGGTCAGCGTCCGGGGTCCCGGCAAGCACACTCTGTATGTCGAGCTGGTCGCCGAAGCAGAGCACGTGCAGGGGTTCGGCGTCCTCGTCCTGGTCGAGAGCGTCGAGGGCCTGTTCCCAGGTCGGCAGGACCTCGCCGGTTTCGGGGTCAAGCGCGGCGCTGCGCGCCGCCTCGCGGCCCATCGCCTGCTCGGCGGCCGGGCATGCGGCCTGGGGGCCGGTCCCGGCCTCCGGCGGCTCGGGCCACACCACCGAAGTAGCGGCCGATATCCTCATGCGCTGTGCGGCCATGGCGATCTGTAGACGGGCAGTTCCTCTATCTACCTGCCGGCCAAGATGTCTGGGACCAGCTACGGTCCCGGCTACAGCTCGGCCAACAACTCACCGGAACGGTCGTCTGGGTCCCTAATCCCCGTGCGACAGGCATCGGTGTCGACGTCGACCTTCCCATCGGCGGCTTCGTCGATGTCTTCCAACTCCCCCACGACACCACCCGCTGGCCCGTCGTCGGAACCCAGATGGCCTTCTACGTCTGGTGGATGGACGACCGTCCCCAGATCCGCCTGCTACCAGCCGACCCGCATTATCGGCGCGAAGACTTCGACGAATGGGTCCTCCACGAGGACACTCTGGCCGCTGCCGCGTATCGGGCCCACCACGGCACCGGCTGAAACCCGCCAGAGCGGACCCGACCAAAGGAGGCAAGTCCTATCGCCTCCGGCGGGGGCCTCGGCTCCGGGATGATCGCGACGAGCACGAGCCGGGTCCGTAGTGGCTGAGGTGGGCCTGATCGTCCCGCCCGCCCCGACCCAGGCAGAGCCCAGCAGCCCGACTCCTCCAGTTCAAGCCCGTCCGTGACCGTTGGCATCTGATGATCGAGGAACGGCGGCCGGTTGAGGTACACGCGAGGACGGGCTTGATCTTCCGTCGCCGGCCTGCTGCCGCTTCGCGGTGGGTCGAGGCAGACGGGAAGATCAGGCAGGGGAGAATGTGCGGGTGTCCGCTGACGACCTAGACGAGCCGGAGATCTGGTTTTGGACCGAGCTTGAGATCACATACGACCCAGAACGCGATGACGGTACTCCCTACTCAGGGTTCAAGGTCGGTCAGTTGGGGCCCGTGGTAGTTCACGCTGTACGGCGCGGAGCCTCCAAACCGGATTGTGATCAAGCCCCTCGTCGCCTGCTTCCTTACGGGTTTCCGTGGTCGGTATCTGTCCCGGTTGCATTCCGTCGGTGTCCGGAATGCCTAGACAGCTACCCGCTGAGCTCTTGATGCGTCACGGGCCAGCACCTCAGCCGGTTCATCGTGCCATTGGCGTGCCATTAGACGGCGGAAAGGTGGCCGACAAGCCATGATCAGGAGAGGTCGCAAGCTGCGACAAGAGGCGTGATCGTCGTGCCATTAGCGTGCCATTAGGGCAGCTTGGAGACGGTCGGCGGGGAGCGGTGTCCCAGATCGGCTCGCAGGTCAGCGCACCGCCGGGACCGATCTTGGCTCCTTACAAGCGAGGGGTCACTGGTTCGAACCCAGTACCGCCCACCAGCGAAAACGGCCCGTCCCCAAGATCGGAGACGGGGCCCGCTTGCCAAACTGCTTGACCAAGGCTCCCGCTCGGCAAGCGGGAAGATGGCGGCCATCGCGGTTGCGCCCTCCTGGATCACGGGTCTGATCTGGTGACGGTAGACGGTCTCCGTGACCACCGTGTTGGAGTGCCCCACCAGGCGCGAGATGTCCTCGAGCGCGATGTCGTGGTCGGAGAGCAGCGACACGAAGCTGTGCCGCAGCTCCCTGGGCGCCCACTCCTTCCCCGTCAGGCCGGCGCTGTCGAGCACCTTCCGGAAGTCGCGGCGCATGTTGTGCGCCGACACGGGCGAGCCGCTCTCCGTCGCCCGGTCACCGAGGCGGGTCTCGTCGTAAGCCGCCACGTGGCTCCATTTGATTGCCCTCACCTCCTCGGTACGCGCTCCCGAGAGGAGAGAGACGACGAAGTACGCGCGTGTTCGAGGCCGTGCATTTTCTGCCGCCTTGAGTACGGATTCCGCCTGGGAAAGAGTAAGGGCCTTGGACGGTCGGCCTTCACGGCCTTCCGGCACCTCGCACAGTTCGACGACGTTGCGCTTCACCTTGTCCCGGCGCATGGCGTTCTTGACAGAGCGGTTCAGGATGTTGTGGATCAGCTTCAGCGAGCGGGTCCCGAGTTCATCCTTCTTGCTCTGCAACCATCGGTCGATGTCCTCTACCGAAAGTTCGCGGAGCTTACGAGCGCCCAAGCAAGGGATGACGTGGGTCCGGACGTAGGTGCGGTACATGGCGACCGTCGAGGCATCACGCCCCTGAAGCCCGTTGTCCATCCAGTAGTTCACCGCGTCTGCCACCGTGTAGTTGGTGGGAGCGATGGCAAGACCGTCTTCGTAGTCGCGAAGTATCTCCTTGAGCTTGTCTTTGGCAGCCGTCTTTGTTTTACCGCTGCCGGTTTTGACGATGCGCTTTCCGGCAGGTGTGTAGCCGACGGTTACGGACGCAATCCAGCGGTTGCGTCGAGCGTCCCAGTGAAGGCCGCCGTCGCCATGGCTTCTTCGTTTGGTCATTTGGGGTTCCTCCGGATTGTTGGTGAGGTGCGGTCCCCGTCGCTGCTTGGTCGGTGAGGCCGGGGCCGCGCTTTGGATGGTGGGTCAGGGCAGACGTACTTCGGCGTGAATGGGGGTTGCCGTGCGCTGCGCGTCATGCGGGGTCGCTTTCGCACATCGGGTGGTGGGTCTGGCCGGCGGTGAGGATGGTCATGTCCTGGCCGCAGCCGGCGCAGGTGCCGATGAGCCGCTTGATGACGTCGAGTCGGGCGGCGCATCAGAGAGAGGGCGCATTTCAGCGTCCATAGCGTCCCCAGCGTCCATGTCGCTGTGTCTGGCCTGGTCATGGATGGGGCTGGGGGTGGACGCTGGCGGCGGGCCAGCGTCCACCTCAGCGTTCACAGCGTCCATCAGCGGGCCGGGGGTGGACGCTGTGGGCGCTGGGATGGACGCTGCGTGGACGCTGGGCGAGGTCGTAGCGTCCATGCCGTTTCTGCTGGTGAGATCGCCTGCGGGCGGTTGGACGCTGTGGACGCTGGGATGCGCCTACTCTCTGATGCCGTCAGCTTGTAGAGGCGCTGCCGCTGGGGGGCCGGGCCGCGCTGGGTGTCGTCGACGTTGATGCCGATGGTGCGCAGGGCGGGGGCGAGCCGCTTGAGTTGGCCGCCGGCGCGGGTGCTGTCCTTGGGCCACTTCTTCGGCAGCTTGTCGGGCGTGGCGACCCGGTCCAGCAGTTCCTGGGCGGTGAGGATGAGGCCTTCGGGTCCGGCCTTGTTGACGAGGTCGACGACGGCCTGGGCGAAGGGTTCGCCGTCGAGGACGTCGGCGACGGCGTTGCGGGCGCTGGCGCGGTAGGACTCCAGGGTGTGCCAGTCCTTGACGCGGGCGAAGTCCACCATGCGGGGCCGTTCGGTCAACGTCACATCGGGCAGGGCCTTCAAGACCGCGGCGAGCACGTCGAACAGGGAGGCGAGGATGGCGGCGTGGGCGTCGGCGAACGCGGCGTCCAGCTCGGCCTCTTCGCGGCGCTTGCTGTCGGGGATCAGCGACAGCTCGATGGTGAGCAGCCGTTCGGCCAGGTCACCGGCCAGGGCTCCGGCGTCGATGGTGGTCATGGCCAGGACTCGGCGGAACTCCAGGACCACGACGTCGTCATCGGAGTAGAGCGCGCGGTCGATCATGCCGTCGCCGGTCACCGCACGGCACAGGGCGTCTGACAGCCAGTCGGCGATGACCGAGACGTTGTCCAGGCACAGGCCCCAGGAGTTGAACGCCTGCACGCCCCAGGACTTCAGATCACGGGGTGCGGTGCGTTTGGGGGCGCCGGAGGGGTCGATGATGCCGATGACCATCTGGGCGGCCTTGGACTTGCCGGTGCCCTGTTCACCGCGGAAGGTCAGGATCGGGTGCGGCAGGTCGGGCAGGAACGCCGCGACCAGCCATCCCACCAGCAGCCGGAAGCCTTCTTCGCTGGTGTTGAGCAGGCCGCGCAGACGGGCCAGGCCGTCCCCGTCCCGTAGGGGGTCTGGGAGCGGCTTCATGGCGCCGGAGCGGCGGAACAGCACCGGGGAGCGGGGGACGCGGTCCCAGCCGTGCGGGCCGATGACGACGCACCGGCCGTCGGAGGTGCCCAGGTCCACGACGATGCCGCCCTCATGCCGGGCGACCCGCAGGTGCGGCACGCGAGGGTCGGCGCTTGCGGCGATGCCTTCCAGCACCGTCATCGCATCGGCCAGGGCGGACTGGGAGGGGACGTTGCCGGTGTTGTCGTCGGTGAAGATCCGGGCGAGCTGGGAGCGAAGGCCGGCCTTTCCGCGCAGGGGCAGGGCGAGGTTGGGGCCGTTCTTGGCCGCGGCGTAGGGGCGGCCGTCTTCGCTCATGAACAGCTCGAACCGCTCACGCGCGATCTTCACCAGAACCGAGGCCTGCGAGGGCCCCTTGTCGCTCTTGCTGACTCCGGCACCGTTGACGATGTCCTCGGCTTGGCTCACCGGCGTCCCCTGCCGGCGGTGGTGCGGGCGCTGCCCGGGGTGGCGTGGGCTTCGCCGTCGCCCAGGCCGATGCGGCGGGCGGCCTCGGCGAGGGCGGCCCGGGCCGCGCCCGGACGGCCGGACGGCCGGTGGGCCGCGTGTCCGCGAAGACCACCGGCCGCGCCGTCGTGCCGGCTAGGAGCCGAGCGTGACGTGGAAGATCTTCTCGTTTCCGTTGTTCGGGATGCCGTCCTTGTCGCCCTGGGTGCTGGTGGTCAGCCACAGGCCGCCATCGGGAGCGGGCTCCACAGTGCGCAGCCGGCCGTAGGTGCCGTTGAAGAACACCTGCGCGCTGGGCAGGCTGCTCCCGCTGATCGGCACGCGGTACAGCCGGGTGCCGCGCTCGCAGGCGATGTAGATCACGTCGTTCACAATGGCGATGCCGGAGCAGGAGCCCTCCGCCACGGGGTAGGTGCGCTTGGGCGCGATGTACCCGGCGGTGCCGCAGGTGCCCGTCGTCCCCTCACACGCCGGCCAGCCGTAGTTGCCGCCCTTGGTGATCAGGTTGGTCTCGTCCATGATGGAGTTGCCGAACTCCTGCTCCCACAGCCGGCCCTGCGAGTCGAACGCCAGCCCCTGCGGGTTGCGGTGCCCGTAGCTCCACACGTAGGTGCCGAACGGGTTGTCCGACGGCACGGTGCCATCCGGGTTGAGCCGCAGGACCTTGCCGTTGAGGCCGTTCAGGTTCTGCGCGTTGTCGCCGTTCTGGGCGTCGCCGGTGCTGGCGTACAGCTTGCCGTCCGGGCCGAACCGCAGGCGGCCGCCGTTGTGGTACTTGTTGCGCAGGATCCCGGTGAGCAGGATCTGCTCAGAACTGAGGGTGAGCTGGTCGTTCTCCAGCTTGATGCGGACGATCCGGTTGTCGGTCGACGTCGTGTGCATCATGTACAGCCAGTGGTCGCTGGCGAAGGTGGGGGCGATGGCCAGCCCCATGAGGCCGCCCTCGCCGTCGGTGTCGTCGACGTTCGGCACCGTGCCGATGTTGGTCTTCGCCCCGGTGGCCGGGTCGAGGTGGATGATGTCGTGGACGTCCCTGCGGCTGTAGAGGATCGTGCCGTCGGGCAGCGTGAGCAGACCCCACGGGAGGTCGGTCTCGGTCGCGATCTGCGTCACCCCGCACACCGAGTCGGCGCACCCCCCGCCGGTGGTCACGGTCGCGGTGTTGCTGCGCGACGAGACGTTGGACTGCGCGTCGCGGGCCACCACGTAGTACTGGTAGCTCGTGTTCGCCGACAGCCCGCTGTCGATGAAGGTGGTGGCCGGCGGGTTGCCGGTGACCGTGCCCACCAGCGTGCCGCCGCGGTAGACGAGGTAGGCGCGGACCCCGACGTTGTCGGTGGCCGCGGTCCACTGCAACGTCACCGTGGTGCCGGACGCGGAGCCGGTGAGCTGGCTCGGGGCGGTGGGCGCTTGAGTGTCGGACTGGCACTGCGGTGGCGTGATCGTGACCGTCGCGCTCGCCTGGGAGACGTTGCCCGCCGCGTCGCGCGCGTTGACGTACAGACCCCACGTCGAACCGGGGACCACGGTGAGGGTGGTGGACAGGGTGGTCCCGCTCACCGACTTCATCAGCTGGCCGTCGTGGTAGACGTCGTAGAACGCCACTCCGACGTTGTCGGTGGAGGCGCTCCACGCGAACGTGACCGAGTCGCACACCAGGCCGCTCACCCGCGGGTTGCCCGGCACCGTCGGAGGCTGGGTGTCGGCGCTTCCGGTGGACGTCGTCCACTTCTGGTTGCTCTGCCCGTTACACGTCCACAACTGCACCGGGGTGTTGTTGGCGGTCCGGGCTCCGCTCACGTCCAGGCACATGCCGGACTGCACGCCGACGATGCTGCCGTCGGAGTTGATCCGCCACTTCTGGCTGGCCGCCCCGGTGCAGGTGGAGATCTGCAGCGTGGCCGGCGGCGTGGTGTCCTGGCCGACCACGTCCAGGCACCTCGGGGAGCTGTACACCCGGAGCTCTCCCGCCGTGGTGGAGGTCCACGTCTGGCTCGCCTGCCCGTTGCAGTCGTAGATGGTGACGCGGGCACCTGGCGTCGTGGAGTTGCCGGCCACGGTCAGGCAGCGGCCGGACGCCACGCCGACCACGGTCGAGGTGGCCGCCGACGCGGGCGTCGAGCTCGCCACGATCATGGCGGCCACCGAGGCGAGCGCGGCCACGAAGGCGGCCAGAGCGCGCGGCCACGGCCGTCCGCGGGTGGTTAAGGCGAACATTCGTATCAGTCCTTACCGGGGTCGTTCGAGGGGGGGTTGCCAGGGAAGGGGTCTGGCGCGGCGCCGGCGGGACCGCGGTGCGCGGTCACCACCGAGAAGCCAGCCGGCGCATTGCGGCGACGGCGCGGCCCGGGCTCGGGGTACGGCGCCGCCGACCGCACCCCGTGAGGTCCGTTCGCTGCCAGATCAGCAAAATGCGACAGAGTCCATCAAGAATGAACAGCACCTCTTTGACAATGTTGTCAGAAATATTGTCACGACTCCCGACGAATGTGGCATATCGGATTGCCCGCTCACCGAAGCCGTCCGATGGCGGGCGGCACACCAGGTCCGGCGACGGGGGCGCCTCACGCGGGTGACCGCGCCTTGACGTGGGGCTCGGCCGCGGGTGGTGCCTCTGCCTCACATGGGACGCACCTGAAGATCATCGACCGCGAGATGAAACATTCACCGCCCGCCCGCTCCCCGAACCCCTCTGCCCGAACCAGACCAGACCGCGAGATCGCGCCGGACATGATCCACGCGCTGCGGTCGGCGAAGGGAGCGGGTGCACGAGGGCGGGAACACGCAGTCACACCGGACCGGCTACTGAGTACAGCCTCTAACCTCGGGCTTTCGTGCTGAATTTCGCCGAGGTTGATCGTTTACATGAGAAAAGTGCCTTTGAACTGGGAGGGCATTAACGTGCCATTAGCGAACGCAATCGATCTTGTTCAGTGACCACTCGCCTCGGCCGGCAGGACCTGTGTGATCTTGCCGATCATGACGTCGGCGATCTTGTGGTCTGCTTCCGCCATGCGGTGCTGGTAGATCATCGCGGTGCGCACGCTGTCATGGCCCATGCGTGCCATCAGGTCGCGGAGGGCGGTGTGGCGAAGATCGTGAACGTGGAGACCGGGGACGCCGAGCTTCCGCGTGATCTCGCTCCACTTCACGGCTCGCCGGAAGTTGCTGCGCCGCAGGATGCCGCCGTTCGCTCCGGTGAAGACGAGCGCGGTCGGTTCGGACTCGGTGAACTGGTCGAGGTGCTGGCGCAGCGCCGGAATGATCGCCTCCGGGATCGCCACCGTCCGCAGACCGGCACGGGACTTGGGCGGTCCGACGAGGAGTTCACCCGTGTCCAGCTCGACGTGCTGTTGCCGAACGCTGACGGTCCCGGCGTTCAGGTCCAGGTCCATCCGCCGCAGCGCCGCGACCTCGCCCCACCGCAGGCTTGCGAAGGTGGCGATCAGGATCAACGCGCGCAGCCGTACCGGCACCAGGTCGGCGAGCTGGAAGACCTGGGCCACCGTGAGGACCGGCCGCTCTTCCGACTTCTCCCTCCGGCACCGCGAATGCGGCAGGGGTTGCGCGGGATGAGCTGGTCGTCCGTCGCGGTCATGTGCACGGCCCGCAGGAACCGGTACGCCTTTGCGATCTCCGTCTCACCGACGCCGTTGCTCGCCAGAGTCGCGCGCCATTCGCGGACCATCTCCGTATTGATCTTCCCGAGGGCGACATTGCCGAAATACGGAGCGACGTGCCGCTGGAGAAGCCCGCTGTAGATCTCGACCGTCCGGGGCCGCAGCTCCGTCCGCTCACTGATCCACTTGGCCGCGTAGTCGCCGAGCTTGACCTTGGACCGCTGAGGATCCGTCCAGTCCCCGGTGACCATCTTCGCTTCGAGCAGCGACAGCGCACGCTCGGCATCGCGCTCCCGCTCGTACGTCGTCTCTCCGCTGCGCAGTCCGGCCCTGGATAGCGGATCTGAAAGCGCCCGGACGGCAGCTTGCGGATGCTCCCGAAGCGGCGGTGACCTGCCTTGTTCGCCATCAGGCCGCCCTCGCTTCCGTTGCCGAAAGATTCGCCCCGACATGCTCGCCGCGCTCAAGGCCCGCGACATCGGCGCGGTCTTCCGTCTTGTCCGCCAGTACGGCGGCTTGAGCCAGACCGCGATCGGCAGCCTGACCGGCTACAGCCAGGGCAAAGTCAGCGCCATCATGAGCGGAAGCCAGCAGGTCACCGCCCTGGAGGTGTTCGAGCGCATCGCCGACGGCCTGCACATGCCCGACCAGGCGTGCATGGCTCTCGCCCTCGCCCCCCCGCGACCCGGTCGCCGCACCCATCCCACGGCAGGATCACCGCCCAGCAGGCCCGCCGCCTACCGTTGATCTCGTCCGACACGGAGAGGACGAGACCGAAGTGCGACGTCGTGACTTCGTCGGCCTCGCAGGGGCCGCCCTGTTCAGTGCCGTAGTAGCCCAACCCCTCACCCGCGACGAGGAAGCCGCAGGCGCCGACGACCTCGCCGCAGCCCTCACCGAATACCCGGTCGCCGGCCCCCAGCTCCCGGAGCTGCCGCAACTTGCCGCCGCCGTCGCCCGAGCGAAGCGGACCTACCAGGCGTGCCGATACTCCAAGGTCGCGGCGATGCTTCCCACGCTGATCCGCTCCCTGCGCCTCGCCTGCGCCACGCTCGACGGAGACGCCCGGCTCAAAGCGCACGCCCTGTCCGCCGAGGCGCACCACGTGGCCGCCTCCATCCTGCTCAAGCAGGAGGACAAGGGCCTCGCCTGGCTCGCCGCCGACCGCAGCGTCCACGCCGCCCAGGCCAGCGAGAGCCCGCTCATGATGGGCTCAAGCGCCCGCATCATCACCCACGCCCTGATGGACGGCGGCCACCACCGAGCAGCCACCGGCATGGCGAGCAGCGCCGCGCAACGCCTGAACTCCGCCCTGTCCCAGCCGTCCCCGAACGACCTGTCGGTCTACGGCACACTCCTCCTACGCGGAGCCGTCGCCGCCGCCCAGCACAGCAACCGGCACACCACCGCCGAACTCCTGGACGAGGCCGAGGACGCAGGCCGGCGACTCGGCTACGACGGCAACCACATGTGGACCGCGTTCGGCCCGAACAACGTCCTGTGCCACCGGGTGAACATCGCCCTCTCCTTTGGCGATGCCGGAAGCGCGATCGAGAACGCCCGCAGGATCGACATCAACGCCCTGCCCATCAACGAGCGCAAGGCGACCGTCCTTTTGGACACCTCCCGCGCGTTCCTCGCATGGGGCAAGCACGACCGCGCCCTCTACATCCTGCGTGCCGCCGGAGACATCGCCCCTGAGGAAATCACCACACGCCCCGCCACTCATAGGCTGGTCCGCGACATCCTCGCCACCGCGTCCATCAGCATCCGCCGGGAAGCGCGGGAGTACGCCGAATCCCTGGGAGTCACCGCGTGACCGACACCGGCAAGGTCCTGTACGTCATCGTCTGCGCCGCAGGACCCGCCGGCGACATCGGCAAGCTCGTCACGATGGCCCAAGACGACGGGTGGACTGTGCAGATCGTCGCGACTCCAAACGCGCTCGACTTCATCACGTCCCCGCCCTGACAGTCGGTGCCCTGTAGTCCCAGGGCTCCTATGGGATTGGACACACGATGTCGGCGGTAGCAGTGAGTGTTCGTGGAACCGTGATCCGGATGACACGCGGACACATCGCGCTCATCGGTTGGACTTCATACTCTCCCGAAGCAATCTTGACGGCGTAGTTCCCGTCAGCATCTGCGGAAATCTGTGTCACTAGCCTGCCCCTGATGGAGAACGTCAGGTTGACCTTGGCCAGCGGGGTTCTGATGCCAGGCGGTGGACCCCCGGCTACGTAGGCCGTACCGGACATCCTGGTATCCGGCTGAGAGCTCCCAGTCGAGCCATAGCCGCTGCAAGCTGCAGAGGTAAGTAACAGACCAACCATCAAAAACGTGCTGGTCTTCTTCATCTCACCTGACCATGTATCGAGATCGCATTCGGAGGTCCGGGACTTCGTACTTCACTCCTGGGCGCGGACAGCAAGGTGACCAAACACGGGATAAGCCGCTGATCAGCGCGTCTGGGCTAGCTGATGCGATCAACGGGAACCGGCATTCCTCCCATGGCCTCCAGCACCGCACGCATCCCAAGGGGACGGCTGAGTCGTACGGTTACCTGTCTGCGGTATCCCTCGGCCGTGCAGGCGCGTCCCCGCTCGTGCGGGTGCTCGTTCACCACGATCAGGGCCGCATGCGCCGACTCGACGGCGCGCACGCTGTAGTCCGAGCCGCAAGGCCCAGTGGTCTTTCCCCCGATGAACTCAGCGGTGAGTGTCTGTCCGTCCCTAAGGACGGTCACCTTCTCGACGGACGGAGCGCCAAGGACAGGGCCGTATCCGTCCCGCCGAAGAGGTGTCGGAGTTGCACCCGCCCCGTCCCTCGCGAACGCCTGCTCATAACCCTCAAGAGCCTGCCGTATGTGTCTATCGAGCTGCCGGTCGTCCTCGGTCGTGATCCACCACAGCAGCCCCATCAAGGCCAGAACGACGACAGCCGCGATACTCAGGACCCAGCGCGTACGCGTCATGATCATTAGACGCTGCTCATATTGCGCTGGTTCACGCGCATCGCCGATACGCCTCCGGCGGGGGGCCTCCGCTCCGGGATGATCAACTGCGCAGAGCTGAGGCCGTAGGTGGCTGAGATGGAAGCCTGACAGTCTGTGGGGGAGCAGTGTCCCAGGTCGGCCCGCTGGTCAGCGTACTGCCGGGGGCGATCTTGGCTCCTTACAAGCGAGGGGTCACTGGTTCGAACCCAGTACCGCCCACCAGCGAAAACGGCCCGTCCCCAAGATCGGAGACGGGGCATGCTTGTCAAACTGCTTGACTAAGGCTCCCGCTCGGCAAGCGGGAAGATGGCGTCCATCGCGGTCGCACCCTCCTGGATCACGGGTCTGATCTGGTGACGGTAGACGGTCTCCGTGACCACCGTGCTGGAGTGCCCCACCAGGCGCGAGATGTCTTCGAGCGCGATGTCGTGGTCGGAGAGCAGCGACACGAAGCTGTGCCGCAGCTCCCTGGGCGCCCACTCCTTCCCCGTCAGGCCGGCGCTGTCGAGCACCTTCCGGAAGTCGCGGCGCATGTTGTGCGCCGACACGGGCGAGCCGCTCTCGGTCGAGAACACCAGCTCGAGCTCGTCGTCCTGAGCCGACTTCAGTGCCTTCAACGCCTCAACGCAGCGCTTGGGCAGGGCCAGGCTGCGGCGGGACTTCGGAGTCTTGGTGTCGCCCTTCTTTCTCACGGAACGCCAGACGTAGAGGGCGAACTCGCTGTGATCCCATCCCCCGCCTCGGTGACGTCCCCTCTGGTGGTGTAACTCCAAGCTGTTGATGCAAGCCCCGGACATGGGGCGAGCCATCGTGTGACGGTCAGCGAGTTCCCCGCCGTGGAGCAGATGCTCCTGGAGGCCGCCGACGACATCACCGCATTCGCCGACTTCCCCGCCCAGCACTGGAAGAAGATCTGGTCGACCAACCCCCTGGAACGGCTGAACCGGGAGATCAAACGACGCTCCGACGTCGTCGGGGTCTTTCCCAACCCCACCGCCCTGGGCCGCCTGGCCGGCGCCGTCCTGGCCGAACACCACGACGAATGGCAAGTCAGCGACCGCCGCTACCTATCCGAGGGCTCCATGACCCAACTCACCGCCCCGCCCGCAGACGATCCAGCCGAACCCCTGGCGCACACCGCCCTGGCCGCGTCATAGTCACACCAACCCACAACTCGCCGACCCCACATGATCAGCTGCGAGTTACACCACTCGGCGGGACATCACCTCGCGCAACAGGTTTGATCGAGAGCACCCCTTGAGGCGCGAACGCGGTCTTCGAATAATGACTCTATGTGTGAAGAGCGTTGCGAGCGTTGCGATCTCCCTGTAGGCCTGGGCTGTTCATGCTCAGGAGCAGAAGCGAAGACCTATGCACCCTTCGAGATCCTGATCTCACCTACGCGATACGCACACCTGCCGGAAGGCTGCAATCACACAGCCAGTCGAGAGATCATGGAGAGAGACTGGGGGCGCATTCGTCAACCTCGTCCCGGTCTATGGACCAGCATCAGTCCAGAGAACCCAGCATGGGCTCAGAGCGGTAACCTGGGCAGATTCGCTGAACGACGGTGCGAACACTGCAATAATGCGTTTCCGGGTGCCAATTGATAAGAGAACGCCACATACCGGTTCGTTGAAAGAACCTGATATCGCAACTCGGCGACGCCTAGCGGAGGCCAGGTAAAGATTCGCGGAGATGCCAGCCCTTAAGTCGTCCGCGTAGCGCACGGCCCCTACAAGTCAAACCCTTTCAAGCCTTTTTCCGACTTGTTTTTTCTTTCCGCTATCTTTCACTCCCTTTCGGCCTTCCGCCTTACTAATGCCGTCAGTTGGTCGGCGGCTACGACGCGGAGGCCAAGAAGGAGTTGGCCGAGGGTGCCTGGAGGGTCCGATTCCGCTACGAGACCGCGGCCGTCGATGCCGGCCATGAGGTGATTCTGGCCGCCACCGACCAGGTGCGCTTCGACCGGCGGGAGGGGCGTGCCTTCCGCCAGGTCGACCTGGCCGAGGTGCCGCCGCTGGTGTTCAGCGAGGCGATGCGGGATGTGGACCTGTTCGTGGCGGTCACCTCGATCGCCACCGACCCGGAATGGGCGGACCGCGGCGAGGACCCGCACCATGCCTATTGGAGAGAGACGTCCTTCGGCGTACTGCCGCCGTCTGCCCAGGTGCGCCGCGACGCGCTGGCGCGGCTGCTTCCCCGTACGGCTGTCGCCTACCGCTGCACCCTCACCGACCGTTTCCTGGTGGTCCGGGGTGACCTGGGCACCTACAAGATCCATTTGGGCGGTGCCAACATCCTCATGGATCCGGGCGACGTCTACCTGTGCATCGTCTCCGCGCGCAAACGCGACGCCAGGTTGTTCCTGCCCTTCGAAGAGAACGGCCAACTGTCCCTCATCCTCAGCAAGGCGTTCCTTCTCGCCAACGACAGCACGATCACCGACGAGGCGATCCTCCGGCAGATTCAGCGAAAGCGCCCTGCTTGATCAAGATGGCCGCACCGATCGGAGCGGGCACCATGCGACAGAGGTGAGCCCTCGGAGCCGCCGTGCACGCGGAAAGCTACGGCCGGGTCCTCCAGCCGAGGCTCCTGCTGGGACGGGAGCGGAGGGTCCGGCGACGGCGTCGAGATCCCTTCGGCTGTGCCAGCTCGGGTCTGCACCCTTGGGGAAGTACTGGAGCCGACACGGAGAGGGTCCCGCCGTGACGCTGACGCGACGGCGGGACCCTCCGTTGATCCGGCTGTGTCAGCGGAACCGGAACAGCGCCCAATGTTGGGTGCCGTCGGCCAAAGTGACGTTCAGCCGCCTGCACTGGCCGGACCAGGCCTTGTCGGTCTTCCAGACGTACGTGTACTGATCCTTCGCCGCGTCGTACGACAGCGGCGATCCACCCGCCGTGACCGCCTGTTCGACCGAGTCCGTCTGACCCAGAGAGCAGGAAATCTGCCCTGACGCCGGAGAGCCCGCCGCGAAGACGTCCATCCCGCGGTAACCGCCGAGGCCGAACTTCACCGGGATCGCCTGGCCGGCCTGGACGGCGTTGACCATAGGCGGGTTGTCCACCGGTGGCAGGAATCCACGGAAGGGCCATGGCGCCGACGCGACCTTGACTGTACGGGAGGTGGAGACCGACCCGCCGTCGCCGTCGCTCACCGTCACTGTGGCGGTGAACGTGCCCGGACCGTAGGTGTGGGGCAGGAAGCACGGCGACAGGGCTCCGTCAAGCATGCCGGGCGCCGTCCCGTCCCCCCACCTGACGGTGCAGGTGTGCTGGTCGGCGGTGCCCGGGTCGGAGAACTCGATCCGCGCACCGGACCCGTCCACGGCCACCGTGCCGAGCACCGGGGCGGCGTTGCCGACGGTCAGGATGGTGGTGTCCGACGCCGAGGCGCCCTGGGCGTCCACCGCGGTCAGCGTCGCGGTGAAAACGCCGTCGTCGGAGCAGGTGACCGATGCCTGCGGGCCGTCCCCCGTCACGTCGCACGGACCGTCGACCGTCCACGACGACGTGACTCGTCGTCCGGGCCGGCGGCCGGCTCGACGAGCGACCACGGCACGGACACGCTCTCACCCGCCGGCGGCGCCGGGTTCACGGTCACCGTGAAGTCGCCGGACGTGCCCTCGGCGATCGTGGGCGCGGAGGCCGACACGACCAGCATCTCGTCGTCCCGGATCGTCATCGTGGCGGGATGCCCCGCGCTGCCGTTGGCGACCTCGCCGACCGAGACGGTGAACGTCTCGTCCGTTTCCGGGATCGCGTCGCCGTTCACCGCGAGGTGAACCACGTGCTCAATCTCGCCCGGGGCGAACCGGATCGTCGCGTCCGAGGGCACATAGTCGTAGTTCGCCTTGGCCGAGCCGTCCGCGGTGGCGTACGCGGCCACGACCTCCTTGCCGCTTGGCTTCGACAGACGGAACGTCACCGGTGTGTCGGTGAGGCTGGTTCCCCCCTCGGTCACCGTCGCCGACTCGACTGAGACGACAGGCCCCTCGTCGTTGTCGGCGATGGTGCCCGTCGCCTGGGCGCGCGCGATCGTCAGCCCGAGCCGGGCCCCGGTCAGCGCGAGCGTCACCGTCTCGTCGTCCTCGTCGAGCGCGTCGTCGGCCACGTCGACCGGAATCGACGCCTGCGTCCGACCGGCCGGCACGACCACCGTTCCGGTGCCCAGCGCCACGTCGTCCTCACCCGCGCTGCCGGCCCGCAGCGACCAGGTCAGCGCGACCTCGTCGCCCAGGGCGTGGTCCAGCGTCACGGTGAACGCTCCGTCGCCCGCCTCGCTCAGCGCGGCGTCTTCGACGGCCGCGTGCACCCACGACGCCGGCAGCTCCAGGTCCGGGTCGGACGCCGGCCGGGTCAGCGCCAGCGCGTTCCACTTCGAGGCCGACACCTGCAGGAACACCCGGCCGGGCAGGTTGACGACCGTCGGCGCGCCGACCGGGGCGCTGCCACCGGTGCCGGTGGCGCCGAACAGGTTCCCGCCCCAGGCCAGCATCGAGCCGTCGGCGCGGATCGCGAAGGTGTTCATCGAGTCGTCGTGGTCGACCGCGACGACCGGCGCGCCCGCGGGGAGCGTCACCCGGGTCGGCACAGTCGTGCTCTGGCCGCCGGCGAAGCCGAGCGCGTCCAGCTCGTGGTTGGTGTTCTGGCCCCACATGAACACCGAGCCGTCCTCCTTCAGCGCGACCGCCGAGTCACCCGAGGAGGACACGTCGACCACCGTGCTGCCGGCGCCCAGGTTGGTCACGGGGCTGGGCAGGTACGGCGACGTCGGCGTGTTGAGCGCCCACGGCCGGCCCAGCGCCGGATCGGTGTCGCCGCAGGAGAGCAGGGTGCCGTCCTTCTTGAGGAAGAACACGGCGCCCGCGGCGGCGGTGATCTGGCGGATCCCGCTCAGCCCCGGGACCGCCGTCGCGTATGGCTTGTTCTGCGAGGAGGTGCCGAGGCACCTCTGTACACCCCAGGACGTGACGGTGCCGTCGTCCATCAGCGCGTAGAAGGCCTGCTCAGCAGCCTCGACGTCGCGGACGCCGCGCAACGGCGTGTCCGGCCCGGTGAGCACCAGCCCCGGGACGTTGCGCGAGGTGACGGTCGAGCCGTCGCCGAGCTGCCCGTTCCCGTTGAAGCCCCAGGCCGCCACCGTACCGTCGGTTCGCACCGCCGCGACCTGGTCGCCGTGGGCGGAGATCCGGGTGACACCGGCCAGCGTGCCGGCCCCGCCGATGCCGAGCGGCGACACGGGGACCGCCCGCTGGGACACGGTCGAGCCGTCTCCTAGCTGACCGTGGTCGTTCATGCCCCAGGCGCGTACCGTGCCGTCGCCAAGCACGGCGAAGCTGACGCGGTACGCTGACTCGACCCGGACGGCGGTGCCGGGCACGACCGTCTGCTGCGGGGCGTCGAACTCGCCGCCCAGCGTCCCGGTGCCGACCTGGCCCAGCGTGTTGTGACCCCAGCCGTACGGCTTCCCGGTGAGGCCGCCCGGGGGCGCGTCCGGCGAGCCGCTGTCGCAGTCGTCGTCGACGCCGTTGCCGATGAACTCGATCTGCCCGGGATGCACCGCCGCGTCTGTCTCGTCGCAGTCCGTGGTGGCCGTCCAGCCGTCACCGTCGGCGTCCTTGCGGAAGACCAGCACCGACCAGCCGTCGGTGACGGCATGCCCGTCGGCATCCGTGGCCGTGGCCACGACCTCGTGGCTTCCCGGCGTGTCCGGGGCCGTCCACGACAACGAGTCGGTCCCATCTGCCGGCTTGCCGTCCACGGTCCAGGTCACCTCGGGCGCGCCGCCGTCGTCGCTCACCGTGACGGAGAACTGGGCCGTCTTGCCGGTCTCGACCCTGATCTGGGCGCTCTCCGGCGCACGCCGGGCGATCTTCGGGTCGTCGCCCTTGCGCGTCACCGTCACGCCGCTCCAGGAGTACGCGACCCGCCCGGCGCCATCCGTCACCTTCAGGCCGACGACTGGCGAGCCCGGCTCATCGAAGACCACCGACGGGGTCTGCCCGGTCGCGTCGTCGAAGTCGCGGTCGCCGTCCAGGTCCCAGGCGTACGACGAGAGCGTCACCCCCTGCGCGGCGGTCGACGCGGAGCCGTCCAGGGTGACCGCCTGCCCCTCGGTCGCCGTGTACGGGCCGCCCGCGTCCGCGACCGGATGCGTGTCCGGCACCCCCGTGTCGCCCGCCAGCGCGTCGACGATCGCCTGCCAGCCGCTGAGGCCCTCCTGCACCGCCGCGGCCGTCTTGACGTGCGCGGCGATCTGCGCGGTCAGCGCGTCCCGCACGGTCTGGGCTGTGTAGGGGCGGGCGGCCGCACGTATCCGGTTCTCGAAATCGGTGATCTGCGCGCCGGTCAGCCCGCTCTCCCGCAGCACGTGCCTCTCGTCCGGGGTGAGGCCCCGCTGCTTGACCCGGCTCTCGAAATCCGCGGCGAAGGCGAACGCCTTATCGGCGTCCTCGCCGTACAGCGACTTGATCTCGTTCAGCTGGGCCGAGGTCCGCGCCAGCTGCCCGGCCAGCGCCTGGTGCAGGTCGCGAACCTCACGCGCGTGGACCAGGGCCCACTCCCCGTCACCCGCCTGCTGCGCGCCCTTGTACGCCTCGACCGCGCGCAACAAGGCCTGCAGCAGCGACGCCTCACCCGCAATGGCATCAGCCGAGACGTCGTCGTCGACCTTCTCGGGAATCACCGGCCGATCGAAATCAGGATTCGGCGGGTCGGCATAGATGCCGATGTAATGGATCGCCCGGCTGAACTGCAGATTGGCGAACTTTCGATGGATAGGGGTGGAGAAGTCTTTCTTCTCCAGCGCACACGCGACGGGGTTGCCGAGAGCGCAACCCCCCTGAAGCGCCGCGTCAAGCATGTCCCCTGCCGCGCGAGCGTCCAGCCAACGCTCCCTGTACGTCTGGTACTCGTCCAACGCCGCGCTTTTCAGAGTCGCCAGCGCGGCGTCGGGCGCAGGGGTCCGCGCGAGGGCCAGTACCTCGATCTGGCCGCTGTACCAGCTGTCGTCCGCCGCGTCGAAGTACCCGTCCTGGCAGGTGTCGACGACAACGGCGTATTTTCCTGGAGGGAGATTTCCAGCGGGCGAGGTGATGCCGATCACCTCGCCCATGACAAGGGATTCGTCCTGCACCACCGCATTGGGCGTACCGACGACGTCGTCGAGGTGCTGCCCCTCGGAGGGCGGTGCGTCCGGCACCAGGTAGATGTCACTGACCGGGTAGACGAAGTCATTCAGCCCGCCATCGCAGTCGTCCTTGTACGTCAGCACCGTCGACGCGATTTCGATCCTGCTGTTGGGGCCGTACACGCCGTTCCCATTGAGGAGAATCCCGTCTGCCCTGGCTGGTGGTGCCGAGACCACCACGCCTGTCGCGACGGTCATCGCCATCGCCAATACGGACGTTACCGCCCGTCTCCACCGGTTCACCCGAACCTCACCGACTCCCGTTTCCATCCGGCATCCGTTCGACCTGTCAACGGGAGAGTGACGGAGGAGCCCTGGTAGCCACTTGGGAGGCGCTTAAAGGCGGCTTTAGGGGAATACGGACGCGGACTATGCGTTCTGCCAACGTCTGCGAGCCTGCTCCACAGAGCTGGAAGGTGAGCGCCGGACCAAGGCGCAGGAGCTTGCCGATGCCGAGGCGAGTCCGCCCGCTCGTGACCACCAACCGGACCCGCGGCACAAGATCCCCAAGCTCCAGACGAGGCTCGCTGAGCTGCCCGAAGAGCTCCAGTGCGGGTCGCGGCGATGGCAGAAGAACTTCCCGGATATCCTCTGCGCGGAGAGTGCACTCGCTGTCGCGCATCGCGACACGTGAGGGGTGGCCTCAGAACGTGTTTGAGAAGGGCTACTTCGCTGGGTGAGCGAGGATGATGCGCTGCTGACGAGTTGCGGCGCTTCCCCGCGCGAGGCGGCGGGCCATACCGCTGATCGCGGCCCATCGGATCATGGCCTCGGCCGTGGTCGGCTGGCGCTCATAGTCTCGGGCCAGGCGGCGGTGGCTGGTCAGCCAGGCCAGCGACCGTTCGACGACCCACCGCCGCTCGATCACCGCGAACCCGATCTGCCCAGGAGCCTTGCGGACGATGTGCAGCACGGTCCGTAGGATGCGCTGGGTCCAGTCCACCAGCATCCCGGCGAAGCCGGCGTCGGCGAACACGTACCTGACCGGCGTGACCAGGTACATGCTGAGCAGGGTGGTCTTGGCTCCGTCACGGTCTTGGACGGAGGCGGCCATCACGCAGACGACCAGCAGCAATCCGAGGGTGTCGGTGACGATGAACCGCTTGCGCCCGTTGACCTTCTTTCCCGCGTCGTAGCCGCGGGACTCGCGGCCGACGGTGTCGGCGCCCTTGACGCTCTGGGAGTCGATGATGCCCGCCATTGGTTCCTCGGCTCGCCCCTGCGCCGCCCGAACCCGGCGCCGCAGCGCGGTGAGCATCTGCTCGGTGACTTTGGCTTCTTCCCAGCGGACGAAGTACCAGTACACGGTCTGCCAGGGCGGGAAGTCGACCGGCAGTTGCCGCCAGGCGCAGCCCGTCCGGACCACGTACAAGATGGCATCCACGATGTCCCGGCGCGGGTGCTTCTCCGGTCTCCCTCCCGTGTTCGGTGCGGGGAGCAACGGCTCGACCAGCGCCCATTGGGCGTCGGTCAGGTCAGAGGGGTAGCGGCGATCGCGGGGCACCCCGTCGTGATCGCGATCTGACGGTGGTCACGGCGGCGAGATGCGCAGACCGTTATCGACCCTTCTCAAACACGCTCTTAGGCGCGAACGCCGGCGCCAGCGCATGCTTGCTCGTCCATCCCGTCTACCGTCGACCCCACCACGGGGTGGCAGCGTCCCGGTGGCGGAGGTGCAAGCCCGGCTTGACGTGTCCCTCCGCTTGTGCTCCCAGATGTCAACGGTCACAGCCGGGCTTGTGGCGGCGGCGGTCTGCTGGGCTTGCTTGGGGTCGATGGCTGGCGGGATGGCTCCCGCATCAGTCACCCCGCAACCCACACGTGCGTTCGAAGCCATCCCGGAGCCGGAGCGCCCCCTCGCCGGAGGCGCCAGCACGCGCGGCGCGGCACATGGCGGCTGTTTTAGCTCAGCCCACCCCCTGTGATCAGACCTGTACTGTCGCGCGGCGGCCCGCCTCGACTCGTCCGTGCCAGCCGTCAGGCGTGGTCTTAGCCGGCCGCCCCGAGCGCCAGCGGGAGGCGGCGGGACGTGACGGCGGCGCGTGCGGCCCGGCTTCGGGCAGCCTTGAAGACGTACGGAAAGTTCACCCAGCCCAGCGGGCCCGTCATGATCACGTGCTTCGCGTGCCGACGCGATGCGGCGAGGCTCACTCAACCCTGTTATGGACCTGCTGTGGACCAGAGGACCAGCCGGACGGGAACTTGACGCATTGTTCCAGTTCAGAGAGATGCGATGCCTTTTCCGGAGCTGCGACAGAGGTGCGAGGGTGCATACGGTCTCCTCTACTCCGATGGGTTCGCCCACGCCCTATGACCGGTGCTGAGTTGCGGTGTGCGGCTTTCTCTGCGAGAGGACTTGTGTGATCTTGCCGTTCATGACGTCGGCGATCTCGTGGTCCGCCTCCGCCGTGTGGTGCTGATAGATCATCGCGGCGCGCACGCTGTAATGGCCCAGGTCGCGAAGAGCCGCTTGGCGACCGAGTCGACCGCCGCCCGCTCGATAACTCTCGGATGGGTCATCACCAGGCCGCGTTCGGGGAGTCGCCCTCGCCGGAGTGCTCATCGGTCTTGATCGGCATCGGCGTGGTCGAACCATTGGCAAGATCGATTCGAAAGCCCCGCCATCGGTGCACATAGAGCAGGTATTGGCCGGTTCCATCAAGACTGAAACGGAGGGTGAGTGACGCGTCGGCCGGCAACGTCACCCGCGCGAGAACCCGCGGTTCCTCCCCGCCCTCAATCGGGATGCGCATGATGGCATGACCGGCCGAGCAGATCAGAGCCCTGCCATCGGGGGTATAAGCCACGGACTCCAGGAATGGCAGGTCGTTACTCGATTTGACGAGGCGGGTGGCGGCCAGCAGATCGGATCCCTTCAAGCCGAGGTCGAGGACGCCGATGCCCCAGCCACCGACCACCAGTGCGATCCGCTGACCGTCCGGGGCCCAGGCCAGGCCGGTCACCACGGACGCTCGCGTGCTCCAGTCGCGGCGCTGCCCGGTGGCGAGATCGACAACAGAGATCTTCGCTCCACCCGGGATGGGGGCGGCGTAGGCCAGTCTGGTGGCGTCGGGGCTCAGGGCGAGGATGTGTCCGGCGCCCAGTGCGTCACTCTCGAGTCCGGGGACGGGTATCGGGTCGCTCGGCGACCCGTCCTCGGCGAGGTGGACGCGGAAGAACCGGAGGGTAGAGTCCGGCCCGGTCCATCCGGACAGTACGAAGGTGCGGTTGTCGGGTGCCGCGGTTAGCACTTGCCAGGAGGAGCGCACTCCTGCCGGCAGCGGGATGGCGGCCAGGAACTCTCCGGTTGTGGCGTCGTGCACGGCGGGCCGTACCGGAGTGAAGACTGCCGTCTTGGACTTATTCGGAAAGCGTGCGAGTGGAGCCCTCGCGGTGACAAAGAATCGCGGTGGGCCGGTGACCGGCAGGGGCGAAGAGGTCGCCATCGGCGATGCCAAGGAGGTCGCCATCGGCAGCGGCGGTGAAACGGCTGCGGAATCTGACGACTGCGCGACTGTGGCGAGGAGAGATGGCGACGCTGGCGGTGAGGACATCGCGCGAGCCGTAGAGGACGCCCGGCCCTTGAGCGAGACCCGCTCGTAGGCGTGATCCCCGCCGTCGTCGCCGCAGGCGCCCACCAGCGCCAGCACGAGTAAACCTGCCGTGGTGACACCTGCGCGTGGCAACATATGTAGATCATCCTGTGGTGTCGGATACGTCGTCAAGGTCCAGGAATCGCATGCAGAGTAGGTATGGTATTGCGATCTGAGCGTCCGGTTTTGTGTAGCCCGTGAATTGCCTGACGTTTCTGTCTACGAGCGATGGCAAGCAGTCTCAGAGATTGCAAGAGAGGGCCATACCAGCAACCTGGGGCTCCTGTCACGGCACTTCACCTCTCATGCGGCTGCCCGGCCGAGCGAGCTCAGTCGCTCTGACGGTCCTCACCGACCTCATTTGGGCCGGGCTACGCCTAATACTTCTGCCTTCGTCTTGCCTGACACCTAGGACTGGAGGCATGAGCGCCATGCGCGAGGAACTGCACTATCTCGTTGACCAGTTGCCGGAGTCAGAGCTACACCCTGCTCTGGAGTTGATCCGCGGTCGTCTGGACGAGCCCGCCCCGGCGGAGCGTGACCTTCCGTTCTTCGCGTCGTTCGAGGCTGAGCCGGACCTCGCCGAACGGCACGAGGAGATCCTGCGTTCGGAGATGGGCCGCTGACGTGCTCCTGTGCGACCGTCGTTCGGTGGCAATGGGTTCCACGTGGCCGAGCTGGAGGACGAGAACCTTCCTCGTATGGCGGAACTAGTCGAGAGGTACGTCGACCTTCCTCTCGGACTGCTGGACGCCGCCGTCATCGCGATCGCCGAATGCCTGGGGCTGAGGGAGGTCGCGACAGTCGACCACCGGCACTTCCGAATCGTGCGCCCGCGCCACGTCGAGGCCCTCACACTGCGCGCTCGTCACCCGCGAGGCTAGAGACCGAGTCACTTGGGATCGCTGGGAGGTCTTACTCCGCAGTTCATAGACGCCGGGGAGGCGTGGTGGCCGTTTCTCAGGAGAGGTGCCCGGCCAGCCACTACCCTGCCTACCAAGCGCGAACAGACTCCGCGCTTGCACAGGCGCTCCCGCAGTCTGCCTTGACCACCTGACACCAGAGTAATCTCCTGGTCTCCCTGCAGTTGATCAATAGGCCCTGGGGCGCCAGGGAAACTGCTGCAACCCCCCGGTAGGAGAAGTCATGCCGACGAGCGAGCCCATCACAGCGTTCGACGAGTTCCTTGAAAATCTCGATTTCGCGCGTGGGCTCGTGAAGGCGGGGCGGGCGCTTGCTGCCATGCGTGCCGGCGTGGTGGACGTTGAGGACATGTACCGAGCGGCGTGGTCGCAGTCTGTGGCTGGATTGGACCATTGGATAACACGGGAGATCACAGAGAGGGCCGTAGTTCTGGCGCTCAACCCGGAGCTGCCGCGGCCTCCACGTTTCTCAAAACTGGAAATTCCGGTCGATGCCTTCGAACGCGTGTGCCAAGGCAACGGGGAGGTGGGTGAGGTGCTACGGCGCTGCTGGGGCGAGAGGTTCGCGCGCTCCACCCATCAGAGACCTGCCCAAATTAAGGAGGGCCTTTCGCACGTTGTCGAGGGCGACCTCTGGCGAAAGGTCGCTGAAGGGGGCATAACGGCGTTCATGGCGCGCTCGCGATCTCATGAGCCACGCCAGCATGGCATTGGCACCACCATCCCCGAATGCGCCGACGAAGTGCGCAACCGGTTGTGCAAAGGCCGATGAGGCGGACTGCCACTCGCCTTCGACAAGGCGTCCGCAGCCACCGACGTGGTCGAACGCTGATTCAAATTGGACCTGATTGGGTTTGAACCCTGCGCCGGTGGCCGACGAGATGGGCGCGACGGCGGTCTTGGCGTCGCGCTTCCGCCAGGCCGAGCGCCAGATGTTGAACGGGTCGGCGGCAGCGCGGATGATTCAGATGCCTCCTGGTCGCATGCCTACCGACCGAGATCCCACATCAAGACCTTCTCGGCTTTTCCCCCGGCAAGCACGACGGTGTGCCCGTTCACGTAGCCGAGCGCCATGACGACCAACCGGTTGTGAGCCTTGAGCGGATCGCCGATCTGCCGTCCGTCGAGCAGGTTCCACACACGGATTTCGCCGCCCAGGGCGGCAGTCACCGCGATCGGGATGTCGCCGAGCCGTCCAGTCAGGATTTGGAGGACGCGTGTGCCATGCCCCCGGAGAGTGGGTGTCAGTCTGCGACCGGTCCGCAGATCCCAGAAATAGAGGCGACCGCTGCGTCTGGTTAGGACACCGGTCGTACAGCGTACGCGGGCCACCGCGATCGGGGATTCACTGGAGCTGACCCCGCTCACCTCGCCGAGGAGGCGGCCGCTCTGGAAGTCCAGAATGCGGGTCGTTCCCTTCAGGCTGACGAGGAGAACCGGCCTGCCGTCGATTTCGGCCAGAGTCGTGAGCTGTAGTGGAGTAGTGGCACCGATCTTCACCGGAGCTCCGATTCCCGCACCCGTGGCCAGGTCCTTGATCCATGCTCTGGCTCCATCCCTGCCGAACAGCACGGTGCGATCACCGACCTGGGTGACCCACGGCGCTGTCCTTTCGTCCCTGGCGCGGAGAGCCTCCTCCAGGCTGGAGGCGACGAGATCCCGGAATCGTCCGCCTCCCGCTCGGTCCGCGACGACAGTACGGTCACGCAGGCGATCGGCCGGGATGTCTTCGAGGGAGCCGTAGGTGTCTGGCGGTGGAGCGGCGACCCTCCGCCCCGTGGCGAGATCCCATTGAATCGTCTGGCCGTCCCAGCCCTGGGTGATCGCCACCGGCCGGCCGGCCGACTCGCTGACCGCGATCGCCAGAATGGAGTCGGTGTGACCGGGCGGAACGGTCGCTGCAAGCTGCCGGGCGGTGCCGAGGTCCCAGAGCCGGACGGTGTTGTCACCGCCTCCGGTAATCGCGATCGGCCGGCCGGCCAGTTCTCCCACGGCCAGTGAGACCTCGATGAAGGCCGGCCGCGAAAATCCGTAGGATTCGCCGCCCAGAGCACTGGGTGCCGGTGGATTGCCGGGCAGGAGCCCGATCTGCTTGCGCGAGACGGGGTCCCATATGGAGATGCTGCCCTCGGGCCGGTTGACGGTCAGAAGAACGGTCTTCCCGTTCACCCTCGCCTTTCGCACGGTGCTGAAATCACCGTCGATTCCCACGAGTCGTCTACCGCTGGCCAGGTCCACGAAACGGAGGGGATCCGGTCCCGGTTCGTTCTCGTCACCGCCGTTGTCGTTGACCACGGCGGTGAGCCTGCCGTGCAGAGTGACGAGTTCGAGCGCGTGAACTCCGTTGTCCTCTCCCAGCAGGATCCGCGGCCCGATCTCCCGCCCGGTCCCCGCGTCGACCACGTGGAGCTCGTCACCTGCGGTGACCTTCACGGTGCGACCGTTCAGGCGGCCGATCGCGGCACCTTTGGCGTCCCCGCTGGTCACTGTGAGCGGTTGCCCCTGGAACCGTCGTACGGTGATTGTCTTTTCTGAACGGCCCACCTTGACGAACAGCGTCAGCGGGTGTTCCGGAAACGAACTCGTAGTGATCGCCCTGATCGGTCCACCGACCTTGACCGGCTCTCCGATCGGGGCGAGGGTCGGAAGGTCCCAGACCCGCAGACTGCCTTCGTCCCCGGCGCTGACCGCGACGGGACGCGACCCCAGCAGGCCGATGGCCACCCCCGTCACATTGGTGTGCCCGTCACCCCCGAGGGCCGCCGGAGGCCCGAACGAGCGAGGAACAGGCGTTCTGGCCGTCTCCTCGCACGGTTTCGACGCGTACGGCCATTTCGGCGGTCCAGCCGCTGACGCATGGAGTGCGGGTCCGGCCAGCAGCAGGCAGAGGACCAGCAACAAAGGCCTGCGAACCGTACTCAACCTCAGCAGCTCCCCATGAACGGATGGTTCGACAAATCACGGTAGGGCTTTCCCCCAGCGAACATCGAGTGAGTAGGAGCTGAGGATCAGGGATCCACGCTCGGGGTTTCCACGGTTGGACGCCTCCGGTGAGGGCCTCAGTTCCGGGTGATCGCGACGAGCACGAGCCTCCCGGCGGGTGGCGGAGCGCGGGTATCGATCGCGTTGGGGAGGTTCAGGGCCGCACGTTCGGCTCGCCGGGAGCGGAGGGGACAAGGGCGGGAGTGCCAGGATGGCCGTACCTGACAGAAGATCGGAGCCGGGATGGGCATTCGCGCGGAGGTGGAGTGGGTGGACTCGCGGGAGAGGCTGCCGGGGGACGGCGTGCCCGTGGCCGCCGCGATCACGGGCCGTTTCGCGTCCGATGATGCGGACGAGCGCGATCCGGACGCCGGGCAGGAGTTCTGGTTGGTGAGGCCGATGTACTTCACCACCCGTCACTTCGCCGAGGACGGGCGTGAATACCGCGACTGCTTCGTCGACTCTGATGGTGTCGTCCGCCTGCCCTACGGCCGGGATCGTGACGAAACGCTGGAATTTGACGATCCGATCACCCACTGGGCGGAGCTGCCCACTCTGCCGGGCACGAACGTGCATTACCTCCTGGGCGAGGAGGCGGAGGCCGCTCGCGCGAACGCCTTGCGTGAGGGGACATGACGGCGTGACCCACGCCTCGCGCGAACGGCGAAAGCGCGGGCGAGCTCACCGAGGCCGGTGGCCCTTCCTTTTACGGCCGGCCGGCACGGAACGGCGGCTGGAGCCGTTCTGTACGGGTTTCTGTGCCTGCCGTGCCGGTTTCGCTGCTTGGGAGTCGGGGGTACGACCCCGCGAGCTGTTCACCGTCCGGCCGCGGACGATGCCTATGAAATCTTCCACCAGGTCGGTGGTCGCGTCGGTGGGCCAGGCCAGCGCGACCTGGGACTGCGGCGCGTCCGGCACGGGCCGGTACGTGAGGTCCCTGCGGTGGTGGAGGCGCGCCAGCGACTGCGGAACCAGGAGGAGCCCGGTCCCGGCCGCCACCAGCTCGACCGCGTCCGCCGTCGTGGCCGGACGGGTGAACGCGGGCAGCCCGGGCCGGTCCGTCCACTCGATGGTGTCGTCCAGAGGATGGAGCACCTCGTCGTCGGCCAGGTCGGCGGTGGCCACCTCGTCGACGGCGGCCACCGCGTGGTCCTTGGGCACCACGACCACCGTGGTCTCCACGTAGAGAGGGATCACGCTGAGCCCGGCCCGGTCGACCGGCAGTCTGACGAAGCCGGCGTCGGCGCCGCCGTCCCGCAGGAGGTCCACCACCTCGGCGGCGGGAACCGCGACCAGGTCAACCGGCACATGGGGCATCCTCTCGGTCCAGATGTTGACCCATTTCGCGGGTGTCACCCCGGGCACGTACGCCAGCCGGAACACCCTGCCGGTCTCCCCATCGTTCACTTCCTCAGGGTATCGATGTCAGGGGAACCCGTTCCGACTGACTACGCTTGGCGCCATGACCTCGTCCAGACCGAAGACCATCCAGACGATGAAGCCCGCGACGGCGGCCAAGAAGCTGGGTGTTCTCCTCTCGGCCACTCCCGCCGAGTTCCAGGCGGGTGTCGTCTCCAGGGACGAGCTGAACGAGTTGCAGTCGACGCCACCCGCCTGGCTCACCGAACTGCGCCGCAACGGCCCGCACCCCAAGCAGGTCATCGCCGCGAAGCTCAGGGTCTCCATTTCCGGCCTGATCAGAGGCGGGATCACCGGACCGCTGACCACCGCTGAGATCGAGGCGCTGAAAGCGGAGAACCCACCGTGGCTGGAGCGCGAGCGGGCCATCCAGGCCGAGACCCGCAAGGAAGCGCTCCGCCTCAAGCAACGCGACGGCTGAGACCCTGCTCGTCTCTACCCCGAGACGAGCCCCTGGCATCTCGACGTGATGGTTCAGTCGAGGATCTGGACGTACCCGTCGGTTCCGTGGACGCGGATCCGCTGGCCGTCGCGGATCAACCGGGTGGCCTGCTCCACTCCCACGACGGCCGGCAGGCCGTACTCTCGCGCGATCACCGCCCCGTGCGTCATGAGGCCGCCCACCTCCGTCACCAGTCCGGCGACGGAGACGAACAGGGGGGTCCAGCTGGGGTCGGTGTAGGTGGTGACCAGGATGTCGCCCGCTTCGAGGTCGGCCCGCGCCATGTCCGTGATGACGCGGGCACGGCCTTCGACGGTCCCGGCCGAGACCGGGAGGCCCACCAGCGCGCCGGGCGGGGCGTCGTCGCGCAGGTACCGGCCGGTGACGACCTCGCCGTCCGACGTGAGGACCCGGGGCGGCGTGAGCGCCTCGTAGGACCGGAACGCCTCCCGTCTTTCCTGGATGAGTTCGGCGTTCACGGCGTCGGTGCGCACGACCTCACGCAGCTCCTCGAACCGGAGGAAGAAGATGTCGTCCTTCTCCCGCAGGACGCCGGCCTGGATAAGGCGATCGGCCTCCCGCAGCAACGCCTGCTTGTAGACGAAGTAGCGGCTGACCATGCCGTACTTGGGGTATTCCCGGTATCCGGCGAAGGTGCGGACGCGGTCGATCATCCGCTTGGTCTCGTCGGCCTTCTGCTCCCCGCCGGGCAGGGCGCGCAACCGCGTCAGCAGCTCCTCTTCCTTCCGTAGGGACTCCTGGAGTCCTTGTTCGAAGCGCCGCTTGCCGGCGCCCGGCTCGAAGTTCCTGACGTTGCCGAGGATGCTGGGCACGAGCGTGGCGGGTTGCTCGCTCCAGCGCGTCCTGGTGATGTCGATCTCACCCGTGCAGCGCATGCCGTACTCGTCGAGGTAGCCCCGGATGGCGTCACGTGCTTCCCGTCCGCCGGGCAGCCCGGCCAGCTCGTCCAGGAAGCCGTCTCCGTCCCGGCCCTCGTCCGCGACGCGGTGCAGGAACGCCACGACCTCCGCGTGCGGCCGGACCGCGTCCGCGACGTCGAGGAGCGCCAGCCCCATCTCCGACGTGACGTTGTGGGGGACGGACTGCGTGAGCACGTCGGCCGCGTTCTTCTCGCCCAGCCATGCCTCGAGCTGGTCGTTGAGCCACCAGGCCGCCTCCATCCCCGCCATGATCACCTGGAAGCTCCGCCGGTCGAACAGAAGGCGCCTCAGCTCTTCGATGTCGGTGAGGATGAAGTCGAGCAGCGCCGGGCCGGAGAGGCCCTGGATCTCGCGCCGCAGGGTGGCGACGGACGTCTGGTTGTTCCGGATCAGCTCGGTGACGATGGCCGGATCGGTCTCGATTGGAGCGGGCGCGTCACCGGCCGGTGCGGGGCCGGCGTCCTCGTCGGGAAGCAGGCGGAGGAAGTCGCCGCGGTCGACGACGGTCTGCAGCGCGTCCCGGATCAGCGGGTCGGACCTTCCCAGCGTCCCGATGAGGTTCGCGCGGCCCGCGGACGTCGCCAGGACGGGGGCGACGTCGACGAACAACCGTCCGCCCGCCTCGTGCATCGGCCGGGGGGTCGTCAGCTGCCACAGGGACAGTCCCAGCGGCTTCATCGCGTCGGTCATCATCTGCTGGTGACCGACGGAGACGTAGAGGTGGTTGTCCTGGTCGTCGGTCGCGGGGACGGGGAACAGGGTGGTGATCGGCCGGCTCTGGACGATGTGGAACTCGTCGCCGGCCAGGCACCACTCGATGTCCTGGGGCCGGCCGAAGTACGCCTCGATCCGCCGGCCCAGCCGCACCAGGCGTACGACCTGCGCGTCCGTCAGAGCGGGCTGCGTCTGCCGCTGCGGCTCGACCGGTGCGTCCTGGGTGCCGCCTCCCGGCGACGCCCGGACGATCCGCGGCTTGGTGGCGATCGTTCTGGTGACGATCTGGTCGTCGCGCACCGCGTAGACGTCGCCGGAGACCAGGCCGGAGACGAGCGCCTCGCCGAGGCCCCAACCGGCTTCCACGGTGGCGATCTTCCGGTTCGAGGTCACGGGGTCGGCGGTGAACAGGATCCCGGCCGCGTCCGGGAACACCATCCGCTGTACGACCACGGCCATCCGTACCTTCCGGTGGTCGAAGCCGTTACGGCGCCGGTAGGTCACCGCCCGCTCGGTGAACAGCGAGGCCCAGCACCGCCGGACGTGCCGGAGGATCTCCGCCAGGCCCACGATGTTCAGGTACGAGTCCTGCTGGCCGGCGAAGGACGCGGTCGGCAGGTCCTCGGCCGTCGCGCTGGACCGTACCGCGTAGGAGTCCTGCTCGCCGAGCCGGGCGAGCGATTCGCCGATCGCCGCCACGAGATCGTCGGGCATCGCGACGTCTTCGACGACGCGGCGGACGTCCGCGCTCAGGGCGCGGATCGCCGCGCGGTCGTCCGGTTGTACGCGGGACAGCAGATCAAGCTGGGCGTCGATCGACGGCACCTCGGCCACGACCCGCTGGAAGGCATCCGTCGTGACGCAGAAGCCGTCCGGCACGCGGACGCCGTCGATTCGCGAGAGCTCCCCAAGGTGCACCCCCTTTCCGCCGACGTCCCCGACATTCGCCGAGTCGATTTGCTCGAAACCCATCACGTAGCGCATTTCCGCTGCTCCATCGCTCGTCGGATCGGTTCGCAACGGGCAGTATGAAGCAATTTTTTGCGCCTCATGAGGTCCGCGGATCTGATATACAGTGAAACTGGAGGGGAGTGGTGGTGCGCATCTAAAGCGCGGTCCGCCCCAGCCTCCCCCGGCACCCGCACCCGAACCGCCGGTGCTGACCGGTCCGGGCGCGTCGGACATCTCATGCGGTGACCTCACTTGACCTTGACACAGTGGCAGGGCCTTCACTGTGGCCGAGGAGGTGGTCCCGATGACCATGCCCGAAGAGGACACGAACACCATGCGAGCTCTCCAGGGGCTGGAGAACGGCAGCTCGTCGGTGCGGCTGCAGGCGGTGCTCGCGGCCGGCACGACCCCGGACCCGAGGTTCGTCGACAGGCTCGTCGAACGGTGCGCGATCGAGCCCGATTTCTACGTGCGTGACATGCTTACCTGGGCACTCACCCGCCACTCGTCATCGATCACGGTTCCGAAGCTCGTCGACGAACTCCGCTCGGAGCGCGCGCAGGCACGAAGCCAGGCGTTGCACACGCTGTCCAAGATCGGGGATCGGCGGGCGTGGCCGGCGATCACACGAGGCCTGCTGACCGACGGCGACGACGAGGTGGCGCGGAGCGCCTGGCGAGCGGCGGTCGTACTCGTGCCCGAAGGCGAGGAGTCCGAATTGGCGGGAGTGCTGGCGACACAGCTCGGACGCGGCGAGCGTGAGACGCGCTTGAGCCTCAGCCGGGCGCTGGTCGCGCTCGGTGAGGTGGTCATGCCGATTCTGCGCGTCGCGACCACGGATCCCGACCCTCGCGTGCGTCAGCACGCGATCGCCACGGAACGGCTGCTGCGCGACCCCGACGCGGGATTCGAGTTCGCGATCGAGGAGGCGAAGCGCGTCGCGGTCCTCGGCGCGCCCGGCCAGGAGGGATGACAGGCGGTGCTGATCGGGGATGTGGCTCGACGGTCCGGGGTAAGCGCACGGATGCTCAGGCATTACGAGTCGCTCGGCCTGGTGCGGCCGACGGGCCGCACCGAGGCCGGCTATCGGGAGTACTCCGCCGAGGACATCCGACGCATCTTCCATGTCGAAAGCCTGCGGTCGTTGGGGCTGTCGCTGCGTGAGGTAGGGCGTGCGCTGGACGATCCCGGCTTCACGCCCTCGGAGCTCGTCGACGACCTCATCCGCCAGTCGCGAGAACGTATCGCGGCCGAGACGGAACTGCTCACGCGGCTGCGCCGGATCGGTGCCGCGGAACCCTCCGGCTGGGAGGACGTCCTGCGAATCGTGGCGCTCCTCCAGGCTCTGGGGTCGGACAGCGCCGGAAAGCGCCAGCGCGCGGCCCTGTCCTCGGCCGACGAGGTTGCGGTGCCGGTGGAAGCCCTGGCCGAGGCCGTGTTGAGCGAGGCGGACCCGAACGTCGCCGGAGCCCTTCGATGGGCTCTGGCGCGATCGGGCGACGGCGCGCTGGGACTGCTCGCGGAGGGCCTCGGCTCACCGGTGGCCGAGGTGCGGCGACGTGCCGTCCAGTCCATCGCCGAGATTCCGGACGGTGCGGCGACCACATTGCTGCGGAACGCCCTCACGAGCCCCGACGCAGTGGTCCGCGGGTGCGCGGCTCTGGCGCTCGGGGCACGTGGAGTGGCCGACGCGGTCCCGGCACTCACCGACATGGTCGTCGAGGGGACGAACGACGTCGACGCGGCCGATGCGCTGAGCGCGCTGGCGGCTGATCCCGCGCTGGCGGATCGGATCGCCACCGGGCTCGCCGACCGCATCGCCCACGGCACCCAGGACGCGCCCGTACGTCTACGGCTGGCGCAGGCGCTCGCGGACATCCCGGGACCCACGACGTCACGCGTCCTCGCGGACCTGTCCCGTGACGACGACCGTGCCGTCGCGCTCACCGCGGCATACATTCTCAAGCTGCGCAACGAGACGGGCGATGACTGCTAGTGCCTCCGGCGAGGGCCTCGATTCCGGGATCGCGACGAGCACGAGCCGGGTCCGTGGCGGCTGACGCAGGCCTATCGGCAGCTTCGACGGTTGGAACCGGATCGGGGAATCACCTCAGGTTCGGCCCGCCACATCATGGCAGGGCTCGCCCGCGTACATCGAGGGCGTCTTGACCGAGGATCAGGACCTCCGCGCTCAGGGTCTCCGCGGCATTTCGTAATCCGTGAGGGCCGTCGAAGGCATCGGCCTGCAGTCGGAAGCGGCTCACATCGTCGAATCTGAAAGAGCGCAGCCGCCAAGGTTGATTCGGAGGGCTCTGTTCAGTCAACGGGTGGGCTACAACCACGACGGCGGAGAAGCGTCGCGGTGTCCCATGACTCAGATGCGCGGCCGTGTACGTGGCGAACCGGAGCTCACCTGATGGGGCCGGTCGGCAGCCGGTGCTGTGCCGAGATGCGGGAGCGTCGGCCCTGGCGTGGTGATTCCTTCTATCCATGCGTTGGTGCTGTCCGGGAACGCGGTGACCGCGTCGCTGCCGCCGGCGGGCGCTGTGGGGTCGGATGGGATCACGACCGCGACGGTACGCCGCCGAATCCTGTCCGCCTTTCAGCAGCCGCTGATGGGTTTACCTGGGGCATCGCGAACACGGGACTACGGGAAGCCCGTGGTCCGGAAAGTCCGGAAACTCTCGCTGCCCAGGTCTTCCTCGGCGAGGGCCTGGCGCTCGCGCATGCACGTAGACCTGTTTCGGGAAAGTCCAGAAACTCTTCTCACACGCGCGCATAGACCTGTCCGGGAAGTTCAGGAACTCCCGTCATCTGGGACGACTCCCCGCTCTGCCAGGTCGT
>NZ_VANP01000012.1:0-247687 GCF_005864065.1 Microbispora triticiradicis | reverse complement strand
CGGCGTCGCCTCGGGCAACGGCAAGGGCCAGATCTTCGTCAGGGGCGAGGTCATCAAGACCGTGCCCGAGTCGCAGATCGTCGAGACCCTGATCGAGGAGGCCCTGCGCCTGGCCGAGGAGATGGGCATCGATGTGGACCTCGACGACGACGAGGCCGGCGGCCCCGAGGTCGTCGTCCGCTGATCGGCGGACGACGAGCCACGGGCGGCACGTCGACACACGCCCGCTAGGTCCACGACGACCAGGCTCAGGCAGGCCGGGTCACCCGGGCCAGCCTCATGATCAGCACGGCGGCGAGAAGAAAGGCCGCCACCTCGAAGAGCAGCCCCCGCATGAGCCCGTCGCCGAGCTCGGAGAGCGACGCGGGCCCGCTCTCCGAAACGGAGAACAACAGGCCCATGACGACCACGCCGAGCGCGCCGCCGACCTGCTGAACGGTGGACAGCAGGCCCGACGCCGCTCCCGCGTGCGCCGGCTCGATCCCGGCGAGGGCCAAGGAGAGCAGCGGGGCGATGACCAGCCCCATCCCTATCCCCGTGATCGTCAGAGGGCCCAGCATCCAGACGGGCAACGCCGATGTGCGGGAGAGGGCCAGCGGAAGGAGCATCGACGCCGTGCCGGCGCAGCAGAAGGCGATCCCGGTCAGGACGGTCCGGCGGGCGCCGATGCGGGGCACGAGCTTTCTGGAGTAGGAGGACGACGCCATCGCACCCACCGCGTAGGGCGTGACGCTGACGCTGGTCCAGAACGCCGACATGCCCAATCCTCCCTGCAGGACGAGCGCGTAGTAGAGGAAGAAGCAGATGGCGCCGCCGAAGAAGACCAGGTAGAGCAGGACGCTGGCGCGGAACCCGCCCTCGCGCCACAGCTGCAGGGGCAGCAGCGGCTCCGCGCCGCGCGCGTTCAAACGCCGCTGCGCGAACGCGAACGCCGCGAGCAGCAGAGGGCTGGCCGCCAGCATCACCCAGCCCCACAACGGCCAGCCCCGGCCGCGGGCCACGGTGAGCGGAACCGTCAGCGCCAGGAGGGTCAGCACGACGAGCACGACGCCGGCCCCGTCGATCCGCCGCCGGCCGGCCGCCCGGTCCGCGGGCACGAGCGTGTGCCGTACCAGGAGCACCAGGCAGACGGGCACGTTGACGAAGAAGATCAGCCGCCAGCTGAGTCCGCCTGGGTTCCAGGCGATCGCCACGCCGGCGATCAGGGGTCCGATGATCGTGGCGATCTGCATGACCGCGCCGAGCAGGCTCAGCGCCGACATCCGGCGCGCCTGCGGGACGGCGACCTGGATGGTCGCGACGACCTGCGGCGAGAGGAGGGCGGCAGACGCGCCCTGCGCGCCCCGGAAGACGATGAGTTGCAGGGGATCCTGCGCGACGCCGCAGGCGACCGACGCGAGCAGGAAGCAGACGGTGCCGACGACCACGAGCAGCCGCCGGCCGTGGATGTCGCCGAGCCGTCCCCCCGTGACGAGCAGGGAGGCGTACGCGATCTGGTAAACCGCGATCATGAGCTGGACCTCGCCGAGATCGGCGCCCAGGTCACGCTGGATCACCGGGCCGGCCACGTTCATGATCGAGACATCGGCGAGGACCATGAAACTGGCGAGCATCACCAGCCGCACGGCCGATCGCGTGCGTCGGTCGTACTCCGCCCGGTCGTCCAGGGAGCCGGCCGCCGATTCCGTGACCATCCTCACTCCAGTCCCGATAGAGGAGAAATTCCAGCAGAAGAGAAAAAGGAAGCGTCGTCGCCGTCCGGGATCAGTCCCGCCGGAACCTGCGAATCATGAAAGTACCGGTTCCGTGCACGCAGAGTCTCGCGTCCGCTGTCCGGATTTCCGCGCTCGCGGTCGTGATCGTGTTACCGCGGTGCACCACGGTCCCCTCCGCCAGGACCTTGCCGCCGTCGATCAGCAGCGGACGCACATAGTGGAGGCTGAGTTGCAGCGTGTTCACGTAATGGTTCTCCGGAAGCACCGTCAGAACCGCGGTGGTCAGCGCGGCGTCCATCAGTGCCCCCGCCAGTCCTCCATGTGCCGTCCCGGCATTGTTGCTGTGATATTCGGCCGGGACCACGGAAAGAACCGCCCGCCCTTCCTCGGCCAGTTCGCCTGCGAAACCGAGAAGCTCTCCCATCGGGGGTTTGGGCAGCTCACCGCGGAACATCGCGCGTACCGCCTCCAGGCCGCGCATCGTGAATGTCGCCTGTCCCGCGAGTTCCGGATCGGCCCACGAAATGGTACGAATGCGCTCGGCCATGGTTCAGGCATGCCTCTCTCCCCGGTTCCGCCAACCCTTCCTACCATACCGCCTGTACGGTGGGAAGGCCTGGCCGCAGGGGGTGCATACCATGTCGTCCGGGCCGGGTGGATCGTATTCCACGATACGCCGGCAAGGGGCTCGATACGAATCGGAACGGCAATCAACGGGGCATCGGACTCGCCAAGGAGCCGGTGTGCGGCTCATTCCCCCGGCGTCTCAGGGCCCGCAGTCGCCTGACCGCCTGGTAAGCGCCGGTCTTCTGCGGATACATGGCATGCAGAAAAAGCGGATGCGACAAATCAACCCCCGGGAAATCCTCCGCCATACGAACATGGCTTTTTCAAAAGTAGATGCGCACGCAGACGAGTGTCAACGTCGTCGCCTTAGCAGTAAATTGTCATTTCCTTCCGTCGGCCGGCGAGCGCGACGGGCGCGTGCCCGGGGACGCCCCCCGGGTGTCCCGGACCCCCGGCGTCGGGCTGGGCGACCAGGCCATCGGCGGAATGGCGGCGGGGAAGCGGATCTCGACAGTGCGCGGGGACCGCCCGTAGGAGATCTCGCAGGTAGGCGGCGATCGGCCGCCCGTGACTTCGGTGGCGTCCTTGACCGCCCCGCCCCGCCCACGCCCCAGTCGGCCGACACCGTGCACGAAACGACATCAAGTGTGCAGAAAAAGACAAGACATCGAGGCCCGTCCCTTGCACGCTGGTTGCAGCGGATACCCGGGAAGCCGTCGAAGCGGATCGTTGCCAGGATGAAAAGGGCTTGCTGTGCCCATCTTCGCGCCTCGTTACGGCCTGAACGCCGACCTGGCCAGGGGCGAGGTCCTGTCGTCCCACACCGGCCTCCATGGTGTCGCTGTCATCGATCGTGTACGTGCTCTCCTGGGCGGGACGCCGATTCTGAAACGTTCGCTTGTCGCTTTCTGGCAACGATTGACTGATTCCAATCATTTGTGCAAGGTTGTCCATACCACGGGGAGTGATTGCGGGTGCTGCATTCGCCCGACGGGGGCTGTGCCGGATGATGCCATGCCGCGCGAACTGGTATCGGCTGTCATTTATCGAGTATCCCTGTAGTCCGAAAACGGGCGGACGTCTGTCATCTCCCGAGAAGTCGCAGGTGAGCCAACAGGAGATCCCGGGGACGATCTCATGCTTATCCAGGTAGTGGACGAACACGGATGCACGGATGACTGGGCGGCGTCATGAGCGGAGGCGCCTCGACGATGCCCTACTGGCTGCCCGCGATCGTGGGCAGGAAAAAGGAGTTGGCCGTTCTCAAGAACCTCATAACGGGCTCGAGAACACGTTTCGTTACGGTGACGGGGCCGCTGGGGGTCGGAAAATCACGTCTGGCCTTGGAGTGTTTCTCCGAAATCGCCCCGCGTTTTCCCGGCGGCGCCTACTTCTGTGATTTCACCGAATCGCATGACACCGGGCGCCCCGAGCGGTCGGTGCTCGCCGCGGTTCCGGAGGGGTGGCCTGGTGATCGTGCCGACATGGCCTGGGACGCGTTCAAACGCGACTGCGGGAAAGGCCCCCGCCTGCTCGTGCTCGATCACTGCGAGACGGCCGGAGAGCCTCTTCGCGCGCTGGTCGCCGAACTGCTCGCGTCCTGTGCCGATTTGAACGTGATCGCCTTCAGCAGGGAGCCCCTCCGCGTCTACGGCGAGTTCCTGTTCCGGTTGGCGCCTCTGGCCACGCCGCCGCGCAGCGGCAGTTTCATCGAACTCGCGGGAGCGCCGTCGGTGGAGTTGTTCCTCGACATCGCCCGAGCCGTACGCCCCGAGTTCCAGCTCAACGAGGCGAACGTCCGCAGCGTCGCGGGGATATGCCGGGAACTGGACGGCCTTCCACTCGCCATCACGATGGCGGCGGCACGTACCAAGATCCTCGGCCCGAACAGCATCTACGCGGGCGTCCGTGAGGACGTGAACGACCTGTCGGGCGATTCGGCCGGAACTTTCGCCACCAAGTACGCGGACCTACGGTCGGCCACCGAGATCAGCCTCTGCGGAGTCTCCGCCCGAGAGCTGACGATACTCTCCGACCTCACGGTGTTCTGCGGCTCCTTCAGCCTCTCCGCCTCGGCGGCTGTCATCGGAGCCGGGGAGGAGTCGTTCCACCGGCAGATGGAAAGCCTGCTGGACAAGAACCTTCTTCTCACCATCGTGCGTCCGGACGGAGAGCTCATGTTCTCCATGCTGCAGACCACGCGCGACCACCTCCGCAGGCGGGGGAAGGGCGCCGGCGCAGGGGCCAGGAGCCGCTACATCTCCTATTTCCGCGGGCTGGCGAAGACGGCCGCCACAGCGTCGGGTGAGAAGCGGCAGCAGTGCCGTGAGCAGCTCGTCCAGTCACGCGAGGACGTCATCCAGGTCTGCCGGATGCTGATCGATCTGGCCGATCACTCGCGGGCCGTCGGGACGCTGCACCTGCTCCGCGACTGTTCCAGGAACGCGATGCACACCCGGGACGAGCGGGGCATCCTCGACGAGGTGCTCCGCCGGGGGTCCCTCACGGATGCGGAAAGGGCGCGGGCCCTGCGCCTGCTGGGCGAGATCGAGAGCGAGGGCGACCCCGACCTCGCGCACCGGAGGGTGCTGGACGCGCTCGCGATCTCCACCGGTCTGCCCGACGCGGACGAGGTCGCTCGCTGTCATTCCCTGCTGGGCAGGGTCGCCCTGGTGAGGGGAGACCTGCGCGGCGCGGAAGCCTGCCTGAGCAGGGCGACCAGCTCGGTTTCGGCCACCAGGAGCTACCGCCACGCCCTCGAGGATCTCGCACGGGTCCACCTGTACGCGCAGAACGCGCACATGGCCCAGGTGCTCGGAGAGAGGGCCCTGCGGGCGAACCTCGACGCGGGAGACCGCCCGGGCGGCGCGCTGTCCCTGTTCGTCCTCGCGGAAGTGGCGGCGGACGCCGGAGAGGTGGAGCGGGCCAGGGAACTCCTGACGCGGGCCCTGTCCCTGCTCAGCTGGCCGGAGGACCGCGAGGAGTTGATCATCGGGCTGGAGCTGCTGGCCGCCGTACTCGCCCGCACGTCCAAGACCGTCGAACAGTGGCGGCAGACCGCGAAGGTCCTGGCCGCGATCATCGACGCCCACCGCGACGATGAGCATCCGGTGCCTTCCCGCAGGCGGGAGAGGGTCAATGAACTCGCGGACAAGGCGAAGCAGGCAATAGGTCTGTCCGGCTTCAAGGAGGAACGCGATACGGGGATGCTCTCGACCCCCGCCGAGGTGTTCGCGGAGGCGCTCTCAGGGCTGCTGCCGGAGCACGATCGGGGCGCGTCGTCGCAGCGATGTCACGCACCGCTCACCGACCGGGAGTTCGAAGTGGCCAAGCTCGTGTCCCAAGGCTTGACGAACCGGGAGATCGGCCGCGAGCTCGGTATCGCCGAGTGGACGGTGGTCAACCATCTACGCAAGATCATGAAGAAGCTCGACTGCTCATCGCGGGTGTTCGTCGCGAAGTGGGTTCTCGACACCGACTAGCGCGGAATGCCCGCCTGCGGACAGGAGCGCCAACCGATGGAGAGGAGCTTCCGGGGGACCCGCCCGGCGCGGTGGGCTACGCCCTCTGGCCGCGGTGCGCGGGCGAGGAGGTCAGGAGAGATCGATACGGGGGTGGAGAGGATGCTTGGCCAGAAGATCGGCGGCCCGCGCGTGCCACCTGAGCGGCGATCCCGTCGGTCGGGACGTATTCGGCCTTGGACGGCTTTCCGCCGGCTGTCCGGCCCTCGGACGTGGTCTTGGGCACCGTGACGACGGCGGGCCGGTGAGGCCGGATCGGCTATCGCGACCGTATCGCTGCGGGGACTCGCCCGATCCCTGTCACTCAAGCGACAACGGCCGGAGTGCTCGGCTTTCTTCATCCCGGGAAAACATCGCCGTTTCGCAGTTTCAGGGCCATGTACGAGGTGCCCGAATTGCAATAAGAATCCCGTCGCCGAGGTCGGTGCGCGGGGCCGATGAAACGTGCCGCGGAACTTTCGTAATGCCGCTCGTCCGGAAATTGGCAGGCGGAGTCTAGGTTGGCGATTTAGCAAAGTCAACATTGTTTTCGACCGATTGTGTGAAGTATTGTCGGAGAGTGTCACGGCCGGGCTTACGGGTCTTCGGCGTCGTGCATACATCGATGGGGGAAATGTGATCGTCTTTCGTGTCGCCGTCCAAGTGCGGGCGGAGAAGCTGAATGTCGCCCGCGAGATGTTCGCCCGGCTGACCACCGAGAGCCGCAAGGTCCCGGGCGTGATCCATTTCGACATCCTGCAGGATCCGGCCGATCCTCACTCCTTCGTCTCGTCGGAGGTGTATGAGGACCAGGCCGCGATCGACCGGCAGGAGCGGCTCCCCGAGCTGGACGAAGTGATGAGAGCGTTCCCGGAGATTCTCGCCGGCGGTCCGCACGGCACCAAGTTCTTCGTCTCCTCCGCGGAGCCCTGGCCCGCCGCTTCTCTCGGGTGACATCGGGAAAACGCTGAAACGGGGGTGTTTCCAGCATGTACGCGCGCCTGGCGGAGGAGTACGACGCGCTCCTGGGAGAGCTGGCGGAAAGCACGTGGCGTCAGGGCATAGTTGCGGAGCTGGCCGGGCTCTCCGGCGGAACAGGGACTCGGATCGCCGACATCGGTGCCGGAACGGGCATCGGCGGGAGGTTGATGCGGGAACTGCGGCCCGATTTCCAGATCGTCGGCCTGGACCGGGCCGCAAGCATGCTCGAACGCGCGAGGGGAAGCTATCGGCGCACGGTCGTGGCGGACGCGTCGGAGGGTCTTCCCTTCGAGGACCGTGAGTTCGACGTCCTGGTCTCCGGATTCGACACGCTGAACTATTTCGACCCGGCGGTGCTCGGGGTCTTCCTGGCCGACGCCGCACGGTGCCTGCGCGAATCCGGGTTGCTCATATTCGATTACTCCTCCCCGCGGCTCCTGCGTGAGGAGTGGCGGGATCTGGAATACGAGGAGGATCATGCGGACGGCCGGGTCCGCTGGAGCCACCGGTACGACGCGTCCCGGGACCGGTGCGTCAGCACGGTGGAGCGTTATTCGGAGAGCGGAGAGCTCAAATGGCGTGAACAGCACGCCCAGTACGCATTGGACGCCTACTCCCTGGCCGGCCTCGCCGAAAAGCAAGGACTTTCGGTCGAACGAGTACGCGATCTCGATAAGCCCGTCTACACGCCCTTGGCGAACACCCACATCTGGGTGATGAGCAGACAGAGGTGCTGAGTTGGAGAGCCTTATCGCGGAGGTGGTTCACCATGGTTCGGAGATCGAGGTTCATCGTGTGTCACCGAGTTTCCCCGCGGCCCTCTTCCCGACGATGCGGCAGGACGGGAACGACGTCCACGGCAGTCACAGTCTCTTTTATCGGTTACGAAGCCGGGGATCCGGAATCCTCCTGCGGAACGACGCCGCCGCGGTCGTCCTCACCTGGCGGCCCGATGTCGGGCGCCTGGTCGCACTGCGGCCCGTAGGGCAGACCTCCGCCATGGCGGACCTGCTGGAGCATGTCGCGAAACTGGTGTCCGAGGTGCTGCCGGGAATTCCCTTCGTGGCGCGCTACTGTCTCGCGGATCTCACGGCCGCCCTGCGGGCCGACGGCTGGGGAGACATCGTGGGCCCGTGGGCGCCGGACGCGCCGTACGACGACGAGGCGTTCCCCGAGGTGATCGTCACCGCCGAGCCGCGGGCGCTGCCCACCGGGCAGCGGCACAAATCGATCCGGGAGGCCGTCTTCGCGCACAGCCAACGGTTCACTTACCGAGCCGTCCCGAAACCCATGGGATGCGGAGAGGTCGACTTCGTCAACCGCCGGGCCGCGCGCGCCGACCAGTACGACGAGCACGAGCGGGGCTTCAACCGGTCGGCCGTCGCCGCGCTCGACGGCCCCGAGCACGACGCGCTCACCTACCACTATCTCTTCGAGGGCGACCGGCTCGCGGGCTTCGCAATCACAGGGGACACGACCGGGACCTCCCACGGATATTTCCTGGCGGTGGAGGAGGTCCCCCGGCTGGCGACCTATTTCCTCTGGAAGATCTACCTGGAGGTCCGCCGCTCGGGTTCGGACGCCCTCAACCTCGGCGGTTCGGAAACCGCGTCGCTGCACGACTACAAGACCCGCACGTTTCCCGACAGCAGGCAGCAGAGGAGCTACATGCTCCAGTACCGGGGCAACCGGCAGGCTCAGTTCGGAGTCCGCGCATGAGCGTCAGCTACACCATTCACAATGCCGATGTGCTGCAGCGCGAGCGGCGTTGCCCGTCACTGCTGACGGATGACGAGTCCGCGACGTTCCTGGAGACCGGCGTCGTCGTCCCCGGGGCGAGGCTCTCCCCGGCCCAGCTGCAGGCTCTGGAGCAGGCCACGGACGCGCTGGTCGGGGCGCGCTTCGGCGACTCCGGCGAGCGGACCTACACCCAGGAGTTCGCGGGCCAGTACATTCGCGACCCGCACCGGCGCGATCCCCGGTTCCTGACGGTCCCGCTTCTCGACTATCCGCTCGCGGACACCATCCGGAGCCTGCTAGGGCCACGCATCGTGCTCCGCAATTCCAACATCAGGGTCACCCGCCCGGGATCGGGCGACGGAACGGTGTGGCACACGGATTTCCGGCCGCACGTGAGTCCTCCCCCTCCGCTCGGCGCGGCGCCGGTTGTGATCACCGTCCTCCTCTATCTCGATCCCCTGGACGCCGAGGTCGGACCGCTTTACGTCGTGCGGGGCAGTCACCTGCGCGCCGAGCAGCCGGCTCCGGAGGCCCGTCCCCTGCCGGACGAGCAGGAGATGACGGTAGGGCCCGGGCAGGTCGTTCTGATGAACTCGGCCGTCTGGCACAGGGGCGGGCAGAACGTCAGCGCGAGCAGAACGCGAAGGCTGATCACGCTGCAGTTCTCGACGGTCTTCATGGCCCCGTTCAACTTCGAGGAGGCCGAGCCGTCCGCCGACTACCTGGCTCTGGTCGCAGACGCGATCAGTCGCCGGGACGAGCCTCTGCTCGAACTGCTGGGCCTCGGCGGGCTCGATCCCAAGAACGTCGGCTACTGAGCCAGGGTGGGAGCGGTATGCGACTTGCTGAAGACCTGGGCCTGAGGGTCGGCACGCTCGACCTCGACGAGGCTCTGCCGGCCCCGCCGCCGGGAGATCCACACGAACTGGACGTCGTCCGGGTCATGCATCCCCCCGCCGAGCGGTGGCCCGACCTCGTGAGGGCCGGGTTCACGCTGAAGCCGGGCTGGGTGACGTGGCTCAGGGGCACGCCGCAGTCGGACGAGGCGTATCTGGGCGGGCTTTCGGTGTCGGAGCGCCGGGCGTTCCGTAAGGCGCTCCGGTACGGTGCGGACGCTGCGGTTCGCATGGAAGTGCACCATCCGATCACTGAACGGGCGTACGACGATTTCCTCCGGCTCTACGTGGACGCCATCGCACGGATGCGCAGGGGACGCAACTACGCCGAGTCGCTGCGTGACACCATCCTGGCCGCGCCGGGCACCTCGATCGCCGTCATCGCGTATGTGGAAGGCAGGCAGGCCGGGGCCTGCGTCTGCCAGCTCCAGCAGAACGGGTCCACGGTCTACGTGCGCTACATCGTCACCGAGCCCGAGGCGCGGCGCGCCGGTCTGTCCCGTCTCATCTACCTTCGGGTCTTCGAGGTGGCGCGCGAACTCCGCCGAGACCTGGTGAGCCTGGGCAGCGACCCGACTCTGTACGGGCACTTCTGCGAGCCGGGCCTGTTCGGGTTCAAGAGAGGAATGGGATTCCTGCCCGTGCCGTCGCACGCGTTCATGCCGGGAAACGGCTGGAACGAGGCGGAGCTGGTGCTGAGTCTGGACAGGCTTCCCGACCCGTCGTTCAGCCTGTGCTACGACCTGAGCCGCGAGGCGGTCCCCGTGCCGTGGTGTCAGGACGGAGTGACCGCCCCGCCGCTCCGCGGCGATGTGCTGAGCGCGAAGAGCGAGGTCGACGTACGCCCCTTCCAGGCGGGCTTTCTCACCGATGTCCGATCGAAGGTCCTGCGCCCATGACGAGCGACGTAGAGACGCCGATCCAGCCGCGCAGCGGTGTTCGCGGCCTGCCCGGGACCTTCTGGTGGCTGTGGTTCGGGTTGCTGGTCAACCGGGCCGGCGGGTTCATCGCGCTTCTCCTCGCCTTCTATCTGTCGGCCCGGCTCCACTACTCTGCCACCCTCGTCGGTCTCGTCCTCGGGACGCTGGGCCTGGGCGGTGTCATCGGTGTGCTCGTGGGCGGGAGGCTCGCCGACTCCTGGGGCCGGCGCGCCACCATCGTGGCGGCGAACCTGAGCGCGGGAGCGGCGCTTCTCACGCTGGGATCCGCGCGGGCCGTCTGGCAGATCCTGGTGATCGTGCTGGTCCTTGGCGTGGTCCAGAACATGCAGCACCCCGCCTACTCGGCGATGCTGATCGACATACTGCCGAAGGAGGACCGAGTCCGGGGGTTCAGCCTGAACTACTGGGCGCTGAATCTGGCGATCACGTGTTCCGCGGCGCTCGGCGGTCTCCTCGCGGGATTCGACTTCCACCTGTTGTTCGTCATCGACGGCTGCACGTCGCTGGCGATGGCCGTCATCGTTCTCCTGCGCGTTCCGGAGACCCTGCACCGAGAGAGTCCGGGGGGCTCCGGCGGAGCGGAGCGCCCGCGGGCACCGGGGCCCCTGCGGGACTCCGCGTTCCTGAGCCTCGTCGTGACCGCCACACTCTGCGGTCTCCTGTTCGCCCAGTACACCTCGACGCTTCCGCTGGTCATGCAGAGGAGCGGCTTCCCACCCTCGGCGTACGGGATCGTGGCGGCCCTGAACGGGCTGCTCATAGTCGCCGGGCAGCTCCTGGTGCCGCGGCTGCTGCGGCAGCGGGACCCGTCGCGGGTGCTCGCCCTGGCCGCGGCGATCATCGGCCTGGGGTTCTGGCTCAACGCATGGGCCTTCGACCTCTGGTCCTACTCGCTGTCGGTGGTCGTGTGGACCTTCGGTGAGATGTTGTACTCGCCGTCCGCCGCCTCGTTGTCCGCGGAGCTCTCGCCGGTGACCGCCAGAGGAAGGTACCAGGCCGCGATGGGCCTGTCCTGGTCGCTCGGGGGACTGCTGGCCCCGCTCACGGGCGGACTGGTCCTCGATCGGCTCGGCGCCGGGACCCTGTGGTCGTGTTGTCTGCTCATCGGCCTGTGCGCCTCGTCGCTGAATCTGCTCACCGTCCGTCTCCGGCGCGAGCGGATCGCGGTGCTGGCTCGGGAGGCCGCATGACACGGCTGCAGGTGTCGGTGGCGACCACTCTCGACTCCGTGGGGCCGGAGCGATGGCGGCAGGTGGCGGCGGGTCTGGGACTGTATCTCAGCTATCCCTGGCTGCGAATGATCGAGGACGTCCAGCGGGAGCAGGCGGACATCCGGTATGTCCTGGTATCGCGGGACGATGAGTTGCTGGGGGCCCTGCCCACCTACCTGTACGCGAAGCCGCCGGCCGACAGCTTCTACGATCCGGTACGCCAGTTCCTGTTCCCCCCGGAGGCGTCCTTCCTCCTCCCACCGGGAAACGCGGGAGGCGAGAGCGAACGGTACGCCGAGTGGTATCCGGTGCTTCTGGGCGGCTCGGTCTCCGCGTTCGCCAATCACCTCGTCGTGAGGCGGAGCCTCTCCGCCGAACTCCAACGCGGGGTCGTCGAGTGCCTCGTGTCCGCGTTCCTGGACAGGATGCGGCAGAGCGGGGCGCGCAGCGCGGCGTTCATGTACCTCTTCGACAGTTCGGTCGGCCGGGTGAGGCATCTCCTGCCGGCGGCCTCCTTCGTCACCTTTCTCGGGGCCAGAGCCCGTATCCATCCGCCTGCGGGTGGTTTCGACCGGTACATTCAGGCGCTTCCCGGGAGTTACCGCCACGTCGTCAGGAAAGAGGTCCGGCGGTTCTCCAGGAGCCTGAAACTGCACAGGTACCGGCTGGGTCAGGTGCGGGACGAGCTTCCCGCCCTCCTCGCCGCGCTTCAGCGCAAGTACGGGCACGCGGCGGACGAGAGAGAGGTGGACAGGTCGCTGTCCCTGCAGGCCCAGCACCTGGACCGCCACAGTGTCGTACTCTGCGCCGAAGCCGACGGCCGGATCGTCGGCACCTCCCTGTCGTACGACTGGGAAGGGGTGGTTTTCGTGCGAACGGCCGGATTCGACTACCCGGCCCTCCCCGGGGCGTACGAGTACTTCAACCTCGTGATGTACGGCCCCGTCCACTACGCGCAGGAGAAGGGGCTGCAGGCGGTCGACCTCGGCGTGGGCGCGCTGCCCGGGAAGGTCAGCCGTGGCGCACGCCTGACGCCTGTGAGATGCCTGGTGATCCCACCCAGATCGCTGGGGGACGACCTGGCGTACGACCTGGCGGTCCAGGCCGCCACCGCCCAGTCACGCTGGCAGGAGGACAATCCCTTCTCCCTCGGCGACGACGAGCTCTCCGGAAGGATTCCGCTGTGATCGATGTCAGACGGGTGGCTGGGAACATCGGTGCCGAGATCTACGGCGTCGACCTCTCCCGGGCGCTGCCCACGGAAACAGTCTCAGCGATACGGACCGCCCTGCTGGCGCACAAAGTACTGTTCTTCCGCGACCAGACGCTGGACCACGCGGCGCACATCGCGTTCGCCCGCAACTTCGGCCTGCTCACCTACGCGCATCCCTACCACAAGCCCGCGGCCGAGGAGTTTCCCGAGATCCTCACGATCGACCCCCGCCCGCTGGAGGACGAGTTCGGCAGAGACCACGAGGAGGTGTACCGCCGACGCCGCAGGGCCCACTATTCGGGCTGGCACACCGACGTGTCGCCTGCGGTCAACCCGCCGGCGGCGGGCATACTGCGCGCGGCGGTGGTCCCGGAGTACGGGGGCGACACCCAGTGGACCAACCTCGCGGCGGCGTACGCGGGGCTGTCCGACCCGATCAAGAGCCTCGCCGACACGCTGCACGCCGAGCACCGCTTCCTGTCCGGCTTCCAGATGCTGCCCGGAGACCCCGAGGTCGAGGCGCTTGTGAAGATGACGGAATCGGATCCGCTCATCGCGATCCATCCGGTCGTGCGCGTGCACCCGGAGACAGGGGAGAAGGTCCTGTTCGTCAATCCGTCCTCGGTGGCCCGCATCATGGGCCTGACCACGGTCGAGAGTGAACATCTCCTGAGGTTGTTCCACGAACAGCTGGTCAGGCCGGAGTACACGGTCAGGTTCCGCTGGGAGCCCGGCAGCGTGGCCTTCTGGGACAACCGGGCCACGGCTCACCTGGCGGCGGAGGACACCGCTCGCATTCCCGCTCGCCGGACTCTCTACCGGGTGACCCTGCTCGGAGATCGGCCGAAGGGCCCGGACGGCTTCGAGTCCGAACTCGTCTCCGGCCGCCCCTTCGCCGCCCTGCGGGAGGGCGCACCGGTGCGATGACCCACGAGGATCACACGAACGAGGCGCGGTCGAGCCGGACGCGCCGGCATCGACGGTAGGCGCTTGATCAGGACCGATGGTCTCGGCACGATCGACGGCCACGTGCTGTCAGGCAGGGCGGAGGAGGGCGACCAGGAAGGTCGAGTCATCCCTGAACGGACGCAGGTCCCAGGTGGACAGCGGCAGGTCGGGTTCGAGCGCGACGGCTGCCGCGTCCGCGAAGAACTCGCCGAACTCGTAACCGCGGCCGGCGCCGAAGCCGATCACGGCCCGGCCGTCCGGCGCGAGGTGCGCACGGAAGCGTCTCAGCACCTCACGACGAGTGCTCGGCGCGAGGAACGTCATCACGTTCCCGGCGCAGACGACGGCGTCGAACGGCGTGCCGATGCCCCGCGAAGGAAGGTCGAGTTCGGCCAGGTCGCCGACCAGCCATCGCGGCCCCGGGTGGTCCTGCTCGGCGGCCTCGATCAGAGCCGGGTCGACGTCGACGCCGACGACGTCGTGGCCGGCCTCGGCCAGCGCGCCACCGACCCGGCCGGATCCGCAGCCGGCGTCGAGGATGCGGGCGTGGCGCGGCACCATCGCGTCCACGAGGCGGGCTTCCCCGGCGAGGTCGTCACCGGCGCGAGCCATGGACCGGAAGCGCTCGATGAACCAGGTGGAGTGACCGGGGTCGGCGGCGACCTTCCGCATCCAGATGCTCTGTTCAGCCATGCCTGCATTCTCCCGGATCGGAGGAGTCGACAGGCGACCGCCGAAGGACGCACCGGCGAGGCCGATGCCCAGGTCCGGCCGTCCGGGCCGCGGGTCCCGGCGCTCAGCGCGGAGAGAGGCTGCCGCGCTCCGTCGACGCCGCCGGAGACAGACCAGACGATCATCGCGATGGCTCCGATGCTCCAGAAGGCCGCGATGAGGACGTGACTCGCCGTGGCGCTCCAGTTCGACGATGGCGGGCCTCCTCCACCTCGACCATCGCCTGGAAATGCTCGCTGAGCGGATTGATGACACTGCCGACGAGGTTGACTTCCAAGGAGTCGAAGAGCCATCCCGCGCCGAGCGCCATCAGGATGGACAGATGGGTGCTGCTCAGCGGAGCCGATCCAGCCGCGTGCCGATCGATTCCGCGCTGAGGGCGTCCGGTGAGGTGGTCATGCTCGCCCTTTGAAACCGGTACGTGGGCGTGCGGCGGCGGCGCCGGACGATGGCCGGCAGCGATCGGTCAGCCGGCGCAGTAGTTGGGTGGCAGCAGCAGGTTCTGCGCCTGCAGTTCCTCGAGGAGAACCTGCACCGCTCTGCTTCGGGCGGCGTCGACGAAAGCGGCGAGCGGCGGTATTTCAGCCGGATGCGCGAGGAATGGCGGCTCGGAGGCCAGCCGCGGGTGCCAGGACCAGCCCTGATCCGTGAGGGTCAGCTCCGGAAGCGGCCGGCGTGCCGCACTGATGAAGCGCATGACGGGGGAGTGCCCGTCGGAAGGCCGCACGTGTGAGATCGCACAGCCGGCCGCGGCCTCGGTCAGGTCGTCGACACCTATCGGTGGGGCGGGTGTACCAGATGTGATCCGGCAGGAGCGGCGAGCCCCACAGGGATCGGACAGGAATCGAGGGATCGGGGTCCGGCCATGCCTCCTCGCCCAGGCCGAGAGGTTCCAGCAGACGGGGGCGCTGGAGTCGTACAGGTGGAAACGTCCTTTGGCTCTTTCGCGGGTCGGTAGCACCTCGAGGCACGTCGTCCACCAGCCCGTGGTCACGGTGCGGGCGAACCGAGTTCTTCGACGTTGGCCAGAACCTGGTCAACCGCGGAATGATCGAACTGCATGAGGATCTCCCCGAGCCGTAGGACAGGTAAGCGAGCTAGGACGTCGTCGCCTCGCAAGGTGACCTGGTTCTGCCGTCGGTGCGGGCCGGTTTCTGTCGCCCAGAACTGACCGGCCGCATGTCATCACTCTCGTCCTTGTGCAGGTGATCGGTTAATCGCTGCTCCCGGGCAGCAAGTTGCCTGGCAACTTGCTGCCCGAACCGATCCTCCAGGCACGGGTGCGCCGACGAGGCCGGGTGCCCGGGCGTTCGAGCGCGTCAGGGCTTCAGCAGTCCGGCCAGCAGAACCTTCACCCGGTCGTGGATCTCGTCTCTGATCACGCGCACGGCTTCGACGCCCTGCCCGGCCGGGTCGTCGAGTTTCCAGTCCTCGTACCGCCTGCCGGGGAAGACCGGGCAGGCGTCACCGCAGCCCATAGTGATGATCACGTCGGCCGCCTGGACGGCCTCGGCGGTGAGGAGCTTCGGCGTCGCGGTGCTGATGTCGATGCCGACCTCACGCATGGCGTCGACGGCGGCGGGGTTGACCCGCTCCGCGGGCGCCGATCCGGCTGAACGGACCTGGACGCGGTCGCCGGCCAGATGCGCGAGCCAACCGGCCGCCATCTGGGAACGGCCGGCGTTGTGCACGCACACGAACAGGACGCTGGGCATCGGGGGCATGGCTGGTCCCTTCGACGGGTCGGGGAGCGGGGCGGACCGGCCCGCGTCACGAGAGCAGAAGATACGCCCCGGCGGCCACGGCGGCGGCGACGGGAGGTGTGCACAGCCATGCGATCAGGAGGTCGCGGACGGTCTTCTTGTTGAGCCGGGAGAGGTCGTTGGCCGCGATGCCGGAGATGGCCCCCGCCGACACCTGGGTGGTCGACATGGGCAGCCCCAGCACGGCGCCCAGTCCGACGAGGCCCGCCGTCGTGAGGTTGGCGGTGAAACCCTCTACGTGCGGAATCTTGATCACGGAGTACGCGAGCCGGTCGGCGATGCGGGAGCCCGCCACGACACCTCCGACGGCCATGGCCGCGGTCACGGCGAGCAGCAGGCCGGTCGGGGTCATCCCGCCCACCAGTGCGAAGGAGCCGATAGCAACGATCTTGGGTGCGTCGTTGAGGCCTCGGGCGAAGCTCGCCAGCCCGCTTGTCGCCCAGTGGGCGATCCCGATGGCTTTCTGCGCCTTGGTCTGCTCGACCTGTGCCGTCACGGTCGCGCCCCGCCCCCCGACCTGCGCCGCATCACCGTCCGGGACCGGAGCCGGGGTCCTTTCCCTTCTCGCGGTACGGATCGTCACGACCTTCCGGGTGATGATTCCCAGTACGGCGGAGATCGCGTAGGCGACCAGGATGCTCAGCAGCAGCGGCTGCACGACCTTCCCGAGCAGCCCGCTCCACTCGACCGAGGAACCGGCGAACAGGCTCCCGGCGCCGAGCAGCGAGCCCACCAGGGCATGGGTGGTGGAGACCGGCAGCTTCAGGATCGTGGCCAGGACGACCCAGAAGATGGTTCCGATCAGCACCGCGACCGTGAAAGCCGGGGTGGGCGTGGCGGAGACGATGCCTTTGGAGAAGAGCTGGGTCATCTTTGAAGCCAACGTCAGCGAGACGAGGCAGCCGAGGGCGGTGGCCACCGTGCCCCATGCGATGGCCGTGCGGATTTTCGTCACACCCGCGCCGGCGAGCGTGGCGACGCCCTTCGGCACGTCGTTCGCTCCGTTGGCGGCGGCCAGTAGGAGCACGAGCAAGAGTACGAGCACTTCCATGCGTCTGCCTCCGGGGGTAGTGGTGCTCGTTGGTGAAAGCGCGCGCGGCAAGAGGTAGGGCCGGGCCGGACTACACGTCAGAAGGAAGAGCGATTCTCGGAGCCGACGCATCGGGCGCCGCCGTCTGTTCGGTGTTCATTCTTTCGTCACCTGGAGTTCATGATCGCTGTTCATCTCTCCGACGGCAATAGCGCCGGGACGGTCGAGGGTGCTTCGCCTTACCTCACTGGGCAGGGATCGGCCGCCAGGGCAGGTGCACCGGTTCGGCGGGGAGGTCACCGGCGAGCAGCCGGGGCAGAAGCGCGCCGATGCCGACGGGGAAGACGAGGTCGGAGGTGGTCTGAAGTTCGTGGACGGTCCACCAGCGGTGTGCGGCGATCGCCTCGAGTTCGTGGGCCTCCAGGTCCGAGGGCGCCAAGGTCAGATGGTCGAGGCGGGTGAAGAAGAACGAATCGACAGCGTGCAGGGTGAACTCGCCGAACCGGGCAGGACCGGAGGAGACGGCCACCACCGGACTCAGCCGCTGCGGAGCGAGGAGGTGACCGGTCTCCTCGAACAGTTCGCGCACCGCCGCCTGAGAGAGGGTTTCTCCGTCTTCGACACCACCGCCGGGCGTGGCCCAGAAGTGGGAGGCGGGCAGATCGTCGGAGGCCCGGAAACGGAAGAGCAGGAGCCGATCGTCTCGGTCGACCAGCAGAACGCGGGCGCTGGCCCGCACGGCGGGAACGGTCACTCCGCCGATCTTAGGCGGCGGCCCGAGGCGGGGAAGGAACCCGTCGCTGGTGCGTTCCCGAGCGGTCGCGGATGGCTTGCGGCGGGACCGGTTCATTGTTCGCCGCGCGGTGTCTCTCGGCTGAAACTTTCAGCTTCCCGTCCTCGAAACTTTCCGGCTCCCTATCTCCGGTACGTGTGAACAACTGGCAGGGGAGTGGCGATCATGTCGCTGACGTGGAGCGGGAGGGAGTAAGACCCTTCCCGGATGGATCACCCTGATGGGGATGTCTATGTGCCCACCTGGGGTCGATGCGGTAGAGGGCGACTCCCGCAGAGCGCGATGCTATGTTTCGCGCCAGATTTAGTTGTTGTTGCGTAGTTAAGACGGCTCTACTTTCGGTTGCTGGACGTATCCGAATCGGTTCGACGGTAAGACACCCATGTTCCACTGTTCATCAGTGCGTCCTGATGCGACCGGCGAGAGCGGTTCCACGCAGCGCGGGCCCTCCGTCCGCCACGACAGGACCTGTGAAAGAAGACAAAGGAGGCCACTCTTGAATCTGCGGCTCTTACGCAGAGCGCGGCTGTGGGTGAGCATGGTCGCCGGCGCCCTGGCCGTACTGCTGCCGGCGGGGGTGATGACGGCCGTCAACGCCCAGGCGGCCGCGGGCTGCCGCGTGGCGTACACGGTCACCTCCCAGTGGCCGGGCGGTTTCACCGCCGACGTGGGCGTCACCAACCTCGGTGACCCGATCAACGGCTGGAGGCTCGCCTGGACGTTCCCCTCCGGGCAGCAGGTCACCCAGCCGTGGAACAGCACGATCACCTCGTCGGGCGCGCAGGTCACCGCCGTCAACGTGAGCTGGAACGCGGCCATCGCGACCAACGCGACGGTCTCCTTCGGCTTCAACGGGTCGTGGTCGGGCGCCAACACCGCGCCGAGCACCTTCACGCTCAACGGCGTCACGTGCACCGGGAACGTCGGCTCGCCCTCGCCGTCGGTGAGTCCGTCGCGGTCCCCGAGCGCTTCGCCGTCGGCGAGCCCGTCACGATCCCCCAGCCCGTCGCCCTCGGCGAGCCCGTCGCGGTCCCCGTCGCCGTCTCCCTCTCCGTCGCCCAGCCCGTCGCCGTCCCCCTCGCCGTCGGCGTCTCCGCAGCCGGGCGACGCGATGGCCAGGGTGGCCGCCATGCAGCCCGGCTGGAACCTGGGCAACACCTTCGACGCGATCCCCGACGAGACGTCATGGGGCAACCCGCCGACGACCCAGGCCATGCTGCACTACGTGCGGTCCCAGGGATACAACAGCATCCGGATCCCGATCACCTGGAGCAACCACCACGGCCCGGCGCCGGACTACACCCTCGACGCCGCCTGGCTGAGCCGCGTCCGGCAGGTGGTCGACTGGTCCCTCGCCGAGGGCTTCTACGTGATGATCAACTTGCATCACGACTCCTGGCAGTGGATCAACGGCTACCCGGGCGACCGTACGACCGTGATGAACCGGTACAACGCGCTGTGGCGGCAGCTCGCCGGCACGTTCCGTGACTATTCCCAGAAGCTGGTGTTCGAGAGCATCAACGAGCCGCAGTTCACCGGCACCTCGGGAGACGGCGAGAGCGATCAGGTGCTGAACGAGCTCAACACCGCGTTCGTCCGCCTGGTACGCGCGTCCGGCGGCGGCAACGCCACCCGGCTGCTCGTGCTGCCCACCCTGTACACCAGCTCCGAGCAGGCCCGGCTGGACGCGCTGACGGGCACCTTCAACCAGCTGCACGATCCCAACCTCGCCGCGACGGTGCACTTCTACGGGTGGTGGCCGTTCAGCGCCAACATCGCAGGCGGCACCCGCTACGACAGCAACGTCGAAAGCGACCTGGTCGGCGGCTTCGACCGGGTGTACAACACGTTCGTGTCCCGCGGGATCCCGGTGATCATCGGAGAGTGGGCGCTGCTCGCCTACGACTACACCAGGCCCGGCATCATCGAACGCGGCGAGTTCCTGAAGTACATCGAGGCCGTCGGCTACAACGCCCGCATCCGCAAGCTCACGACCATGCTCTGGGACGCGGGTTCGTTCCTGGAACGCAACGAGCTGCGATGGCGGGACCAGGGCATCTACGAGATGATGAAGGCCAGCTGGACCATGCGATCCGGCACGGCCTCCTCCGATCAGGTGTATCTCCCGCGCAGCGGCACGATCACCGCCAGGTCGCTCACGCTCAACCTCAACGGCACCTCGTTCCAGGGCCTCCGACAGGGCGGCACCAATCTCGCCAGCGGCACGGACTACACCGTGTCCGGCAACACGCTGACCCTCACCGCGTCCGCCCTCACCCGGCTGGCCGGCAACCGGGCCTACGGCGTGAACGCCACCATCGAGGCCCGCTTCTTCCAGGGGGCGCCCTGGCAGATCGGCATCATCACCTCCGACACACCGACCCAGGCCGCCGCCACCGGAACGACCTCCTCGTTCTCCATTCCCACCCAGTTCCGCGGTGACCAGCTCGCCACGATGGAGGCCAAGTACGCCGACGGCAGCCCCGCCGGACCGGCCAACTGGACCACGTTCAAGGAGTTCTGGGCGACCTTCCAGCCCGACTACACCGCGAACACCATCATCCTGAAACCCGAGTTCTTCGCCGAGGTCAACGACGGCCGCGTCACCCTCACCTTCCACTTCTGGAGTGGGACGAAGATCACCTACTACATCACCAAGTCCGGCGCCAACGTGACCGGAAGCACCACCTGACCACAGACCGGGACGGGGTCGCGGCCACATCGGCCGCGGCCCCCGTCTTCAGCGCGGGCGAACTCCAGAAAGCGAGAACCAGTGGACCTGTCGTTTCTCCGCGGCCGGGGCCGTCGGCGCCGGCTCGCCATGGTCGTGGCGGTGGCACTCGCCGGCGCCGTCCTCACCACCCCGGGCACCAGGGCTCAGGCGGCGACCCCGGCCGTCGAGGTCACCGTCAACGCCCGTGAGGGACTCGGCACGGTGCCCGACACCGCGTACGGCCTCAACCAGGCGGTGTGGGACGGAAACATGAACACCCCGGCGTCGGTGGACCTTCTCGGCAAGGCCGGCGTGCAGATGATGCGCTATCCCGGCGGCTCGTACGGCGACGGCTTCCACTGGGAGACCAGCACCGTCTCCGGCGGCGGGTACGTCGCGCCGGGGACGGACTTCGACTCGTTCATGGGCACCGTCAGGGGTGTCGGCGCCCAGGCCATCATCATCGCGAACTACGGCTCCGGCACGGCCCAGGAGGCCGCCGACTGGGTGAAGTACGCCAACGTCACCAAGGGGTACGGCGTCAAGTACTGGGAGATCGGCAACGAGATCTTCGGCAACGGTCACTACGGCGCCGACTGGGAGCTCGACTACCACGAAAGCAAGAGCCCGGCCACGTACGCGAACAACGTGGTGGAGTACGCCCGGGCGATGAAGGCGGTCGATCCCACGATCAAGATCGGGGCCGTGGTCACCGATCCGGGCAACTGGCCCGACGGCGTCGTCGGGGACGGGGACACCGCGGCCTGGAACCAGACGGTGCTGTCGATCGCCGGACCGTACATCGACTTCGTGATCATGCACTACTACCCGAACCACACCACCGCCGCGGACGTCCTCCAGCAGGTGCGGCTGCTTCCCGGCGAGCTGGAGCAGGTGCGGCGGCAGATCGACCAGTACGCCGGCCGGAACGGCCCGAACATCGGCATCGCGCTGACCGAGACCTCGTCCAACTACCAGTCGGACACCCAGGTCGGCGGCCTGTTCACCGCGGACGTCTACTTCGCCGCGCTGGAGAACGGCGTCTTCACCGTGGACTACTGGGACACCCGCAACGGCATGGGCGAGGTCACCACCGCGCCCGACGGGACGACGTCGTACGGCGACGGAGGCCTGCTGTCGAGCGGCAACTGCAACAGTGACAGCGTCTGCGAGCCGCCGCTGAACACGCCGTTCGCGCCCTACTACGCGCTGCAGATGCTCAGCAGGGTGGCGCTGCCCGGCGACACCCTGGTCAAGGCGGCCTCCGACAACCGGCTCGTCACCGTGCACGCGGCCCGGGGCGCCGACGGCGGGCTCAGCGTCGAGCTGATCAACCAGGACCCCGGAAACGCCTACACCGTGCACCTCGGCTACGACGGCTGGACCCCCAGCGGCGCCACGCCGACGGTCCACACCCTCGGCTCCGGGTACACCTCGATAGCCACGTCGAAGCAGGGCACCGCGAGTACGCAGGTCATCCCGCCGTACTCGATCGTGACGCTCAAGCTCACGCCGTCGGCCACCAACCCGGTCAGCACCACGCTGACCGCGCCCGGCAGCCCGGCGGCGAGCGACGTCACCGCAGGCACCGCGACCGTCTCCTGGCGGCCGTCCACCGGCGGCGCCGTCACCCGCTACGCCGTCTACCAGCAGTTCGGCACCAACAGCGTGCTGCTCGGCGAGTCGACCTCGACCTCGTTCACCGCGCGGAACCTGGTCCCCGGCACCTCCTACACGCTGAACGTGCTCGCCGTCGACCAGAAGGGCCATCTCTCGATGCCCTCGGACCCGGTCACCTTCGTCACGGGCACGCCGCGCGACAGCACCTGCGCCGTCACCTACAACCTCGCCACGGGCTGGGGCAGCGGTTTCGTGGCGAACATCGGCGTCACCAACACCGGTCCCACTCCCATCACGGGATGGACGCTGGCGTTCACCTTCCCGGCCGCGACCGAATCCGTCTCCGGCAGCACCTGGAACGGCACCTTCTCGACGGACGGCCGGCACGTGGTCGTCACCCCGGCCGGCTCGAACACCTACCTTGCCCCGAACGGCGGCAACACGGTCAGCCTCGGGTTCGTCGGCAACCAGACCGGCGCCAACCCGCCGCCCGCCTCCTTCACCCTGAACGGGACCGTCTGCACCACGACCTACTCGTACTGAAACACCCGGGGTGCGGGCCGGACGGCCCGTACCTCCCTGGGTTGTACGGAAACGCGTCTTTCCCACCTGTTCCGCCCGAGATCGGCGCGCATCGCCGTCATCGAATCGATACGACCCTCTCACGACAGGAGACAGCATGCCCCCCTTGAAGCTGTCCGGGCTGCGCCGGCGAACCGCTCTCGCCGGTACCGCTCTGCTCGCCGGAGCCCTGCTCACCGCTCCGTCCCTGCGCGGCACGGCCGCGGCCGCCCCCTCCGTCTACGAGCCGACCTGGGCGTCGGTGGACCAGCACCCGGCCGCCCCGGAGTGGTTCCAGGACGCCAAGTTCGGCGTCTACTGGCACTGGGGCGCCTTCGCCACGCCCGAGTACGGCACCGAGTGGTACCCCCGCACGATGTACATCAACGGCTCCAGCGAGAACAACCACCACAAGAGCGTCTACGGCGACCCTTCGGCGTGGCCGTACCACAACTTCATCGACGGCGCGCGAGACAAGGCGGGCAACTGGGTGCAGTTCACGCCCAAGCTCAAGTCCGCCGGTGGCAACTTCGACCCCGCCGAGTTCGCGCAACTGGTCTCCGACTCCGGCGCGAAGTTCGCCGGTCCCGTGGCCGAGCACCACGACGGCTTCTCCATGTGGGACAGCCAGGTGAACGAGTGGAACTCGGTCGACCGCGGGCCCAAGCTCGACCTGGTCGGCCTGTTCGCCGACGCGATCCGCGCCAAGAACCTGAAGTTCATGGTCTCGCTGCACCACCTGTACAACTTCACCGGCTACTACGACCACGTGCCCGCCCAGCCGACCACCACGCTGAAGAAGCTGTACGGGCAGCTCCCCAACGTCCAGGAGCAGCAGCTCTGGTACGACAAGCTGAAAGAGGTCGTCGACAGGTACCGGCCGGACATGATCTGGCAGGACGGCGGCCTCTACCTCGTCGACGAGGCCAAGCGGCTCAACTTCCTGTCGTACTACTACAACCAGGCCAACGCGTGGGGCAAGGAGGTCGTCGCGGCGTACAAGGACGGCTTCAACACCAACGGTGAGGTGTACGACTACGAGCGCGGCGGCCCCGCCGACATCCGCTCCCCCTACTGGCTGACCGACGACTCCGTCAGCAACCCCTCGTGGTCCTACACCCCGACGCTCACGTACTACAGCTCGGCCGCGCTGGTCCACGCGTTGATCGACCGGGTGAGCAAGAACGGCAACATGCTGCTCAACATCTCGCCAAGGGCCGACGGCTCGATTCCGCAGACGCAGAAGGACCTGCTTAACGCCATCGGCGGCTACCTGAAGCGCAACGGCGAGTCGATCTACGCCACCCGGGCCTGGACCACCTACGGCGAAGGCCCGACCAAGATGGGCGGCGGCAGCTTCGTCGAGCCGCGGGCGGGCACGCCGCAGGACATCCGCTACACCCGCAGCAAGGACAACACCGTCCTGTACGCGACCGTGCTCGGCTGGCCCGGCTCGACCCTCAACCTCGCCTCGCTGGCCACCGGGAAGATGGACCTGTCCAACCTCAGCAGGGCCGAGCTGATCGGCGACACCGCCGGCACCTACATCAACCTGCCCACCCGCACCCAGGACTCCTCCGGCCTGCGCATCACCATGCCCGGCCAGCCGTACTCGGCGCTCGCGTACGTGGTGAAGCTGACCTTCAACGGGCCGATGAAGAACTCTCCCAGCACGACGAGCGGCGCCTTGCGCGACGTCAACTCCGGCAGGTGCCTCGACGTCGCCAACGTCTCCCAGACCAACGGCGCCCAGACGCAGATCTGGGACTGCAACGGTGGCGTCAACCAGCGGTGGGCGACCACCAGCGCGGGCGAGCTTCGGGTGTACGGCAACAAGTGCCTGGACGTCAACGGCGGCGGCACGGCCGACGGCACCAGCGTGATCATCTGGGACTGCAACGGCCAGAACAACCAGAAGTGGCGCCTCAACTCCGACGGCACCATCACCGCCGTCGGCGCCGGCAAGTGCCTGGACGTCTCGGCGTTCGGCACCGCCAACGGCACGAAGGTGCAGATCTGGACCTGCACCGGTGCGAACAACCAGAAGTGGACCCGAAGCTGACGCCGCAAGGATGTTTCCGAAAGGAGTGCCCATGCACCCCCCCAACAGGTTCGGACCCGCGCCGAGGACGCGCGCCCTCGCCAGGAGAGCGCTGACAGCGCTGTCCGTGCCGGCTCTGGTCGTGCCCGCCCTGGCCGCGACCGCCCCCGCCTTCGCGGCGACCACGGTCCAGGTCTCTCCGGTGGCGCCGTCGGACTCGTCCGCCACGGTCATCGCCAAGGCCGCGGACGTCGTGCCGGCGCCGCGCCAACTGGCCTGGCAACGGCTGGAGCAGTACAACTTCATCCACTTCGGCATCAACACCTTCACCGGCAGGGAGTGGGGCACCGGCACCGAGGACCCGAACGCGTTCCAGCCCACCGGTCTCAACACCGACCAGTGGGCGGCGGCGATCAAGGCCGCCGGGTTCAAGGGGGCGATCCTCACCGCCAAGCACCACGACGGGTTCCTGCTGTTCCCGTCCAAGTACAGCAACTTCGGCGTCGCGTCCTCCTCCTGGTCCGCCGGGCGAGGCGACGTCGTGAAGAGCTTCACCGACTCCATGCACAAGTACGGGCTGAAGGCCGGCCTGTACGTGTCACCGGCCGACCTGCACGAGAACCAGCCCGGCGGGAAGTTCGCCAACGGCAGCCCGTCCAGGCAGGTGACGATCCCGACCGACTCCTCCGAGATCGTCAACGGGGTGACGTTCACCTTCAACTCCGACGACTACAACACCTACTTCGAGAACACGCTCTACGAGCTGTTCACCCGCTACGGCGGCATCGACGAGCTGTGGTTGGACGGCGCCAACCCGACCGGCCGCAACCAGCCCTACAACTTCAGGGACTGGACGACCATGGCCCGCAGGCTGCAGCCCAACGCCGTCATGGAGGGCGACGGCGGGCCGGACGTGCGCTGGGTCGGCAACGAGAACGGCTACGCGCGCCAGTCGGAGTGGTCGGTCGTACCGACCAACGGCGATCCCGCCACGGCCGCCGACACCGCGCTGCCGGTGCCCGGGTTCAACACCGCCGCCGACGTGGGCAGCGACGCGGTGCTGTCCCAGCGCAAGTCGGACGGGACCAGTGCGTGGAACGTGCTGCGGTGGTCGCCCGCGGAGTGCAACGGGACACTCTCGGCGCGCCACAACTGGTTCTGGCAGACCGGCGAGACATGGCGGAGCCCGACCGAACTCTTGGAGATCTACTACGGGTCGGTGGGACGCAACTGCAACTTCCTGCTGAACATCTCCCCCAACCGGCAGGGCCTGCTCGACCAGTCGGCGATCGACACCCTCTCCCAGTTCGGGACCGTGGTGTCGCAGACGTTCGCCACCAACCTGGCCGCCGGCGCCGGCGTGGCCAACGACAGCGGGACCTCCAGCAGCACGGGTCACACCCCGAACCTCGCCCAGGACGGCAACCTGGACAGTTCCTGGCAGCCGACGGGCACGACCGGCGGGCTGGTGCTGACCCTGCCGTCGGCGCGGACCTTCGACGTCATCTCGGTGCAGGAGGACCTGAACATCGGCCAGCGCACCAGGTCGTTCGCGGTCGACTCGTGGAACGGCGGCTCCTGGACCCAGATCGCGGCCGACACCACGATCGGGCACAAGAAGCTGATCCGCCTGACCTCTCCCGTCAGCACCAGCCAGGTGAGGCTGCGGATCACCGGCGCACGGGCCAATCCCGCCATCGCCGAGGTCGGCCTGTATCGCCGCCCCGGCGGCAGCACCTCTCCGGCCGGCCCGATCAAGGGTGTCGGCTCGGGCCGGTGCCTGGACGTCAACGGCGCCTCGCAGGCCAACGGGGCGACGGTGCTGATCTGGGACTGCAACGGCCAGAGCAACCAGCAGTGGACCGCCACCAGCACGAGCGAGCTGCGGGTCTACGGCAACAAGTGCCTGGACGTCAACGGCGGCGGTACGGCGGACGGGACCGCGGTGATCATCTGGGACTGCAACGGCCAGAGCAACCAGAAGTGGCGGCTCAACTCCGACGGCACCATCACCGCCGTCGGCGCGAACAAGTGCCTGGACGTGTCCGGGAACGGCACCGCCAACGGCACCAGGGTCCAGATCTGGACGTGCAATGGCGGTAGCAACCAGAAGTGGACCCGAAGCTGACGCTTGACGAGCGAGCGCCCCGGGTCACCCACGCCGGCCGGACGTGCACGACACGCCCGGCCGGCACCGGCCGGTATGACGCCTGGTGCTCAGCCCTTCGGGGGCGCCGTGCTCTCCCGTACGGTGAGGGTGGTCGCGATCTCCAGTCCGACCTGGGTGATCTCCTCGCCGCGCCCGAGGGCCAGCGCCAGCTCGGTCGCGGCCGCCGCCATCTCGTTCAACGGCTGGTGGACCGTGGTCAGAGGCGGGTCGACCCAGGCCACGACCGGCAGATCGTCGAAACCCACCACGCTCAGGTCCCGGGGGATGGACAGTCCCATCTCGCGGGCGGCCTGGTAGACGCCGAGCGCCTGCAGGTCGTTCGCGGTGAAGATGGCACTGGGCCGGTCGGGCCGGGAGAGCAGGTCGCGCGCCGCGGCGTAGCCGTGCTCGCGCGTCAGCAGGGTGCGGACCACGAGGCCGGGGTCCGCGGGCAGCTCGGCCTCGGCCATCGCGGAGAGGTAGCCGGCCAGCCGGGCACGGCAGAACGGGTGATCAGGGCCGCTGATCATGGCGATGCGGCGGTGTCCCAGTTCGATCAGGTGCCGGGTCGCCGCCTGGCCGCCCCTCCAGTTGGTGGCGCCCACGAACGGCACGTCGTCCGGCAGCTCGTCGATCGGGTCGAAGACGACGAACGGGATGCCTTTCGCAGTGAGCTGGTCGCGCTCCGCCTGGGCGAGCTGCGCCACCGACAGGACGCACTGGGGGCGGCGTCCGACCGTGTCGTCGATGGACATGCCCACCGAGTCGTGGAGGCCGAACTCCGAGACCATGACTCCGACGCGGTTCTTGCGGGCCACCCGCTCGACCCCGCGGATGATCTCAACGGCCCACATGCTCTCCAGCTCGCGGAACACCAGTTCCACGATGTTGCTCCGGTTGCCGGTCGGCTTGCGGTATCCGTACTGGTTGACCAGTTCCTCGATCCGGGCGCGCGTCTGGGCCGACACGCCCGAGCGCCCATTGATCACTTTTGACACGGTGGGGATCGAGACCCCGGCTGACTCGGCGATATAGGCGATGGTGACCGATCCCGGCCCGCCGCCCTGCGAGCTCTGCTCGTCGGCCGCAGGCCCGTCCGATCGGTTGTCCGTCACGTTCGCCCTTCCTCGTCAACGGCGCGTCCGCCACGTCCTCCGACTGGATCAGCCGGCCTTGACGCGACGGTCTGGAGCCATTCTGGCACCCGTGGTGGCCGGGTGGTTCACCCCTTGACGGCGCCCGTGAGAACTCCCGTGCGCAGGTGCTTCTGGGCGAACGGGTAGACGACCAGGAGCGGCACCAGGGTCAGCACCACCACCGCCATCTGCGTCGACAGGGGAGCGGTCCGCGCGTGCGCCATGCCGAAGCCCGCGTTGACCGATCCCGGCATCCCGGCCCCGCGGTTGACATAGGTGAGCAGCACGTACTGCAGCGGCCACTTCTCGCTGTCGGTCGGCAGGTAGAGCATGACGTTGAAGAAGGAGTTCCAGTAGCCGACGGCGTAGAAGAGGGCGATCACCGCGGTCACCGCGCGCGAGGTGGGCAGGACGACGGACCAGAGGATGCGCCAGTCGCCCGCGCCGTCCATCCGCGCCGCGTCGATCAGCTCGCCGGAGGTCTTCGCGTAGAAGGAGCGGAGCACCAGGATGTTGAAGACCGAGACCGCGCTCGGGAGGATCAACGCCCACCACCGCCCGTAGCCGCCGAGGCCCGTCACCACCAGGAAGGTGGGGATGAGCCCGCCGCCGACGAACATCGTGACGATCAGCAGCACCAGGATGAGGCGGTGCCCGGGCGAACCCGGCCGCGACAGCCCATAGGCGCACAGGACCGAGACGACCATGGACAGTGCCGTGCCGATGACGGCGACGCCCAGGCTGACCGACAGCGCGGTGCGTACGGTTGGGTCGGTGAGAATCTCCCGGTAGGCCTGGAAGGTGAGGCCGTCCGGCCAGACGACGAGGCCGCCGGCCCGGTTGACGACATCGGGAGCGGACAGGCTGGTCACCACGACGATCCACAGCGGGACCAGCATGACCGCCAGCACGCCGCCGATGGCGCCGCCCTTCGCGGACCGGCCGGCGACGGTCGGCCGCTCCTGCCAGGGCGGGCGTTCCGCCCGCGCTCGCGGTGCCGTCGCCGCACTCGTGCCGGCTGTGAACACCTTGGTCATCTCCGGTACAACCCGTCCTCGCCGAAGGAATGCGCGATCCGGTTGGCGCCCCAGATGAGCAGGAGCGAGATCACGCTCTTGAAGAGCCCGGCCGCCGCACCCAGGCTGTAGTCGCCCGTGGCGATGCCGTAGTAGAAGGCGTAGGTGTCGAGCACCTCCGCGGCATCGTGGCCGACGGCGTCGCGCTGGATCAGGAACTGCTCGAAGCCGACCGAGAACGCGCCGCCGAGGCGGAGCACCAGCATCAGCACGATCACTCCGCGCAGGCCCGGAAGGGTGATGTGCCACATCCGGCGGAAGGGGCCGGCGCCGTCCACGGCCGCCGCCTCGTAGAGCCCGGGATTCATGGCGGACAGAGCGGCCAGGAAGACGACGATCCCCCAGCCGGCCTCCTTCCAGACCACCTGAGAGGTGACCAGCAGCACGAAGGTGCCCGGATTGGTGGTGATGTCCCACGTCTGCAGGTCGTGGGAGCGGAGGAACTGGTTGAGCGCGCCCGCACCGCCCAGCATCTGCTGAAAAATCGTGATCACCAGCACCCACGAGAAGAAGTGCGGCAGATAGACGACGGACTGGACGAAGTTGCGCACCCGCACACCGAGCACCGAGTTGAGCAGGAGCGCCAGCGCGATCGGGATGGGGAAGAACAGGACGAGCTGGACCAGGCTGAGGTAGAGCGTGTTCCGAAGCGCGCCCCAGAACAGCGGGTCGGCGAACAGCCGGCGGAACTGCTCGAAGCCCGCCCATTCGCTGTTCCAGACCCCGGCAGGCGGGTCGTAGTACTGGAACGCGGTGAGCAGTCCGAACAGCGGTGCGTAGTTGAAGACCAGCAGCAGGACGGCCGCGGGGACCACCATGATCAGCAGCGAGCGGTCGCGCCGCAGCCTGATCCGCAGGCCCGGACGCTCCTGCCGCGTGTGCGATGCGCTCACCGGCCCGTGCCGTACCTGTCCAGCACGTTGTCGGTCATCCACTGCTTGAGCCGGTCGCCCCCGCCGCCGGTCTTCCACGTGGAGACGGCGGCCTGGACCTCGGAGACCTTCGTTCTCCCGTGGTAGCAGTCCTTGACGGCGTCCTCGACGGCCTGCGCGGCACTGGCCGCCGACAGCGACCGGGGCAGGCTGATGTTCATGTTCCAGAAGACCGGCTTGTAGAGCGCCCTGACGTTGGCGGCCTGCCAGGCGGCGTAGTCCCTGGTGACGACCTCGGCGCCGGGGTTGCTGATCACGGCGGGCGGCGAGGCCAGGAACGGGAAGGTCATCGCCTGGACGAACTTCCTGCCGTCCTCGGTCGCGGTCGGAACCCCGTCCTCCATCGTGAAGTGGACGCCCTCGACCCCGAAGTTCACCATCGTGTACTCGGCCGAGCCGAAGGGGGCGGCCAGATAGTCGGCGACCGCCAGCAGTTCCTCGATCTGGTCCGGCTTCAGCCTGTTGCTGAGGTAGCTGACGACGTTCGTGGAGGGCCCCATGGCGACGCGAGGCGGGCTCGTGCCGTCGGCGGCGAAGAAGTCGAACGCGCCGCGGCGGTAGTCCTTGTCGGCGGCCGTTCCGGACTGGTGGTCGGCGAGGTTCCAGGCACCGGTGCCACCACCGCTGATCAGCACCTTTCCGGAGTAGAAGCGGGCGTCGGCGTTCGCGTTCTGACCGGCGGCGGCGTCCGGGTGCAGGTAGCCGGCCCGCGCCATGCGGTGGTGCCAGTCGAGCGCCTCGAAGAACTGCGGCATCTCGTACTTGTGGATCAGCCTGCCGTCCTGGACATCCCAGGTGAGCGGGACGTTCCAGGCGGGGAAGAGATAGGTCCACACGTCGTCGAAGGCCCAGACGCCGCGTCTGGCGTCGGTCAGCTCCTTGCCCAGGTTCATCAGGTCGTCGGCCGAACGCACCTGGCCGGCGGTGATCCCCTTCGCCTCCAGGATGTCCCGGCGGTGGAAGACCGCGCCGGCGACGACGAAGCCGCTGGAGAAGGAGGGGATGCCGTACAGCCTGTCGCCCCACGCGCCGGTCTGCCAGGCGCCGGTGGGGATGGCGGCGAGGTTCGGATACTTCTTGATCTTGTCGCCCGCCAGGTGGGGCGTGAGGTCGGCGAGTTGCGTCCCCGCCAGCCCGCCGACGTCGAAGACGGCGTTCCACCAGGTCGGCAGCTGGATCCAGTCGGGCAGGCGCCTGGCGGCCGTCATCGTCGGGACGATGGTGTTGTAGTTGTTGCCGTCCGCCGGCTTCATGGTGAGAGTGACGCCCAGGGCCTTGTTCACGGCCTCGTAGAAGGAGTTCCCCGCCGGCGGCACCGTGCCCCACAGCGGTGTGACGGCGGTGTAGCTCCCGCCCCTGCCCGGAGTCCCGTGGACGGTGGCGACCCGGCCGGAGGGGTAGGCCAGGAAGGCGGGATCGGTCGCGGCTCCGGCTCCGCCTGCCACGGACGGGATGTCCGGCCTGACCGAGCCGCTGGGCACGTAGGACGGCAACACCGCTCGCAGACCCGCCCCGGTGTTCGTGCCGGCCTTCTGACGCGCCCCGCCCCCGCAGGCGGCGAGCAGGGGAGTCGCCGCGGCGAGGGCGACGAAGCTTCTGCGGTTCAGCTCGGGTCTCACGGTGGGGGCCGTCCCCTTCGAGGTCGTCGAAGCGCTTCTACGCTGCCGCGAGACTAGTGACCCGTTTTCGGGGAGAACAAGAACACCGCATAAACGAAATTTTCCATGGCCTGGTCGGACGGCTCTCCCTCGATGAAAGAATCACGGCCCCGACGCGCCGTCGACGGTGAGCCAGGCGACGGCGGCGCCGTCCAGGGCGGCCCGGTTGTCGGCCGCGCGAGCCCAGCCGGGACGGGCTTCGGGTGGCATCACCGTCTTGCCCACGGTCACGCGCCGCTCGTCCACCGTGCCGGTCACGCCGCGGCCGGGCTCCTCGGTCACCTCCCGCGCCGGCGGCAGCGCCAGGCCGCGGGCCCGCGCCTCCGCGACGATCGCCTCGGCCAGCACGTGAGCGGACATCTGGTCGAGTGACGCCGCCAGCCGCAGCACCTCCGACGGCGTACGGCCAGGGGCGGCGACGACCTGCTGCGCGTACGTGCTGTCCTCGGCGGTCGCCGTCGCCTCGACGTCGACCGCGCCGCCGGCGTTGACCACCCCGCTGCGGACCGCCTCGCCGGTGCCACGCTCGACCAGGGCGGACTCGCCGGTCAGCGCGGACTCGTCCAGCATCGCCGGTCCCGTCAGGACCCGGCCGTCCACCGGCACGACCTCGCCCGGGCCGGCCACCAGGACGTCCCCGATCCGTACGTCCGCCAGGGGGACGACGACCAGGTCGTCGCCGCTCCGGCGACGCGCGGAGCGCGGCGCGCGGCGCGCGCTCCAGCGCCGCAGATCGCGCGACGCGCGGCGCTCCGCCGCGGCGTCGAGCGCCCGCCCGGTGGCCGGCATCAGCGCGATCAGGGCCCCGGCCAGGTGCTCCCCGACGGCCAGGGTCCCGGTCCAGCGCCAGCGCCGCGATCAGGTCGACACCCGCCCGCCCCCTGCGCACCGCGGCGGCCACCCACACCACGGCGGTAGGACGGCCACCGCGGTCCCCGCCGCCCAGAACCCGTCCGCGACGGCAGTGGCCCCGGCCAGCCAGGCAGCGCCACCACCACCAGCGCGCCGCCGGTCGCCACCAGGAACGCCTGTTCCCGCCACCGGTCACCCAGGACACCGAGAGGACGCGGCATGTCGAGCCTCCACGCACGGAAGTGTCGCCTCCATACGACAGCCCCGACGTGCGGGCCGACAGTGCCGAACGGCCCCCCAACAGTCACCACTCGGCAAGCACGGCCGGCGGGTAGGCTGCTGTGATCCGAATGGGCCCGCGTTCCGGGGGGACGATGTCCACTTCCCTTCTCCTGTGCCTGGCCGGGGCCATCCGGCGGTCGTACGGCGAAGTGATCGGCGCATGACCATCCGGGCCGCGGTCCGGCTGCAGGAGGGGGCGGAGGGCCGGGCGCGCGGGCGGATCCCGTGGCTCGCCCTCGTGGCCGCCGGCTACGCGGCGGTCCAGCTGGCTGTCGTCACGCCTCTCCTCGGGCTCGGCTGGGACGAGACGGTGTACCTGTCCCAGGTCGATCCACGCAATCCGGCCGCCTACTTCAGCGCGCCGCGATCGCGGGGGATCGGCTTCCTGGCGGCCCCCCTGATGGCCGTCACCGGCGCCACCCCTGTGATCAGGATCGTGCTGGCGCTGCTGTCGGCCGTCGCGCTCTACGCGGCGTACCGCGTCTGGCGCCCGCTGCTCGGGCCCGGCCGGACCGCGCTCGCCGCCCTGCTGTTCGCGGGCCTGTGGGTCACCGTGCTGTACGGACCTCAGGCCATGCCCAACCTGTGGGTGGCGCTGCCGGCGGTGGCGGCGACCGGCTTGTTCCTGCGCGCCCAGCGGCCCGGCGCCTCCGGAGTCGTGCTCCTCGGCCTGGGCGGCTCCGTCGCGGCGGCCACGCTCTTCCGCTTCTCCGACGGCGTCTGGCTCGCGGCGCCGCTGCTGGCCGCCTGCGGCGTGGTGCCCGCCTGGCGGCGTCCGGCCCCGGCCCTCGCCGTCGCGGGCGGGCTCGCCGCCGGTGGCGCCCAGTGGATCGCCGAGGCGTACGGGCGATGGGGCGGCATCGGCGCCCGCCTGCACGCGTCCAGCGCGACCGAGGGCGGCATGGGCCTGCACTGGGCCGGCGGAGACGCCTGGCGCAGCCTCAACGGGCCCCTGCTGTGCCGCCCCTGCATGGTCCCGCTGACGCACCCGGAACACACACTGTGGTGGCTGGCCCTTCCGGTGCTCGCGTTGACTGCCTGCCTGGTGGCCCTGCGCACCGGGCGGGCGGCCGAGACCGTGCTGCCCGTCGTCTGCGCCGCCGCACTGAGCGTTCCCTACCTCGTCCTCGTCGGCTACTCCGCGCCGCGCTTCTTCCTGCCCGTCTACGCCCTGCTGGCCCTGCCCGTCGCCACCCTGGCGGCGGGTACGGTGCGAGCCGTCCGTCCGGCCCCCGGCCGTGTCGTCGTCGCGGGGGTCCTGGCCGGGCTGCTCGTCGCGCACCTGACCGTGCAGTACGAGGTGCTCCAGGAGAGAGCCGCCGGTGCGCGGGCCACCGCCGACCGCTACCGGGCTGTCGCGGACGGCCTGCGCCGTCTCGGCCTGCGCCCGCCCTGCCTGGTCACCGGCAGCCACTCGCAGCCGATCGGCTACTACGCCGGCTGCGCCTCCGCCGACGTCAGCGGCAACAACCGCAACATCACCGAGGCCGCCCTGCTGCGCCGCGCCGCGACCGAACCCACCGCGGCGCTGGCCGACAGACGCTCCCCACCTCCCGGTTACGCCCAGGCGTGGAAGGCCCACCGGCTCCGGGGCACCGGCTACACCGCCTACCTCCCGAGACATGCCGCCGGCGGCTGATCCCTCGGTCACGCCGTCTCCCAGGGGTTCGACCGGCGGCTCCGGGTCCCACGGCCAGGGGAGGGGTTTCCGTCCTGACCCCGACGGCCGGGCGGGAAACCGCTCTCCTTGTGCCGGACCGCACGCACATCGGGGGTCACATGGAATCCCGAGGTCTCGTCTGCTGGAAGGTCTCTCTCACGATCGCGGGCACGGTCGTCCTTCTGTCCGTGGGAGCCGGGAGCGCGATGGCGGCGTCCGCTCCTCGTTCGGACGACGTCGACCCGTCCACGCGTACCAACGTCACGAAGTCGATGAAGGGCGAGGCGCTGGCGAACGTCACCTACCGCGCCTATGCCAAGCAGGCCGATCGGGAGAACCTGCCCGATGTCGCGAACCTGTACCGGCACACCGCGCACAGTGAGTTACGCGACCACTTCACCGAGCAGGTGGAGCTGATCGGCCTGGTCGGGGACAACGCGGCAAATCTACGACCGCCGCCGTCGAGCGCACCGAGCATTTCGCCGAGCACGCGAACCTCGCCGAAGCGGTCCGCGACACCGGGACGAACCTGTGCGAGACGATCAAGGGGGAGACGTACGAGGGCACGCGGATGTATCCCGAGTACGCGCGCCAGGCCTCGGCGGCCGGCGACACCGGTGTGGCCGAAGTGCTCAACGGCACCGCGAAGGACGAGCTGAGGCACGCGAAGGCCTTCTCCAAGAAGGTCGCCAAGCTCGGCAGGCAGTGCCCCACGTCGAGTTGACACTCAGCGCGCCCTACCGCGGACGCGGAACTCCTCGGTCACCTCGAGGGGCGGCGACCAGAGGAGACGTACCACCCGGGGGTATGCTACGGTCTCGGAAATACCCTAGGGGGGTAGGGTGTTCCATAAGGACAACGGATCTCCGAGCAAGGCGGCACCGAGGGCGACCTCAAGATCAAGGAAGCCTCCGACGCCGTCGCCCGTCTCGTCCGTTCCTGATCGATCGACAACAGAAGGAGAAGCGTCATGACGACCGCCACCTACACTGTCAGCGGCATGACCTGCGGTCACTGCGTCAGCTCCGTGAAGGAAGAGGTCGGCGAGGTCACCGGTGTCACCGGTGTCGAGGTCGATCTGGCCACCGGGCTCCTGACAGTGGAAAGCGACAACCCCCTCGACACGGCCACGATCAGGGCCGCCGTCGAGGAGGCCGGATACGAAGTGGTGGACCACCCATGAACACACCGGCCCGGATGGGCGCCTACGTCCTCGGCCTCGCCGTGGTCTTCGCGGGAGCGTTCGGCATCGGCGGCGCGGTCGGCGCGACTCCACCCTCGGCGCCCGTGAACAACGGACACGGAGGGCACGCGACCCCGGCACAGGCCGCGCCGAAGACGGACCACGTGCCGGGAGGGCTCCAGGTGTCCCAGAACGGCTACACCCTCACCCCGCGGACCACGACGATCACTCCTGGCGAGCGGACCGAGTTCCGGTTCACCGTGGACGGCCCGGATGGCCGCCCGGTGACCGCCTACGAGACGCAGCACGAAAAGAAGCTGCACCTCATCGTGGTCAGCCGCGACGCGACGGTCTTCCGGCACGTGCACCCGGAGCTCGCCGGTGACGGAACCTGGTCGGTGCCGCTGACGTTGCCCGACGCCGGCGCGTACCGGGTCTTCGCGGACTTCGTCCCCCAGGGCAGGGCAGGGCTGACCCTCGGCGCCGACCTGTACGCCTCCGGCGGCTACGCGCCCCGGCCGCTGCCGGCGCCCGGCCGTACGGTGACGGTGGACGGATACACCGTCCGGCTCGACGGCACCCTCACTCCGGGCGCGGCGAGCAGGCTCGTCGCCGAGATCAGCAAGGACGGCAGGCCCGTGACCGACCTGCAGCCGTACCTCGCGGCCTACGGCCACCTGGTCGCGCTGCGCGTGGGCGACCTGGCCTACCTGCACGTCCACCCCGACGGCACCCCAGGTGACGGCGTCACCCCGGCCGGGCCGGGCATCACCTTCTACGCCGAGGTGCCCAGCCGCGGCGACTACCGGCTCTTCCTCGACTTCAAGCACGACGGGACCGTGCACACCGCCGCCTTCACCGTACGGGCGGAGCAACCCTCGGGGGCCGCTCCCGCCGCCACGGCGGACCACGGATCCGAACACGCCCACTCCGGCCACTGACGCCGGGCATGACGCGGAAAGGAGGGGTGATGGCCCCCATCACCGGTGACCGGCCGACAGGCGCGGTCGAACTCTCGATCGGCGGCATGACCTGCGCGTCGTGCGCCAACCGGATCGAGCGCAAGCTCAACAAGATGGACGGCGTGAGCGCGACGGTCAACTACGCCACGGAGAAGGCGAAGGTGACCTTCCCCGAAGACCTGGACCCCCAGGCGCTGGTGGCGGAGGTGGAGAAGGCCGGATACACCGCCAAGCTCCCCGAGCCGCCCAAGCCGGAACAGGCGCCCCCGGAGCCGGACGAACTCGCCGCCCTGCGGACCCGGCTGCTGGTCTCCGTGGTGCTCGCGGTGCCGGTGATCGCGCTGGCGATGATCCCGGTGCTGCAGTTCACCTACTGGCAGTGGCTGTCGCTGACGCTCGCGGCCCCGGTCGTCGTGTGGGGCGGCCTGCCGTTCCACAAAGCCGCCTGGACCAACCTGCGGCACGGCACGGCCACGATGGACACGCTCGTGTCGCTCGGCACGATCGCCGCGCTGGGCTGGTCGCTGTGGGCGCTGTTCCTCGGCGACGCTGGCGTGCCCGGCATGACCCACGGCTTCGACCTGACCATCTCCCGCAGTGACGGCTCGGGTGACATCTACCTGGAGGCCGCGGCCGGAGTCACCGCGTTCATCCTGGCCGGGCGTTACTTCGAGGCCCGCTCCAAGCGGCGCGCCGGCGCGGCGCTGCGGGCGCTGCTGGAGCTGGGCGCCAAGGACGTCGCCGTGCTGCGCGACGGCCGCGAGGTGCGCGTCCCCGTCGGCGAGCTGAAGGCCGGCGACCACTTCGTCGTACGGCCGGGGGAGAAGATCGCCACCGACGGCGTGATCGAGGAGGGCACCTCCGCCGTTGACGCCTCGATGCTCACCGGCGAGTCGGTCCCCGTCGAGGTGCGGCCCGGCGACGCCGTCACCGGGGCCACGGTCAACGCGGGCGGCCGGCTGGTCGTCCGGGCCACCCGGGTCGGCTCCGGCACCCAGCTCGCCCAGATGGCGCGGCTGGTCGAGGAGGCGCAGACCGGCAAGGCCCAGGTGCAGCGCCTCGCCGACCGCATCTCCGGCATCTTCGTGCCGATCGTCATCGCCCTGTCGGTCGCCACCCTGGGCTACTGGCTCGGCACGGGCGAGGGGGCCGGGGCGGCCTTCACCGCCGCGGTCGCGGTGCTGATCATCGCCTGCCCCTGCGCGCTGGGCCTCGCCACCCCGACCGCGTTGCTGGTCGGCACCGGCCGCGGCGCCCAGCTCGGCATCCTGATCAAGGGCCCCGAGGTGCTGGAGTCGACCCGCGCGATCGACACGGTCGTGCTCGACAAGACCGGCACGGTCACCGAGGGCAGGATGACCCTGGCCGGGGTCCACCTGGCCGACGGGGAGGACCACGACGAGGTGCTCCGGCTGGCCGGGGCCCTGGAGCACGCCTCCGAGCACCCGATCGCGCAGGCGATCGCCCGGGGCGCGGCCGAGCGGGTGGGCGCACTGCCGTCGCCGGAGGACTTCGCGAACGTCGAGGGCCTCGGTGTGCAGGGCATCGTGGACGGCCACGCCGTACTCGTCGGCCGGCCCCGCCTGCTGGAGGAATGGTCCCAGCACCTTCCTGCGGAGCTGGAGAAGAGACTGGGGGAGGAACAGGCCGCAGGCCGTACGGCGGTGGCGGTCGGCTGGGACGGCCGGGCACGTGCGGTGCTGGTGGTGGCCGACGTCGTCAAGCCCACCAGCGCCGACGCCGTCGCCGAACTGCGCGCGCTCGGGCTGACGCCGGTGCTGCTGACCGGCGACAACGAGGCGGTCGCCCGTACGGTCGCGGGCGAGGTCGGGATCGACGAGGTGATCGCCGAGGTGCTGCCCGCCGGCAAGGTCGACGTGGTGAAGAGGCTGCAGGCCGAGGGCCGGACGGTCGCGATGGTCGGCGACGGCGTCAACGACGCCGCGGCGCTGGCCCAGGCCGACCTGGGGCTCGCCATGGGTACGGGCACCGACGTGGCCATCGAGGCCGCCGACCTGACGTTGGTGCGGGGCGATCTGCGGGTGGCGGCCGACGCGATCCGGCTCTCGCGGCGCACGCTGCGCACGATCAAGGGCAACCTGTTCTGGGCCTTCGCCTACAACGTGGCGGCCCTGCCGCTGGCCGCCGCGGGCCTGCTCAACCCGATGATCGCCGGTGCGGCGATGGCGTTCTCCAGCGTCTTCGTCGTCAGCAACAGCCTCAGGCTCCGCCGCTTCCGCTGAGTCCGCCGCGGCCACCGGGATGTACGCGACCCCTTGGCCGCGTACATCCCGGAGCAGGTTCAGGATGCGTCCGGAGTGCCGGTGCCCCGCCATCGGTAGTGGGCGTCCGGGAGGTTCTCCTCGTTGTCGCTCCCGTCCCGTTCCTCGACGAGGGTGAAGCCGTGCCGTTCGTAGAAGCGGCGGGCGCCGTCATTCTGCTGGAACACATGGAGGTCGAGCACGTGGGGGTGCGCCTCCTTGGCGTGGCCGAGCAGCGCGGTGCCGACGCCGCGCCCCTGGGCGGCGGGGGTGATGTACAGGTGGTCCAGCCAGCCGCCGTTCAGGCAGGCGAAGCCCGCGATTCGACCGCGCAACACGGCGACCCACACCTGCGAGGCCGGGAGCATGACGCCGGTGATCCAGGCCCCGGTCTCCTCGTCGGAGTGCAGGCGGGGCAGGTAGGTCATCCCGGCCCGGGCGGCGAGGAACACGTCGGCGATGTGCCCGGCGTCGCCGGACGACGCGCGGCGGATCAGCGGCAGCGCATCGTGTGCGATCGGCTTCGCCTCGGCCTCGCTTCCTGGCGGGAAGATCTGCTCAGACACGCCCACACCGTGCCACACGCGGTCCCACCCCCGCCAACGACTTCTTGGGCCGACATCAATAGTCAGGGACTCCAGCGGGCGGCGGCCAAGTCGACCAGATTCTTGAGCACTATGCCGATAATCTTGGCCCGTCCTCACGTGGAACAATTAATCTCTACTCCGAACTCGAGGTCTGTCCAAGCTGCTCGTCAGTCATTGAGCAGTTTCGTGACATGTTCCCCGGCATCAAGCTCAACGTGACCTGGGGGTAGCTGCTGTATGTCAGTAATTCGAAGGATGGGAATCCCGCTGGCCGATGCTGTCGGGTTAACTGAGCGAGAGATTTCACTCATTGCAGAGGATCAAGGAGTTCCGCGTCTGCCTCTAGTGTATGGAGAGTTCTTGCGGGAGATGGGGCGGGGCGGAGGGAGATTCCTTGCTGGCACCGAAGCCTTTTATCCTGGAATTCTGGGCTTAAAAGAGGATGCTACTCGGCTACTTCTAGAAAATCGGATGGAGGGGCTTATCTCAAATGAGTCAATCGTCTTAGCCATGCACCAGGGGTACCAGGTCTACTGGATGATTGACTTTCGTTTGGACGACCCTGCTGTTCGGATGTTTCAAGAAGGCGAGTCTGGAATTTTCCGGGAATGGGACTCTTTCACTGATTTTTTGCGGGATGAAGCTTCGCGTCTATGATCACGGATCTGGAGGATGGTCCATCCTTGCGCAACTTCGGCGGCTTCGTGAGCAAGCCAAGTTAGGCTGATTGACCCAGATTGTGCTGAAAAATGGAATTAGATAGAATGTTCATGGATGTCGCCGAAGCTATGCGGTCGCAGTCCGTACTGTGAAACCAAGTTGACTTAACTAATAGTCTTGCGACTCCTCCTGGGTTGGTTGCAGGATTGGACCTTTTGTACGAAGTCCGCGCGCGGCCGCTGCGGCGGTCCTGATGGACCTGCAGACACTTGAGGTTGGAGAGACTGCCATCACCTATGGTGAAGTAACTTTTCCTTATGTCCCAGGGCGGCGAGAACAGGACCGCAGTCTGGCGGTACGGGCCCGTGCCGGTCAGGGAGGAGCCGGGAGTAGGTCGGCCGATACCATGCAGTTGCGGGAATTGAACATCTTTCACACTGTGGCGACCGGCGCCGGCTTCTGCTTCGTCTGGTGTGCGAATGCGTTCGATCACATGCGCGGGCTGGAGAAATGGGAGGATGAGGTAGGGGGATGATTCGGCCCTCGAACGTCATATCTCGGCGGTTCCTTCCTATCGCCCCTTGTGTAACTTCGGCAGCATCATGAGCAAGGTTGAACTGACCGGTTGGATTGTGCTGGAGTGTAATGGAACCCTATGAGACGTTCTCGGATGTCGCCGAAGCCGTACGCGCGCAGTCGGCACTCCGAGATCAACTCGACTTGACCAACAGTCTGCCGACTGCTCCTGAATTCGTGGCAGGGTTGGACGTCTCATACGAAGTCGACAGCCGGTACGCCGCTGCTGCGGCGGTCCTGATAGAGCTGCGGTCACTTGAGGTCAGAGAGACTGCCATCGCCTACGGTGAAGTGACTTTTCCTTACGTCCCTGGGTTGCTGGCGTTTCGTGAGGTTCCTATTCTTCGGGAAGCGCTTGGAAAACTGGCAGGCCGGCCGGATGTGCTTGTTTGCGATGGTTACGGAATTGCTCATCCGAGACGCTTTGGATTGGCCTGTCACATGGGTGTATTGACTGGCTTGCCGTCGTTCGGTGTGGCGAAGTCGCCCTTCGGCATGGAATTTGTCGATCCTGGGCCACGACGGGGTGACTGGTCGCCGATCGTTGACGATGGCGAGGTGCTTGGTCGTGTGCTCCGTACGCAGGCCGGCGTCAAACCGGTGTTCGTATCCGTTGGGCATCGAGTCGGCCTGGACCAGGCGACCGAGGTGACACTCAAGCTGAGCCGTGAATTCCGCCTCCCGGAGGCGATTCGCAAGGCGGACTTTCTTTCGCGTCAAGAGCTACGAAGGCGTCAAGGGGTTGGATAGCGCGAGCTGGAACCAGACCACCCGCCCCGCCTTGCTCTCATGCCAGCCCCAGGCCGCCGCCAGCTCCTGGACCAGCCACAGCCCACGGCCCGTGCACGTCTCTGTGTCGGTGCCGACCTGTACGCGGGGTGAGCTGGTGGCCGAGCCCGCGTCGATGACGTCGACGTGGAGTGTTCCGGAGCGTCGAGCGACGGTCACGGTCACCTGTCCGCGGGGCAGGCGCGAGTCGGAGTGCCGTACGGCGTTGGCGACGAGTTCGCTGACCAGCAGCACGGCGTAGTCGGCCTGCGGGTGGCCGGTCCCGGCCAGGAGCACCCGAAGGTAGTGACGCGCCTTCCGCACCGACGCGGCCTCGCCGGGCAGGTCGATCCGTCCCAGCAGTTCCACCGCCTTCGTCGCGTGCTGCGGGAGACCCGCACAGCCGGGATCGGCGTACGGCTCAGGCGCCACCCAGCTGCCCGTGGAAGGCCGGGACGAGGCCGACCTCACAGCCTGATGTCCATGGTCGCCCGTCCGCATCTTCGACCCCTTCTCGCCAGCCTGGCACCCGTTTGAGCGCATTCAGTCATCAACTGATAACCCAACGTAAGTGGTTCGCTCTGATGGTCATCCCTCGGAAGCGACGAGGCAAGCGAAATTGCAAATTTGCTCCGTGTGGCGTCTTCGCTGGTTTCCCTGATGCGGTCCCTCCTGGGGCGGCACACTGTGCGTGACGATCAGGGAGGTTTCCGTGACGAACGGGCGTGGTCCCACGGTCCGGCGCAGACGGCTGGCCGGCGAACTGCGCAGGCTGCGCGAACGCAAAGAGCTGACCCTGGAGGACGCCGCCGAGCGCCTCGGCTGGTCGGCGGCGAAGGTGTCCAGGATCGAGACGGCCCGCGTCGGGATCACCTCGCCGGACCTCACCCGCATGCTCGACCTCTACGAACTGGCCGACGACAGGCGGGCCGGCCTGCACGCGCTGGCGAGGACGGCCCGCACCCGGGGCTGGTGGGACGCCTACGCGGACTCGCTGCCGAGCGACTACTCGGCCTACATCCAGCTCGAAGCCGACGCGGCGTTCATCCGCAGCTACGACGGCATGATCGTGCACGGCCTGCTGCAGACCGACGAGTATGCCCGGGAGATCATCCGCGCCGCCCTGATGGGCCTGTCCTCCCCGGCCGAGGTCGAGCGACGGGTGGAGGTGCGCATGACCCGGCAGCGGCTGCTGCTCCGGGACGAGAGCCCGCTGCGGTTCTGGACGGTCGTCGACGAGGCCGCGCTCACCCGCAGGGTCGGTTCCGAGGCGATCATGCGCGAGCAGTACGCGAGGCTTCTGGAGTTCGCGGACCGGGACAACGTCACTATCCAGGCGCTGCCCTTCGCCAAGGGCGCGCACCCCGCGACAGCGGGGACTTTCGCCCTGCTTGAATTCCGTGAAAGTCACGATCCAAATGTGGTGTACGTCGAGGGCACGACAAGTAATCTGTACGTCGAAAGCGATGCCGAGATCTACCGGTACTCGCTGGCCTTCGACCATCTTCGAGCGATGGCGCTCGACCCCGACGAGTCGAGGCGACTCATCGCGCGGCTGGCCGAGGGGTCCCGATGAGAGCGATCCTGTCGAGAGAAGCCAAGGGGTGTCCGTGTACCTGTCCCGCGTCACGTGGCGAAAGAGCCGTCGTAGCGGCAACGGCTCGAACTGTGTCGAGATCGCCGTCGCCGACGCTGCCGAGGCGGGCGCGGAGCACAAGGCGGACGCGCACCGGTTGTTCCTGGTCCGCGACTCGAAGAATCCGGACGGTCCGGTTCTCGCGTTCACGCCGTCCGAGTGGGACGCCTTCGTCGGTGGGGTCAAGGACGGCGAGTTCGACGACCTGAGCTGACCCCGAACGAGCCGCCTCGCCGGCCTCGACCAGTCAGGCGTACGGGCGATGCGACGGGGTGAGGAGGCGGCGCAGTTCCTCATAGTCGATCGGGCGGCCGAGCCGCAGGGTCGCGTACTCGGCCGAGGCGCCGTCCACCGCGGCGAGTTCCTCACACGCGCGGTGCCACTCCTCGCGTGCCTTCCGCAGAGCCAGCGCCTCCTCCGGACCTGCGCTCCGTGACGACGACCGATCACGAAGGCGGAGGTAGTTCTCGTAGGCGTCGCGTTCTCGCGCGGTCCCGGACGCGGACGGCGGCGCCAGCCGCTCGCCGAGGAGTTCGAGGAAGACGCGGGATCGGGCCAGCTCCGAGAAGTGCCATGCGGTGACCGCCGGGCTCGCCGGCCCGGCCCGGCCGCCGTCTTCGCCGTCGGCCGTCCCGGGATCGGCCGGGGCGGACGAGGCGAACAGCCACACCGCCAGGTCGTACAGGCCGCTGATCGATCCGCCGGCGCTGATGCGCAGCTCGGGGCTCAGAGCGCGCCCCCGCAGATCCTCCGCCGAGCGCATCGCCTCGAGCAGACTGTCCCTGGCCAGTCCCGCGTCACCGACGAACCTCGCGAGCTGCGACAACCCGGTCAGCGCGGTCATCTCCCAGATCAGCTGACCGGCGGCGCGGGCACGGCGCGCGGCGTCGGCGAAGAGCGCGGCGGCCTCGATGGCCCGTCCTTCCTGCACCAGCCCGTCGGCGCGGAGGACGAGATCCCGGATGGGGTTACCCCAGGCCGGATGGGGTGGGACAGTGCGCCGTGAAAGCCACGAGGACAACTGCTTGTTCAGGTTCCGGTGCGCTTGGCCGGACATCAGCAGGACGAACGGATACGGGCTGAGGCCGGAGAAATGCTCCCGGCCCCAGGCGAACCACTCCCTGAGCCCTTCTCGGGGAACGGCCGCCGCGTCCGCCGCCAGGCGGCGTGCGCCCTCCTCGTCGCCGCTCAGCTGCCGGGCGACGGCCAGGCCCAGCATGGCGCTGCTGCGGACGTACGGGCTGTCGCCAGGTGAGAGGAGTTCGTGGTCCAGGTCCACGGAGTCGAGCCCGTGCCTGCTGAGCAGGCGGCTCCACGCGGTGTGCCTGGCCTGGGCGGCCAACCGGGGGAAGCCGAGCTCGGCGTAACGCCGGGCGCACTCCTTCCAGGTGGCCAGCACCTCGTCCTCCCACCCGCGGTACTGGTAGATCTCCGCCCGCTGCCAGAGGCAGGCGGTGCGCTGGATCGCCAGGTAGCGGGTCAGGCGTGCGGCGTGCCGGGGCTGGATCCGCGGCAGCACCTCCGCGTCGACGAGGTCCAAGGCGAGCTCGGCCAGTTCGACGCGGCGCAGGGCCGCGTCGGTGGAGGCGGCGCCGGCGGTGAGCCGCGCGTCCAGGAGCAGCATGGCGACCAGCGTGCGATCGGGCCTGCGGGGACGGGACAGGACGCCGTCGTAGAGCCACTCGCCCAGGTATGCGGACACGCGCAGGGCGGACGCCTCCTGGTCCAGAATCTCCGCGAGCCGGGAGACGGGAGGGATCGCCCGATGTTCCAGGACGGCGAGTGTGTAACGCATGACCTCGGCCGCGGGGTCCACGCCACGGGAGCCGGGGGTGTGGAACGCCCGCAGATCCGACCGCTGTTCCGTCAACGTTTCGGCGACGGCCTGGTCGATCGTCATGATCGTCTCCAGTGCGGCCAGGGTGAGCGCGGGCGCGGCGAGCCGCGCGTCGGGATGCATCACGAAGGCCATCAGGAACGGCGCCCAGGCACAGCGCAGCAGCAGGTTCGCCACGACCGACGCTCCTGCCAGGGGAACCCGGATGAGCGTGCTGGGGCGGCGCGTCCCCAGAAGGTTCACGAACGTGCGGTAGACGCCGACCACGACCCGCGACGCGAGTACGGCGAGTGCGAGCAGCGTCCCGCCGTACGCCGTCGCCCAGGTCGCCCCGGCCCACGCGCCGGCGATCCACGCGCCGGTGGGGGAGAGGACCAGCAACGCGCCGGCGGCGAGGACGATGAGTTCACCCCAGCGCCGGAGCCGGACCCGCCGGCGGATCAGGCCGCGCCGCGTCGTCATCCGGACCGTCACGTGCACGCTGACCAGAAGCCCGGCTGCCGCGGGTGTCCAGGCGGGTGACCCGCCGGCTCGCGTCGCCGCCCAGACGCCCAGCGCGGCCGGGAGCACGCAGGCGATGCCCGACGCCCACGAGGACAGGCGATCGGCCCGCCCGGGTAGGCGGATGACCGGGCCGTACCTGCGTACGGCGCGCTGGTCGGAAAGCAGCCGGCGAAGGGTGCGGCCGGAGGTGCGGTTTCCGTCGGACACAATGCCTCCCACCGCTGCAGACGCTTCGGTGCGGGTGCCGGTTCACTCATGGTGCACCTTCCATCACGAATGCGCATCACGCCTTCTCGGCGCGATCCGGTGGGGCTAGCTTCGGCGTGGCGGCGATTGGATCTGAGTGGGCGGCGAGCGAGCAGCGCGGAGGGCCATGCCGAGGCGGTTGCGCGTCCGGAAGAGCGGGCCGTGGACGCGACATGTCGCTCGTGCCCGGCGCCGCCTGGCGGCCGGAAGACCGGGAGAGGCGGCGCGCGAGTACCGGCGGGCCTGCAGGCTCGCCGACAGCAAGGGCGCGGATCAGGCGGTCAGGTCGGCCCTGCGGCAGCGACTGGGGCTGGCGCTGCTGAAAGCGGGCCGCGGGCGCGATGCCCTCCGGGCGCTGACCGAGGCCTGCGAACTGCTCGCCGGCGTCGACGCCGGCGCGGCTGTGGAGCAGGTGGAGCAGTACGCGCTCACCCTGGACACTCTCGGGCTGGTGCGACGAGACCTCGGCCTGCTCGCGGCTGCGGAGAAGTCCCATCGCGAAGCGCTGAAGAGGCTGCGGCAGATCGGCTCGCAGGAGGACGCCGTCCGCGTGGCCGTCAACCTGGCCGTCGCGGTCAAGGACCAGGGACGGATCACCGAGGCGCGCGGGCTGCTCGAGGACATCCTGCCGGCGGCCCGGCGAGGTGATCGTCCGGAGCCGCTCGGGCATGTGCTGCTGACCCTCGGCCTGGTACACGAACTGCTGAACAACCCGGATTCGGCCGAGCGGCTGGCCCGGGAGGCGGCCGAGGCCTACGCCGCCGCGGGAAACAAGGAGAGCGAGGCGGCCGCGACGCACAACGTGGGCAGGGCGCTGGACGCCCAGGGAAGGCACACCGAGGCCATCGAGTGCTTCGTGGTCTCCTTGGCCATCAATCAGGAGATCGGCGCCGAGCTCGGTGTCTCCGACGACCTGGGCGCCCTGGCGTCCCTCTTCCAGCTCACCGGAGAGCACGGCGAGGCCCGCCGGTTGCACGAGCGGGCACTGGCGATACAGCGGCGGGCCGGCTACCGGCGCGCGGTCGTCTCGACCCTCAGCGACCTGGGCCTGCTGGCACGGGACGAGGGGGACTTCCCCCTGGCCCGCCGCCATCTGCAGGAGGCTCTGAAAGAGGCTGAGACGCTCGCGGATCCCCACATGGTCTACGAGGCGCGTGTCCTCCTGGCCGAGACCAGCATGGTGGAGGAGGACTACGAGCGGGCGCGCGTCGCCTACCTCGCCGCCGCCGAGGCGATCGGGGACGCCCGCCGGGCTCTGCTGGACGAGGCGGACGCCGTCACCTTCTTCAGCGAGTCCCGCCTCGACGCCCTGGACATGCTGGTCAGGCTGTCACTCCACCTGCACGATCGGACGGGCGCGCTGGAATGGGCCGACGCCGCGCGGGGGCAGGAGCTCGTACGCCGTCTCGCTCTGACCGCCCTCCCCGCACCGCCCGGACCGCCGGAGGCGATCCTCGCGGAGGAGGCCCGGGCGCGACACCGGCTCCGCGTCCTGGAGGGGGACCTGCGTGGCGGCGGGTCCGCGGACGCGGCGTCGCTGACGGCCCACCGGGAGACGCTGACCGTCCTGCGCCGTCTGGAGGACCGGCTCGGCGAGGAGGCTCCGGAGTACGTGTCGATGCGCCGAGGGGAACGCCTCGGCTGGAACGGCATCGCCGCTCTGCTGGCTCCCGCCGGAGCGAACCGCCCGCGTGAGGAGGCCGAATTGGACGACACCCCGATCTCCCCGGCGGCCGGATCCCGCTCGGACGGGCGGGCCGGCGAGACGTCACCCGGCGTCGTTTCCGGCCCGCCCGGGCGCCTGGTCCTGGCGGAGTACTACGTCACCGACCACGAGACGTTCGTCTTCGGTGTGACGGCGGACGCGCCGGAACCGCAGGTCGTCACGGTGGAGGTGACCCGCGCCGAGCTCCGGGAACTGGCCGAGGAGGTCCGCGGGACGCTGTCAGGCGAGCGCGCGGGGCTCGGACGGCTCCTCGCCGACGACCGGCTGGTCCGGTTGCTCGCGCCGGTCGTCCAGTGGGCCGGGCCCGGGGACGTGGTGTACCTGGTGCCGCATGACGCGCTCCATCTGCTGCCTCTGCACGCCGTACCCGTCGGCGGCGGTCCGCTGATCGACCGGAACCCGGTCGTCCTCGTGCCGTCGGCCTCCGTGCTGCGCTACTGCCAGGCCAAGCGCAGGACGCGCCGCGAGACCGCGCTCATCGTCGCCGATCCGCCCGCGGAGCACCCGCTGGCCTTCGCGAGGGAACAGGCGCTGGCGGTCTCGGCGGAGTTCGGCGGGCAGGGGGTGCCGGCGGCGGCCCAGGCGACCCGGGAGGCGCTGATCGCCAGGCTGGCCGAGCCCGGAGGCGCACCGGACGTCATCCACTTCGCGACGCACGGCGTGTTCGACCCGATGGAGCCGATGCGCTCCGGCATCGAACTCGCCGGCGGCCGGCTGACCGCGGAGGACATCCTCGGGCTGCGGCTGGACGTGGACCTCGTGACGCTCGCGGCCTGCGAGACCGGCGTGAGCGAACGCCGGCCGGGGGACGAGCTGATCGGCCTCACACGGGCGCTGCTGTACGCCGGCGCGCCCTCGGCGCTGGTCGCGCTCTGGCGGGTGGACGAGCTGTCGACCAGCATGCTGTTCGGGAGGTTCTACGCGGCGCTGCGGGCCGGTGCGTCCAAGGCCGAGGCCCTGCGCCAAGCCCAGCTGTGGCTCCGCGACCGGACGATCGCCGACGCGCTCGAATACGCGCGCGGTGCCCGCTCGCGGCTGGCCGGTGACCCGCGCGCCCTGGCCGTCGTACGGCTGGAGGAGGCACGGCTCCACCTCGCGGCCGGTGACTTCCCGGCCGCGGCCGGCCTGTTCGGGAACCTGGTGGACCACCCCGAGCTGGACGAGGAGCAGCGGGAGGTGGCGGAGGTCGGCATGCTCCAGGCGAGGCTCGCCATGGACGTCGGCGGCGAGCCGAATCTCAATGTCCCGGCGTTCGCCGACCCCTACCACTGGGCGCCCTTCGAGTTGATCGGCGACTGGCTCTGATAGCGGACAGGAGGTCGAGTGGAGCGGCGACGGCCCATCTCCGAGTTGATGACAGGCGATTTCACCGTGACGGACGCACGAGAGCCGGGGGACCCCGACCGGGGAACGACATTCACGGTCCTGGTCGACGAGGACGGCGCGCCGGCCGGGCTCGTCAGGGCAGGGGAGGCAGGCCAGGCTTGCGTCGTCGCGATGGACACCCCGATCACGGATGTGCTCGGCTCGGCGGACCTGCTGCACGCGCTGGTGGCGGGCGTGCCGGGACTTGTGATCGTCCAGGAGGGGCGCGTCACCGGCGTGGTCACCGCCGAGGCGATCAAGGCCGAGATCGTCGGCAGCGCCTCCTCCGGTCTTCTCTCCGGGAGGCAGTTGGGCGACGCCCAGCCGCCCGGCAGGCGGGCCGAGGTCGTCACGAGCCGCATCCGGTGCGCGGAGTGCGGCAACACGAACACCTTCCGCCGGTTCAGCCAAGCCCACCGCTACACCTGCCAGTACGGCGACCACGACTTCGTCCCCTACTGGAACGGGTGACATGGGCGGGCTGGTCGAGGCGGCGTCCGGAGTGGTCGACCGGCGGCTGCTCACCACGACGTTCCTGCCGGTCCTGGTCTTCCTGAGCGCCCTGGCGGCCGAGGGTGCCGCGGCGACGGGCTGGACCACCACGGTCCGCTGGTGGTCCGGGCTGGGCGCCGAGGTGCAGGTCACCCTCGCGGGACTCGTGCTCGCGGCCGCGCTCCTGGCGAGCCGGCTCATCGCCGTACTGCGCGTCGGGCTGACCAGGATCTACGAAGGCTACTGGGAGGCGCTGCCGTACGGCGGACGCCTGGCCGAGCGGTGCCGGACGCGTTTCACGGCGGCCGCGGCGGACGAGCCGATGCGCGGCGACCACCGGTCCCATCTCTATCCGGCCGACGAATCCCGTCTGATGCCGACCACGCTCGGCAACATCCTGCGCGGAGCCGAGGACCACAGCCGCGACAGATACGCCATCGACGGCGTCACCGCGTGGCCGCGCCTGTACGCGACCCTTCCCGAGACCTTTCACCAGGCGTTCGCCTCCGCGGCTGGCGACCTCGACCTGATGATCACGGTCAGCGGGCTCGGCCTGGTCTTCTCCCTGCTCGGCGGAGCGCTCGGCACCGCCCTGCTCCCGTGGTACGGGGCGCTCCTCTGCTGCTGGAGCGGCCTGCTGGTCGCCTGGGCCGGTTACCGTGGCGCGGTGCGTGCCGCCGAGCCGTACGGCGAGCTCTTCCGCGCCGCCTTCGACGTGTACCGCTGGACACTGCTGGACACGATGGGTCTGCGGCGGCCCACCGAATACCGCGCCGAGGCGGAGCAGTGGCGGCAACTGGACAAGCTCTGGACCGTCGGAGCGGTCGACAGCGAGCACGTGGCCAGCCTCGGCTTCCCGGATCCGCGACCGGAGGCGAGGGCCACGCCGCCGGACGCCTCCCCGCGGGGCGCACTTCATGGCCCGCCCCCGGTCCGGTCGGCTGATCCGCACATGGATCCTCCTGCGCCCGCGCAGGGCGGATCCCCTGCGCGGCCACTGCGGCTCACCCCGTGGCTGGTGGGCGCGGCCGCCGTCCTGGGGATCCTGGTGGCCGGGGGAGGGCTGGCGATCCGATCCCTCACCTCGCCGGCCGGCTGGACGGCCGTGCACGCGTTGCGCTCGTACCAGGTGCTCACGGCCGCTGACGTGAGCGGTCCCTCGGCGGGGGAAGCCGCGGGGCGGTACACGTTGCGGGCCGTGGAGGAGGGCGCGCCGGTGGACCCGGATGTGCTTGGTCCCCGGTTGCCTCCAGGCGCGGCCGTGGGCAGGGTCGTCGTCACGGTCCGGCCCCCGAACGGCCGGCTGTTCGCCGACGGAGTCGCCCAGGGAACGACGGCGACACTGCGCCTGGTGCCGTCGCCGGCCGTGCGTGGCCGCCCCGCGGCCGCCCGGGTCTTCACCGACGTCACGGTTCTCGACCTGCTCGGAGGCGAGGCGCGCACCGGGCTGGTGATCGCGCTTCCGGCCGCGCGCCTCGACGAACTGCTCGGTCACATCGGCGGCAGCGACGTCTACCTGGTCACGGCCATGGAGTGAGCCGCGCAGGTGACCTCGTCCGCGCGGCGCGGGGAGCCGCCGCCCTGCGCGGCGGACGGGTCGGCCGCGCAGGGCTGGTTCTGGCTAGCTCGGGCTGTTATCGGAGGTATGCCGCGAGGCCGAGCCGCTGGTCGCGTACGGCTCCGGCGACGAGGCCGGCGATCTGCCGGGCGCCGTACGCCTCGAAGTGGGTGTGGTCGTTGGCGAAGAACGCGCCCACCGGGCCCGAGGTGTAGTCGCCGCTGTACGGACAGAAGCGCAGGCTGTTGTAGAGGGTGTAGCTCAGCTTGTGCAGGTCGATGACCGGGGTGCCGGTGGCGGAGCCGACGTCGAAGGTCTCGGTCAGGTAGCCGCGGTTGGGCGTGGCGGTGCTTCCGCTGCAGGTCAGGGCGGCCACAGGGGTCACCAGCACGGGGTTGGCGCCACGCTGCTTCGCGGCGCGGACCATGGCGGTGAGGAGTTCGCGGTACCGGGCGGAGCCGACGTGCCGGGGGCAGGTGGGGGAGCCGTCGTTGATGCCGAACTGGATGAACAGGTAGTCTCCGGCCTTCATCCCGGTGGAGGCGTCGAGCATGGACTGCCAGCGGGCGGCGTAGGCGGTCGAGCTGAGGACGCATTCGCCCGAGGAGTTGGTGCTGCTCGTGACGGCCGACTCGTACAGCCAGGTCTGGATGCTGCGGCCGCCGACGGCGTTGTTCGCCACGGTGGCGTTGGCGGTGAGGTACTGGCCGAGCTCGCGGCCCCAGCCGACGATGGGGTCGCCTGAGCTGTTGGCGACGGTGGAGTCGCCGGCCAGCCAGACTGTGATCTTCCCGGGGGTCGGGGTGGTGCTGGGTGTCGCGCTCGGGCTCGCACTTGGCGTCGCACTGGGGCTCGGACTGGGGCTCGGGCTGGGGCTCGGGCTGGGGAAGCGGGTCGGAGAGGCGCTGGGGCTGCTGGTGACCCCGCCGGTGCAGGTGACGCCGTTGAGCGCGAAGCTCGCCGGCACCGGGTTGGCGGAGCTCCACGACCCGTTGAACCCGAAGTTGGCCGACCCGTTGCCCGGGATGGTGCGGTTGTAGTCGACGTTCTTGGCGGTGACGTTCGCCCCGGTCTGCGTGACCGCCGCGTTCCAGGCCTGGGTGACCTGCTGGCCCGTGGAGAAGGTCCAGGTCAGCGTCCACCCGTTGATCGTGTCGCCGAGGTTCGTCACGGTGACGTCCGCGCCGAAACCACCCGTCCACTGGTTGGTGATCCGGTAGGTGACGGCGCAGCCGGTGGCGGCGCCGGCGCTCGGCGCCGCCGCGAAGGTCAGCGCCCCCGTCAGCGCGGCCACCGCTGCTGCGATCGCCGTGGCGGCGCGCCGTCGGAACATGGTCATCTGCGGTTCTCTCCTTCTCGGGCGGGCGCTCGGTCGGTCAGCGGGCGTGCGTGCTTCTCAGCGGGTCGGCGACTGCCACGGGTAGTACGGCCGCCGCACGACCGGCCGTGTCATGTCAGGTGAGCGCGCATGCGGCGCCGTTGAGGGTGAAGGCGGCCGGTGCGGTGTTGGCGCCGTTCGAGGTGCCGGTGAAGCCGACCGTCGCGGAGGCGCCGGGCGCGAGGGCGGGGCTCCATGTGGGGTTCGTGACGGTGACGGCTGCGCCGGTCTGGGTGAATGTGCCGTTCCAGCCCTGGCTGATCTGCTGGCCGTCGGAGAACCTCCAGCCCAGCGCCCATCCGTTCAGGGTGCTGGCGCCGGTGTTGGTCACCTGTACCTCGCTCTGGAAGCCGCCGGGCCACTGGTTGGTCACGCTGTAGTGCACGGCGCACGCCCCGGTTGGGCCGCTCGGGGTGGCGCTGGGCGACGGCGTGGGGGTGGGCGACGGCGTGGGGGTGCGGCTGGGCGTCACGGAGGGCGTCGGGGTGAAGCTTGGTGTCGGGGTGGGGGAGGTGGGCGGAGCGAGGTGGGCGGCCACGATCGGCGCGAGTTTGGCCGCGATCGCGCGGTGCCCGGCGTCGTTGGGGTGGACACTGTCGGACAGGCCGTCGGACGGCACCCATCCGTCGGTGGCGACGAAGAAGACGTTGCGGTCGCCGGCGTTGTTGACGGTCTGCACCGCGGCCTGGGTCTGCGGGACGAACCGCCCGCGGAAGGTCTGCAGGGCCAGGATCGCGGCCTTCGGGTACTTGCTCCGGATGGTGCGCAGCAGGCCGACGTAGGAGTCCTGGAACTGTGTCGTGGACACGCCGTGTCCGGCGTCGTTGGTACCGAGGTTGATCACGACGACGTCCGCCTGGTATCGGGCGAAGTTGTGGTCGACGGCCCCGTCCGCGGCGCTGACCTTCACGAAGCGGCGGTCCAGGCCGACGCAGCCGTCGGCGGTGCTGACCAGGCAGGCGCCCCCCTCGGCGACCTGCATGTGGTCCAGCCCGAGCTGCTCGCCGACCAGCCATCCGTACGCGGTGAGGGCGTTCTTCGAGGTGGTGGTGCCGACGGTGATCGAGTCGCCGACGAACTCGACCATGCCTCGGGCCGCCTGGGCGGGCAGGGTGCGTGCGCCTGAGTCGAGCACCAGCCCCTGGAACACCGCGTCGCCGTGATAGGAGCCGGCCACCACCCGGTAGGACACGCGCAGGGTGTGGTTGCCCGCCGAAAGCGGGGTGGCGGTGAGGTTGACCGTGCCTCGTACGTTCTGCAGGTAGACGTCGGGGCGGCCGTCGATGCTGTAGTAGAGGTCGATGGTGTTGCGCTGCCTGAGCTTGACGGTGGTCCCGGTGAACCCGGTGGTGAGGTAGGCGCCGGCCCAGCCGGGGACGTAGGCGGTGCTGTCGCGGGTGTCCCAGCGGCCGACGAAGCGGATGTTGGGGTCGGTGGGCGTCCCGTCTCCGGCGGCGGCCTGCGCTCCGGGTGGCGTCGCGAGCGCGACCGCGGCGACGACGGTGCCGGCGGCGACCGCCAGGCGCATGAGCTTCATGCCGATCCGTCTCATGCAGCGTCCAATCTGGTGGGGACCGGTGGGGCCGGACGTTACGAGACGCTAGAAAAGCGCACGTAAAGGCGTCAAACACGTTCTGACTGCATGTGCAGGCGATTCGAAGGGGAAGTCGTCGCGTTTCAGGTCAGCCGTACGATGGCGGCCGACGGGGGACTCTCCCCGAATGAAACTTTCGGAACCTCGTGTGAAAAGCCCGCTCGCCCCTTCCGGACGAGTTCGGACGACGCCGCCCCAGGCCATGGACAATCTCCGCAAAAGACTTCAGCATCATCATCGAACCGCACTTCCGGGTGAAACGGCGGCGAGTACTTCGCTTGGCACGATGACCAAGCTCGCCGTCACCTGCGCGAACCCGGCCGTTCTGCCGCACGCCATCGAGCTGTATCGCTACTGCACCCTGGATCGATCCGGCAGTAAGGAGCGAGAAGCATGACCACGACGCTGTCGTTCGGGAACCGTCCGGCCGGGACCCCGGTTCACCGGAAGTTCCAGGACATTCCGTTCTCCGCGGCCGCCGGCACCGCTGACCCGACCAAGGGGCAGGCCGCCGTCTGAATGGGCCGGGAATGCTCTCGCGGCTCCTTTCCCACCCGTCGAACCGCCGCCCATCGAACCGCCGCCTGTCGAACCGCTGCCCGTCGAACCGACGCCCGGGTCATCCGGGGCACCTGATACGGACGCGCGGTGGTGTGCGCGGCCTCGGGCGCCGGTTCCGTCTCGCGCGCGTTCCACTCCGCGTTCCAGTCCGCGTTCCATTCCTCGCCCGGACCGGACGGGGGACCAGGTGCGCGTCACCGCGCACCGCACGCCCGCGCCGTACTCGTCACGGCGACACGGCCGTGCTCGACGGCGCCCACACCCGGAAGGAAGTGGTCCTATGAGCCCGCACACCGTCGCGCCGCTGCTTCTCGGCCTCGCGGTGATCGTCGTGACGGCGTGGCTGCTCGGCATGCTCGCGCGCCGGCTCGGCCAGCCCGCGGTCATCGGCGAGATCGTGGGCGGCGTCCTGCTCGGGCCGACGCTGTTCGGCGGCGCGATACCCAGGACGCTCTTTCCCGCCGAGGTGCGGCCGTCGCTGACCCTGCTGGCCGACATCGGCGTCTGCCTGTTCATGTTCCTTATCGGCCTGCACCTGGACCACACGTTGCTGCGCGGCCAGAGTCGTACGGCCTCCGTCGTGTCGGTATGCGCGATGCTGCTGCCGTTCGGTCTCGGCGCCCTGCTGGCGCTCTACCTCGCCGGCGGTGGCGGGACCGGCGACCGGGTCGCGTTCGTGCTGTTCATGGGCGTCGCGATGGCGGTCACCGCGTTCCCCGTCCTGGCCCGGATCCTCACCGACAAAGGCCTGATCGACACGCCGATCGGCGGGCTGGCACTGGCCTGCGCCGCGGTGGGCGACGTGCTCGCGTGGGCGCTCCTCGCCGTCGTGGCGGCGCTGGCGGGTGGCGGTGGTCATCCGTGGCGCGTCCTGTTCGTGGTGCCCTTCGCCGCCGTGCTGCTGGGGGTGGTACGACCGCTGCTGGCCCGGCTGGCCGCCCGCCGTCCGGTGTCCGGTCCGCTGACCGGCGTCGTACTGGTCGCCGGGGCGGCCGGGCTGCTGCTGTCGGCTCAGGCGACCAGCTGGATGGGCCTGCACGCCATCTTCGGCGCGTTCCTCTTCGGCGTCGCCATGCCGCGTGAGGGCGTCTCGGCGCTGCGCGAGCGGGTCCTGCCGTGGATCGAGCGAATCTGCGCCGTCATGCTGCTGCCGGTCTTCTTCATGGCCGCCGGTCTCAAGGTCGATCTGTCCCGGCTGGACACGGTCGCGTTCGGCGAGCTGGCGCTGATCCTGCTCGTGGCGGTCACCGGCAAGTTCGGGGGTGCGTACCTCGGCGGGCGGATCACCGGCGTACGTCCCCGCCACTCGGCGGTCCTCGGCATCCTGATGAACACCCGCGGCCTGACCGAGCTGATCGTGCTGACCGTCGGGCTCGAGCTCGGCGTGCTGACGCCGCGGCTGTACTCCCTGATGATCCTGATGGCCCTGGTCACGACCGCCATGACCGGTGTCCTGCTGCGGATCGTGTACCCCGAACGAAGGGTCATCGAGGACAGGTCGCCCCGCACCGGCGCAACCCGCCTGCACGTGAACGAAGGCCGTTCCGGCTTGTCTGATGAGTATTGACGCTTGTCTGACGAGTGCCCATCATGGTGTCGCCGGAGTCGAGATCAATTGCGCCCCGGGAGGCAGGGCCCGGGGGCCCTTGCCCGGCGCGGGCGCAACGACATGAGAGGTGGCGCATGCCCCGACTGTTCGCCGCTCGACTGCTCACCACCTGTCTGACGTTGTCCGTGGTCGCGGCCTGCGGGGCCACGGGCGGCGGCACCACCGCGGGTCCGGCCTCCGGTGAGAGCCGGGCCGGCGCCGGAAAGATCACTGTCGGGGTCGCCTACAGCCGGGGCGGGCGCGGAGACAAGTCCTTCAACGACTCGGTCGGGGCCGGAGTCGACCAGGCCAAGGCGAAGCTGGGCGTGTCGGCCAAGGAGCTCAGTCCGAACGCGGCCGGGTCGGACCTGGAGGAGGTCCTGCGCCTGCTGGCCGAAACAGGACACAATCCCGTCCTGGCCGTCGGCTTCTTCTACGCCCAGCCGCTGGCGAAGGTCGCGCCCGCCTTCCCCCACACCCAGTTCGTCATCATCGACGACGCGACGGTGAAGCTGCCCAACGTCACCAACGTCACCTTCCGGGAAGAGCAGGCGAGCTACCTGGTGGGAGCGGCGGCGGCCCTCAAGTCGTCCACCGGGCGGATCGGCTTCGTCGGCGGCGTGCAGACACCTCCCCAGGAGAAGTTCATCGCCGGATACACGGCCGGCGCCCGGAAGATCAAACCCGGCATCCACATCTCCAGCGTGTTCCTCTCCCAGCCGCCCGACTTCAGCGGGTTCTCCTCGCCGGACAAGGCGCAGGAGGCGGCCCGCGGGATGTACGACGACGGCGCCGACATCGTCTACCACGCCGCCGGTGCGTCCGGGCTCGGCGTCTTCCAGGCGGCGAAGGCGGCGGGCAAGTGGGCGATCGGGGTCGACGTGGACCAGCGCAAGACGGTCGGACAGGGGCTGGCCGACGTGATCCTCACCAGCGCCACCAAACAGCTCGACGTCGCGGTGCTGCGCATCATCGAGGACGCGGCGGCGGGCAAGCCGGTCTACGGGCTGCAGGAGTTCGGGCTCAAGGAGGGCGGAGTGGGCTACACCACGACCGGCGGCGAGCTCGGCGACGCCGAGCCGCGAATCGAGGAGCTCCGCAAGCAGATCATCGCGGGCGAGATCACCGTGCCCGTCTCGCCCAGCTGACGTCCGCGCCGGCGACACCGCAACGGGGCGAGTCTGGAGGTCCGATGTCCCCGCACGCCGTCCACGAACCACCTCCGCTCGTCGAGCTCCGCGGCATCGGCAAGCGCTATCCGGGCGTCGTCGCCAACCGTGACGTGAACCTCGCCGTCCACCCGGGCCAGATCCACGCGGTGGTGGGGGAGAACGGCGCGGGCAAGTCGACGCTCATGAGGATCCTGTACGGAGAGGAGCAGCCCGACGAAGGCGAGCTCCTGCTGGACGGCGAGACGGTCCGGCTGCGGTCACCCGCCGACGCCATCGCGGCCGGGATCGGCATGGTCCACCAGCACTTCATGCTCGCCGAGAACCTGACCGTGCTGGAGAACGTGATCCTCGGAGCCGAGAACACCCGCTGGGGCCTGCTCGACCGCCGCTCAGGCCGGCGTGCGGTGCGGGAGGTGAGCGAGCGCTACGGCCTCGACGTCGATCCCGACGCCACCGTCGAGCACCTGGGCGTGGGGCAGCGGCAGCGCGTCGAGATCCTCAAGGTCCTCTACCGCGGCGCCCGCGTGCTGATCTTCGATGAGCCCACGGCGGTGCTCGTACCCGGCGAGGTGCGGGCCCTGTTCGGCAGCCTCGCCGGACTGCGCGCGCAGGGACTGGCCGTCGTCTTCATCTCGCACAAGCTCGACGAGGTGCTCGCCGTCTCCGACCACATCACCGTCATCCGCGCGGGCGCCTCGGTGGGATCCTTCGCGACCGCGGACGCCGATCCCCGCCGTCTGTCCCGGCTCATCGTCGGCGGGGAGCTGCCGGCGCCGGCGGCGCGGCGGCGCGGCGGAGGCGGGGAGGTCGTCCTGCGGCTGCGCGGCCTGCGGGCCGAAGCCGTCGCGGACGCGACGCTGGAGGTGGCGCAGGGGGAGATCCTCGGCATCGCGGGGGTCCAGGGGAACGGGCAGACCGAGCTGATCGAGGCGATCATGGGAATCCGCGCGGTGTCGGGAGGCTCGCTGCACATCGCGGGCCGGGAGGCGACCCACCTCGGCACGCGGGGCCGCCGCCGGCTGGGGCTCGCCTGTATCCCGGAGGACCGCCACCGCCAGGCGCTCGCGCTGCCCGCGACGCTCTGGGAGAACGCCATGCTCGGCAGTGAGGATCTGCGCCGGCGCAGCCGGTGGCGGGTCGACAGGAAGGCCGCCCGGGACGCGACCGGCCGGCTCGTCGCCGGGTTCGGCATCAGGTCGCCCTCTGTCGACGTACCCGCCGCCGCGCTGTCGGGAGGCAACCAGCAGAAGCTGGTCGTCGGCAGGGAGCTCGGCGGCCGGCCCAAGGTGCTGCTGGCCGCCCACCCCACCCGCGGCGTGGACGTCGGTGCCCAGGCCGTCATCTGGGAACGGCTGCGTGACGCCAGGGACGACGGTCTGGCGGTGCTGCTGGTCGGCGCCGATCTCGACGAGCTGCTCGGCCTGAGCGACCGGGTGCAGGTGATGCTGCGCGGCAGGCTGAGCCCCGCCGTCCCCGTCGGGGAGCTGACCGTGGAGCGCCTCGGCCGGATGATGACGGGCGCCGAACCGGAGCCCGTCGACTCGGCCGCGGAGAACCGATGAGGCCCGCCCGGACGCCGGGCTGGGGAGTGGCGAGCACACTCGCCGCCCCCGCGCTCGCACTGCTGATCGCGCTCACCGTCTCGACGGCCGTTCTCGCCGCGGTCGGCGCCTCGCCGTCGCGGACGTACCTGACGATGCTGGAGTTCGGCGTACGGCCTGACTCGCTCGTCTCCGCGGTCAACCGGTCGGCCATCTACTTCTTCGCCGGTCTCGCCGTCGCCGTCTCCTTCCGCATGAACCTCTTCAACATCGGCGTCGAAGGGCAGTACCGCTTCGCGGCGCTGCTCGCGGCTGCGGCCGGCACGTCCTTCGATCTGCCGGGGCCGCTGCACCTCGCCGTCGTCTGCCTGGTCGCCGTGCTCGCCGGCGCCCTGTGGGCCGGTATCGCCGCCGTGCTCAAGACATGGCGCGGCGTCTCCGAGGTTCTGTCCACGCTTCTGCTGAACTACGTCGCCACCGCCGTCATCGCCTTCCTGCTGGCCGAGGTGTTCGCGGCGGGAAGCGCCACCGGATCGACCCCTGAGCTGCCGCCCTCGGCGCGCCTGCCCGAGCTCGACGGGCTGCTCGCCCTTCTCGGGGTCTCGCTTCCCGCGGGCGCGCACCTCGGCGGGGCCGTGCTGGGAGCGGTCGTCCTCGGCGTCGCCGTGCACCTGCTGCTCACCCGCACCCTGTACGGCTACGACCTGAGGATGAGCGGACTGAACCCTGCGGCGGCCCACGCCCACGGCATCGACCCACGCCGCATGATCATCATCACGATGCTCGTGTCGGGCGGGCTCGCCGGGCTGGCCGGTCTGCCGGACCTGCTGGGCAACACCTATCGCTACGGCGTGGACTTCCCCTCCGGCGCCGGGTTCACCGGCATCGCCGTGGCGCTGCTCGGCCGCAACAGCCCTCTGGGCATCGCGCTGTCCGCCCTGCTCTTCGGGTTCCTGGAGCGTTCGGCACTGATCCTCGACATCGAGGGCATCCCGAAGGAGATCGTCACGATCATGCAAGGCGTCATCGTGATCAGCGTCGTGGTCGCGCACGAACTGGCGCGCCGCATGGACCGCAGGCGCACCGCGCGACTCGTCCGCGAAGGGGCCCCCGCCACACCGACCGCCCCCGCCACGCCGGCCGGACCCGCCGCATGAGGGCGGCGACGCCGCGGCCCTGGTGGCGCCGCCCTCATGTGGTGGGCCCGGTGCTCGCCGTGGTCGCCGTCCTGCTCGCGGTATCGATGGTCAGGACTCTCACCGGAACCGAGGCCCTCACCGGATCCGGCGTCGTCGGCGCCACACTCCGCCTGGCGGTTCCGATCGGGCTCGCCGGTCTGAGCGGCCTGTGGAGTGAGCGCGCGGGCGTGGCCAACCTCGGCATCGAAGGCATGATGATCATCGGGACCGTCTGCGGAGCCTGGGCCGGTTACGCGTACGGCGTCTGGGCCGGCGTCCTGGCCGGCGTGGTGGGCGGCGTCCTGGCCGGCCTGCTCCACGCCGTCGTCACCGTGACCTTCGGCGTGGACCAGGTGGTCTGCGGAGTCGCCGTCAACATCCTGGCGGTGGGGGTCGCGCGCTTCCTGTGCGTCGTCGCCTTCAACGGCCTGCCCGGGGCGGGCGCCACCCAGTCGCCTCCCGTCCGGGGGACGATCGGCACGATCAGCCTGCCGGTCCTGGCGGGCGGCTGGGGCACGCCGGACCTCCTCGGACGGCTCGAACAGACGCACTGGTTCCTCCTCTCCGATGCCGGCGGCATTCTGCGGGGGTTCCTCCACGACGTCTCCTGGTTCACCGTGGTCGCCGTCGCGCTGGTCCTGGGCAGCGTGCTGGTGCTGTGGCACACCGCCTTCGGGCTGCGGTTGCGCGCGGCCGGGGAGCATCCCGCCGCGGCCGACTCCCTCGGGGTCCCGGTCCAGCGGATGCGGTACTGGGCGGTGCTGGTGTCCGGAGGGCTCGCCGGTCTCGCCGGGTCCTACCTGGTCACCGTCGCCTCCAACGTCTACCGGGAGGGTCAGACCGGCGGCCGGGGCTTCATCGGGCTCGCCGCCATGATCTTCGGCAACTGGCGGCCGGCGGGCACCGTCGGCGGAGCGCTGCTGTTCGGGTACGCCGACGCCCTGCAACTGCGCCAGTCGACCGCCGTGCACGTGCTGATCCTGCTCGCCGCCGTGCTGCTGTGGATGGCGGCGATCGTCGGCCTGCGCCGCCGTCCCCGTCTGTCGGGGGTGATGGCGCTGCTCGGCATGACCGCCTTCGCGGTCTTCCAGACCACCGACGCGGTCCCCACCCAGCTCGTCTACGCCACGCCCTACCTCGCCACCCTCCTGGTCCTGGTCACGACCGCCCAGCGACTCCGGATGCCGGCCTACGTCGGTGTCCCCTACCGACGAGGAGGAGCCTGACCCATGACGGAAGAGCCGGAACCTCGCCTGATGGCGTACGCCGACGTCTGGTCGGCCGTGCCCGGGCAGACGGTGTCCGTGTACGGCAGCGGCCCGCGGGGCACCGTGGACGTCGACCTCGTCGACCTCGTCACGGACGCCGTCCTCACCCCGGCCTCGCCGGTCTCCGTCGAGCCACGGCCCCTGGAGATCGGTTCCCACCTGGAGATCCCCTCCGTGCCGGCGCCGGCCAGGGGAAGCCTGGCGCTGTGGATCCGCCCGCACCGGCTGGGCACGAGGCAGGTCCTGGCGGACCTGACCGCCGGGGAATGGCGGCTGCTCCTCGCCCTGGACGAGGAGGGCAGGGCCGAGGTGAGCCTCGGCACGCCGTCCGGTCGTCTCGACGGCCGCGCGCCCTCGGGCGTCCGGGAGGGTTCGTGGTCCCTGGTGGCGGCGGCCTGGGAGGCGACGCCGGCCACGACGACCGTCCATCTGACCGTCGGCGGGGGAGGGGAGAGTATGCGCGCGACGGGACACGCACCGCCTCCGCCCGCCGGGACCGGGGCGCTCCGGCTCGGCGCGGGCCCCGGGCGCGACTCGCCCTACATCGGACGCATCGCCCTCCCCCTGCTGACGAGGAGCCTCCTCACCGGGGAGGCGTGCGCTCCCCTGCTCGGCCTGACCACGGGAGCCGGCCTGCTCGGGCATGCCGGCGACGACGTGGTGGCTCTCTGGGACCCTTCGGCGGATCCCGGCGCCCCCCTCGTGCCCGACGTCAGCGGGAACGGGCACCACGCCCGGGCGGTCAACCGGCCGCTCGCCGGGCTGGCCGGCCCGGAAGGCGACGCCGGGAAACCCGCCCACACCGCCGTGCAGCTGAGCCCCGAAGACCTCGACGACGCACGCTGGCCGGAGACCTGCGCGCTGACCGTCCCCGGCGACACCGCGTCCACCGTGCTCGGCATCCGGCTGCGGGGCGGGGGCCGGTCGTTCGTCGCCCCGCTGATCGTCCGTCCTCCCGGGCCGCCGCACGAGCCGGCGTCCCGCCCGCTCGCGGTGGTCCTGCCCACCTTCACCTACACGGCCTACGCCAACCACCGGCAGTCCAGCGAGGCCGAGTACTTCGGCGACTACTCGCGGGTGACCACCCGCGGGATCACGCTCTCCCCGGTGGACGCCTACCTCAACCGGCACCGGGAGTTCGGGCTGTCCCTGTACGACAGCAGGCGGGAGGGCGGGGCCGTCTACTACTCCTCCAGGCGCCGTCCCGTGCTGAACTACACCGCCGACTACGTCTGGTGGATGACGGGGGCGCCGCGCCACTTCTCCGCCGACATCCTGCTGCTGCGCTGGCTGCGGTCCGAAGGGTTCGCCTTCGACGTCCTCGCCGACGAGGACGTGCACGCGGGCGGAGCCGACCTCCTCGCGGGTTATCGCGTGGTGATGACCGGCAGCCATCCCGAATACATCAGCGCTCCGGAGCGCGCGGCCGTCGGCGCGTACGTGTCCGGGGGCGGGCGGCTCATGTACCTCGGCGGCAACGGGTTCTACTGGGTCACGGGCGTCGACCCCCGCTACCCGTACGCCATCGAGGTCCGCCGCCGCGGCACGGGTGACTGGTGGGACAACGAGCCCGGCGAGGACGTCCTGACCTCCAACGGCGAGCCCGGCGGGCTCTGGCGCCTCCAGGGACTCCCGCCGCAGGAACTTCTCGGTGTCGGCTTCGCCGCCCAGGGCTGGGGCCCGGCGCCCGGATACACCCGCCTGCCCGACAGCTACCGCGACGATGCGGCCTGGATCTTCGACGGTGTCGATACGGAGGTCGTGGGCGCCTACGGGCTCGCGCTCGGCGGCGCCGCCGGAGACGAGATCGACCGCGCCGCGCCGGAACTCGGGACCCCTCCCGGCACCCTGGTGCTCGCCACGTCCGCGGGCGGGCACGGCCACTACTACCTGCCGGCCGCGGAGGACGCCTCCCCGGACGGGGACACCGTACGCGCGGACATGACCCTGCGCAGGCTCGGCGGCGGCGGCGCGGTCTTCTCCGTGGGCTCCGTCAACTGGGTCGCCAGCCTCGCCGCCCGCGAGGGCGACATCAGCCGCATCACCCGGAACGTCCTGTCCCGATTCCTGCTTTCCGACGTCTTGTGAGGAGCAGCGACATGGCCGCGAGCGCCCGCCGCGACGACTATCCGTACCCCCGCACCTCCGGCGAGCTGACCGACGAGCAACTGACCATGCCTGCCGACGATCTCACGGCCATCGCCCGTCACCCGTTGACGGTGTACAAGGACACCACCGAGCTCTACCATCAGCTCGCCCGCCAGATGGCCGACGAACTGCGGGAGAACAACCTGCGCGGGGAGCCGACCCGCTGGATCCTCCCCGTCGGCCCGAAGGCGCACTACCCGATCCTCGCCGAGATCTGCAACCGGGAACGCATCAGCTGGGCCGACGTGTTCGCCTTCCACATGGACGAGTTCCTCGACTGGCAGGGCCGGCCGGTGGATCCGTCCCACCCCTTCAGTTTCCGCGGTTATTGCGACCGCAACCTCTACCAGTTGCTGGATCCCGAGCTGAGGCCCGATCCCGGCAACGTCGTCTACCCCGACGTGTTCGACCCCGACGCCTACGCCGAACGCCTGCGACAGGTGGGCGGGGCCGACACCTGCTTCGCCGGATTCGGATACCGCGGGCACCTGGCCTTCAACGAACCCCCCACGACCCGCTGGCACCACTACAGCCTGGAGGAGTTCGCCGCCTCCACCACCCGGATCGTCCCGCTGCTGGAGGACACGATCGTGGCGCACTCCCACCGCGTGACCGGCGGCTACACCCAGGCCATCCCGCGCATGGCCATCACCGTCGGCATGGCGGAGATCCTCTCCGCCCGGAGGCTGCACCTCGTCACCGACGGCGGAGCCTGGAAGCGGTACATCGTGCGGGTCCTGCTGCTCACCACCGAGCCCGACGTCCTGCTGCCGGTCACCCTCGCGCACCGCCATCCCGACGTGCACGTCACCGTGGACGCCGACAGCATCGCACCCTGTGCGCTGGGCCTCGGCTCGTGACCGTGCTGGCCGTCGGCGCCTACACCGTGGACCTCTACATGTTCGGCGACCACCTGCCGGCGCCGGGCGAGAGCGTCGGCGCCTCCGGCTACGCCACCGCGCACGGCGGCAAGGCGGCGAACGTGGCCGTCGCGTCGGCCCGGCTGGGAGCTCCAACCGGGTTCGTCGGCGGCCTGGGAGACGACGCCGACAGCGTGGCGGCGCTGGCCGCGCTGCGGGCCGACGGGATCGAGACCGGCGGTTGCGCCGCGATCGACGGCGTCGCGACCGGGCGCAGCTTCGTCTACGTCGACAAACGGGGCGGGCAGATCGTCATGACGTGGCCGGGGGCCGCGGATCTGCTTCCCCCCTCCCGGGCGGCCGCCGCGGCCGCCGGGCTGCGGCCCGGTTCGGTGCTCGTGCTCCAGGGCGAGATTCCCGTGGCGACCTCCGCCGCGGCGGCCGCCGCGGCCCCGCCCGGCGTACGCGTCCTGCTCAACCCGAGCCCGGCAGGGCCGTTCCTCAGCGAGATCGGGGAGGAGCTGCTCCGCCGGGCCGACGTGCTGGTGCTGAACGACGGCGAGCTGGCCGCGCTGACCGGGCCCGCGGACGAGGCGCGCCCGGCGGCGACGCGGAGTGACGAGGGCGTCTCTCCGGCCGAGTCCCTGCTGCCCAGGACCAGAGGGCGGACCGTGGTCGTCACCCTTGGTGAACGGGGCGCCGAGATCGCCGGAGACCACGGCACTATGCTGATCGGCGTGCCGCGCGTGAACGCCGTGGACACCACCGGAGCGGGTGACGCCTTCACCGGAGCCCTGGCGGCGGCGCTGCGTACCGGCGCGAGCGTGGCGCAGGGAGTTAGGCTCGCCTGCCGGGTGGCGGCGGTCTCGGTCACGCGCCGCTTCTGCGCTCCCAGCTACCCATCCGCCTCAGAGCTCGGCATCGCCCCGCTCCAAGGCTCGTCCGGGCAGGAGAACCCCGGTGAGACGACACCCCACCCTGGCAGTCCAGGTACGTGACCGGCTGCGTGCCCTGATCGCCGAACGGGGACTGCGTCCCGGGGACCGGCTGCCGTCGGAGAACGAGCTCATCGCCCTGTTCGAGGTCGGCCGCACCAGCATCAGGGAGGCGCTCAAACTGCTGGAGCAGGAGGGCGTCATCCAGGCCCGCCACGGCGACGGCCGCTACCTCACGTCCCAGCCCAGCCTCGACCGTCCGCTGACCCGCCTTGAGGGAGTGACGGAGATGCTGGCCAGCCGGGGGCACACGGCCGACAACACGGTCCTCGACATCACGGCGGCGGAGCCGGACCGGCACCAGCGCGAGCTGCTCCAGCTCCCGCCCGGCGAGGCCGTCGTACGGCTGGAGCGGTTGCGCCGCCACGAGGACGACGCGCTGCTCTACTCGGTCGACCTGTTCCCCCGGTCCCTCATCGCCCGTCCGCTGGACGAGGTGGACTGGACCGGGTCGCTGTTCCGGCTGCTCGCCGAGCACGGGCACAACGTGGCCTACGCGGTCGCCCAGGTCCGCGCCGTCACGCTCGACGAGACGCAGGCGGAACGCGTCGCGAGCCCCCGCGACGGCGCCTGGCTGCTGCTGGTCCAGACCCATCACGACAGCGCCGGGCGGCCGCTGCTGTATTCGGAGGACTACCACAGGGGCACCGACTTCTCCTTCCATCTCGTGAGGCGCCGTGACTGACACCCCCCGCGCCCGCCGGGTCCTGTTCGACCACGACGGCGCTCCGGACGACCTGCTCGCCCTTCTCCTGCTGACCCAGTACGACAACGTCGACCTGCGGGGAATCGCCGTGACCCCGGCCGACTGCCTCCCCGGACCTGCCCTGTCGGCGACCCGCAAGATCCTCGACCTGACGGGCGAGGACGTGCCGACGGCCGTGGGAGTGCTGCCGGGGCGCAACCCGTTCCCGCTCGCCTGGCGCATCGACGCCCTGCGGGCGGACGCCTTACCCGTGCTCAACCAGAAGGACCACATGACCGCCGGCGCGGAGGGTCCTCCGGCGCACGAACAGCTCGCCGCCTGGCTGATGCGGGCTCCGGACCCGGTCACCGTGCTCGCCACCGGCCCGCTGACCAACCTCGCCTGGTGCCTGGAGCACCACCCGGAGGTCGAGTCCCGCATCGAGGAGGTGGTGTTCATGGGCGGAGCCATCGACGTCGACGGCAACGTCAGGCAACCGGGTCACGACGGCACCGCCGAGTGGAACCTCTTCTGGGACCCCGACGCCGCCAAACGCGTCTTCGACTCCGCCGTCCCCATCACGATGTTCCCCCTGGACGTGACCAACCGCGTGCCGGTCACCGCAGAGCTCGCCCGGACCTTCGGCCGCAGTTACGGCGACCACCTCAGCGATCTGGCCGGATCGCTGCTCGCCCTGACGTTCGGAACGCTGGAGACCACCGGGCTGGCCTACTGCCTCTGGGACAGCCTCACCGCCTCCTACCTCGCCGAGCCCGGCATCTGCGCCTTCGAGACGGTGCGCTGCGACGTGGTCGCGCAGGGCGAGAGCCAGGGGCGCACCGTCAGGGACAGCCGCGGCCGCGCTGTCAGGTGCGCCCGTACGGTCGACGCCGACCGGTTCTACCGGCACTTCCTCGGTACGCTCGCCCCGGGCGGGCCAGGGCTGCCACCCGCCTGAACGCGCGGGGCCCTGCGGCCCAGTCCTACGGCGGGGTCCTACGAGGCGGCGTCTCCTACGAAGGGTCCAGCCCGCACATGGCGAGGGCCCGCAGCGCGAGGTCGATCATGCCGGTTTCCCGGGAGGACGACGCCAGACGGCGCAGCGCCGCTCCGTCCAGCCAGCGTGCCTCGACGAACTTGTCCCGCTCCATACGCGGGCGGGCCAGGTCACCCGCGACCGTGGCGAGCACGTCGATCTCGCGTCTGCGCTCGCCGTCGCCGCCGCTCCAGTCGAAGACGTCCACCACCCGGTCCGCCCGGAGCAGGTGCCAGCCCGTCTCCTCCTCGACCTCCCGGGCGAGCGCCGCGCACAGCGTCTCGCCCTCTTCGACGTGTCCTCCGACGATGTCCCAGCAGTCGGGGTAGAGCCGTACGTGGGGAGCCCGCCGTTGCAGGAACACCTCGCCGAGCGGGTTGACGAGGACGGCGCCGACGACGCACCGCGCGCCCGCGGCCGACGCCTCCCGCTGGATCCGCTCGAAGTCCGGAGGGTGCGGGGCGCAGCCGCCGGCCGCCCGCCCGGTCACGCCGGCTCCTGATGGGCGTAGTACGTCGCGTACAGGCCGGCGAAGCGGCCGCCGCGGCGCAGCAGCTCGTCGAATCCGCCGTCCTCGGCGACCCGGCCCTCGTGCATGACCAGGATGCGGTCGGCCCGCCGGATCGTGGAGAGCCGGTGCGCGATCACCAGCACGGTACGGCCGGTGAACAGCCGGGACAGCGCGTTCTGGATGTCCCGCTCGGTCAGCGGGTCGACGCTGGCCGTCGGCTCGTCCAGGATCACGATGTCCGGCTCCCTGAGGAACATCCGGGCGAGGGCGATGAGCTGCCGCTGCCCCACCGACACCCCCTGGCCGCCGGCGCTCAGCGTGTCGTGCAGGGACATGGGCATACTGCGGGACCACACCTGGGGACCGATCCTCTCGATGGCGCGTTCGACGTCCGCGTGGCCGGCTCCCGGCCTGCCGTAGGCGATGTTGTCCGCGAGCGTGCCCGCGAAGACGAACGGGTGCTGCGGGACGACGCCGACGCGCCCCCGGTACGCTCCGAGGTCGAGTGAGCGCACGTCGCGGCCGTCGACCAGCAGCTCGCCTCCCTGGAAGTCGTAGGCGCGGGCGATCAGCTTGGCCAGGGTGGACTTCCCGCCGCCCGTGTGCCCGACGACGGCCACGGTCTCCCGGGCGGCGATCCGCAGGTCGAAATCGTGGAACACGGCGGTCCCGGCCGCGTAGCCGAAGCGCAGTCCGCGCGCCTCGATCTCGCCGTCCAGCCGCGTCACCGGCTCGTTTCCGTGCTGGACGACGGCGTGGTCGCTGTCGATGAGCGCGAAGACCCGCTCGGCGGCGGCGAGACCCTGCTGGAACAGGCTCCAGAAGGACGCCGCCTGGGTGACCGGCTGCCACAGCATGCCGAGCGCCTGAAGGGCGAAGTACCACTCGCCGGGGGAGAGCCTGCCGAGCACCGCGAAGCGTCCGCCCTGGTAGACGACGACCGCCGTCGCCAGACCGGCCAGCAGCGTCAGGACCGGGAGGATGACCGCGTAGATGAGGCCCTGCCGCACGTAGACCGCGTAGGACAGGCGGTTCACCTCGTCGAAGTCGCGGTAGACGGCCCTCTCCCGGCCGAAGCTCTTGGCGACCGAGATGCCCAGCATCGACTCGTGCACGGTCGCGTTGACCTTGGCCATCACCCGCCGCGTGGCGGACGCCGCCATCCTGGCGAGCCTGCGGAAGGCCAGCGCCGCGGCGAGCAGGAGCGGAAGCGTGGCCAGGATGATCAGACCGAGGTCCACGTCGATCCAGAACACCACGCCGCCGAGCAGCAGCACCAGGAACATCTGGCTGATCAGGTTCAGGGTGAGGGTCATGACCGAGCTGAAGCCCTCGGTGTCGCCGGTGACCCGGCTGAGCACCTTCCCGACCGAGTTGTCGTCGTAGAAGGCGACGTCCTTGGCGAGCGCGGCGTCGGCGGCCTCGCACTGCAGCCGGTACACGACCCCACCCACCAGCCACGCCGCCAGGGCCTGGCGCGCCCAGTTCATCCCCCAGGCCAGCACCGCGGCCGCGACGACGAACAGGCTCAGCCGCACGCCCAGCCCGGTCCCGTCCCCGACCTGGTCGATCATGCGGGAGATGACCACCGGCACCGCGGCGGTCAGCAGGGCGGATCCCACGACGAGGGCGGCGGAGCCGAGCATCGCGCCGCGCTGTGCCCGCAGGTAGCGGAGAATGCGGCCGAGGAGGCGGCGGTTGCCGTAGACGCGGTCGTAGGTGTCGCCGCTCAGGCCCGCGAACAGGTCGCTCACGACGGCCGCCGGTCCGTCTCGGCGATACGGGTGTCAGCCACTGTAGATCTCCCGGTAGAGCGCGCAGCGCGCCATCAGCTCCTCGTGCGTTCCCTGGTCGACGACCCGCCCGGCGTCCAGCAGCAGGATCAGGTCGGCGCGCCGGATCTGGCCGGGGCGGTGCGAGATCAGCACCGTGGTACGGCCGGTGGCCGCGCGCTCGATCGCCTCGGTGATGGTCGTCTCGGTCCGGGCGTCGACCGCGCTGGTCGCGTCGTCGAGGGTGAGGATGCGAGGGTCGGTGAGCAACGCCCTCGCGATGGCCAGCCGCTGCCGTTGCCCGCCGGACAGCGTCGTCCCGCCCTCGTTGAGGACCGTGGCGTAGCCGTTCTCCATCGTCTGCACGAACTCGTCCGCGCACGCCTGCTTGGACACGCGCAGGACGTCCTCGTACCCGGCGCCGTCCGGCGACCCGAAGGCGATGTTGTCCAGCACGCTCTTGGAGAACAGGAAGGTCTCCTGGTCCACATGGCCGATCTGGCGGCGAAGCGCGCCCGGCTCCCAGTCGCGTACGTCCCGTCCGTCGATCAGCACCCGTCCCTCGGCGGCGTCGTACATGCGGTTGACCAGCTTGACGAGCATGCTCTTGCCGCTGCCGGTGGGGCCGACGACGGCGAGGGTGCGGCCGGCGGGAACATGGAAGGAGACGTCGTGCAGGACGTCCCTGCCGTTGGCGCGGAAGGTCACGTGGTCGAAGGTGATCGAGCCGGTGATGGCCGCCGTGGTGCCCTCGACGTCCTCCCGCTCGCCCGGGTCGCCCTCGATGATCTGCCTCATCCGGGTGGCGGCGACGACGCCCTCCTGGATGACCGGTACGGCCTGCTCGGACATGCTGACCGGCTGGGCGAACAACACCAGCCAGCCGAGATAGGTGACGATCTGGGCGAGGGTCAGCTCGCCCTGCGCGTACAGGTAGAGGGAGTGGATGGAGCCGATCGCCATGCCGAGCGCGAAACTCAGCGCGGGCAGGTAGACGGCCTGCGCCCGGCCCCGCCTGACGAAGGCGTCCCGGTACGCGGCCGCGGCGCTCCTGAACGCGAGCCGCTCGTGCTCCTCCTGGGTGCACGCCTTGACCGTGGCGATGCCGGACAGCGTGGTGGAGAAACGCTCGTTGAGGTCCGCGAAGGACTCCCGGGCCCGCATGGTCAGCGGATGCAGCCGCCGCAGGTGGTAGCTCAGCGCGCAGGCGAACACCAGGATCATCACGCCGGGGGCCAGCAGCAGCTGGCCGTGCAGCGAGGCGATGAACAGGGTCGGGACCAGCAGGGCCAGGATCCCGTTGAACGCGGTGGAGACCCCGGGGCTGAGCATGTAGTCGACGAGTCTCGCGTCGTTGATGGCGCGGGCCAGGATGTCGCCGATGCGCTGCTGGTCGTGGAAGGACATGCGCTTGCTCAGCAGGCTGCGGTACAGATCGTCGCGCAGGTCCCGTTTGACCCGCTGGGCGATGATCTCCATCGAGCCGTTGGACAGCAGGTCGGCGGCGAACCTGCCGACCGCCAGCAGACCGGCGGCGAGCGCCGCGGCCGCGACCACGCCGAGGTCCGGGTGGGCGCCGCCGGCCTCGGCGAACGCCGAGCCGATCTGGACGGGAACCAGGGTGGAGCAGAGGTTCGCCGCCACCGCCGCGACGGTGAACGACAGCAGCAGGCGCCGGTGCCGTCGCAGGTGGACGGAGATCCACCCGCCCACCCGCGGGGACGCGCCCGGCCCGTCGCCGGGCTCTCCTGCTGGGCGCGTCCCCTCGGCCGCGGGGTCTTCGGGTGCCTGACTGGTTCCCGTGGTCAACTAACCGACCTCTGCCGACGCCGGGACCGGATCCGTCAGGGAGCCGAAGCCGCTCCCGCCGGTGGCGTGCAACTCGTCCATCGTCTGGTCGCACAGCTTCGACGCCGCGAGCGCGTCGGCGACCGTCGGCGCCTCCCACGTGGGGGAGTGGCCGTCGCCGTTCCCGTTCACGGGGTGCCCGGCCGGCTTCCGGCGGCAGGCGTCCAGGAAGGCCTCCAGCTCCGGCCCGAACCCGCTGCGCGTCCAGCCGTGGTCGAGGTTGCGCGTGCTGTGCAGTTCCTGGCCGAACGGCAGGCCCTCGGACAGGTCAAGGGTCACCCGTTCGAGGGACGGGGCGCTGTAGCGGCTGCCGTCCATGCCCTGCACGGTGACGCCCACCAGGAAGCGCCTGACGTGGTTGCCCATCCGGAGGGTCGAGAGCGATCCGTCGTCGTGGCGCAGGAAGACGGTCCCCTGGAAGCGGTCGGCGTCGCCGGTGATGGCGTGCGCGTCCACCTGGACGACGGGGGAGGGCACGAACCAGCGCGCCAGGTCGAGCGCGTGCACCCCGTTGTGCCGGATCCACGCCTCCAGCGTCGTGTCGACACCCCACTGGGGAGCCGACGGGTGGCGGCTGTAGAAGTCGATCGTGACCGAGCACGGAGTGGCCCGGACGTCCCGGCTCAGCTCGTGCAGCCGCTGAAGGGTTTCGGCGTAGCGGAAGTTGAACCCCACCTGGACGTGCCGGCCGGTGTTGTGCACCACCTTGTCCAGGTCCTGCAGGGCGGCGGTGGACGGCCCGGCGGGCTTCTCCACGAAGCAGTCGACTCCGTGCTCCACCAGGTAGCGGGTGAGCACGTAGGACGGCTCGGGCGGCACGGCGAGCACCGCCGCGTCCACGGTCTCGAGATCGAGAGCCTCGACCGACTCGGCGTGGACCACACCGCCGGCCAGGGACGCGAGCTCCGCGGCGAGGGACCTGTCGGGGTCCACGCAGGCGACCACCCGGTGACCGGGGATGCGCTGCAGGAAGGGAAGGAGGTTCTGTCGCATCTGGCGGCCGCACCCCACCAGAGCGAGGCGGAGGGCGTCAGCCACGGCCGGCTCCGGCCGAGGTGTTCCACTCCTCGAATGCCTGGCGGGCACGGTCGTGCAGGTCGGCCCAGTCGGTGTCGCGGTGCGCGAGGCTCACGAAGGAGGGGTGGCCTTCGAGCAGGAGGATGCCGGCCCCGGTGAGGGCGGCGAGCAGCGCCTCACGCCGCTCCTTGTCGCCGAGGAGCGTGTCGTCGTGGTACACCAGCTCGAACATCCCGCCGCCGAGCACCGGACGGGCGCCGACCAGCGAGCCCACTCCGGCGTCCTGCGCGGCCGCGGTGAAGACGGACGCCACCTGCGTGCCGATCCTGCCGATCTCGGCCCAGCCGTCCGGCGAGTCCCCGACCGGCTTCTCCAGGATGTCCCTGGTCGCCAGCGCGGCGTAGACGGCGATCATCTCCTTGGAGAAGGTGCCGCTGAGCCGCGCCCGCTCCGCCTGCGCGAGCAGTTCCGCGTCGCCCACCAGAAGGCTCAGCGGAGCCCCGTTGGCCAGCGCCTTGCCGATCACGATCAGATCGGAGCCGAGGCGGTTGTCGTGGTCGTAGCCGAGCGGTGAGATCCGGCCCCCGGTCTTGGTCTCGTCGAAGACCGTGAGCAGGCCGGCCTCGCGGCACATCGCGACGGCCTGGCGCAGCACCTCGGGGGTGGTGAACGACGCCAGATAGGCGTCGAAGACGAAACACCCCAGCAGGCCCTTGTGCCGGTCCAGCAGTTCGGCGAGAGACTCCAGACGCAGGTCGACCCAGTTGGCCGCGGGCTCGGTCTCGCCGATCCCGCGCATCGCGTCGGTGTATCGGAGCTTTTCCCGCAGTGGGGAATGCAGCGGCTCGTGCCATTTCAGGGAATTGGCGATCTGCGCGTCGTGCCAGCCGATATACCCGCTGCGGACGACGCCGAGCCGTCCGGTCCGCATTGCGGCCAGCCGGAAAGCCGCGGTTACGGCCTCGGAAGCGGTCTTGAAGTACGCGCCGCGATCTTTCGGACGGTCGCCGAGCAGCCGCTCCAGGTACTCCTGGTGAAAGGTCGTGTAGCCCGGCATCATTACGCCGTTGACCAGATAACGGCTCAGGATCTCACTGAATTGGTCATCCGAGTGACCGAGAATCACCGGTCCGTAACCCATGACGAAGTCGGTGTACGTCACGCCGTTCGCGTCGGAGACCTCACCCCGCTTGCCCTGCGAGAACAGGAGCTGCTGCCCTGCGGACTTGAACTTGCGGGTGATCTTAGAGTGTGCTATTCGCTCGTGTTTGGACAAAGATCCTCCCTGTCCGGAATTAATGGATCTTGCGCCTAATTTCACAGACCGTACTCGTGGGTTTTGAGCGAGTCAAGCGGGTTTTCGGCCCGTTCGCGGCGTCTTGACAACCTTGCATCCGCATAGAAAGGTGTGTGAGGCCATTGGTCACGGGTCTGCCCCAGGCGGACTGCTAGCGCCAATATGGGGGCGATGTGGATTACGAGTCCAGGCGAGGAATCCCGGTCCTTGAGCTAACCGCGAGGATAGAACCCGATATCGTCGGGCGCAGTAAGCGTCTGTGGCTACTGCCCGACGGGCTGTGCCTCGTGCAGATAATCCCCAGCCTGCGCAGCTTCACCTACCAGCGTGACGAAATCGTGGAACGCACCGGCCCGCTGCGGCTCGAATTCTACGAAAAGGCCGCGGCCCGGGTCGCGGCCGCGGGCGTTCCGTGCGCGTTCAGGGAGCGGGTCTCCGACGACCTGTACCTCGCCGACTACGTCCCGGCGCCGCCCTTCGAGGTCATCGTGAAGAACAGGGCCACCGGATCGACCACGCGGAAGTACCCGGGCCTGTTCGAGGACGGCACGCGCCTGCCCCGCCCTGTGGTGAAGTTCGACTACCGGTGCGATCCCGAGGACCAGCCGATCGGCGAGGACTACCTGAGGGTCCTCGGGCTGCCGGTCGACGAGATGCGCGAGCGCGCCCTCGTGGTCAACGACGTGCTGCGATCCTGGCTGCACCCGGTGGACCTCTGGGACTTCTGCCTCATCTTCGGGCAGACGGAGGACGGCGAGCTGAGCGTCATCTCCGAGATCTCCCAGGACTGCATGCGGTTGCGGCACCAGGACGGCTCTCCTCTGGACAAGGACCTGTTCCGTGGCGGTGTCGAGGGAGACGAGATCGTGAACCAGTGGAGCCGCATCCTCGATGTCATCGACTGAGGCCCCGGTCGCCCTGATCACGGGCACCAATCGCGGCAGCGGCAGGGCGATCGCGGAGGATCTGCGCTGCCGCGGCTACCGCGTCTTCTCGTTGAACCGCTCCCTGGCAGGGGAGGACCGGCTCGGGGAGCGCCGCTGCGACCTGGCCGACCCCCGCCAGATCAGGGAGGCGGTCGGCCAGGTGCTGGAGGAGGCCGGCCGTCTCGACGTGTGCGTCTCCAACGCGGTCGACCGGGTCCTCGACCCGATCGCCGAACTGGACGAGGCGGACTGGGACCGATTGGTCTCGATCAACCTCAGTGCCGCCTTCCACCTCATAAAGGCCGTCCTGCCGGCGCTGAGAGCCGCCCGCGGCATCTTCGTCGCCATGGGCAGCCACGCAGGCTCCCGGTACTTCGAGGGCGGCGCCGCCTACAGCGCCACCAAGGCAGGGCTGAAGGCGCTGGTCGAAACGCTGCTGCTGGAAGAGCGGCGCAACGGCGTCCGGGCCTGCCTCGTCTCGCCCGGCGCGATAGCGAACCTGGACGGCGACGAGTCGCGGTACAAGATGAGCACCCGGTCGGTCGCCCGCTGCGTCTGCACCATCATCGACTCCTGGCCGAGGGACCTCGTCGTGGGAGAGATCGAGGTGCGCCCGGCCCACCTGGCCGAACCGCCCATCACCGGCATCGACCGGCTGCTGCACGTGTAGCGCGCCACGGAGGAACCGTACCGTGACGATGCTCCTGCCGGCGGAGTCCGGCCACCCGATGCGGATCGAAACCATCACCTGCACGGATGCGTACCGAGTGCCGGCTCATCACGCCTGCAAGGAGGAGTAATGATCTCTCTCGCACTGCCGAAGGGGTCGCTGGAGCGGCGGGCCCTGCAGCTCTTCGAGGCCGCGGGGCTCCGCGTACGACGATCGTCGGAGAGTTCCTACCGCGGCACCATCGACTACGGGAACATGACGCGGGTGGCGTTCTACAAGCCGCGCGAGATCCCGTCGCTGATCGAGAGCGGGTCGTTCGACCTGGGGCTGACCGGTGCCGACTGGGTGGAGGAGAGCGGCGCCAAGGTCGAGGTGGTGGAGGCCTTCGACTACTCCAGGCACAGTGAGAAGCCGTGGCGTCTGGTGCTGGCGGTGCCCACCGACCACGCCGCCACCTGCGTGACGGACCTCGTCGACGGTGTCCGCGTGGCCACCGAGTATCCGAACACCAGCCGCCGCTTCCTGGAGGCCGCGGGGCGGCGGGCCGAGGTGGTGGTGTCCTACGGCGTGACCGAGGCCAAGATCCCGGAACTGGCGGACGCGATGGTGGACGTCGTGGAGACGGGCCATTCGCTCCGGCAGAACAACCTGCGGGTCATCGAGACGATCAAGACCTGCGGTGCCCAGCTGATCGCCAACCCGGTCGCCTACGAGGACAAGGGCAAACGCGATGTGATCCGGAATGTCGCCCGGCTGCTCCGGGCCGCCTGGGTAGGGCCCGCCCACGTCCTGCTCACGGTCCGCGTCCCGGCGGAACGCCTGCCCGAGGCGGCCCTCGCCATGCCGGCGGACTCGTGGCGAGCCGGGTCGAGCCTGGCCGACGAGAACACCGTCGTCCTGCAGGGGGTGCTGCAGAAGAGGGACGTGCCGGCGACGATCGGCGCGCTGCTGTCGGCGGGAGCGCTCGACGTGACCGAGTCGGGCGTCGGCATGCTCGCCTCGGACACGGCGCGGGCATGATGCTGATCCGTTCCGGGGACGACCGGCTCGTCCCGGCGCGAGAGGCGGGCTGGCGCGCTTCCTCCGGGGCGCTCGAACTGCGTCTCGCCGGGCAGGTCCCCGGCGACCCCGTCCAGGCGGTGGCCCGCGCCCTGCTCGCCGTCGACCTGGACGACCACTCCCGCGTGCTCGACGTCGACGTCATCGGGCTGCCCGCCGAACTGCTGACCCCGCTCAGTCGCTACGCCGTCCCCCCGCACCCGTCGTACGGCCGCGACCCCGTCGCACTCGATCTGGACGCGGCGTGGCTGTGGATCCACGTCCAGGACGGCCGGCGCGCCCACCGGCACCGGCAACCCGCGATCGTGCGCTTCTCCTTCGCGGGTGAGCGGCTCGCGGCCATCCGGGCGCGCCTGCCCGAGTCGGAGAGCTGATCGTTTGCGCGTGGCCATCGCCGCGTTCATGATCGATCCGGTGGACCGCCGGCGTCGTACGAAAGGAATGTTCTCTTGAACCCCCGACCGCTGTCAGGCATCTCCGAGCCGGGTGAGCAGCTCCGGCCACGCTCGCAGTGGGGGACGATCGTCGTCGTCTACCTCAGCGGGGTCGTCGCGGCGATGAGCCTCGGCAAGTTCTCCTCGGTCGGGCCGGAGGTGGCGGCGCGGCTCGGCCTTTCGCTGGCGCAACTGGGCTGGGTGATCTCGGCGGTCGTCGGCGTCGGAGCGGTCGCCGGGCTGCCCGCCGGGTACCTGATCCGCCGTTACGGCACGGAGAGATCTCTGGTCGTCGGCCTCGGCCTCATCGCGGCGGCGAGCGCGGCGAGTGTGACGGCGGGTGACTTCGGCTGGCTGCTGGCCGCCCGGATAGCGGAAGGCGTCGGATACCTCCTGGTCACGATCTCCTGTCCGGCGCTGATCCTCCGTCTCGCGCGGGAGCGGGACCGGGGCGCGGCCCTGTCGCTCTGGGCCACGTTCGTGCCGGTGGGCCTCGGGGCGAGCACCCTGGCCGGGGGCGCCCTCGGCTCCGCTCTGGGCTGGCGCGGCTGGATCGGGCTGATCGCCGCACTGACGTTCGTGATGGTCCCGGCCGTCTGGATGCGTCTGCCGCGCGGGTCCGCCCGGCAGACTTCGGCCGGGCCCGTCCCCAGGGCGCGGGCGCTGACCTGGCCGACAGTGCTCGCCGCGGCCTTCTGTCTCACCGCTCTGGTGACGATCCCGGTCGTCGTGCTCCTGCCCACGCTCCTCATCGAGCAGCACGGGCGCTCGGTCGCCGGCGCGGGCGCCATAACCTCGGTGATCTCTCTGCTCGGCGTGCTCGGGGGGCTGGCCGTCGGCGTCCTGTTCCGGCGAGGCGCGCCTCTCGCGCTGATGGCGGCATCCGGGCTGCTGGTCGTGCCGGCCGCCTGGCTCACCTACTCCGCGGGCGCCTCTCTGGCCGCCACCGTGGCGGGCGCGGGGGTCATCGCGCTGGAGAACGGTTTTCTGGGGGCGCTCGTCTTCGCCACCCTCCCGCTTGTCCTGGAGCGCCTCGACCACGCCGACGTCGGCAACGGCGTGGTCGCCCAGGCGGGCAGCCTCGGGTCGCTGCTCGGCCCTCCGCTGTTCGGCCTGGTGGCCGGCGGATTCGGTTTCCAGGCCCTCGTGCTGGTCATCGCCGTCGGGGCGCTCGCGGCCGTCGGCGCGCTGCTGCTGGTGAGCAGAGCGGCGCGGCGCCCGGCCTCCGGCTGATCGGCGCCGCCGCCGTCCTGCTCCCTGTCGTCTTCGCCTCGGGCGGTCGTCCGAAGCGGATGCGGGTGCTCAGGCCTCCTGTGGCTCCTGCTTACCCAGGCCCTGGAACCTGTTGTTGATGAAGTCGCCCCACGTCGCGTTCAACGTCGTCAGCTCGCCGTCCACCATCTTCCACTGCCGGGCCTTGTGCGGCGGATAGGCGAAGAGCACCGACGACAGTCGCTTGTAGCCGGGGGGCATGGGCTTGGTGTGCACGCGGTGCGTGGACGGCCGGAAGCGTCCGTCGGAGGCGCTCGTCAGCATGCGGCCGATGTTGCACAGGACCACGTCGCTCTTGGCGATCACCGGCTCGACCCAGGTGCCGTCGTGCAGGACGTACTGCAGGCCCTGGTCGGAGGGGGGAAGCTGGAGACCGAGCATCTGGATCCCCGAGTGCTCGTGCGCCAGCACCTCGCGGTCCCCGATGTCCCTGTAGTGGATCACACGCAGGTTCGTCGCGTCACGCGAGAGGTCGAGCTCGGGCGTCCCGGGAGGCATCATTCCGCGGACGACCTCGCCGAAGAGCGAGATCAGCCGGAAGGCGATGCCGAACACCTCGGTGGCGGAGGCCCCGAACTCCGGGAAGGCGCGCAGGACGTCTCCCGCCCCGGGCGGCTGATCGGAGATCATCGCTCCGCTGACGTGGATGAACTCCTTGGGGTCGGGCACGCCGTTCGCCAGGCGGGGGATCTCCGAGTTGTATGGGAAGAATCCGTGTGTGCCGCCGACGGACAACTGCGGCACGGCCTCGAACGCGTAGTCGGCCAGGCTCGGCTCGGTGGACGCGCAGGCCGACGCGAACTGGTTCATCATCGTCTCGACGCGCTCCCCGATGCCCGGGACCTCCGCGGCCATGAAGCCCCATTTGGTCAATTGGAGCCCGATGTCTTCGGCGGCGGACTGCATATCCGCGTCCAGTTCGTGCAGCCTGATGCTGGGGACACGACCACTGAGTTCCATGGGGGTGACGTCCATTGTCGCTCCGATTTCTCGTCGGCCGGAATTCCGGCGTCCTGTCGGCTTGACTGATGTGGTCAAGGAGTCGCGGTCATGGTGCTTATCCGAGGGCTTCAAATGAATATGTGCGGACGGCCGCGCCTGACGAGGCGATCACCGACCGTACGGCGCCGCCGACGCGGAGGACCGTTCTCAGGTGGCCCGGCGCCGGGTTCGGCGGACGCGGGAAGGAGCGTCCATGCCCAGCCGTTGCGCGGCCAGGGCGACCTCTGTGCGGTTGGCGCAGCCGAACTTCACGAGCAGGTTGGAGACATGGCGTTTGACGCCGTGAATGGATATCCCCATGGCCCGGGCGATCTGGTTGTTGCTCATGCCCTGCAGCAGGAGGGCCAGCACGGCGTGCTCGCGTTCCGTCACCCTCGCCGGGTGCGCGCTCCGGTCCGGCCCGCGGCGTTCGCCCGCGGCCAGCGGCCCGCGCTGCACGGAGGAAGGCACGGGCACGTCGCCGCTGATCACCTGCTCGAAGGTTCCGGTCAGCCGTGCGACGTTGATCTCGTCCCACAGGAGACAGCCGTCCACGCCGTACGTCTGGATGGCTGACGAGGCGGTCCTCACCTCCTCCTTCCGCACCGTGACCAGTATCTTCTGGCGAATCCTGAGCGCGACGCGCTCCAGGAACTCGGGCAGTGCGGCGAGCGGCGTCACCACCAGGTCGAAGCGCTCGGCGTCGTACAGCGACCCGGCCTCGGCGACGTCCCGCCCGACCGCGATCCCGGACACGTTCGGCACCTTCATGAGCAGCACCGGGATCCCGTGATAGGAAACGTCGTCCTCGGCGATCCACAGGACGGAGACGGCGGGGCGTCGCGCGCGGCGGTCCTCGGCCGGCCGGCCGGACCGGAAGTCGGGAATCCGCTTTCCGGCCTTCGCGACGCCGGTACTCATCGCCTCATCCTCTCTGTCACATCGTCGGTCGACGTTGTCGCGGGCGTACCGGGAGAAGTGGTGCGGCGCCGTTGGGACGGGAATCCGTGCCCGTCCGCGGATGATATATAACTCCGATTAGAGTTCAACCGTAACAATACGGATTAGCCTGATTTACATAGTTTTTTACTGCTAGCTGACGCTAGTCAATGAACAGGGTCTCGTCAATCGGTCGGCCGGCGCGGAGACGGCATCGGGGATACGGCGGGCCACGGATCCCGGCCGCGTACCGAGCCCAGTGCTTCCCGCAGGGTGAACCGCCCCGCGTAGAGCGCCTTCCCCACGACGGCCCCCTCGACGCCCAGCGGCACCAGCGAGGCGATGGCACGGAGGTCGTCGAGGCTGGACACCCCGCCGGAGGCCACGACGGGTCTGCCGGTGGCGGCGCAGACGTTCTTCAGCAGGTCCAGGTTGGGGCCCCGCAGGGTGCCGTCCCTGGCGATGTCGGTGACGATGTACCGCGCGCATCCCGCCGAGTCCAGCCGGGCCAGGGTCTCGTAGAGCTCGCCGGCGTCACGGGTCCAGCCGTGGCTCCGCAGGGTGGTGCCGTGGACGTCCAGCTCGACGGCGACGCGATCGCCGTTCCGGGCGACGACGTCGGCGACCCACTCGGGACTCTCCAGGGCGCCCGTACCCAGGACCACACGGGTGCAGCCGGTGGCGAGCGCCGCGGCCAAAGTCTCGTCGCCGCGAATGCCGCCGCACAGTTCGACCTTGACATCGAGGGCCGCGATCACCTCCGCGATCCGCTCCCTGTTGGTCCCGGTGCCGAACGCCGCGTCGAGGTCGACGATGTGCACCCACTCGGCGCCCGCCTCCTGCCAGGCGAGCGCCGCGTCCAGCGGGTCGCCGTACCAGGTCTCCGACCCGGAGACGCCGCGTACCAGGCGTACGGCCTGGCCGTCTCGGATGTCGACGGCGGGAAGCAGTTCCAGGCACTGCGCAGGCATTCGGGCACCTCGGGGGAGTCTCGGCAGGGCCGGCCGCGACCGCCGGGGGAGGGAAGCGGCTGTCCGCCACGGCGCGTCGTGAACTGACGGGAAGGACGGCGCACGTCCGCGCCGGATCCGAGGGCGACGTCGTCCGCCGTACGAACCCTTTCATTATGCGAGCCCGGTCGATTCTGCGAAGTACACCTTCGGCCACCTCCATGGTTCACTTGCCGCCGTCCCCGGGCGCGGGGACGCTTACGAAAGCCGAGGCGTCCCGTGCGCGTCATGCGGACCGTGAAGGAGGATTCAGGGCGTGGAGCGCCGGATGATCGTGTGCGACCTCGACGGGACGCTGCTGGACTCCCACGGCCTGGTCTCGGAGCGCACCCGCCTGGCGGTGCGCCGCCTGCACGGCGCGGGGCACGTGTTCGTCATCGCGACGGCGCGGCCGGTGCGGGACACCCGGCACGTGGCCATGGCCCTCGGCGGCACGCCGATCGCGATCTGCGGGAACGGCTCCATCACCTTTGACTTCGTCCGGGACGAGGTGGTCGCCTTCCGCCCTCTGACCGAGGCGCATGTCGTGGAGGCGCTGGCGGTTCTGCGCGATCGGTTCCCCGGAGTCCGCCTGGGGGCGGAGTGCCGGCTGGAGCTGGTCCTGGAGGAGTCCTTCTACGTGCCTCCGGCCCTGTCGTGGACCGCGCGGCGGGTGCCGCGCCTGGAAGAGGCACTCGACCGGCGCGCTGTCGGCAAACTCATGGTGCAGCTGGACGGGACCGCCCGCCACTACTACGAGAGCGTGCGCGGACTGCTCGGCGGCTGCGAGGTCACGATCTCGGCGGACGTGTTCTGCGAGGTGATGCGCGCCGGTGTCACCAAGGCGGCCGCCCTGGAGCTGATGGCGGGGAGCCTCGGATTCGCCTTCGGCGACGTGATCGCCTTCGGCGACATGCCGAACGACCTTCCCATGCTGACCTGGGCGGGCACGGCGGTAGCAGTCGCGAACGCGCATCCGGCGGTGCTCGCCTCGGCCGACGAGGTGACCGCGTCCAACGACGACGACGGCGTCGCCAAGTGGCTGGAACGCCTGACCGGATAGACGTGCGCACCCGGGATTTTCCCTCACCCGCCGCCACGGGTGCCCTGCGTCACTGCACCATGAGGTGCGCGGGCTCGGTGAGCACGCCGGCGGCTGCCGGGAAGTCGGCCAGACGGGTCGGCGGCGTCTCGACGGCGAGTTCGCGGGGCAGCAGTGCGCTGAACTTGAGCCCGCGCCTTCGGCTGGGCGTGCTTTCAAGATCGATCACGGCGCGGGTCTAGAGTGCCGGTGACCCTCGATCGTGAGGGCCCCCGCACCCGTCTCGTCCGCGTGGACGCGACGAGACGGGTGCCACGGGCAGAAGGGCCTTCCCCCGATATATGCCGATCTGGTTGAGGAGGGAACGAGATCGACTGCGAGGAGGGCGGCGCAGGAGTCGGTCCCTTGCGGAGGGGTTGGTCAGTCGCTGCCCCACCGGGCGGTCGTCGCCGGGGTGTGGCCCCGGACCTGCAGGACCTTGGCGAAGTCCCGCTGGCGGTGGCGCAGGCCGTGCACGAGCATCACCTCGCGGGCGCCCACCTCGTCGGCGATGTCTATGAGCCCTCTCCTGTCGGCGTGGGCGGACAGGCGCATCATCTCGACGCGGGCGCGCAGCGGGACCTCCTTCTGCACACCATGATCGTTGATGGACAGGTGCGGCGCCTGCTCCTCGACCAGCCGGAGCAGCCTGGCGCCGGAGGACTCCTCGTCCTGGTAGCCGGAGAGGAACAACGCGCTGCGGGGCTCCGGAAGGATCCGGGCGGCCCACTGCACGGCGGGACCCCCGGTGAGCATGCCCGATGTCGTGATCACGACGCCGGAGGCGAACAGGTTCAGGTCATCGGGACGCCGCGCGCGGGACACGCCGTTGCCGAGGATGCGCAGCGGAGCTGGCCGGTCCGCCGTGATGCGCTCGAAGGACGACGTCACATCGGCGGCCATCCCGTCGAGCAGCACGGGCACGTGCGGCAGGTGCCTGCGCATGATCATGGCGATTTCCTGCGCCCGGCCCAGCGCGAAGGCCGGGATGAGCACGCGTCCACCGGCCGTGTACACCTCCTCAACCGCGCGGACGAGGTCGGTGACGCGGGTCTCCCGTGCGCTGTGATCCTCGGTGCAGCAGGTGGACTCCATGACGAGGAGATCCGCCTCACGGGCCGAGTCGGGCAGGGAGTAGCCGTCCACGGTCTCCTGGCGGAAGCCGGAGATGTCACCCGTGACGACGACACGCTGGTCACCGGCCCGGACGACGACTCCGGCGGCGCCGAGGATGTGCCCGGCCGGGAACAACTCCACCGAGAGATCGCCGATCCTGCGTACGGCGCCGAACGGGATCTCCTCGCAGCGTTGTACGGCCGCCTCGACCGCGCGGCGCGAGTACAGGACCTCGCCGCCCGCGCCCCATTGGCGGTAGAGCCGTTCCCGATCGCTCATCAGCTTCGCCGAGTCGGCCCACATCCGGGGCATCAGCACGGTCGTCTCCGGAGTGGCCAGGATCCGCAGGTCCGGAAGGCGTTCGACCAGAGCGGGGACGTAGCCGCAGTGGTCGGTGTGCGCGTGTGTGACCACGACGGCGTGGATCGGCCCGGTCAGGGCCTGGTCGATGTCGCGCGGAGGGAGCGCCGGATCACCGGGCCGCAGCCCGGCGTCGACCAGCAGGCGGGTTCCGCCCGCCTCGACGAGCACGCTGGACCCGCCGATCTCCTCCGCAGCGCCGATAGGGTGAACGCGCAGGTGACGTTCGCCGGTTACGGTCACCCGGTGCGGCGCCGGCACCGGTTGCGGGGGCGCGGCAATGGCCTGGAACGCCGTTGCGAGAACCTCCGGCGCGATACCGGCGGCCTGCGCCGCGAGGATGAGTGGGAGTTCGGACCCCTGGCCCTGTCCGGTCCGGAGGTTACGCGGGTCGCGCGCCTCCGGCCCCTCGTCGTCGGCGTCCGGGGCCCGCTGCAGGATCGCCAGCAGGTTGGACGCCAGCACGCGGGGATCGTGCAGCCGCCGCTGCAAGGCCGCTACCTGGGTGTCCAGCTCCTCCGCGCGCTTTTCGGCGTCGGCGAGCGCGCCCCTGGCGCTCTGGAAGGCCCGATCGGAGTGCTCGTGCCGCCCCTTGGCCGTCGCCAGCCTGCTACGGAGATCGTCGGTCTTCTCCTGATGACGCTTGCGCAGGGTACGGCGCGTGGCGCTCTCCCTGTTCAACCGCTCCGCGAGGCGTAAGCCGGCCCGGACGACGTCGTCGTCGGGCGAGAGGAGCAGGGTGACGACGGCCTTCGCTTCCGGCTGGCCATGGTCGGCTGCCAGGTCTTCGCGAAGCCTGGCGCGGAGGGCCGGCACCCGGACCAGCGCGTCGACGATCACCTGACGGTTGTCGGCGGTGAACCGCTCCGCGTCGTGTCCTCTGCCGGCCATCCCCGGCCGGGAGAGGATCACCTCCGCCGCGGCGTGCAGAACCGGGAGGAGAAGGTCCGTCACCGCGAAAACCCCATCCTCAGGGTGGCCTGCAGAAGGACGGGCTCCGGCTTCAGCGTCCCGTCGTCCTGGGAAACCAGCGCGCCGAGAATCCGCAGCACCTCCACCAGGTCCGCGGTCGAGGTGAAGCCCTCCTCCAAGAGGTTCGGTTCCGACAGCCGGGTGTCGTCACTGAGGATGCCGGCGAGCGTCTCCGGCCTCTCCGCGGTGTCGAGGATCTCCACCAGGGTCTGCCACGCGGCGTCGAGTGCCGGGCCAGTGAGCACCCCGGTCGATCGGACGAACTCCTCCGGAGCCTCCGCCAGGAAGCCACGGCATCGCTCCAGAGCGTGTTCGGGATCGGCGTCGCTGGCGGCCAGCGTCCGGACCACCCTGCTGATCAACAACGGCCAGCCGCCGGTGGTGCGCAGCAGCGAGTCCTGACTCGACCTGTCCTGGAAACCGAGGTCGACCTCGTGCATCCACTGCCGGACGGCGGCCTGGTTGAAGCGCTGGAGCTCGATCAGTTCGGCGCAGCCGGTCAGGCCGCCGGGACCGTCGCCTCCGGCGTCGGCCCCTCGAACCGCCGAGAGCCACTCCGAGGCGTGCTCGGGCGGCGCGACGAGGGCAATGGAGCGGGTTCCCTTGGTCACCGCGGTGATCGCCTCTGCCGCCCAGTGTACGGAGGTGGTTGTCTTCGTGGGCTGCTGACCGGCGAGGTCGACGATCACGATGTCATGGCCGGATCCCTGCTCGGCGCGCTGCAGCGCCCCGCGGAGAGTGAGACCGTCCACCCCGACCCGGAGTGTCCGGGCCTGCCCGGTCCGGGAAGCGGCCTCCTCCAGAGCGGCGGCCACCCGGTTGATCTGCAGGGCCGGGGAGCCGGCGATCACATGCAGCGTGTTGCGGTGGCTGAGCAGCCGCATCACCTGGCTGCCGGTCAGGGGGGAGCGCTCGCCGTGTTCCTTGTAGGCGTCGCGGTAGCACTGCGCGTCGAACTCCTCGGGCCGCTCGAACGTCTCGGCCTGATCGAGCACGGCCACCACCTCGTCGGCGCCGCCCAGCAGGTTGAGGATGTGCGGTGTGCGCAGCCGGTAGCGCTCACCGTCCGCCGCGAGGACGCCGAGGTTGACACATTCCTCCAGCAGCCCGCGGAACCCGTCGCTGGTCGAGTCCTTGAACCCGTGCGGCCACCAGTCCAGGCATTCGGCTCGCAGTTGGCCGGCCGTCAGCTCGCCGACGGCACCCTCGTCGAGCGCGTGGAACGCGACCGTATAGGCGATGACCTTGTAACGCTTGTCTAGGTTTAGTGTCCATTCGAAGCGGTCACGGAAACCGCGAGCGAGCTTGTTGTCCCGCCAGACCGCCTCCACGTCCTCTCGCGTGATCTCGTACGGCAGGGCCGTCTGCGTCGCCGAGATCCGGCGCAGTCGGGTCAGCAGAGCGTCGGCGAACAGCTGGATGAGCGCCGGAGCGTTGTTCGCCTCGGCGATGACACGCGCCCCCAGCCGAGGGGTGAACCTGAACCCGAGCGCCTCCAGGGGCTTGGTCAGCAGGCTGTACGCGTCCTGCGGGTCGAGCGGGCCGACCGCGATGGGGGTACCCAGATGCGCGAGCGGCTGGTTGGACAGGCTTTCGAAGCGGGCCGTCTGGTGCAGGCCGGCGAAGACCACCTTCACCCGCCGGTCCGTCTCGTTCATAAGGTTGCGCAGCGCGATGACGTTGTCGAAGGAGGCGTCCCTCGCGTCCGCGTTGAGGAACTCGTCGGCTTCGTCCAGCAGGATCAGCAGCTGCCGCGCCGGATCGGCCTCGATCCAATCCTTCACGCCCCGGCAGACCTCCTCCGAGCCGATCGAGCGCGCCGAGGACAGCGGCAGGACCTCGGCCTGCCTGAGCCGGTCGGCGAGTGTCCGCCACAACGCGGCGACGGATTCGATCTTACCGATGTTCTGGATGACTTCGGAGACGACCAGCCGGTTGGGATCGGTCTTGCGGATGTTCCGTTCGGCCTTGCGCAGCAGCGCGGACTTGCCGAGCTGCCGCCCGCCGTAGACGAAGGAGGATCCCGCCCGGCTGATCACCTCCTGCAACTGGTCCCGTCGGCCGTAGAACATCTCCTCCGGAACGTCGCCCGTGGGCGCATACGGATTGGTGGCGGTGAACGGGGCTAGCAGGCTCACCGTCGTGCTCCAGTCCGCGTCGGGAAGGCAGGCGAGGTAGCTGATTGCGGCGTCGTCCAGGAACGCCGCGACCGGCGTGGGACGTCTGCGGCTCACTGCGGCCAGCTGGCGGCGCTGCTCCACGGTGAGCACGCCGAAGTACAGGACGAGGACGGTCTGGTCGGCCGGCTGGTCCTTCAGCCACTCGACGACCTGCTGTGGGCCCGGGGATCGCCACACCAGCAGGAGCTGGAGCCGGTCACCCGACGGGCTAATCCGGGAGCCGAAGGCCGGCAGCTGCGGATCGACGATCGTGCGCACCTGGTCGAGCGTGATCCAGAGCCGGTCCCGCTCCTCCCGGGACGCCCTCTGCGCGCCCTCCAGGCCGATCACCTGCAGGACCGCGGCGATGGCGGACCTGAGGTTTACCGCACCCTTCGGCCCCTGGGACATCGCGTGCCAAAGGCGCAGGCCGTCTCCCGCGACGCCTCGCCGGCTGCGAGGGACGCCGGAGATCGACAGCCCGGTCCGGCGCAGGAGGGCGCCCAGCTCGGGCTCGCCGACCTCCTGGCCCGTACGGAGCGCGTCCTTGAGCCGTTGCAGCCACTCTGCCCCTTCCAGGCCCTTCTGCCTGGCCGGCAGCCGGGCGGACATGTTCTCGAAGGCCTGCGGGAAATGCGGGAAGAACCGCTCGAGGTGGTGAACCGTGTCCGATATCTCCGGCAGCCGTTTGCCGCTCTTCGCCTGCGCCATGAACTCGCGGGCGGTGGTTAGGTCGCCGTCCTCGATGTAGGTGCCGATGCGGTCCCGGACGGCGGCGACGTCGGCGTTCTCGGCGCTCAGCGCGGTCAGCACGGCCAGCTCCGCGGCGATCTGCTCGTCGCGGATTCGCGCGGCATCGCGCTCCAGGACGTCGAGTTCGCGGGTGATGACGTCGAAGTCGTCCCGTTCGTCGTTGCCGAGAGCCTGGAGCGCGGCGGAGAACCGGTTGGCCGCTACCTCGGGGAGCACTCCCGCACGGCGCCACTCCGCGATCCGGTCCTGGATGCCGTCGACGCGGTCGCCACGCTCGTGCCGGGCCTCCTCGACCAGCTTGTCCCTGCGCTGGCGGAGCTCCGCGTGAAGGGTGTGGTCCTGCTGGGACAGCACCGACAGGAGGGCCCGCGTGCCTCGGTGGTCGCCTGACCCGGCGCGGGCCTCGAAGGCCGCGCGCCAGTCGCGGTCGCCGGCTACACAGAGAGGAAGCAGGTCGTCCAAAGCGGGCCGGGCGCGCGGCATGACGGTGTCCCCGTCGAAGCCAATGGTGGGAGATAGGAGCAGGTCGCCGTTGAGCAGGTGACTGATCAGCCGCTCCGGCTGGGTGAGCGGCCCGCCGTCCAGCAGGCGCAGGGTGTCGCCGACCAGCCGCGAGACCCCGCTCGCCGCGGCGGCGACGAGCGGGTCGGCGGAGGCCGCCAGGGCGGAGATCTCCTCCTCCACCTGCGCCCGATACGTGTGCACGGTCGTGCGGAGTTCGTCGAGGTGCCGGACGACCCGGAAGACGCCGGAGCCGTCTGTCTGGAAAGACTTCACCTCGTTGACGGCGGCCACCCAGCTGGCCACGAGGTCGAGCGCCTTCTCGATCTTTTCGATCAGTTTCGCCCGCGCGCCGGAGTGGATGCGGTCGGCTCCCTTACGGGAGGCACGGGCCTTGGCCGTCTCGTCGATCAGCCGGTCGATCTCGCCGCCGGTTCTGATCCGGTCGAGTTCGCGTTCGGTCTCGTCGACCAGAGACTCGTCGTCGCGGGCGGCGATCGCCAGCAGCTTCCCCGGGCCCGAGGAGTCGTCCAGGATCAGGGTCTTCCAGACCTCCGTGGCCAGCGCGTACTTGATCTTCTGAGATGGGCCCTCCTCTAGAAACCTGGCCGCGGCGGCGGTGGCCTGTTCCCGGCTTTCGTCCGCCCGCGAGGCGTCGTGCATCCGTTCGGACAGGCCGGGCACCAGATAGGCTCCGTTCTCCGCCATCATGCGGAACGCCTCGCCGTACTCCCTAAGACCGTGACAGCGCGACAGCGCCGGCGGCAGCTCGCCCAGCAGACGGGTCGCTTCCGGGGTGGGGTGGACCAAGCCGCTGCGCAGTGCGGCGGCCCAGGCCAGCAGCTGGCCTGGAGTATCGTCGCCGAGGGTCTTCACAGTCACGTTGCCGGCGGATTCGGTGAAGGCGGCCGACAGCCGACCAGCGAACTCGCTCATCTCGGCGGCGATCGCGGCGCACCGCCGCGCGCTCACCTCTGCTGGTGATCCGCCGGCGGCATCACGCAGCCACGCCGCCAACCCGAACCGCCCGGCACGGAGCGCGGCGGCCTCGGCCTGGGCTTCCGCGCCGGTGAGTCCCGCGCCACCGGTGAGACCAATGTCGTTTGCCGGCCCTGTGTCGCATGTCGGCTCCGCGCGGTGCGTCAGGCCAGCGCTATCGGACGGCCCAGTGCTCCCGGACGGCTCGGTGCCGGCCAGCTCAGCGGCGCGGCCGGAGGAGGCTCGCCGGGCGTGTGCCCCCTCGGCACCGCCGTCCGCGCCGTCCGCGGTCGTTTCCGTACCAGAAGAGGGGCCGAGATCCTGCGGCGCGGTCGCACCGCTCCTCACCGGGGGCGGCGGCGTGTTCTTGACGGGCTGCGCCACAATCTCGATGAAGGCGTCCAGGTCGGCGAGTGCGTCCTGTTCGTCCGTGCCGTGTGGCTCGGCGGGGCCGTCCGGGCCGGCGTTCCCGTCCACGTGCGCCGGCTCGGGCGGAACCTCCGCGGCGGACGGCGAGAAGGGTGCCCGCGGCTCGTCCGTCCGAGGGGCGGCCCCTCCCTCGCCATCCTGCGCCCTATCGGCGTGCGTGGAGCCTCCGGACGACGCGCCGTCTGGTGCGGTGGCCGCCTTGTCGTCGCACTTCCCCTGAGGCGCACCGCCGGACGGGGGAGCTGGAAGGATCACGTCGGCTGGGTCCGGAACCGTCAGCCAACCCCGCACGGCGGCCAAGCCCAGCTTCCGCCATTCGGGGGGCGCCTCCTGGAGGAAGCGGTCCTGCAGTTCGACGATCCGGTCCAGGGAGTCGTCGTCGCCGGAGTCGCCGGCCGGACTGACGAGCTCCGCCAGCGACTCCAGGATCGGGCTCTCCACCGTAGCGGCCTCGCGGACCTGTTGCAGGAGACCTTCGAGGCTTGGCGGACCGTCGATGTGGGCCAGGGCGAGGATTCGTCTGCGCCGGGCGTCCGCGGACTCGAGCTGGATGATCTCGTGCTGGAGTGAGTCGGCGGTCATGCCGGAGAGCGTGGAGCCGCGTACGGCCTCGATCCTGCTTCGCAGCCCGTCGAACTCCTGCACACCACGCAGGATCATCTCGACATCCTCGTCGAGAGGCCGTCCGGCGTCGGCGAAGGCCCGCCGGATTCGGTCGGCGGCGTCCGTTGCGTTGCTGAGTGTCCGGCGCAGGAGATCGAGTTCCGCTCGTAACGTCGAGGCGGACGATCGCTGATCGTCCTCAGCGGCTTCGCGAACCATCGGGGGCATCGCTTCCTCTTCGTCATGAGACCCGTCGACATGGGGCGCCTGGAGCGATCCATCGGATGGGAGGGACAGGGCGGCCTCCCGGAGCTGGGAGAACGTGATGGGCGTTTCGGGAAGCGCGGGATGACCGGCACGCAGTTCTCGCCAGGCGGATCGGAGCGCGTCCGCCGCGGCGGCATTCATGCGCTCAGCGGAGCCCACGAGCAGGGCGAGCGCCACAGCCGACAGTGGCATGTCATGGCAGTAGATGTGGGTGAGGACGAGGTCGACGACCCTGTCGGCGAGCCCCTGGGGCGCCTTGGTCAGCGTCATGGCGAGCACAGGTGCCCTGGAGAGGGCGTCGGCGGTGTCGCCGGGACTCAGCAGCCGGGCACACGTGTCCTCGGAGAGATCGTCATGGTTGTCGAACCCGGGAAGGAGGGGCACGCTCAGCGCGCAGGTGAGGGAGGTTGACGCTCGCCCGTCGTTCCCCTGGAGGATGCGGGTGAGATTGATGAGCGCGGGCCGGGGTATCGGCCGGACATCACCGAGCCTCAGGTGACTAAGGACTCCTCTGCGTACCGTCGGCGGGTAGTGCCGGATCATCATCAGGTCGTCCGGGGTCACGCGGGCCGTCACGTCCGCTGTGATGAGGCCGACGTGTTCGAACGCGGCCAGGGCGCTGACGTCGCCGAGTGGCGCGGGGCGCCGGTCATACGGGCCCTTCCCGTTGCAGAGTCGCCGCATCGTGTCCCCCTTCTTTTCGTGGGGCGCGAACCGTCCGTGGACAGAGAAGAGTCAATCGTGCCGCCGGGTCCGGGCGAAGCATGGCTGGAGCGCGCAGGAGGGGTGATGAGTCCTTGCCGGCCAAGGATCGGCGCACTGGATACCCGGTGGACGAAAGAGACCATACTCGGACCGAGCATAGGAGGCAATGGTGAATGCGATTCACAGAAAATCAGAGCAAAATGGTCTTATCGTGTAGCTTGGGTGACAAGGGTGCGAATCGCAAGGAATAGGCCGTTTGGGGGATATCGGACGTCGCGGCGGCTGGGCGAGTATCTCCCTGTTTCTCAGTTTTATAGCCCCATCGTGTAGGGGTCTCGCACGAGCAGGTAGGCGCCCCGAAGAAAACATGCCCCCGACGTCTACTCACTCGGTGCAACGCTTGGTGTTCGCGCTGACGATGCGCTACCCATATGACGGCAAGACGATCTCGGCGCTGTTCATGAACATTACCTTTCCTGGACGTCCGGCCTCCGTTGAGTCCGGGCTGGGTTCGGGCCGCTCGTCGCCGCGGTGTTCGTCCAGAGCCCGGCCGATACACTCTCCGCCCGATGCGTACCGGCTCGAGGAGTCGGCCGCCACGGAAGGGGTCGCGCTGCCGGTGGCCGTGCGACGCTTCGCCGTCGCCACGGACGTCTTGTGGGACGGGACCGGCAGGGCGCCACTGCGTCCGTACGGCCGCACCGCCCCGCAACCCCGGTAGGAGTCGGAGTTCCGCCGCTGGATGGGGCTCTAGTTGCAGCCGTCACCCAAAGCTGCTTGCCCGTTCACCCACAGTGAGGCATACTTAGGGGGCTGCACCCCCTGGGGTGTGGAAGTGAGGCCGGGCCTCCCGATGGAATCGGGCGTCCGGCCTTCGCGCTGTTCTGGTCATTCAAGGCAGATCGTGTGGACTTGCTCGATGAGCAGGTCGTAGTAGTTGGCACGGCCATCCAGCCACCAGGTTGTAGCGCTGACAACTGCGTCCGCAGCCCAAAGAAGCGGCTCGCTGACGGAGGGCTGCCACATAACCGTCAGACTCTTCGGCAGAGTACTTGCCATGCGTAGCCCGGTCAGAAGTCCTCGATCGAGGTGGTCTTGCTCGGGCGACCTGCTCTCGATTACCACTTTCGATGCGCCGATCTGCTCGACCTCCAGAAGCAGCCGCTCTAAACATCGTCGGCGGGCTCGCTCCGTTCGGACCTCCTTGTCGTGGAGGTACACCGTGACGATGCCTCGAATAGGCATGGTGGCAAGCCGCTGAGTGATTACGAGTTGTCGGGTGGGGGATTCGTCTCGCCAATGAAGGCGAGAGCTCTTGCCCAGGCGAAGGGATTCAAGGTTCGCGCGTACCGCCTCGTGGTCGGCGGAATCTATGACAACAGCGGCCATCGCGTAGACGCTGTCGTCCTGGGGGCGGCGGCGAAGGCTTTCGTCGATATAGGCGGCAAGTATTGAGTAACTATATAGTCACTGAAAGTGATGTGACGAGGGGTCGGTCGAACGCGAGTGCGGGTACGGAGCGGGTTTAGGTGGCTGACCGACCAACCGGTCCGTGAGGCGCTCAAGAGGTTTCACAGCGTCCCGAACGCGTCACGGGCGGCCCCGGAAGGACCATCGTTGCGCTGCGGCGTGTCAAGCATTTGGTCGAGCGGCTCGGCCCTGGCTAGGGCAAGGACGTGTTGCTGGCCACCTTCGATGAGACGGCGTACACAGCAAGACCTGCACGCTGCGAGCGACTCGCCGCCGAGTGACTATGGTGCCTGGAGCAGCTGCGTCAGCGGAGCGGTTGTGACCATTGTGCTCGCGTCTTGGAGAGGTCGTCGTCGAAGGTCACCAGCGTGTCCGCCTGGAGCCGGGTCAGTGCGATGTACTCTGCCCTATATGTGTCCGGCCAGTCCAGGGTGCGGGCGACCTCCCAGGCGACGGATTGGAGCACGCGGTCCCACAGAGCCGGATACGCAAGGAACGGATGCCGTCGAGGATCGTCCTCGCCGTCCGCTCACCGACGTCGCCTCGGCGGACGGAGCAGTACACGAGCGCGAGTGCCTGGGATCGCAGCAACGCCGGAGCGAACAGCGCATGACACGGTGGAATCGCCTCCCCGCACTAATGGCTGCGCGGCACGCCGATGGAGTCGTACAGTTCCCGAGTCCGCGAGGAGGCGGGGCCGTCCGGCGACACCCGGACGGCGGCCAGGAGCCGGGGTTCCGCCGCGGTGTTCGGCAGCAGCCAGACCAACGGCCGGTGGCCGTCCGTCCGCAGGGCGAGCCGGAGGTTGAACAGGGCGGCGCCACAGCTCACGTGCAGTGAGCGCCCGCGGGGGTCGCTGACCCGGAGCCGCCGGTCGGGGTCGGCCAGCAGCTCGGCGAACTCGCTCCGGACCGCTCTGAGCCGCCAGGGCTGGGTGTTGAGCACCGAGGGCGCCTGTCCGGTGGCGGCGACCAGCCGCCGGACGGCGAGGTCGGTGGCGAAGGGAGGCATCATGGCGCACCTTCTCGTGGAGTCCGCGACGCGTTCACGCGCCCCGGGTGGAGGAACTTCTCCGCTCGTGACCACCACGACCGCATGGCCACGCCGCCAGTCTTTTCGCCGCGCCGGCCTGGCGGCAGGGCCCGAGGGGCCGACGAACGGGGACTTCCGTCGCCGGACGGAGGGACCGATCACTCTTGGCAGGCAGGGGCGGCGCCCGGAAGAGCGCCCGGCGACGCCGGAAACCGATGACCTTGGTCCTGGGGGACGGGGTCCTTGTGCGGCGGCCCGGAAGCGGTTCCCGCAGAAGGATGAGGGTGACAAGCCGCCCGCCCAAGCCCCATGAGGTGATCGAGATGACCGACTCCCCGACCGGAGACGCGTTGCCCGCCGAGGTGCACGCCGCGATCGACACGCTCGTGACCGGTGCGCTGAAGGCACTGACGGAGTACGAGTCCTTCACCCAGGAGCAGGTCGACCACATCGTCAAGAAGGCGTCCGTCGCCGCGCTGGACCGGCACGCGGCGCTCGCCCGCCTGGCGGTCGAGGAGACCGGCCGCGGCCTGTTCGAGGACAAGGCGGTCAAGAACATCTTCGCCTGCGAGCACGTGACCCACAGCATGGCCGGCCTCAAGACGGTCGGCGTCGTCTCCCGCGACGAGATCGACGGCATCGTCGAGATCGCCGATCCGGTCGGGGTGGTCTGCGGCGTCACGCCGGTCACCAACCCGACCTCGACCACGATCTTCAAGGCGCTGCTGGCGCTGAAGACCCGCAACCCGATCGTGTTCGCGTTCCACCCGGCGGCCCAGCACTGCAGCGCGGAGGCGGCGAGGATCGTCCGCGACGCCGCCGGCGCGGCCGGCGCGCCCGAGCACTGCGTCCAGTGGATCGAGGAGCCCTCGCTGGAGGCGACCGGAGCGCTGATGCGGCACGAGGGCGTGTCGGTCATCCTCGCCACCGGCGGGAACGCCATGGTCAGGGCCGCGTACTCGGCGGGCAAGCCGGCCCTGGGCGTCGGGGCGGGCAACGTCCCCGCCTACATCGAGCGGACGGCCAAGCTGCGCCGGGCCGTCCACGACGTCGTGCTGTCCAAGACGTTCGACAACGGCATGATCTGCGCCTCCGAGCAGGCCGTCATCCTCGACGACGAGATCCACGACGCGGCGCTGGCGGAGTTCGCCCGGCTCCACGCGTACGTCGCGACGCCGGAGGAGAAGGCGAAGCTGGAGGAGTTCGTGTTCGGGGTGACGGCACACGGTGCCTCCTGCTCCGAGGCGAGGCTCAACCCCGACGTGGTGGGGCGGTCTCCGCACTGGATCGCCGAGCGGGCCGGTTTCGCCGTGCCGCCGGACACCTCCCTGATCCTCGTCCCGGTGCGGGAAGTCGGCCCGAGCGAGCCGCTGACCAGGGAGAAGCTGTGCCCGGTGCTCGCCGTGCTGCGGGCCCGCACCCGGGAGGAGGGCCTGGTCCTCGCCGAGCGCATGGTCGAGTTCGACGGCCTCGGGCACAGCGCCGTCATCCACACCGAGGACGCCGCGCTCGCCGAGAAGTACGGCACCAGGGTCAAGGCGGTGCGGGTCATCTGGAACGCCCCCGCCTCCCAGGGCGGCATCGGCGACATGTACAACGCGTTCCTGCCGTCGCTGACCCTGGGCTGCGGCAGCTACGGGCACAACTCGGTGTCGAACAACGTCTCCGCGGTCAACCTGGTCAACATCAAGCGGATCGGGCGGCGCAACAACAACATGCAGTGGTTCAAGGTCCCGGCGAAGATCTACTTCGAGCCGAACGCGATCCGCTACCTGGCGGACATGCCGGACGTGCACCGCGTCACGATCGTGACCGACGCCGTGATGACCCGCCTGGGGTACGTCGACCGGGTCGTCGACGTGCTGCGGCGGCGCGGCGAGCGGGTGGCCCTGCAGATCATCGACGACGTCGAGCCCGAGCCGAGCGTGGCGACCGTCGACAAGGGCGCCGACGTCATGCGCGCGTTCCGGCCCGACGCCATCGTCGCTCTCGGCGGCGGCTCGGTGATGGACGCGGCCAAGGTCATGTGGCTGCGGTACGAGCACCCCGAGGTCGTCTTCGCGGACATGAAGGAGAAGTTCTTCGACGTCCGCAAGCGCGCGTTCCGATTCCCGGCCCTGGGTGAGCTCGCCCGCCTCGTGTGCGTGCCGACCACCTCGGGCACGGGCGCGGAGGTCACGCCGTTCGCCGTGATCACCGACACCGCGACCGGCAAGAAGTATCCGCTGGCCGACTACGCGCTCACCCCGAGCGTCGCGATCGTGGACCCGGTCCTCGCCGCCGACCTGCCCCGGGTGGTCACCGCCGACAGCGGCTTCGACGCCCTCACCCACGCCGTCGAGGCGTACGTCTCGGTCTACGCCAGCGACTTCACCGACGGTCCCGCCCTGCACGCCATCAGGCTCATCTTCCATTACCTGGAGCGCGCGGTGACCCGCGGCGCGGCCGACCCGGCGGCCAGGGAGAAGATGCACAACGCCGGCACGATCGCCGGAATGGCCTTCGGCAACGCCTTCCTTGGGATCGTGCACGCCATGTCCCACACGCTCGGCGCCACGTTCCACGTGGCCCACGGGCGCACGAACGCCGTCCTGCTGCCGCACGTCATCCGCTACAACGGCACCGTCCCGTCGAAGCTGTCGGGCTGGCCCAAGTACGAGGACTACCGCGCCCCCGAGCGGTTCCAGGAGATCGCCCAGACGCTGGGCCTGCCCGCCGCCACCCCGGCCGAGGGGGTCGAGTCGCTCGCCGCGGCGGTCGAGCGCCTGCGTGACGCGGTCGGGATCGAGCGGTCGTTCCGGGACATCGGCGTCGACGAGAAGGCGTTCCTCGACGCGCTCCCGCAGCAGGCGCTCAACGCGTACGAGGACCAGTGCGCGCCGGCCAACCCCCGGATGCCGATGCTGGAGGACATGCAGGCGCTGATGCGCGCCGCCTACTACGGGTCCTCCCCGGAGTAGGCACCCGCCATCGCGGCGGCGCACCCCGTCCGCCACACCCCCGTCGCCACACCTGGGCCCCCGCGCTCGGCGTCCACCTCGACGCCGGCCGCGGGGGCCGTCGCGTCGTCCACTCCTGTCATTCGTCAAGAGGCACCGGCCGTCCACCCCGGCCGGCCGTTCCGGCGTGGACGACGACGCCGGCTCGGGCGGCCCTGGTGTGGCGGACAGGGTTCGACACGGCCTCGCGCAGGACGGCGAGCAGGTAGGTGCGCCGCAGGCCACACCCTCGGCACAGGCACAGGCACAGGCGCCGGCCCGGTCCCGGCACACGATCTCGACGCCGGTGTGGGCCTGCAGCCAGGCGGGGAGGGAACAACGTCGCGACCATTCCGCTGATCAACATGCCGCAGATCGTCGCCGTCGGCAGGTGACCTGCCGCGCTTCTCGGTGAGGTAGAGGTTGCCGAACACCTCGTCGCGGGCCCGGATCGGCACCCCGAGGAAGCTGCGCGTCCACCAGTGTGGTGGCGGCTCCCGCTCCGTCATGGTGCGCACTTCCCAAATGGACATGCCGGTGCCCACCCCCGCGAGCGGGGGTGGGCACCGGAGCCGATCGTGAGATCAGGCCTGGTCTACTTCAGGATCGGGAAGCGGCGGACCAGGGGGGTGGCGGCCCAGATCCTGCCGAGCCCGAACGTGGTGCCGGCTCCGCCCAGGGCGAGGCCCGCGAGGACGATGGCGTAGACGATGTGCTCGTCCATGAAGGGGTTGGTGGTCAGCGGGAGTTCGGCGGCCCACATCATCAGCAGGAGGAGCCCGCCGGTGGTGGCGGCGACGCGCATGCCCACGCCGAGGACGAGGGCGGCGCCGATGCCGGCGAGGCCGGTCATGAACAGCCAGTCGACCCAGGCCTGGCCGGCGAGGGCGCCGAACAGGCCGCCGAAGGTCCTGTCGGCGGTGCCCTTCAGGAAGCCGGTGGTCGGGCTTCCGCCGTTGATCCACGCCTTGGCGGCGGGGGTGGCGAAGCCCCAGCCGAACAGCTTGTCCAGGAAGGCCCACAGGAACACCCAGCCGATCGCGATCCGGGCGGCGGCCCACACGTACCGGACCGGGCCGGCGCCGGTGGGGATCGTCTCGCCGTGCGCGCGGGGAGCGGGGACCGTGGCGGGGGGAGCGGCGGGGTGGAGGTTGTGGTTTCTCCGGTTGCGCCCTTCGGTGATGGCCATGACCGGCCCCTTTCAACGTGTTCGCGTCTTCTCTCTTCTCAACGCCTCAAGCAAACCGCGATCAGCGGCCGTGCCGCAGGAGCCGTACGGCACGCTTCGGTCGTCTTGAAGTCCCGCGCTCATGGGACTTTCGGCCCAAGCGGTGCGGACAACGTGTCGTCGCGATCGCCCGGCGCTTCGCCCGGCGGCACGCCACGGCGCTGTCCGGACGGCCGGTGTGGCTGTTCAGCAGCGGGCCGCTCGCGGACGAGGCGGAGATCCCGCCGGTTCCCCAGGCGGCCCGGGCGTCGGCCGCTCTCGGCGCGCGTGGGCACCGGACGTTCGGCGGGCGGCTCGCCCGCGACGCCGAGGGCTTCCTCGCCTCGAGGATCGCCGCAAGGAACGGAGGCGACTACCGCGACCCCGATCGGGTGCGCGCCTGGGCCCGACAGGTCGCCGAGCATGTGGCAGCCCCGCGGGGAACGGGGGTCTGACAGACTCCTCGCATCAGGAGATCGACGGCGGCAGGACGCGATCGCCTACGGCCTGAGGAGCAGTGCGTGAGCGGGTGGCCGGAAGCGCGCCGGGCGGCACCCCGCCGGTCAGACGCTGGTGACGCCGTGGGCGGCGAACTGGGCGTGTACGCGATCGAGCAGGGCGTGGTCCGGGGGTTCGACGTCGGCCAGGGGGAACGTGAGCCCGAGCCGGGCGTACTTGCCGGCGGCCATGCGGTGGAAGGGCAGCACGTCGACCCGCTCGACGTTGCCGAGCATCGCGACGAACCGGGCGAGGCCGTCCACGTTGTCCTCTCCGTCGGTGAGGCCGGGAACCAGGACGAACCGCACCCAGACCGGGCGGCCCAGGTCGGCCAGCCGGCGGGCGAAGCGCAGGGTCGGCTCCAGGCTCGCCCCGGTCAGCCGCCGGTAGCCCCGCGGGTCGTACGACTTGATGTCGAGCAGCACGAGGTCGGTGTCGGCGAGCAGCGCGTCGCTCGCGCGGTCGCCGAGGAAGCCCGAGGTGTCCAGCGCGGTGTGCAGGCCGCTCTCGTGGCAGCGGCGCAGCAGTTCTCCGGTGAAGCGAGGCTGCAGCAGCGGTTCGCCGCCGCTGAGCGTCACCCCGCCGCCGGCGACGGAGATGAACCGGCGGTAGCGGTCCACCTCGGTCATGACCTCGTCCACCGTGACCCGGCGGCCGTCGCGCATGCGCCAGGTCTCGGGGTTGTGGCAGTACAGGCAGCGCAGCGGGCACCCGCAGGTGAACACCACGAAGCGGGTGCCGGGACCGTCCACCCCGACCGACAGATCCCACGACTCGATGACGCCGGAGCCCGCCGCCGGCTCCGCCTGGCACAGCTCGGCGGCTGCGTCCTGGCGGAGCCGGGCAATGGACTCGTGGCGGAGCCGGGCGACAGGGTCCTGGCGGAGCCGGGCGACGGGGTCGTCCAGCGGCTTCTCCGGCATCACAGCCGTCCGTGGAAGGTGCGGTCGATCACGTCCTGCTGCTGCTCGCGGGTGAGCCGGACGAAGTTCACGGCGTAGCCGGAGACCCGGATCGTGAGCTGGGGGTACTTCTCGGGGTGGTCCATCGCGTCGACCAGCGTGGCCCGGTCGAGCACGTTGACGTTCATGTGGAAGCCGCCCGCGTCGAAGTAGCCGTCGAGCACGCCCACCAGGTCGGCGACCCGGTCCTCCACCGTGCGGCCCAGCCCTTCGGGGGTGACGGTGCTGGTCAGCGAGATGCCGTCCTGCGCCTGGTCGTAGGGGAGCTTCGCCACCGACAGCGCCGAGGCGACCAGGCCGTGCCGGTCGCGGCCGTTCATCGGGTTGGCGCCGGGGGCGAACGGCGTGCCGGCCCTGCGCCCGTCGGGGGTGTTGCCGGTATGCCTGCCGTAGACCACGTTGGAGGTGATGGTGAGCACCGACTGGGTGTGCTCGGCGTCCCGGTAGGCCGGGTGGCGGCGGATCTTGTCCATGAACGCCCGCACCAGGTCCGCCGCGATGGCGTCGGCGCGGTCGTCGTTGTTGCCGTACGCCGGGTAGTCGCCCTCCACCACGTAGTCCACGGCCAGCCCGGTCACGTCGCGGAGCACGCGGACCTTCGCGTGCCTGATGGCCGACAGGCTGTCGGCGGCCACCGACAGGCCCGCGATGCCGCAGGCGAGCGTGCGCTTGACGGGATAGTCGTGCAGCGCCATCTCGATGCGCTCGTAGGCGTACTTGTCGTGCATGTAGTGGATGACGTTCAGGGCGTTCACGTACGTCTTCGCCAGCCAGTCCATCATCCGGTCGAACGCCGCCGCGACCTCCTCGTAGTCGAGCACGTCGCCGGTCAGCGCGGGGTAGGCGGGGCCGACCTGCTCGCCGCTGATCTCGTCCCGGCCGCCGTTGATCGCGTACAGCAGGGTCTTGGCGAGGTTGACGCGGGCGCCGAAGAACTGCATCTGCCTGCCCACGGGGGCGGCCGAGACGCAGCAGGCGATGGCGGTGTCGTCGCCGTACCTGGGCCGCATCAGCTCGTCGCTCTCGTACTGGATCGAGCTCGTCTCGATGGACAGGCGGGCGCAGAAGCGCTTGAACGGCTCCGGCAGGCGTGGCGACCAGAAGACGGTCAGGTTCGGCTCCGGCGCCGGGCCGAGGTTGCGCAGCGTCTGCAGGTAGCGGTAGCTGGTGCGGGTGACCAGAGGCCTGCCGTCGGCGCCGATGCCGCCGATCGACTCGGTGACCCAGGTCGGGTCGCCGGAGAAGAGCTGGTCGTACTCAGGGGTGCGCAGGAAGCGGACGATGCGCAGCTTGATCACGAAGTCGTCGACGAGCTCCTGGGCCTCCTGCTCGGTGAGCCACCCCTCGGCGAGGTCCCGCTCCAGGTAGACGTCCACGAAGGTGGAGGTGCGGCCGAGGGACATCGCCGCGCCGTTCTGCTCCTTGACGGCGGCGAGGTAGGCGAAGTACAGCCACTGGATCGCCTCGTGGGCCGTCGCGGCGGGGTGGGAGATGTCGTGGCCGTAGGAGGCGGCCATGGTCTTGAGCTCGCCCAGCGCGCGGATCTGCTCGGCCAGTTCCTCGCGGTCGCGGACGACCGCGTCGGTGGAGAACTCTCCGTCGAGCGAGTGCAGCTCGGCCCGTTTGGCCTCGACCAGCCGGTCCACGCCGTAGAGGGCGACGCGCCGGTAGTCGCCGATGATGCGCCCGCGGCCGTACGCGTCGGGCAGGCCGGTGATGACCCCGGCGCGCCGGGCCGCCCGGATCTCGGGGGTGTAGGCGTCGAAGACGCCGTCGTTGTGCGTCTTGCGATACCTGGTGAAAATCTCCTTCACCTGGGGGGCGAGCGTGTACCCGTACGCGGCGAGGCCGTTCTCCACCATCCGCAGCCCGCCCGCCGGCATGATGGCCCGCTTCAGCGGGGCGTCGGTCTGCAGGCCGACGATCAGCTCACGGCCGCAGTCGATGTAGCCGGGCCGATGCGAGGTGATGGAGGAAGGCGTGGCGGTGTCCACGTCGTACACTCCGCGCCGCCGCTCCTCAGGGAACAGGCCCGACACCTCCGCCCACACCGCGCGGGTCCGCTCGGTGGGGCCTGCCAGGAACGACTCGTCGCCTTCGTACGGCGTGTAGTTGGCCTGGATGAAGTCGCGCACGTCGACCCGCTCACGCCAGGCCGTGCCGCGGAAACCGCGCCACGCGCCGTGCGCGGCCGCCTCCTGCCCGGCTCCACGCCGCCTGGCCCCATGCTCGCTGGCCCCATGCTCGCTGGTCCCATGCTCCCTGGGCTGTGTGACCGTCATCGCCGGCCCCTCTCGTCGGTGTCCGCTCTCACTGTCGTCCCTGGGGCCGTCCTCCTCGCCGAGCGGAGGTCACCGATCACGAGGACCAAAGTCATCCGCGCGACAGGCCGGCCATCGGCGGTCCCGTGTAACTTTCAGCCGAACCGGTGATCGCTCGGGGACGCCGCACACCCCGTGGGCGGCATCGGGACGGTGCCGTGCCGGGCGAGCCGCCGTGCGCCGCCGGCCCGTCCGTTGACGCCCGAACCACGACGTGCGTACGGTCCGGCTGCGAACCCGAAGTCACTACGAAGGAAACCGTTTGTCGGGCTCATCACGAGCGGCGATGCGGCGAATGTGGCACGTGGAATGCGTGAAGGTTCTCGTTCCCCGGTCAGTCGCCCCGCCATCGGCAACCAGTCGGAAACCGGTATCTCGGCAACTTCGCGCCCCGCCCCAGCGGCTCCCGCCCAGGCTCTCCTCTCCAACCCACCACCGCTTCAGAGGACACACATGCGACTCTTCTCCCTTCGATCGGGGACGGCGCTGGCCGCCGTCGTCTGTGCCGGGGCCACCGCCCTCACCCTCGCGCCGGCCGCCCAGGCGGCGGCCGGCTGCCAGGTCACCTACACGATCAGCAGCGAGTGGCCGGGTGGTTTCGGCGCGAGCGTCAGCGTCGACAACATCGGCGACCCGATCAGCGGCTGGAAGCTGACCTGGTCGTTCGGCGCCGGACAGACCATCTCCCAGCTGTGGAACGGCAGCTACACCCAGTCGGGCGCGCAGGTGACCGTCACCGACGCCGGCTACAACGCCTCCATCCCCACCGGCGGCTCGGCCGGCTTCGGCTTCAACGCGTCCTGGAACGGCTCCAACCCCGTCCCCGCGAACTTCGCCCTCAACGGCACCCCCTGCACCGGCGCCGTCAGCAGCCCGTCGGCGAGCCCCACCCAGTCGCCCGACACGAGTCCGAGCGCGTCCCCGTCACAGAGCCCGTCGCAGAGCCCCTCACCAAGCCCTTCATCGAGCCCGTCACCCAGTCCGTCACCGAGCCCCTCCGGTAGCACACCCCCGTCGAACCCTGTGGGGAAGGTGCTGACCGTGGCCGTCGGCTCCCCGTTCCGGCCGGTCACCCACGTGGCGACCGGCGGTCTGTACGGACTGGCGGAGAACGGCAAGCCCGCGGACTCGACCCTGTTGCCGCTGAAGGTCAACTCGCTGACGCAGCCGGCCCCCGGAGTGGGACAGCGGCCCAACGGCCAGCCGCCCGGCGGAGACTCGCTGCTGGTGGCGCCGCAGGCCACCCGGGTCGGCGCGGGGGAGTACATCCGGATGCCGGACATCTACTCCAACTTCCCCTATCAGTGGGTGAGCTGGAACGACTGGCTCGCCAAGGTGGACACGATGGTCCGCGCCCGGCTGAACGCGACCTCGGTGAGCAACATCCTCGGCTGGGAGCTGTGGAACGAGCCGGACTGGACGTGGAAGACCGCCAACGCCGGGGCCTTCAACGACGGCTGGACGCGCACCTTCCGGGCGGTGCGGGCGCTGGACACCACGACGCCGATCGTGGGGCCGAGCATCTCCTACTACAACCGCTCGTGGTTGTCGTCGTTCCTCAGCAGCGCCAAGGCGGCCGGCACGCTGCCGGACATCATCTGCTGGCATGAGCTGGGCAGTCCCAACAACATCGCCGCCAACATCGCCGACTACCGCGCGCTGGAGTCGTCGCTGGGCATCAGCCCCCGGCGGATCTCGATCAACGAGTACGCCGCGACGAGCGAGGTGGACGTCCCCGGCCGGATCGCCAGCTACGTGGCCAAGTTCGAGCGGGCCGGGGTCGAGTCGGCGCACCGGGCGTTCTGGTACGAGTACGGCACCATGAACGGGCTGGTGACCAACAACACCCAGCCCACCGGGACCTGGTGGCTCTACAAGTGGTACGGCGACATGGCCGGCCGGATGGTCACCACCACCCCGCCGAACCAGACCGGGCTGGACGGCTTCGCCTCCTACGACGGCACCCGCAAGATCGTGAACGTGGTCCTGGGCAACGAGGCCGGCACCAACACGGTCCGGCTGACCGGCATCGGCGCGCTCGGCCCCTCCGTCCAGGTGACGGTGGAGTCCACGCACACGCAGGGCCGCTTCACCGCGGCCCCGGCGGCCACCTCCGTCTCCAGTGCCGTCTATCGGGTGACCGGCGACCAGCTGCTGGTGATCGTGCCGAACATGGCCGCCTCCGACGGGTACCACGTGGTCGTCCAGCCGGCCAGCGGGGTGCCGTCTTACCAGCAGCGGTACGAGGCGGAGGACGCCTCGGTCTTCCGCGCGCAGCGGCTGACCGCCTCCAGCGCGTCCGAGGGCGGCTACGTGGGCCGCATCGACAACGCCACGAGCACGCACAGCACCGACAGCTACGTCGACTTCGTGGTGAACGTGCCGGCCGCCCGCACCTACACGATGACCATCGGCTACGCCAACGGCGGCGGTGCCACCGCCACCCAGGGCCTGGCCGTGAACGGCGGATCGTGGGGCGCCGTCAGCTACCCGGCCACCTCCGGCTGGGGCCAGTTCGGCGCGACCACCGGCACCACGGTCGGCCTCAAGGCCGGATACAACGTGATCCGCCTGGCCAAGGGCTCTCCCGGGTTCTCCGGTGGCACCGGCAACGCCGAACTGGACTACATCCAGCTCACCTGAGCCACATCGGCACACCTGACCGCCCGCGCCGGCAGTACGCCGGCGCGGGCGGTCGCCGCCGTCAGGGAACCGGCGAGCCACGGAAACGAGGGAGAGGGAAAACCGGAGAAGCGGAAAGCAGGGAAAACAATTTCCGGCAAGCCGTCGATGTGCTTTTGGTGGTCATCGACACCGTGTTTCCGGCGCGTTGCCCGCACTCCATCGCGCTATACAGTGAATTGCGGCAACGTCCCCCGGAAACTGGAGGAAACGTGGGGAGACCGGAGCGTCACGCCACAATCGCCGACGTCGCGGCACTGGCCGGCGTGTCGGTGGGCACGGCCTCCAAAGCGCTCAACGGGCGCGGATCGCTGCGCGAGGAAACCCGGACGCGGGTGCGCGAGGCAGCCCGGCAGCTCAGCTTCCAGGCCAACGCCGGCGCGCGGAGCCTGCACTCGGGCCGCACCTACACCGTCGGCATGATCACCACCGACACCATCGGCCGGTTCAGCATCCCGGTCCTGATGGGAGCCGAGGACGCGCTCGGCGCCGGCGAAATGTCGATCTTCCTCTGCGACGGCCGGGACGACCCCATCCGTGAGCAGTACTACGTCAAGACCCTTCTCAGCCGCCGGGTCGACGGGATCATCGTTACCGGCCGCCGCACCGAGGCGCGCATGTCCATCGGCCGGGACCTGCCCGTCCCCGTGGTGTACGCCTTCATCAGCTCCTCCGACCCCCAGGACTGCTCGGTGGTTCCCGACGAGGAGAGCGGGGCGCGCAAGGCGGTCGAGCACCTGCTGGCGGTCGGGCGCACCCGGATCGCCCACGTCACCGGTCCGGAGCATCACAACTCCGCGCGGGTGCGCGCGGCGGCCGCGCTCGACCGGCTGGCGGGCGAAGGGCTCGACCTGGTCGCGCCGCCGCTGTTCGGCGGCTGGAGCGAGGCGTGGGGCCGGCAGGCCGTCGGCATCCTGCTGGCGGGCCGGACGGAGTTCGACGCGGTCTTCTGCGGCAGCGACCAGATCGCCCGCGGCGTGAGCGACGCGCTGCGGGCCGCCGGGCGGCGGGTCCCGCAGGACGTCGCCCTCGTCGGCTTCGACAACTGGGACGTGATGACCGAGGGCGCTCAGCCACCGCTGACCAGCGTCGACATGGACCTCGAAGGGCTCGGCCGGTCGGCGGCCGAGAGGCTGCTGGCCGCCATCAACGGCACCGCCTCTCCCGGCCGGCACCCGCACCCCTGCCGGCTCGTGGTGCGCGGGTCGACCATCGTTCCGCCCGCGTGACCGGGGACAGGCCCCGGCGGCGCGGTCAGTGCGATGTCGTGGGCGTCGCGTAGAGGGTGCGGGCGACGCCGACGCGGTTGGAGACGCCGAGTTTGGCGAAGATCCGCGACAGGTGCATCTCCACGGTCTTCTGGGTCACGTAGAGCCGCTCGGCGATCTCCCGGTTCTTCAGCCCCTCGCTGACCAGCCGGGCGATCTGCCGTTCGCGTGCGGTGAGGGAGGCGGCGCTCGGCCGGTCGGCGACGGGCGGGCCGGAAGCGCCCGGCGGGTCGGCGGCGGCTGATTCGATCACCGGCACAGTCGGGTCCGCGGTCGTGCCGGCGGTGACGCCGACGGTGATGCCGACGGTGATGCCGGTGGTGATGCCGGTGGTGATGCCGGTGGTGATGCCGGTGGTGATGCCGGCTGTCAGGTCGGCGGAGAGCGTCCGCCGCGTGGCCGCGCCGGAGGGAACGGCCTGCTCCGGGCCTCCGGGGGACGCCTTCGCGGCCGCCGCGACCTCGGGGTCGCCCGCGGCCCGCCTGGCCTCCGCGACCATCTCGGCGGCGAGTGCCCCGGGCCAGCCCTGTTCCACGGGCGTGCCGTACGCGGCCAGGTGACCTCGCAGGGCGTCGAGGTCGCCAGTGCGGGCCGCGACGAGACAGCGCGCCGCCAGCACGGAGGAGTGAAGCGCGGCGCTGCCGGACAGCCAGGCCGCCCGCCCGGCCTCGTCGGCGCTCTCCTCCGCCGTCGTGAGCCGGTCGGTGGCGCACAGCGCCGCGACGCGTGCCACCAGCGCGTGGCATACGACCGCGTGCCTGCCGGCCGACCTGCCGGCGGCCACGGCACGATCGAGATGCCGCACCGCCTCGTGCGGGCGTTCGAGGACGAGCGCGGCCCAGCCGATCCAGAGCGGCGCGTCCGGGAGGGCCGCGAGCTCCTCGTCGGGGAGGACGTCGAGGTCCGCGGCGGCCCGCGAGTAATCGGCGAATCCATCCGCGGACGGCGAGCCGGAGAGGACCGCCGAAACGGCGAGCATCCCGCGTGCCGCGCAGCCGAGCAGGCGCAGGCCGAGCCGATCGGCGATGTGGACGGCCTGTGCGGCGTCGGCGCACGCCGCGGCGGGGGACCCGCTCGACACTTCGAGCCGGGCCCGTTCGAACGACAGCACCGCGCGATCGGCCTCGGCCGGGGCGTGCGCCAGTTCGGCACGCAGCAAGGCGCGCGCCTCGCCGGACCGGCCCAGGTCGTGCAGCAGGCGGGCCTGACCGGTGGCCACCGCGGCGCGCCGGCCACCCGCGCCCGGCGGGATCAGCCGCAGGGCCTCGGCCAGGGCGTCGCAGCCCTGCCGCAACTGGCCCGCCGCCTCGCAGGCTCTGCCGAGTGCCAGCAGCAGGCCGGTGCGGACGTCGGTGTGCTCGTCCTCGCCGTCCGGTCCGGTCCCGTCGTACGGCAGCAGTTCGAGCGCCGCCCGCCGCCACTGAGCCGCCTGTCGCGGACGCGCGGTCTCGACCTCGTCGGCGGCCGCGGCGAGCAGCGCGACCGCGGCGCGGTCGCCCGGCGTGGCGACCCGCGTGAGATGCGGCGCCGTCCCGACGGCGGACGCCCGGCCGCCGGACGGCGACTGTGCGGCCCGCGCGTGGGCGCCGAGCCGCCAGCCGGGGCTCACGTTGTGGTAGACCGCACGGCGGACCAGGGGGTGCCGGAACCCGAACCGCCCGGTCCCCGCCACGAGGCGGATGAGGTCGTGGGAGGCGATCTCGTCGATCGCCGAATAGGCGTCCTGCTCGCCGACCTCGGCGACCGCCGCCACCGACGGCACGGTGAGCGGGTCGCCGAGCACCGCGCACGCGGCGACGACCAGCCTCCCCACGGCCGAGAGACGGGCGACCTCGGCGGCCATCGCCGAGGCGAACCACGGCGGAACGGGGGCGATGTCGGCCTCGTCGATGCCGGGCGGGCCCTGCTCCAGCACGTCGGCCAGAGCCCGGAGGTAGCCGGGGTTGCCCTCACTCGCGCGGTACAGCTCCCCGCGCGCGTGCGCGGGCGTGTCCTCACCCATCAGGGCCCCGGCGTGACTTTCGGCCAGAGTCTCCAGGTGGAGCCGGGTGACCTCCCGTGCCGTGTCGACGGTGGCGCGCAGCCGCGGGGACACCTGCCGGTGCCGATGCGCGAAGGCGAGGAGGACGGGGGCGCGGGGCGGCGTGCACATCAGCCGGCACACCACGTCGACGGTGCCCGCGTCGGCGTGCTGCAGATCGTCGAGGACGAGGACGACCGGCAGGGACGAGGCGAGGTCCTCCAGCAGCACGCGGACGGCGTGCGCCGCGCGGTAGGGCGCCGCGATGTCCGGCGGCGACGGCGCGGAGGCGTCCGCCGCCAGCGAGGGGAAGACGGCCGCCAGCACGTCCCGCTGCGCCGCCGGCAGCCGGTCGAGCCGTTCGCCGCCGGCGACGGGGAGCCGGCCGTCCAGCGCGTCGACGATCGCCCCGAACGGCAGGTCGCCGTCCACCGGCTGCGGCCGGCCGTTGAACGCGTCGATGCCCGCGACTCGTGCGACGCGCGTCACCTCGGCGAGTAACGCGGTCTTGCCCGTTCCGGGGTCTCCGCTGATTTCGAGGAAAGCCGGGCGGCCCTGCGACAAGCCATGGACCGCGGCCTCGATCTCGCGGCGTTGCGACTCCCGTCCGATAAGCGGGCTGACCGGCCGGTGCGGATCCGTGGCCGCGGCGACCGGTGTGCCGTCAAAGGCCGGATACCGCCGCGGCGGCACACTCATATCCTTCACCCCATGGCCTCGCACTTTTGTCGGACCCTGATCGGAATGCGCGTGGATCGATATTCGGGCATGGCTGCGGAACAATCGGCGGTAATGTGAATGAAAAGCGTGGGAGCGCTCCCACGATTTTCGCAAGCTCGTCGCTCTCTGTCAGCGTCTCCCGGCTGGCAGCACGTGTCCTGGCAGGATGTTGTCAGGTTCCGTCCATCCCGGACAGAGCGCCGAAAGCATCGGTGATTTCTGCGTCGGGAGCCACGGACCAGGGTGTCGATCGAGGCGGCCCATGGCATGCCGGGCCGGGCGGACCCGGCGGGAATCCCCGGGATGCCGAATTACGGGCGGAAGAAATGCGGGCCGGCCCGCCGTCACCGCTTTCCGAAAATGGCGTCGCTTCACACGTTTGCGCACGCTGTGTGAGCGTACGACGACTTCCTGTCGGAGACCGGTCGCCGGGATGCCGGGGGCCACGGTTGCCAAACCAGATGGCAACCGTGGCCGCCGGGACGGGTTGGCGGACCGGCTTTAATATGACGATGCCTGGCAGGCCGCCGGGGAGCGCCGGGCCGCATATCTGCCAAGTGACGCGGTTCGGCGATATGCGGTGTACGAGGTAGGTGGCATGTGAATTCGCAGACTTGCCGCAACAGTGTGCTGCAGGGTTTCGGTTTGGATATGGCCAGCGAGTCGGTTTATTTGACGATTCTGGCGGATCCCGACAGCACGGTCGCCGATCTGATGCTTCGGCTGGGTCTGGCGGAGGACGAGGTCCGGGTCGCGCTGGACCGTCTGCGCCGGCTCTCGCTGCTCCGGCCGTCCCGGGAGGACCCGGGCGTGTTGTGCCCGGTCAGCCCGGCAATCGCCCTGGAAGCCCTCGTCAAGCACCAGGAGGCCGAGCTGGTCCGCCGGCAGAACCAGATCGCGGAGAGCCGGGCGGCGATCGCCGTGCTGGAGGCCGAGTACGCGATCACGCGTCACGCCTCCGGCGACGTCCTGGAACGCCTCGCGGACATCGACGCGATCCGGGAGCGGCTGGTGCAACTGGCCCGCGACGCCCGTTACGAGTTCCTGTCCCTGATGCCGGTGGGCACGCGGTCCGCCGAGAGCACGGCGGCGAGCCGGGCGCTGGACGAGCAGATGCTGGAGCGCGGGGTGGCCGTACGCGCCCTCTTCCTCGACACCATCGACCGCGACCCGGTCACGTCGGGCCATGCCCGCCGGCTCACGTGGCTGGGCGGCCGGGTGCGCACCCTTCCGGTGCTGCCGATCCGGATGATCGTCGTGGACCGCGAGGTGGCGATGGTCCCGGTCGACCCCGAGCACGTCGCACTGGGCGCGGTGCTGGTCCGCGGCGAGGGCATGGTCATGGCGATGCGCACGCTGTTCGACCTGATGTGGGAACGCGGCCGGGACTTCGGCGAGTCCCGCACCCGCGACGGCGACGGTCTCACCGACCAGGAGCGTGAGCTGCTGCGGTTCCTGTGCGAGGGGCACACCGACGAGGCGGTGGCCCGCAAACTCGGGATCTCCACCAGGACCTGCCGCCGGATCACCGCGGACCTGATGAACCGGCTGGGCGCCCGCAGCCGGTTCCAGGCCGGGGCACGGGCGGCGGAACGCGGCTGGTTCCGCTATCCCGCGCCCGCGCCCGGACCCGGCATGTGGGCGGACGCGCCGACCCTGTGACGTCAGACGGCCTTGTGACGCCGTACGACCTCGTGGCGTCGGACGGCCGCGGGACGTCGGACGGCCTTGTGACATCGGGCGTGCTCGCGGCATCAGGCGTCCGCCGGTTCGCGGTCTCCGGCCAGCCGGTCCCGCAGGTGGTCGACGAGTGCCGCGGGTGTCGGATGGTCGAACGCGATGCTGGCGGGCAGGGCCAGCCCGCTGGTGGCCGCGAGTCGGTTGCGCAACTCCACGATCATGAGCGAGTCCAGGCCGAGCTCGAACAGGGTGGCGTTCGGCTCGATCCAGTCCGCGGCGTGACCGCTGACCTCGGCGACCTGCCCGACGACCAGGTCGAGCAGCAGCGCGTCCCGTTCGTCCGGTGAGAGGCCCGACGGCGGCAGCGCGCCCATGACGTCCGGCCCGGCCTCGGGCTCCGGCGTGGCCACGGTTCCGGTACGCGTCGCCGCGAGGTCCAGGTCGGCCGGCACGATCAGTGGCTCCGCCACGGCGAGTGCGTCGTCGAACAGCCCCAGTCCGTCCTGGACGGGCAGCGGCGTGATTCCGGCGCGGCGCATCCGTTCGAGGTCGGCGGGACCGAGGCGGCCGCCCATGCCGTCGGACTCCCACAGCCCCCAGGCCAGCGACATCGCGGGGAGCCCGAGCGAGTGGCGGTGGCGGGCGAGGGCGTCGAGGAACGCGTTGGCCGCCGCGTAGTTCGCCTGGCCCGCGGTGCCGAGCACGCCCGCCACGGAGGAGAACAACACGAAGGCGTCCAGGTCGAGCCCGCGGGTGAGCTCGTGGAGGTGCCAGGCGCCGTCGGCCTTCGGCCGCATGACGTCCTCGACCTGCCGCGCGGACATGGCGGTGAGCACCGCGTCGTCGAGCACGCCCGCCGCGTGGACGACCGCGGTGAGCGGATGGTCCGCCGGGACCGCGGCGAGCAGCGCCTCCACCGCGCCGCGGTCGGCGACGTCGCAGGCGACGGCCCTGACCTCGGCCCCGAGGCCGGCCAGGTCGGCGACGAGCCGGTGGGCGCCGGCCGCCGCGTCGCCCCGGCGGCTCGCCAGGATCAGATGGCGTACGCCGTGCTCGATGACGAGGTGCCGGGCGAGCAGTGCCCCGAGGCCGCCCGTTCCGCCGGTGACGAGCACCGTGCCCTGGGGGTCGATGCGCCGGCCGTTCCGGCCCGTGATCAGGGGGACCTGCACCGGCTCCGGCCGATGGAGCATGCCGTCTCGAATGACGATCTGCGGCGCGCCGGTGGCCACCGCCGCCGCGATCGCGTCGCGGGAAGCGGGCGTCCCGTCGACGTCGACGAGCGTGAAGCGGTTCGGGTTCTCCGCCTGAGCCGACCGGATCAGGCCCCAGGACGCCGCGTTGGCGAGGTCCTCGACCGGGTCGGTGGGGAGGGCGGCCACCGCGTGCCGCGTGAGGAAGACCAGCCGTACGCCGGCGGGGGCGTCGTCGGAGAGCCACCGCTGCGCGAGTTCCAGCGTGCGGCGGGTCGCGCGGCGGGCCGCGGCGGGCGTGAGGTCGTCCGGCGGCAGCGGCACGACCACCGCGGCGGGCGGCTCCCCGTCCGCCGCGACGGCCGCCCACGCGGCGGAGAGATCACCGGGGTGCGCCGTGACAATGGGCCGCGGTCTCTCGTACGGCGTCTCATGGGGCGGCTCGACGACGGGCCAGGCGACGCGGTACAACGCCCCGCGGCGGCCGGCCGAACGCCCGAGCTGCTCCGGCGCGACGGGCAGCAGATGCAGTGACTCGACGACGACCGCCGGGCGGCCGGTCTCGTCCCACCCGGTGATCGACACCGCTCCCGGACCGGCCGGTGAGATCCGCACCAGGAGCTCACGCGCGTCGTGTGCGGAGAGGACGACCCCGTTCCAGATGAACGGGATGCGGGGCCGCGCGGTCTCCTCTCCGGCGTCGGCGACCAGGTCGACGAGCCGCTCCGGCGCGCCGTCCAGGCCGAGCCCGTGCATCGTCGCGTCGAGCAGAGCCGGGTGCGGGCCGAACAGGCCGGGATGCAGGCGCCGGTCCTCGGGCAGCCGAAGCTCGACGTAGAGATCGTCGCCGTGCCGGTGGGCGGCGCGGACGCTCTGGAACACCGGACCCCAGCCGTAGTGGCCCCGGGCGTTGAACCGCCGGTAGAAGTCGCCGACCTCGATCGGGACCGCGCCGCCGGGGACGCCGCCCGTGGGCCGGTCCGTCTTCGCGGTCCCATTCCGCGAAGCCGCGACACCGCCGGGCCGGGCCGGGCCGAGCACACCGGTGGCCAGCTGCGACCAGGGACGCCCGCGAGCCTCGCCCTCGCCCCTGCACCGCAGCGAGAACTCCCGTCGCCCGGCCGGGCCGGCGGGTCCGGCCCGTAGCTGCAGTTCGACCCTGCCCTCGGGCGGGACGATCAGAGGGGCCTTGTGCGTCAGCTCGACGACCTCGGCGCACCCGGTCTGCCGGGCGGCCCACGCGGCGAGTTCCAGGAACGTCACGCCCGGCACGACGACGCGCCCGTGCACCTCGTGGTCCGCGAGCCAGGGTTGCGTACGCGCCGAGAGGCCGCCGGTGAACAGCATGCCGCCGTCGTCGAGTTCGATCGCCTGGTCGACCAGGGGGTGGCGCTCCGCCGCCCGCGAGACGGCGGAGGCGTGGCTCCGGCCGGACGCCGGAAGCCAGAACCGCCGTTGGTCGAAGGCGTACGTCGGAAGATCGACGGGTGTGCCCCGTCCGGCGGCGAGGACGTTCCGCCACACGACGGCAAGGCCCTGGCAGTACGCCTCGGCCAGCGCGGCGATGAGGCCCTGCGCCGCGCCCTGCCCGGGCCGTACGACCGCGATCGGCGCGCCCGGGCGGAACGTTGTGCCTGCCTGGTGCGGTGCGTCTGGGTGCTGCGGTGTGCCGGTCCCGTGATGCGGTGAGGCCGGCTGGTGTGTCGCGGCCGGGTCGTCCTCGGCGGGCGTGGGCATGGTGGTCGGGGTGGGCGTGGTGGGACCGAGCACCAGGACACGGCCCGCTCCGCCGGCGGTGAGCAGCCCGGCGCCGTCCCACGTTCCGGTGGCGTCCCGGCGGGTCCAGTGCCCGGGGTCGGCCAGATCATCGGCTGTCAGGAACCGTCCGGTCGAGCCGTGGACGATCGGGATGGCGGGCTCGACGAACCGGGTGCGCCCGACGACCGTGCGGACCTCGCGCAGCGCCGCGTTCTCGTCGCCCCGGCCCGCCAACTGGCCCGCGAACCGGCCCAGGGCGACGGCCAGGGCCGCGGCGTCGGTGAGGGAGAGAGCACCGGCGACGTAGGCGGCGGCCGGCTCGCCGCTCCCGGCCCCGAGAACGTACTCGGGCGTGACCCCGAAGTATTCGAGCAGCCGGGTGAGCGCCACGTCGGCCGCGAACCGGGCCGCGTGCGCGTGGGCGGAGGAGTCGTCCCCGAGGGCGCCGGGGGCGGTGCCGAGCACGTCGCGCAGGGGAGTGTCCAGATGGGCGTCCAGTGCGCCGCGGACGGCGTCGAACTCCGCGGCGAACACCGGGAACGCCTCGTACAGCCCGGGTGCGGTACCGATTCGCCCGTCACCGATCTGCCCGTTTGCTGCCTGTCCCGTGCTGACCGGCCCGGCGCTGAGGAGCCCGGTGGCCTCGGGGTAGAGGAACGCGGTCCGTGCCGCCTTCGCGACGCCCTGGACCACGCTGGTGACGATGCCGGGGACGGTGTCGAGAGGACCTTCGCCACGGGCGAGCCGGTCCAGCGCCTCGGCCAGTTCGGCGTGGGTCCGGCCGGTGACGGCGGCCCGGTGCTCGAACGGGTGCCGGGTCGTGACGAGCGCGTGAGCGACGTCGTCGAGGGGGAGCTCCGGGTGACTCCTGGCGAAGTCGCGGAGCCGGGCCGCCTGCGCCCGCAACGCCGTCTCCGTGCGCGCGGAGACCAGCCAGGGCGCCGGCGATGCCGTCTCCGTCCGCGTTCCGGGCACCTGGGCCGGGGGCCCTCCGTGCACGGGTTCCGGCTTCTCCTGTGGTGCGGGCTGCTCGATGACGACGTGGGCGTTGGTGCCGCTGATGCCGAACGACGAGACGCCTCCCCGGCGCGGCCGGCCCGTGCCGGGCCAGGCGGTCGGTTCGGTCACCAGGCGTACCGCGCCCGACGACCAGTCGACGTGCGGGGTGGGCCGGTCGACGTGCGGCGTCCTCGGCAGCACGCCGTGCCGCATCGCCATGACCAGTTTGATGATCCCGGCCATTCCGGCCGCCGCCTGGGTGTGCCCGATGTTGCCCTTGACCGAACCGAGCAGCAGCGGCGGCCGCGCCTCCCGGTCCCGGCCGTACGCGGCGAGCAGCGCCCTGGCCTCGATGGGGTCGCCGAGCGCGGTGCCGGTGCCGTGCGCCTCCACGACGTCCACCTCGGCCGGGCCGAGCCCCGCGGCGGCGAGCGCCTGCGCGATGACCTGTTCCTGCGCCGGGCCGTTGGGCGCGGTCAGCCCGTTGCTCGCGCCGTCCTGGTTGACGGCGCTGCCCCGGAGGAGGCCGAGGACCCGGTGGCCGTTGCGGGCCGCGTCGGAGAGCCGTTCGAGCAGGAGCATCGCGGCTCCCTCGCTCCACGCCGTGCCGTCGGCGGCGGCGGCGAACGGCTTGCACCGGCCGTCGGGAGCCAGCCCGCGCTGCCTGCTGAACTCGGTGAACACGGTCGGGGTGGCCATCACCGTGGCGGCGCCGACCAGCGCCATGCCGCACTCCCCGGAGCGGAGCGCCTGCCCGGCGAGGTGCACGGCGACCAGCGACGACGAGCAGGCGGTGTCCACCGTCAGGGCCGGTCCCCGCAGGCCGAGGCCGTACGCGATGCGGCCGGAGTTCACGCTCGGCGCGGTGCCGGTCAGCAGGTGCCCGGCGACGTCCTCGGGGACGTGTGTGCCGTCGCCGCCGTACTGGTGCGACGACGCGCCGACGAAGACACCGGTGTCGCTCTCCCGCAGGGTGGCGGGGTCGATCCCGGCGCGTTCCATGACCTCCCACGCGAGCGTGAGCAACAGCCGCTGCTGCGGGTCCATCGCGACGGCCTCGCGGGGGCTGATGTCGAAGAAGGCGGGGTCGAACTCCCCGGCGTCTTCGAGGAAGCCGCCGAGGTTCGTGTACGACGTGCCGGGTCGTTCGCCGTCCGGGTCGTACAGCCGGTCCAGGTCCCAGCCCCGGTCGGTGGGGAACTCCGACACCGCGCCGGCGCCGGACATCAGCAGGTCCCACAGGTCCTCGGGGGAGCGCACGCCGCCCGGATAGCGGCAGGCGATCGCGACGATGGCGATGGGATCCGCGTCCGGGTCCACCGGCGCGGGCGCGGCGGCGGCCGGGGCCGCGACGCGGTCGGACGTGCCGGTGAGCTCCGCGTACAGGTGGTCGGTGACCGCGTCCGGCGTCGGGTGGTCGTACGCCAGCGTGGCGGGAAGCGCCAGGCCCGTTGCGGCGGTGAGGCGTTCCGGCAGTTCGACGGTCATCAGGGAGTCGAACCCGAGGTCGCGGAAGGGCCTGCGCGCGTCGACCGCCTCGGCGGACTCGCCGACGATCGCCGCCGTGTGGCTCAGCACCACGTCCAGGACCCGCGGGCGCCGCCTGGCGGCGGGCAGGGCGGCGAGTTCCCGCCGCAGCCCCTGGCCGGACAGTCCGGACGCGGGGGCGTCCTCAGGCGCGCGGAGCACCTCCCGCGCCGCCGGCAGGTCGTCGAGCAGCGGACGGGGACGCGCCGCGGCGAACGGGGGCACGAACCGCTCCCACGCGATGTCGGCGATGGTCACGCAGGTCTCGTCGTCGTCCAGCGCGTACTGCAGCGCGGCCATCGCCTGCTCGGGGGGCAGCGCCTCGACGCCGTGCCGCTGCAGGTGGCGGGCGAACACGGCGTCCGCGCCCATCCCCGGCCCGGCCCACAGACCCCAGGCGAGCGAGGTCGCGGTGCGGCCACGGGCGCGGCGCCGCTCGGCCAGGGCGTCGAGGAAGGCGTTGGCCGCCGCGTACGCGGCCTGGCCGGTGGTGGCCCACAGGCCGACGCCCGCGATCGAGGAGAACAGCACGAACGCGTCCAGCGCGGTCTCGCCGAACAGCTCGTCCAGGTTGGCGGCGCCGGCGGCCTTCGAGCACGCCTCCGCGAGATCGCTCGCGGTGAGGTCCTCGATGGGCACGCGCCGCCCGACCCCCGCCGTGTGGAACACCGACCGGATGGGGCCGTGCTCCGCGGTCACGGTGCCGACCAGCTCCGCCAGCGCCGCGCGGTCGGCCACGTCGCAGGAGGCGATGGTGACGGCGGCGCCGAGCGAGGTGAGCTCCGCTTCGAGGGCCTCGGCGCCCGGCGCGGCCCTGCCCCGGCGGCTGGCGAGCACCAGGTGCTCGGCTCCGCCCGCGGCCAGCCATCGAGCGACGTGGGCGCCCAGGCCGCCGGTGCCACCGGTGACCAGGACGGTTCCGCGCGGGCGCCAGGGTTCGCCGGCGGACGGCGGCCGCGAGGCGCTCACCAGCCGGCGTCCGAACAGCCCGGCGGCGCGGATCGCGATCTCCTCCTCGTGTCCGGGCCCGTTCAGGGCCGTACGAAGGAGAGGCGCGGAGCGGGTGTCGGCCGGGAGGTCGACCAGGCCGCCCCACGAGCGCGGGCGTTCCAGGGCGACAGAACGGCCGATCGCCCAGATCTGCTCCTGCGCGGGGCTTTCGACCGGGTCCGTGGAGCCGGTGCCGACCGCCCCGCGGGTCAGCAACCACAGCGGCGCGTCGAGCGCGGCGTCGCCGAGGGCCTGCACGAGCGTCAGCGTCGCCGACAGGCCACGCGAGATCTCGGCATGACGCGGGTCCGGGCGTTCGTCGAGCGCCAGCAGCGACAGCACGCCGCCCGCACCCGCGGATCCGCCACCCGCGGTCCCGTCACCCGTGCTGCCATGATTCAGCGCGGCCCGCAGCCGCGACGCGAGCACGTCCCGGCCGGCGTCGCCGCTCACCTCGGCGATCGTCCGGACGTCGGCGCCGCCGTCGGCGAGGGCGTCCGCGCACGCGGTCACCCATTCGTGGTCCGCGTACCCGGCCGGGACCACCAGGAGCCAGACGCCGCGCGGGGCGGGAGCCGCCGTCACGGGGATCGGCCGCCAGGCGACGCGGTACCGCCGTCCGTCGGCGGCCGCCCGTTCGCTGTGCCGCTGGTGCCAGTCCGACAGGATCGGGACGACGGCGCCCAGCGACGACCGCTCGTCCGGGCCGGTGACTCCGAGCGCGTCGGCGACCGCGCCGGTGTCCCCGGTGCGTACGGCGGCCCAGAAGCGCGTCTCGGCGGGGACGGCCGTGGACGGCCACGATTCGGAGGCGTCCGGACCGGGGGTGGCGGTCAGCCAGTAGTGCCGATGCTGGAAGGGGTACGTGGGCAGGTCGGCGCAGGCGGCCGGCCACCCGGCGCGACCCGGGTGCGGGGGCACGCCCGCGCCGCGGGCCCGGGCCCAGGCGACGGCCCGGTCGGCGGTCTCGGCCTCCGGGCGTCCGCGCTGCAGGACGGGCATGAACCCCGGCGCCGGGCCGGACTTGGGCGACAGGGCCGCGAGGGTGGTCCGCGCGAGCGGCGCGAGCACGGCGTCGGGGCTCAGCTCCAGGTAGGAGGTGACGCCCTGTTCGGCCAGCCGGTGGACGCCGTCGAGGAAACGCACCCCCTCGCGCGCGTGCCGCACCCAGTACGCGGGCGAGCACAGCTCCTCCTGGGTGGCGATCCGGCCGGTGAGGTTGGACACGACGGGGATGGCGGGCGGCCGGAAGGTCAGGGCGGCGGCGACGTCGAGGAGGTCGCCGAGCATGCCGTCCATGTGCGGCGAGTGGAAGGCGTGGCTGACGTTCAGCCGCCGGGTCGCCCAGCCCAGCTCCTCGCAGCGCCGCGCGACGTCGAGCACGGCGTCGGTGTCGCCGGAGACGACGACGGCGGCCGGGCCGTTGACGGCGGCCACGCCGACGTTCTCCTCGTGCCCGGCGAGCAGCGGGCGTACGGCGTCCTCGGCGGCGCGGATCGACACCATCGCGCCGCCCTGCGGCAACTCCTGCATCAGCCGTCCGCGGGCGGTGACGAGCGCCGCGGCGTCGGCCGTCGACAGCACGCCCGCGACGTGCGCGGCGGTGAGCTCGCCGATCGAGTGGCCGATGAGGTAGTCCGGCGTGACGCCGTGCTCCCGGGCCAGCGCGTACAACGCGGTCTCCAGGGCGAACAACGCCGGCTGGGTGTAGCGGGTCTGGCCGAGCAGCTCCGCCTCGGCCGACCCGGCGGGCGCCCACATGACGTCGCGCAGCGGCCGGTCCCCGTGCGCGGACAGATGCGTGTCGAGGTGCGCGCAGACCTCGTCGAGCGCGGCCGCGAAGACCTCGGACGCCTCGTACAGCTCACGGCCCATGGCGGGCCGCTGGCTACCCTGCCCCGCGAACAGGAAGGCGGTCTTGCCGGCCCCTCCGGCGGCGCGCAGCACGCCGGGAGCGGGCTCGCCCGCGGCGACCGCGCCGAGGCCGGACAGCAGCGCCGCCCGGCTCGCCGCCGTGATCACGGCGCGGTGCTCGAACAGGGTACGGCCCGTCGCGAGGGCCGCCGCGACGGTGTTCGCGTCGAGGCCGGGGCGGGCGGCGACGTGGTCCCTGAGCCGCTGCGCCTGCGCCCGGAGGGCCGGCTCGGTCTTGGCCGAGATCAGCCAGGTCGCGGGCGTCCCGCCGTCCGCTTGGGTGGTCGGCGGCGGCGCGGTCTCCGGGGACGTGGCGGCCGGGGCCTGCTCCAGGATGAGGTGCGCGTTGGTGCCGCTGATGCCGAAGGACGACACCGCCGCACGGCGGGGACGGCCGGCGTCCGGCCAGCCGGTCGCCTCGGTCAGGAGGCGGACGCCGCCGGAGGACCAGTCCACGCGGGGGGTCGGCCGGTCGACGTGCAGCGTCCTCGGCAGGACGCCCGCGTCCATGGCCATCACCATCTTGATGACCCCGGCGGCCCCGGCGGCGGCCTGGGAGTGACCGATGTTCGACTTCACCGAGCCGAGCAGCAGCGGCCGGTCGGCGGGCCGCTCCCGGCCGTAGGTGGCCAGCAGGGCCTCGGCCTCGATCGGGTCGCCGAGCGAGGTGCCGGTGCCGTGCGCCTCCACGGCGTCCACGTCCGCGGGCCCGAGCCCGGCGGCGGCCATGGCCGCCCGGATCACCCGCCGCTGCGCGGAGCCGCTGGGGGCGGTCAGCCCGTTGCTGGCGCCGTCCTGGTTGACCGCGCTGCCGCGGATCAGCGCCAGGACGGGGTGGCCGTTCCGCCGCGCGTCGGACAGCCGTTCGAGCACCAGCAGCGCCGCGCCCTCGCCCCAGCTCGTGCCGTCCGCCGCGGCGGCGAACGGCTTGCACAGGCCGTCGGCGGCGAGCCCGCGCTGCCGTCCGAACTCGGTGTACATCGTGGGGGAGGCCATCACGGTCACGCCGCCGGCCAGGGCCAGGCCGCACTCGCGGAGCCGCAGCGCCTGGCAGGCCATGTGCACGGCGACCAGCGACGACGAGCAGGCGGTGTCGACGGTCACGGCGGGGCCGCCGAGGCCGAGGGTGTAGGCGATCCGGCCGGAGATGACGCTGCCCGTGCCGCCCGTCAGGAGGTAGCCCTTGAGCTCGTCGGGTCCCTCGTGCCCGCGCGGGCCGTACTCCTGCGGGATCGCGCCCACGTAGACACCCGTGTCGCCGCCCGCGAGCGTCGCGGCGGGGATTCCGGCCCGCTCCAGGGCCTCCCAGGTGACTTCGAGCATCAGCCGTTGCTGCGGGTCCATGGCCAGCGCCTCGCGCGGCGAGATGCCGAAGAAGTCGGCGTCGAAGCCCGCCGCGTCGGCGAGGAACCCGCCGACGGCGGGGACCTGCCAGCCGCGGTCGGCGGGTACGTCGGACACCGCGCAGACGTCGGACTCCACCAGCCGCCACAGGTCCTCGGGCGACCGTACGCCACCGGGGTACCGGCAGGCCATCGCCACCACGGCGATCGGATCGTCGGCCGCCTCCGCGACGGCGGCGGTCGTCGTACCGGCCGTCACGGTGGCCGCCGGGCCGTCCGCCTCGCCGAGCAGGCGCTCGGCGACCGCGACCGGCGTGGGATGGTCGTAGACCAGCGTCTCCGGCAGGCGCAGCCCGGTCGCGGCGCTCAGCCGGTGGCTCAGTTCGACGCCGGTGAGGGAGTCGAAGCCGAGATCGCCGAAGGTCTGCCGCACGCCGACGGCCTCCGGGGTCGCGTGGCCGAGGAGGTCGGCGACCTGCTCGCGTACCAGGGCGACCGCCGCCGTGCGCCGTTCCGCCTCCGGCAGCCCGGACGTCACGCGCCGCCAGGCGGAGCCGTCCGGCGATGACGTCGTGACCACGGCGAGGGAGGGAGCCGGTTCGGTCGCCTGCGGGGTGGTCGGGGTGACCCAGTGCGACGTGCGCTGGAAGGCGTACGTCGGCAGGTCGACCAGGGCCGCCTCGTCTCCGAGCACGGCCGGCCAGTCGACGTCGGCCCCGTGGACGTAGGCCAGCGCCATCGACCGCAGCACGCCGTCGTGGTCGGGCCCCGCGGCGAAGGCGGTGTCCGTCGCGCCGGTCAGCACGGGATGCGTCGCGAGTTCGACGAAGACCCGGTGGCCCTCGCGGGTCAGAGTGCCGACGAGAGGACCGAGCCGGTCGGGGACGTCGGGAGGTGTGGCTCCGGCGGCGGCGCCGACCGCGGCCCGGTCGAGCCTGCCGCCCGTACGCGTCGAGTAGCAGGGGATCTCGCCGTCATCCGGCGCCGTCACGTCGAGCGTGCCCGCGTCCGGTACGCCTGCGTCCGGCGCGCTCGCGTCAGGGGCTGTCGCGTCAGGGGCTGTCGCGGCGGGCACGGCCGCGGCGGGCAACGGCAGTTCGGAGGAATCAGGCGGGCCGGCCGGGTGGGAACCCGCGCCGCCGTGGACGACCAGACCGGCGGCCTCGGCGAGGGTCAGGAGACCGGCCGCGCAGGCGGCCGCGATCTCGCCGTCGAGATGGCCGACGACCGCGCCGGGCCGTACGCCGAAGGACCGCAGGGTCGCGGCGAACGCCACCGCGACGGCGAACGACACGGGCCGGGCGACCTCCGGCGCGTCGGCGCCGGGCGCTCCGGGCGCGCCGCGCAGGACGTCGAGCGGCGACCAGCCGGTGATCCGCTCGATCTCCGCCGCGCACGTCTCCAGGTGACGGCGGAACGTCCGTCCGGGAGGGGTGGGCAGGTCCAGCAGCCCGGCCGCCGCGGCGAGGTGGCCGGGGACGTCCTCGGGCGTCCCGGGGAACACGAGGACCATCGTGCCCTCGTCGTCGGCGCCGCCGCGCAGGAGGTGACCGCCCGGGCTGCCCTGTTCGGCCGCCGCGAGACCCGTCAGGAACCCCGCGCGGTCGGCGGCCAGGACGACGGCGCGCTCCCGCAGGGAGGCCCGCGTCACGGCGAGCGAGCGCGCCACGTCCGCCGTCCCGGGCCGCGGCTCGGCCCCGGCGAACTCCCGGAGGCGTCCGGCCTGGGCCCGCAGGGCCTGCCCGGTCTTCGCGGACAGTATCCACGGAAGCAGGTCGCCGGTGGTGGCGGCCCGCGCCACCGGGCGCTCGGCCGCGGGTTCCGCGGGGTGCGTCACCGAGGGCTCTCCCGGGCGTGCCGCCGGGCGCGTCACTGGACGCTCCGCCGGGGGCTCGCCCAGCACGACGTGACAGTTGGTGCCGCCCACGCCGAACGAGGACACGCCCGCCACCAGCGGCCGGTCGGGCCTCGGCCACGGGGACAGCTCGGTCTGGACCCGGAGGCCCAGCCGGTCCAGCGGAATCTCCGGGTTCGGCGTGACGTAGTTCAGGCTCGGCGGGAGCTCCCGATGGGCGAGGCTGAGGGCCACCTTGAGCAGGCCCACGATTCCCGCCGCGCCCTCCAGGTGCCCGACGTTGGTCTTGACCGAGCCGACGGCGAGCCGGTCGCCGTCCGGCCGTCCCGTTCCGAGGGCCGCGCCGAGCGAGGCCGCCTCGATCGGGTCGCCGACCCGCGTGCCGGTGCCGTGCAGCTCGACGTACTGGACCTCGTCCCGGCCGACGCCCGCGCGGCGCGTCGCCAGCTCGATCACCCGCTCCTGCGCCTCACGGTTCGGGACGGTGAGAGTGCCGGTGTTCCCGTCGTTGTTGACGGCGCTGCCCAGGATCACGCAGTGGATCCGGTCCCCGTCGGCCTGGGCGCGGCGCAGCGGCTTGAGCACGACGGCCGCGGCGCCCTCGCCCCGGACGTAACCGTTGGCGCGGGCGTCGAAGGTGAAGCAGCGATCGTCGGGCGACAGCCCGCCGAACCGCTCCGCGCCGACGGTGCTCTCGGGCACGATGTTCAGGTTGACCCCGCCCACCACGGCCAGTTCCGCCTCCCCGCTCTGGAGGCTCTCGCAGGCGAGGTGTACGGCCAGCAGCGACGACGACTGGCCGCTGTCCACGGCGAAGCTCGGGCCGCGCAGGCCGAGGTGGTAGGAGATCCGGTTGGCGATGACGCCGCGGTTGGAGCCGGTCAGGGTGTGCCGGGTGATCCCCTGGAGCCCGTTGCGGTGGAGCACCGTGCCGTAGTCGCCGGACATCGTGCCGACGAACACGCCGACGTGGCGGTCCCTTATGGAGGTCGGCGCGATCCGGGCGTTCTCCAGCGCCTCCCAGGCGAGCTCCAGCATGAGCCGCTGCTGGGGGTCCATGACGGCGGCCTCGTTCGGTGAGATCCCGAAGAACTCCGCGTCGAACTCGTCGATCCGGTCGAGGAACCCGCCGGGCCGGTGTCCCGGCGCGACCTCCGGCCGGCCGGGCGGCGGATCGGTGATCGCGTCGGTCCCCGCCCGCAGCAGCCGCCAGAAGCCGTCCGGGCCGGGCGCCTGCGGAAGCCGGCAGGCCAGGCCGAGTACGGCGATCGGCTCGGCGTGGCTCATCGCTGCGCCTCCCGGCCGTCGCCCTCGGCGAGCACGGGCTGGCTGCGCCAGGCGTCCGGGTCGCCGGTGTCTTCGGGAGCGCGGGCGCAGATCACGTACCGGCCGGGCGCCATCGCGGAGTACCGCCCGTTCAGCAGGCCCAGGCAGGCGCGGTGGGCCTCCCGCGGCGTACTGACCGCGCCGCCCGCGGCGACATAGGCGGTCAGCACGGGACGGCCGTCGTCGTCCGGCACGGCGAACACCCGGGCCGGCGCCTGGACGGCCTCGTCGACCACCGCCTGCACCTCCGGCAGCTCGATCCAGCAGTTGTCCACCCGCAGCCACTCCGGGCCGCGGACGACCGGCGTCAGCCCGGTGATCTCGGTCATCCGGCGGAGATCGACGTCACCGGCGGCGGCCGCGGCGAGCAGCCGGTCGATCCCGAGCAGCAGCGACTCGATCTCGGCCGCGGGGATCAGGTCGGCGTGGCCGGTGGTCAGGCCGAGCAGCGGCTCGCCGTCGGAGTCGATGACCCGCATCAGGAGCAGCACCCGGAAGTACGGCGGGATGTGCCAGCGGAGGGCGGTCCGCGGGAGCGCCTCCTGTGCCGCCTCCGGCGGCCCGGACGGCCGCGTCTCGCCGTCGAAGAAGATGTTGATGTTGGAGGCGCAGTCCCGCTGGAACAGAGTGCCCCGGCGGTCGCCGATCTCCTCCTGGAGGTCCTGGAGCAGCCTGACCTCGTACAGCCCGTGCATGGCGGCCCGCAGCGTCGCGCCGCCGGTCCGCCGGACCAGCTCGTCGAAGCTGGTGGTGCCGGCGTCGACGGCGAGCAGGCTGTCCTGCGCCAGGGTGCCGACGTAGTCGTGCATCTCCCTGCCGATCCGGTTGTTCGCCAGCGAGGCGAACACCAGGTCGGTGACGCCGGTGCGCCAGGAGACCACCGCGCAGAACGCGGCCGACAGGACCATGGGCAGCGTGGTCTGCGTACGCGCCGCGATGTGCGGCAGCGCGAGCCGCAGCGCGGGCGAGTCGAGCCAGCAGCCGAGCGGCTGCCCCTCGCCGCCGGAGGCCGGCACCGCGTAGTCGTGGTGCACCTCGCGTTCGTCACCGTCGGCCGGCCGCGGCATCGCGCAGAGGCTCTGCGGCATCCGTGACGTGAGCTGCCGCCAGTACCGGAGCGACGCCTCGGCGCGGCGCCGGCCGCGGGTGGAGTTCTCGACGAGCGCCTGGTCGGCGGGCTGGTGCGTGAGGGGCCCCGCGTGGCGCTCGTCCGGGTGGCGGATCAGATGGTTGAACTGCCGTACGACCACGGCCAGGCTCTCGCAGTCGACCGCGAGGTGGCTGCACGCGATGAGCACCACCCTGATGGCGCCGTCGCGCATGGCGACGGCGGCGCGGAAGAGCGAGTCCGCCACGTCGTCCACGGGCGCGGCCTGCAACGCCGAGATGAGGTCGGTGACCTCCTCGGGGCCGACGGGCGAGCCGGCGTCGGCGTCGGTCTCGTACACGTCGACGGCCACCTGGCCGGAGCCCGACACCACCTGGCGCCGCCCGTCGCCGGTGACGAAGGAGGTACGCAGCGACTCGTGCCGCTCGACCAGGACCGCGAGGGTGTCGGTCACGTCGCGGAGGGTGGTGCCGTCCGGCACCGTGACGGCCCACTCCATCATGCGGTAGAGCCCCGCCCGGGTGTCGTCGCCGAGCCATTCGAGGGTGTTGATCTGCCCGAGCGTCAGCGGCGCCTCCACCGCGCGTCCCCCGGCGTATTTCACGTGAATGCGTTCGGTGAATATCAGGCCACCCATGCCGCCTCCTGAACACTCAGCGCTCGGGGGATCGATGAATTTCACACGGAGGGTATTAACCGGGCGGCCGGCGGCCTATTGGGGAAATCTCCACATCTCTCGCCCGGCGGGGCCGGCGGGTGATGGTAGGGAAAACCCCAATATCCATCCCGGGTGGCTCGGCCTAGCGTGTGCTTCGTTTGAATCCGATGACGCATGTGGAGGCACGTGTCATGCCCACCGCCCCCGTCCCGGCCATTGAGGCGGTGCAGGGTTTCGTACCGCGCCGGTCGGTCGCCATCGAGGAGGTGGCCGACCGGATGGGGATCAACCGGCACCAGCTCCGGCTGTTCCAGCGCGTCCACGGCCTGGCACGGCTGCCCATGGACCCCGACCTCGACCTGATCGACCTGCTGAGCACGCCGGCCCGGGCGCTCGTCCCCACCGCGGCCGACCGGGACCGGATCCGCTACCTGATCTACGCGCACACCGCGCCGGACGTCGCCCCCGCGCACGTCAGCACGGCTCAGGAGCTCTGCCGCAGGCTGGACCTGCCGAAAGCAGAGGCATTCGCGGTCACTCAGCAGAACTGCGCGAGCGGGCTCGCCGCCGTCGACGTCGCCGTACAGCTTCTGCTGGCGGACGGTGACGCGGAGGCGCGCGCGCTCGTCGTGACCGGTGAGAAGCCGACCTCGCGGATCTTCTCCGTGATCCCCAACACGACGCTGATGGGGGAGGGGTCGGCCGCCTGCCTGGTCGGTGTGGGCGGCGCCGGCCGGCGCATCAGGTCGTACGCGGTGCGGACGCGCGGCGAATACGCGCAGCTGTACCGGCCGCAGCCCGACGTGCTCGCGGATTTCTTCACCTCCTACACGCCGACCGTTGTGGAGATCCTTCGCCAGGCCGTTCACGAGGCGGGCCTGAGGCCGGAGGAGATAACGATGATCGTGCCGCACAACGTGAACAACTCGTCGTGGCGGAGCGTAATCCGCGAACTGGGTTTCGGGGTCGAGCGAATTTATCTCGACAACGTTCCCCGGCTCGGCCACTGTTTCGGATCGGACCCATTCATCAATCTCGCCAGCATGCGTGACGAGGGCCGGCTGCGCGACGACGGCGTGTATCTGCTCGCCGCCGTCGGCCTGGGCGCGACGTACGCCGCGATGGTGATCGGCGGATAGGGGCAACGCTGTGACACGTGAGAGCACCGACTACCTCCGGCGGCTCAAGACCGCGCTGACCGGGGATCCGGCCACGCCGCTGGCCTTCCTGTGCAACTTCGAGGTGGAGACCCAGTGGGCGCGCCACCACATCGGCCTGCCGGCGCCGGCGGCGGCGCCGACGGAAGTGGTCCAGCGGATGGAGGAGCTCGGCCTCCTGCTCGCCGGGCCCGGCGACGTCATCCTCGTCAAGAACGCGCCCGACCAGGGTTACCTCCGCTACCTCGGCGAGGATCTCGGGATCGGCCTTCCGGCGGTGCTCGTGCCGGAGACGACGACCGGGGACAGGTCGACCGCGGAGGACCTGCTGAACTCGCCGCAGGCGCTCGACCGGCTGAGCGCCCTCGGCCGGCGGGGCGCCCGGCTCATCCCCATGGGGACCTCGGAGTTCGAGGAGAAGCTGGCGATCTCCGCCCAGGTGCCGCTGGCCGTGCCGGACGCCGCGACGTTCGAGCGGGTGAACAGCAAGATCTACAGCCGCCGCATCACCGAGGAGCTCGGGCTGCCCCCCGTGCCCGGATGGTGCTGCGAGACGCTCGGCGAGCTGCGGCACGCGCTCGCCCAGGCCGCCGGCCTCCCGGGACCGGTGGTGGTCAAGGACGCGTACGGCGTCTCCGGCAAGGGGCTGGTCGTGCTCGACACCGCGGCGAAGGCCGACCGGCTGGTGCGCATCCTGGAACGGCGCGCGGCCCGCACCGGCGACGACCGCGTCGCGCTGGTGGTCGAGCACTGGATCCCCAAGCGCGCCGACCTCAACTACCAGATCACCGTCGACCGCCGTGGCGGCGTGCGGCTCGACTTCGTCAAGCAGGCGCTGACCGAGCGCGGCGTCCACCAGGGGCACCTCATGCCCGCGGACCTGAACGACGACCAGCACGCCCTGCTGCGCCGCGCCGCCGAGGAGGTGGGCGGCCGGCTGGCCGCCGACGGCTTCTTCGGGGTGGCGGGCATCGACGCCATCGTCGCGGACGACGAACGGGTCTACCCCGTCCTGGAGATCAACGCCAGGTTCAACATGTCGACCTACCAGGGCGGGATGACCGAGCGCTTCCACGCCCCCGGTCACGTCGCCCTCGCCCGGCACTACCCGGTGCGGTCCGCGGCGCCGCTCGTCTTCGACGACCTGCGCCGGGTCCTCGGCCCGCTGCTGTTCCCGGCGTCCGGCGGCCGGTTGATCGTCACCTGCTTCGGCACGGTGAACATCGGCGCCGGCAACGCCGGTGCAGGTGACGGCACGCCGCACCAGGGCCGGCTCTACACCCTGCTCACCGCTCCTGACCACGACCGGCTGACCGCGCTCGACAGGGCCGTACAGGCCGCTCTCGCCGGCGTGATCCAGCCCAGGGAGGACTCATGACCGACGCGTACGCCGTGCAGGGCATTCCGGTCGCCGATCTCGCCGACCGGTTCGGCACCCCTCTGTACATCTACGACGCCGATGTGCTGACCGACGCCTACACGGAGCTCCGGCGGCGCCTGCATCCCGCCGTCGACATCTTCTACTCGGCCAAGGCCAACCCGAACGTCAGCGTCTGCTCCGTCATGCGGTCGCTCGGCGCCGGCCTCGAGGTGTCCTCGATGGCGGAGCTCGCGACGGCGCGGTGGGCCGGCGCGGCGCCGGACGACGTCATCTTCCTCGGGCCGGGCAAGTCCGAGGGCGAGCTCCGGGCCTGCCTGGAGGACGGCATCGCGGCCGTCGTCTGCGAGTCGCTCGAAGAACTGGCCGCGCTCGACCGGCTCAGCCGGCCCGGGACCCGCGTCCTGCTGCGGGTCAACCCGGCGTTCACCACCAAGGGGGCCCGTCTGTCGATGGGCGGCAAGCCCCGGCAGTTCGGCATCGACCACGAGCTGCTGCTGGAGAGCGCGCCGGCGCTGCGCGCGCTGCGCAACGTGCGCGTCACCGGGATCCACGCGTACATGGGCACCCGCATCCTCGACGAGGACGGCGTCGTCCAGAACACCGCCGGCATCCTCGCCGCCGCGCGCGAGCTGAGCGCCACGCTCGGCTTCCCGCTCGAGACCGTCGACATCGGCGGAGGCCTCGGCATCGCGTACTTCGAGAACGAGAAGGACCTCGACCTCGACCGGCTGACCGACGGGGTCAACGCGGTCGTCGGGGAGTTCGCCGCGGAGCACCCGGACTGCCGGGTGATCATGGAACTCGGCCGCTACCTCGCGGGCCGCTGCGGCACGTACGTCGTCCGGGCCAGGTACGTGAAGCAGTCGAAGGGGGAGTGGTTCGTCGTCACCGACGGCGGGATGAACCACCACATGGCCGCCGTCGGGGTGGGCAGCTTCGTCAAGCGCAACTTCCCCATCCGGTCGATCGACCACCCCGGGGAGCTCGCCGACCGCCGGTACACCATCACCGGCCCGCTGTGCACCCCCGACGACGTGCTCGGCCGCAAGGTGGCCCTGCCCGAGGTGCGGCCCGGCGACCTGATCGGGGTCGAGCGTTCGGGCGCCTACGGGCCCACGTCGTCCCCGGTGCTGTTCCTCAGCCACGGATACCCGGCCGAGGTCCTCGTCTCCGGCGGCACCGCGCATCTCGTCCGGCACCGCGACACCGTCGAGGACCTGCTGGGCAGGCAGGTCCTCGTCGACCGGCCGGGCCCGGCCGCCGGGTCCGCGGCGGAGCCGACCGCCGTACAGCGAGTCGCCCAGCCCGTCGCCCAGCCCGTCGCCCAGCCTGTCGCGCAGTGAACAGTCCCACAGTGAGAAGGGAAGACTGGCAATGAACCGATCCGAGATAGTGGCAGCGGTCGTCCGGGCCGTCGGCGAGGTGCTCCAGCGGGACGTGCCCGACGTGACGGAGGACACCCGGCTGTTCGACGACCTTCAGCTCGACTCCACGTCGATCCTCGAACTGCTCATGGCCGTGGAGGACACGATGGTCGTCGAGATCGACCCCGAGGGTCTCGACATGGACAGCTTCCGCACCATCGGCACCCTGGTCGACTACCTCCAGGGGCTCGTGGACCTCGTCTCCACCGGCAACGCCGGCTGACGCACCGTCATGGCCCTGTCACTGGAGACCGCGGTCGCCTACGTGCCGCGCACCACCCGTCCGTGCCACTTCGAACCCGACATCGCCGAGTTCAACGAGGGTGTGCTCGCCCCGTACGGGATGCGCTTCGACACGTCGTTCGCGGCGGGCGGGAGCAACGCGACCTTCCTGGAGCTCGCCGAGGGGGTGCTGCGGGCGGCCCCCGGCCCGCTGCCCGGCCCGGACCTGCTGATCGTCGCGTACGCGCTGCCCGACCCGCACGCGCCGGAGAAGACCCTGGCGGCGCACCTCGGTCACGTGCTCGGTGGCCGGTCCATGAGTTTCGCGGTCTCCGAGCAGGGGCTCGGCGCACCGTTCACGGCACTGCGGATCGCCGGCGCCTATCTGCGGTCCGGCCGCTGCCACAGCGCCGCCGTGCTGGTCGTCGAGCAGACGACGTATCCCTACCCGGAGCCGTTCGTCCAGGACGGCGACCTGGTGGACTCGGCGGTGCTGCTGGTGCTCGGCGGCGCGGGCGGCTGGGAACTGGCCGGGCTCGCCTCGGCGGGGCCGCACCGGGATCTCGCCGCCCTGCTCGACGAGCCGCCCGGGCTGCCGGAGGGCTCCGACCCCGGGGAACGGCTGGTGGTCACCGGTTCGTGGGCCGACGCCGCCGAGACGGGCCCGGCCGGGCCGAAGGCCCACCAGGCGCCGCCCGGCTCCTACTGCACCGGGGTCTGGCTGGAGTTCGCCAGGCACCACGCCGAATGGGGCGCCGCCTACCGGACGATCGTGCTCGGCGACACCGATCCGCGCACCGGGATCAGCCACGTCGCCACGTTCACCCGCCGCGAGGCCGCCACCGGGGGAGAGCGCCGATGACCACAGCCGTTCTCGGGAGCTACCCGCCCCTGCTCGACGCCCTGCACGCCGACGTAACGTCCGGCGGGTTCGTCGCCTCGCCGTCCGGATGCGTCCTCGCCTCGGCGGAGGCGCTCGGCGTGGCCGGGCCGGGCAGGTTCAGCCGCTTCGGGCTCGCGTGCGTGCCCGCGTCCGCCGGCAGCGCCCGCGACGACGCGACGGCCGCCCGGTTCGCCGAGGGCCTGCTCGCGCTGCAGCACACCGTGCTCCGCCGGACGCTGGCGCACACGATCACCCGCCTGGGCGAACGGGTCAGCGAGGGCACCAGCCTGCTGGCGCGGCCGCAGCTCCAGGCCGATCTGGCCGACGTCGCGATGGAGTTGCAGGAGGAGGCGGCGGAACCGGAGGAGGAGACCGGCCGAGACGTCCGCTGGGCCCGCCACCAGCGCCTGACCAGCACCGGCCGGGTCCTGCTCCGCCTCCTGGGCGGGTACGGCATGCTCGCCGAGGGGCCCGGCGCCGACCTCTACCTGGCCGAGGTGGCGGGGAACGTCTACCTCCAGCCCGGCCCGGACCACCGCGTACGGCCGGAGACGGAGGACCACCATGCCTGAGACCGCGCCGTACGCCCTGGACACGCGCGGCGAGCGGATGGACGCGCTCGAACAGTACTTCCGGGAGGCCGCGCGGGAGCTGCGTGAACCGGGCGCGGAGCTCGACGCCGATCCGGACGCCATCCACCGGTTCCTCCACCTGCCCGCCGTACGGCTCCAGCAGCACATGCTCACCCCGGCGCGGTTCGCCCGCCACGACGACCTCCTGCCGTCCTTCGTGCCCGCGGAGGCCTCGTGCGCCGAGTGGATCCTCGCGGCGGAGTGGCTCGCGTACGGCGATCCGGGCATGACGCTGGCCAGCCCGGGGCCCGCCCTGTCGACGGTGGTCCTGCGGGCCCTGGCCGACGAGGCACAGCAGGACTGGTTCTTCGGCCGGACCTCCGACTGGCCCACGTGGGCCTTCTTCGCGCTGACCGAACCGGAGAAGGGCTCGGCGGCGACCGAGCTCACGGCCCGCCTGGACGCCGACCCCTCCGGCGACGGCTGGGTGCTGAGCGGCGAGAAGATGTACATCGGCAACGGCGCGCACGCGCGGGTGGGTGTGGTGTTCTGCCGCCGGGCCTCGGGACCGTGGGGCATCGAGGCCGTCATGGTGGACACCGCCGACCCCGGATTCCACGCCGAGACGCTCCCGATCATCGGGTTGCGCGGCGCGCGGATCAGCCGGCTGCGCTTCGACGGGATGCGCATCCCGCCCGAGCGGGTGCTCGGCCGCCACCGGCCGCGCAGCCGGCGCGGGCTGCAGGGAGCGCTGCAGGCCATGCTGTGGTTCCGGCCCAGCGTCGCCGCGTTCGCCCTGGGCGTGGGCCGGGCGGCCTGCGACTACGTGCTGGAACAGCGGCCCGCGCTCGCCGGCGCGGACCGCGCCGAGGTCGACGGCACGATCGACCGGCTGAACCGGCTGCGCCGCCTCCTCCGCGACGTTGCGGCGGAGATCGACGCCGGGTCGCCCAACACGTTCCGGGTCAGCGGCGTCAAGATGCGCGCCGCGCGCCTCGCCGAGGACGCCACCCTGCTGGCCGCCCGGCTGCTCGGCCCGGCGTCGCTGGTCGAGCATCCCCGGCTGGACAAGCTGTACCGGGACGTGCGGGCCTTCGAGTTCATGGAGGGCACCGGCAACATCCACCGCCGCGGCGTCTTCCAGGGGCTGTTGCGGGACGACTATTTCACATCGCGAGACCGGGACGTCCGCCCCGGACGTGTGGTCGAAGGGGTGGTCTGATGCGTGTCGGTGTCGACCTGATGTCCATCGGCGAACTGGACCGGCTGCGCGCCCGCCGCTGGTTCGACGACTACGCGTTCGCCCCGGCGGAACTCGCGGCGGCCAAGGGCCTGTCGGAGGAGCGCGGCAGGGAGTTCCTGGCCGGCCGGTTCGCCGCCAAGGAGGCCGTGCTCAAGGTGTTCCGGATGGGGCTCTTCCAGGGCGTCGCGCCCCGCGAGATCGTGGTCGCCCGCGCCTTCTCCGGAGCCCCCGAGGTCACGCTGGAGGGCGCCGCCCGCACGGCCGCCGACGCCGCCGGCGTCCGCGGCGTCGACGTCTCCATCACACACAAGGGTGACCTGGTCGTCGCCGTCGCGGCGGCCTGGTCGTGAGCACATCAGGAGCGGCCGTGCCCATCATCCAGGCCACCGGGCTTACCCGCACGTTCACCGTCGGCGGCAGGACGGTCGAGGCCGTCCGGGGTGTCGACTTCGAGGTCCGTCCCGGCGAGATCATCGGATTCCTGGGGCCGAACGGCGCCGGGAAGACCACCACCCTGCGCATCCTGACCACGATGCTCAAGCCCACCTCGGGCCGGGCGACCGTCGTCGGCGTCGACGTGGACGCCGACCCCGCCGGCGTCCGCCGCCGCATCGGCTACGTGGCGCAGGCCGGCGGCACCGACGGCAACTGCCGGGTGGCCGAGGAACTGATCCTCCAGGCGCGGCTGTACGGGATCGGCAAACAGGACGCGGAACGCCGGGCCGCCGACCTGTGCGAGCGTCTCGACCTCACCGGCCTCGCGGACCGGCCGATCCGTACGCTGTCGGGCGGCCAGCGGCGGCGCACCGACATCGCCCTCGGACTCGTCCACGAGCCGCCGCTGGTCTTCCTGGACGAACCGTCCGTGGGCCTGGACCCGCAGAGTCGCAGCGACCTGTGGACGCACATCCGCCGCCTGCGCGACGAACACGGCACCACGGTCTTCCTCACCACGCACTACCTCGACGAGGCCGACTCCCTCTGTGACCGGATCCTGGTGATGAACCACGGGCGGGTCATCGCGGAGGGCACCCCCGACGCCCTCAAGCGCCGGATCTCCGGCGACGTGATCAGCCTGACCCTCGGCGGCGACGCCGACCACGCGAAGGCGGTGCTCGCCGAGTGCCCCGGCCTGGACGAGATCGCCGTCTCCGGGCAGACCGTACGGCTGACCGCGCGCGGCGGCGAGCAGGCGCTCGTCTGGCTGATGCGCACGGCGGACCAGGCCGGCCTCGACCTGCGATCCGTCAACATCGCCCGGCCGACGCTGGACGACGTCTTCCTCGCCCTGACCGGATCCTCGCTGAACGAGAACCACTCGTGATCCCGGCGCGGCGGCGGCCCCGACCTTAGAGGAGCGTGAATGTCCCTCATATCCGAGAGTTCGCTGATCTTCGTCAGGCAGATGCGGCTGTCGCTGCGCTCCCCGGCGTGGCCGATCATCGGCCTGTTCCAGCCGGCGCTCTACCTGGCCTTCCTCGGCCCGCTGCTGGTCAGCGTGGCCGGGGCCGGGGTCGACGGGCTGCCGGCCGGGGCGGCGTGGCGTTTCTTCGTGCCCGGCCTGCTGATCCAGCTCGGCCTGTTCGGCCCCCTGTTCGCCGGCCTGTCCATCATCGCCGACCTGCGCTCGGGCGTGTTCGAGCGGATGCGGGTCACTCCGGTGAGCCGTTTCGCCCTGCTCGCCGGCCGGGTCATGCGGGACACCGTGGTCCTGCTCGTCCAGACGGTGGTCCTGCTCGCCGTGGCGTACGTGTTCGGCCTGCGCGCGCCGCTGGTCGGCCTGCTCCTGATGTTCCTCTTCGTCGCGGCCATCGCGGTCGGGCTGTCCGCCCTGTCACACGGGCTCGGCCTGCTCGTGCGCAACGAGGAGTCGTTCACGCCCCTGCTGAACGTGGCGGCCATCCCGCTGCTGCTCCTCTCCGGGATCCTGCTCCCGATGACGCTCGCGCCCGCGTGGCTCGACGTCATCTCCCGGCTCACGCCGTTCCGGTACATCGTGGACGGCATGCGCACCGCCCTCTACGGCGACTACACCGGTTCGGTCGTCGTGACGGGCGCCGCGGTCGCCGTCGTCACCGCCGTGGTCTGCCTGGTGCTCGGCGCCCGCCTCTTCTCCAGAAGGCACGCGTGAGGACGGCTCCTCATGCGGGGGCGGGCGTCACGGCAGCGCGTCCCCGCGACGGTCGCCGAGCAGTTCCCGCAACCGGCCGACGCGCGGGTCGTCCGACTCCTCGCAGATCGTGAGCGCCTCACGGAGCGCCACCCGGGCGGGGGCCTCCTCGCGGACGTCGCGGTAGACCTCGCCGAGGTGGAGCAGCGTGGTCGCCGCGCCGTGCCGGTCGCCCAGCTCACGGCGTACCTGGAGCGCGGCGCGCAGGAGATCGACGGCGCGGTCGCCGCATCGGAGGGTCTGGTAGGCCACGCCCATGGTGTCGAGCACGCGCGCCTCGCCGTTCCGGTCACCGAGCTTGGTGAACACGGCGAGCGCGTCGGAGAGGAACCGGAGGGCCTGGTCGATCTGACCGATCCGCAGATAGGTCTCGCCGATCCGGCCGAGCGCGGTGGCCGTCTCGCGCGCGCCGCCGATCTCACGGCTCAGGGCGAGGGCCTCGCGCAACCGGACGAGCGCGGTCGCTGTACGGCCGAACGTGCGGCAGATGTCGCCGAGATCGTTCAGGGAGGCGCACTCGGCCGCGCGGTCGCCCACGCGCCGCCAGATCACGAGAGCCTGCTCGCAGCACTCCAGCGCCTCGTCGAGACTGCCCAGGTCACGGTGGACCGCGGCGAGACCGTCCAGCATCCAGGCCTCGCCCACCTCGTCCTTGCCGTCCCGTGCGGCGGTCAGACCGGCCTGATACGCCGAGACCCACTCGGCCCACGGCTTGCGCAGGACGAAGTAGCTCCCCCCGGCGTCGGCCAGCCGCCAGGCGAGGACGGTGTGGCCCGTGCCGGCGGCGTGCCTTACGACGGCGGCCAGGTTGGCGCGTTCGGCGTCGAACCAGTCGAGCGCCTCGGCGTAGCCGGCGAACGTGATCAGCTGCTCGCCGGGAGGGCCGGACTCCGCGCGGCGGCGCAGGGGATCGATCCGGCGGCCGGCGGCGTCCGCGGTGTGCAGATACCACCCGAGCAGCCGGCGTACGGCCGCGGACCGGTCCTCCGCGGACTCGTCGGCCTCGGCGCACTCGGCGGCGTACAACCGGACCAGGTCGTGGAAGCGGTACCGCCCGGAGGCGGCCTCCTCCAGCAGGTGGACGGCGGCCAGCGCCTCCAGCAGGCGCTGCGCCTGGGAGCGGCCGGTCCCGGCCAGCGCGGCGGCCGCCGGAACCCCGAGGTCGGCGCCGCGGTGCAGGCCGAGCAGCCGGAACATGCGGGCGGCGTCCGGCGGCAGCGCCCGGTAGGACCAGGAGAACACCGAGCGGACCGTGGTCGCCTCGTCCTCGGTGGTGGCCAGCAGGTTCAACCGCTCGCGGGTGACCGCGAGCTCGGTGGCGAGGGCCGCCAGCCGCACCGACGGCCGTGCCTGCGCCCGTTCGGCCGCGATGCGCAGCGCCAGCGGAAGATAACCGCACCTCCTGGCGATCTCCGCGGCGGCCTCGGGCTCCTCCGCGACGCGACGGTCGCCGATGGCCTCCCCGAGCTGCGTCAGCGCCTCGTACTCCGGCAGCGGCGCGAGCACGAGGCGTGCGGCGCCGTCCCTGGCGACCAGGCCGGACAACCGGCTGCGGCTGGTCACCACCAGCCGGCATCCGGCCGAGCCCGGGATCAGCGGGCGCACCTGGTCGGACGTCGCCGCGTTGTCGACGACGATCAGGACGCGCCTGCCGTCCAGCAGGGTGCGCAGCCGGGCCGCGCGCGGCTCCAGACCGGCCGGTATGGACGCGGGGGAGCAGCCGAGGTCGCGGAGGAAGCGGGCGAGCACCTCGGCGGGCTCGGCGGGAGCGCCGGTCGGATCGAAGCCGCGCAGATCCGCGAACAGGCACCCGTCGGGAAACCGGGGAGCGGCGCGGTGGGACCAGTACAGCGCCGTCGCCGTCTTGCCCACGCCGGCCGGGCCGGAGACGACCACCATCTGATGGCTCCGCCGGGCGTCGTCGAGTTCGGCCAGGGCGGCCGCGCGGCCGGCGAAGGCGCGGGGAGCGGCCGGAAGCTGCGCCGGACGCCGGAAGCCGTCCTGGTGCCGACGGCGCGCCGGCACCAGCCCGGCGAGGGCTCCCTCGGCCCGGAGCACCTCGTCACAGCGTCTGGCCACCAGCGGCGTCGGCGGGCGTTCCCCCGTCTCGATCCTGCTCAGGTAGCCCTTGCTGTAGTGGGTCAACGCCGAGAGCGACGCCAGCGACAGGCCGCGTTCCCTGCGTAGATCCCGGAGTGCGACTCCGAACGACGCGTTCTCCATCGAAACCCCAGATGCGGCGAACGTCGGACCGCCGTGACGCGCGGTGCCTCCGGGACGTCGCCCCCTCCGGACCTCCTCTCGGCACACCTCGTCCCGCGCGATCATGTGGCCCCGTGCCGCGTCCAGCCGGTGTACGAGAAGGCCATCTCGCGATCTATCGACTATTCAAGCACTAATTGCCTCAATTGCCATATAGGCATCGTTTGTGCCAGTTTCGGACTGAATGTTTCTGATTTACGGCTCCGCCGCAGATTCGCTTGCTTACTTGTAGTGCTGCCGAATCGCCCTGTGTCATCCACGGGAGTGAGCTTCGAAGCGGTCATGTTCCGGAGTTTCGGTCGCGGAGGACGCGACGGCCGCCCCAGGCCGCGCTACGCCGGTTCCCTGAGGGCAGACCCCGCCGCGGTCCGCTTGTGGGTGACGGGGCGGCGCCGGGCCGGCATGCCGAGCGTCGGGTTGGCGACGCCCCAGGCGGCGCTCTTGCAGACGAGTTCCTTGTAGAGGGCGGCGAGCCGCCCGGTCAGGGCCGCCGGCACGGCTCGGTCGTCGGCGGTGACGAACTGGATCAGACCGTCCTTGCGGCCCAGCGAGACGCACTGGTTGAAGTAGCGGATCGACACATGGGGAAGCTTGCCGCCGGTCAGGCGAGCCGCGATCGCGTCGGCCGCCTGCCAGGCGCTCGGGGTGCCCGAGGCGCACGACATCCGCAGCGGCTTGTTCCCGGGGCCCATCGCCATGGCCGCGTCGCCGACGGCGTACACGTCCGGGTGCGAGACCGAGCGCAGCGTCCCGTCGACCACGATCTGTCCGGTTTCGCTGACCTCCAGGGTGGTCGCCTGCGCGATCGGGTGGACCGCGAACCCGGTGGCCCACACGGTGACCGCGGCCGGGACGGCCGTGCCGTCGGCGGCGACGACGCGGTCGGCCTCGACGGAGCCGACGGTGAAGTGCTCGTGGACGGTGATCCCGAGCCTGCCGAAGACCTTCCGCAGATGCTCGCGGCCCTTGGGCGAGAGCCAGTCGCCGAGGCCGTCTCGGGCGGCGAGGGCGACGCGGAGGTCCGGGCGCGCCTCGGCGATCTCGGTCGCGGCCTCCACACCGGTGAGGCCCCCGCCGACGACGACCACGGTCTGCCCGGCGCCGAGGCGGGCCAGGCGCTCGCGCAGCCGCAGCGCGCCGGGACGGCCGGCGATCTCGTACGCGTGCTCGGCGGTTCCCGGGACGCCCTGGGGATTCCAGCCGCTGCCGAGGGCGTAGACGAGCGTGTCGTAGGCGAGTTCTCCGTCGCCGTCCGCGCCGGTGACGGCGACGGTCCTGCGGTTGGCGTCGACGCCGGTGACCTTCGCGATCCTCACCTCGACGCCGGTGCCCGCGAACATCTCGGCGAACGGCCGGGGCTTGAGGCGCTGGCCGGTCGCCAGCTGGTGCATCCGGACGCGTTCGACGAAGTCGGGCTCGGCGTTGACGAGGGTGATGGCGACGTCCTCGCGGCGGAGCCGCTTGGCGAGGCGTCCGGCGGCGATGGCTCCGGCGTATCCGGCGCCGAGGACGACGATGCGGTGCTGCATGTCCCTGCTCCTGTCGTGTGGTGATCTGCCCCTTGAACCGGGCAGCGCGCCGTTTGCTGACAGGACCGCGATGTGAAGCACCTCACACTGGTTCAGAAGGCGGTGGCCAGCGGCTTTCCGTGGTCGGCGAGCGCCCAGAGCGCCGTGGCGCGTTCGAGCTTGTCCGGATTGACCTGGTTCCGGCACGCGGCGATGCCCTCGGCGGTGACCTCCAGGCACATGACGCCGACGACCCGGCCGTTCACGACGGCCACGACGGCGGGGTCGCCGTTGGCGGTCGACGCGTAGAGTTCGGGCGCGCCGCCGGCGAAGGCGCGCTTGGCCTCGCCGGGTCTGAACAGGCCCCGGAGGAACTTCGCGACCGCGATGGCGCCCTCGAACGCCTTGGCGCGGGCGGGGACCTTCCCGCCGCCGTCGCCGATCGAGACGGCGTCCTCGGTGAGCAGATGTACGAGCGGCTCGATCCGGCCGCTGGCGGCGGCCACGAGGAACTCCTCGACGATCCGCCGGGCGGCGGCCTGGTCGATCTCGGCGCGGGCCCTGCCGTCCGCGACGTGCTTCCTGGCGCGGTGGAAGATCTGCTGGCTGGCGGCCTCGGTGATGTCGAGGATCTCGGCGATGTCCCGGTGCGGGTAGCCGAAGGCCTCCCGCAGCACGTACACGGCCCGCTCGCTGGGGGAGAGGCGCTCCATGAGGGTGAGGACCGCGTACGAGACCGACTCGCGCTGCTCGGCGGTGTCGGCCGGGCCGAGCATCGGGTCTCCGGCGAGCAGCGGCTCCGGCAGCCACTGGCCCACATAGGTCTCGCGGCGCGCCCGCGCGGAGGTGAGCAGGTTGAGGCACAGGTTGGTGAGGACCTTCGTCAGCCAGGCCTCGGGAACCTCGACGCGGTCGACGTCGGCGGCCTGCCAGCGCAGGAACGTCTCCTGTACGGCGTCCTCGGCCTCCCCGGCGGAGCCGAGAAGCCGGTAGGCGATGGCCTCCAGGCGCGGCCTGGCCGCCTCGAACCGGTCGACGTCACTCGCGGTCAAGGGCATGCCCCGATCCTAGGTCGCCGATCCGCCGCCCCTGCGCCGGGGCTCGATGGGATCGCCCTCTGATACTCGCCCCGACCGCGGTTGCCGTCGCCTGGGACATTCGCCTTCATCGGTGAATTCAACGCGATTCACGGATCGCGACCGGTCTGATGTAGATGGTACTTCAATGACGGATTTACGGTGTCCGAGTGACTAGTAGGAGTAAGAAGCAACTCAACCAATCGCCAATGGGTGAGGTGTGGCACCGTTTCCTGTCGCCTGCGAAGGTGGAAACGGGAAACACCGATATCGGCCTTGTCCGGACGGTCCGGCTGGCGCAGTCTTACAGCGGCGGCTGTCCGGCGGAGTGATGGAGGTTCACGCGGTGCAGCAGCCGATCCATTTCGGGCAGGAACTTCGGAGACTACGAATCAGTTCGAATCTGTCGCTGACCGATCTGGCGAAGTTGGTCCACTACAGCAAGGGCCAGCTCAGCAAGGTCGAGCGCGGGCTCAAGGCGCCGAGTCGTGACCTGGTCCGCCTCTGCGACGTCAAACTCGGCGCCGGAGGCGCGCTGGCCCGGCTCGTGCCCGTGAGCTCCGATCCGCCTGCGGACCTGACGACGACGGACGACGCCGACAAGAAGGAGGTGTGGCTGATGCGATTGTCCTTGGACGGGCAGAGCTGGTTCCAGCCCATTGGGCGAAGGCAGGTGCTCAGCCTCGGTGCGATGTCCGTGGCAGGCATGGGCATCGGTGTCACAGGAGGCTCCTCGGGTGCCAAGGCCGCGCTCGGCACCGGGAGCGAGTCCGTGCTCGAAGCATCCCGGGCGTTGTTCGACCAGTACCGGCGGCTGGGTCAGATCGCTCACCCCACAGTCGTGCTTCCCGCGCTTGTCGCGCAGACGCACACGCTCAGGGAAGTGGCCGCCGAAGCCGCCCCCCGTGTCCGCCGAGGCCTGCTGAGGCTTGGCTCCCGGTACGCGGAGTACGCGGGGTGGCTCGTGCAGGAGAGCGGAAACGACGAGGGCGCGCTTTGGTGGACGAGGCTCGCCGTCGAACTGGCGACCGCGGGCGGTGACCGGCATCTCGCCTCGTACGGGCTGGTGCGAAGGGCGCTGATCACCATGTATCGACAGGACGCCGCGCAGACCGTCGGGCTGGCCCGGCAGGCGCAGACGGGCGGGACTCCGCCTCGGATCAGAGGGCTCGCCGCGCAGCGGGAGGCCCAGGGCCACGCGATCGCCTGTGACTACGACGCCTGCATGAGTGCTCTGGACCGTTCCCGGAGCCTTCTCGCGATGGAAAAAGCCGATCAAGACGAGCCGGCGATCGGCACGACGAACCTGCCCGATCCTGTCGCGATGATCACGGGATGGTGCCTGTACGACCTGGGACGTCCGGACGAGGCCGCCGCACTCCTCGACCGGGAACTGGGACGGCTCGCCCCCCAGGCCGTCCGGGCCCGGGTGCGATTCGGGGTGCGCCGCGCTCTCGCGTACGCCGCTGCCGGTGAGGTGGACCACGCGTGTGCGCTGACGCGTGACCTGCTCGGCGACCTTGTCACCGTGGGTTCCGCCACCATCACCTCCGACCTGCGAACACTCGCCCGCATGCTGAACCGCTACCCCAAGAACCCGGCGGTGCGTGATCTGTCACCCGAGCTCAGCGCGGCACTGCGCATCGTCGCCTTATGAAGAAGGAGCAAGCTGCCATGCCCGACGTCTTCGTCAACTATCGCAACGGGGACGGCGACAAAACCGCCACGTTCATCGAAAGAGAACTGTCCCACCGCTTTGGAGACGAGGCGGCCTTCCGTGCGTTCAAGTCCATCCCGCCCGGTACACGCTACCAGGAGGAACTCCTCCACAACGTGCGGCGGAGCGCGGTCCTGCTGGCCGTCATCGGACCCAACTGGACGAACTACCCAGCACTGCATGACGAGAACGACTGGGTTCGCAGGGAGATCCTGGAGGCGTTCGACTGCGGAATATCCGTCATTCCCGTGCTCGAAGGCGCGGGAACCGCACGGCTCAAAGCGGCGGATCTCCCCAAGGAACTCGGACAGCTCGCCGATCGCCAGTTCGTACGACTGGACATGAAGGACCCGGAGCCGGGCCTGACCAAGATTGCGAAGAGGCTGACGGAGTTGGTGCCCACGCTCCGGGATCGCACCGCCCCCGAATCCCAGAGCGCCGTGCGCAATCAGATGGGGAACGTGTCCGGCGGGACGAACGTCCAGGGCAGGGATATCACCGGTGACATCGGTAATGTCATCAAGGGTGACTATGGGCAGTTCCACCTGGGCAAGGGCAACATGTACAACCAGCACTTCTCCGGGCCGGGCGCGACGTTCATCGACGGAGTGAACAACGGCGGTATCCACCAGCGGTTTGACGGCCAAGGCAAAAACGAGGACGACGACCGTTGAGTGACGAGTTCTCCTCTCTCATCCTCAGCCGCTTCGCTCAGATAAGCACGGGAACGGCCCCTATCTTCAATTTCCTGCCGCCGCCTCAGCAGGCCGGTGAGGACAGGTCCTACAGAGGGTTCGCGGCGGATCATCTCCTGTGGCTGGACAGGCGTTTTGTCCCTCCATCGGGATTCGGCGAGGCGCGGGAGATTCTCGACTCGTCCTGGATCGTCCTGCTCGACGGAGCGCCGGGTGGCGGCCGCTTGGCGGCCGCGCAGATGCTTCTGCACGAGTTGCGCTGGGGCGAGATGACGTTCCGGGAGATGCCGCTCAACGACGAGGATGGCGAGAACAGCAGGGACAGACGCCTGCTGGCGTGTGACGCCGTCGTCGACGGCGACCTGCTGTTGCTCGACCTGTCGGCGGCCGACGAACGGTACTGGGCACGTGCCCACCGGGAACTCCTCGACGCGCACGCAGAGGTGCGCGAACACGGGGCGCGACTCGTCGTCGTGCTCCCGCACGACAGAGCCGAGCGGCTGCAGCCGACGCTCGAACAATATCGGGTGGAGATCGTTCGCCCGGCGGAGCTGCAGGTGCTGCGGAGGTATTTGCTGCAGGACGGCTTCACCTGGGACGAGGCACGTTCTGCCAGCCCTGCCGTCGACCGGTTCCTCAGCACGCGACCTCGAATGGAGGACGTCGCCCACTTTGCTCTGCTCGTGGTCGGGCTGAGGAAGCGAGCCGGCGGTGCGGGCAACTTCACATCCTGGTGCCAGGAGGCATACGCCGCTCTATACGTCAGAGACAAACAGGTCGTCACCAATATGCGCAAGCTGCCGGAAGGGCGGCAACGCGCGTTGTTGCTCGCCACCGCCATGCTGCACGGAGCACATGCGGATGTGATCCACGAAGCGGCCTCCACGCTTCTTCACGAGGCCAAGCACCCGCTTGAGGACCTTCCACCGTTGCAGCATGAGGGCCTCGGCTCGCAGTTTCGTGAGATCCGCGCCGTGCGCGGCGACGACGGCCGGGTGCACTTCACAGATCTCGGATATGACGCGGCGGTTCGTCGGCACTTCTGGACCCACCTCCCGGACCTACGGGCGAGCCTGTGCGAATGGGTGCGCCGCACGGCTGTCTCCCAGGGAGTGCACCAGGACGACCGCGACGACCTGGTGGACCGGTTCACCGAGTTGTGCCTGCAAGAGCGCTATCGCGGCGTGCTCATCTCCCTGATCGATGGGTGGACGGCGAAGCCGCTGAACAGTGCGGGAAGGCGTGCGGCGGCGCAGGTACTGACCAGAGGGCTACAGGACCAGTGGCAGGGCAGGTTCTTCCGCCATGCGATTTACGAATGGTCCAGACATGGAGCGCTGTCCGAGACGCTCGCCGAAGTAATCGTCACCGTGTGCTCCGAGGTGATGGCCGTGCGTCATCCTTACGAGGCTGTGGTCCGCCTTCATCACCGGGCCAGGCGCGAGACCGGGACCACGCAAGCCCGTGAGGCGCTCCTCGAACTGGTGCGTGCGGATCGGCGGCTACTGCGCCTGATGTTCAGCCGGCTCAACGACCAGTTCGCTCAGGACAACCGTTATGGGGCCGACGCTGGCCTGTTCCTGGATCTGGCCGACCCGGATCTACTGACCTCGACAGACGGCGGTGCCCGGGCGCCGTTGGCCCGGCCGGTCATGCGCGAGCAGGTGACGGTGGGTTGGAGCGTCGTCTTCGAGCGGAGTGGCGAGGAGGTCTGGACCCAACGGGCCCGGCACTGGCTTGAGGCGGCGGGCGAGAGCGGACCGTGGGCCGACGTGCTCATCGGCGTGATCGTCGAAGGTGGCCGGCAGCGGCCGCCCATCCTGTCCGCCCTGTACGCGATGGCCGGGCAGCTGGAGCGTTCCCGGCCCGAATGGCAGGAGAGCGACGTGCGGTTGCGTGATCGCCTCCTCATGAAAATCAATGCCGTCCTGGGCATCCAGGTCGCGTAGACCCCGCTAGAAAGGCCGTTCCATGAGTTCTGGCCGCACCACCCTGACCGCATACTTCGCCGTTTTCTCCGGCTTGATCTTCGCCGGTTTGTTCATGTTCGCTCCCCGGCCCCTGTGGCTCGGTTTCCTCGTCGTCGTACTGTTCGCGGCCCTGTGGTTGGGGCTGGTGAAGGAGTGGCTCCGGCCGCGGGAGCCGATGCACCATCCCGCTCCACCTCCTCCGGTGACGCCGATTGAGCGCGAGGAGCGGCAGATCACCGATGTCGCTCTGCCGAGCGCCTGGGGCGACTACGACTTCGTGTTCTCCGCGACGGTCCGCTGGTCGCCCATCGCCGCCCGGTTCGACGAATCACTCGCCAACCCCGAAGCTCTGGCGGTCGACTCGATCCTCGAACGCGCCCGCGAGATCACCGAAAGCAGGCCGCCCGGCCGCGCCTCACTCGTCCGGCACGAGCTGAGCGGCGCACTGGCCCGAATGGAACCAGACGCGAAGAGATCCATCCAGGCGATGGCGCACTCCGTCACGCTCACTCTCACCGACCAGGACCAGGACCGGCTCGCCAAGCTCGCGGCGAGGCGCAAGGAGAACGCACTCTGGGAGCACGAGATGAGGTACGAGCAGACCAGGCGCGCCTATCTCAGCGAGAGCGTGCTGAAGGACACCGGCAGCGCTGTGGTCTGGTGGCTCGCCAAGAACGACGACCACATCCAGAAGACCGTGCAGGACATCGGCCTGCTCGCCCAGCTTTCCTCCGCCGCCAACAACACGCATGTCGCCGAGCCGTTCCGCCACCTGCTGTCCACGCCCGCCAACGGGACGACGGCGGCGTCCGCCGGGTACGCGAGCAACGGTGAGACTGGCGGCTTCGCCCCTCCGCCCCGGACCGTACCGGACCTTTTCGGGAACTTCCTGAGCGTGATGGACATCGAGCAGGACAGTCCCGAGCGGATCCTGCTCGCCAAGCACGTGGCGGACGTCCTGCACGCGCACGGCAGGCATGAGGCCGCCGACGCTCTCCTGCGCCGGTTCGACCCGTCGGAGCCCCCAGTGACCGGCGACTTCGACCCTCCGTCCGAGCCGCCCAGCGACGGGCCGGACCAGTGATCGCGCGAGGGCACGCGCGGACGACAAGCCTTGAGGAGGCCGGCTGTGGAGCCTGAACTGGTGGCACTGGCGAGTTCGGGAGCGGCGACTCTGGTCGGGCTGATGGTCTCCGATTCCTGGGTCAAGGTGAAGGAAGGCGTCGTCCGCATGCTCGCCAGGGGGGAGAACGCCAAGCAGATGGCCCTGGACCTCGACGTGTCGCGCGCGGAACTGCTGACCGCGCGCGAAGCCGACGACGGGAGGCTCATGGCCGGCGTCGAAGAGATGTGGCGGGCCCGGCTGTGCCGTCTGATCGAGGCGTACCCTGCTCTGGCGGAAGACCTTAGGCGGTTGTCGGAGGCACTGGACACCACGCCGGGGACGGGGGAGGCGAGCAACGTGTTCAACCTCATCAGTGGAGACGTGCGATACGGGCCGGTGGTGCAGGCGGGACGGGTATCCGGTCTCGTGTTCAATGCTCCGTTTCCCCCACCACCGGCCGAGGAGGGCGAGGGATGACGGGGTTCCGGCAGCCAGAGGTGGCCTGAGGGCAGGAGCCGGCGGTCAGGGCTCGGTCGCGAGGATGGCGCGGGCGGTCATCAGGGCGAAGCCGAGCAGGTTGAGGCCCTGCCAGGTGGCGGGGGAGGCGGCGCGTTCGTCGCCGGCGGTCAGGCCGATGCCCCAGATCCGGTCGTTCGGGCTGGCCTCCACCAACACCCGGCCGGCGGTCGCGAGGAGGAAGCGGCGCAGGTCGGCGTGCTGCCCGAACTTCGCGACGCTGCCGCGGACCACGATGTCGAACCGGTGGGCGTTCCAGACCTGCTCGTCGAAGTCGCGTACGGCGCGGCCGAGGGTCTTGGCCTCGTTCGGGTGACCGGCGGCGAGGATCTTCCCGGCGGTCTGGTCGTCGCCGAACAGCCAGGCCTTGTGCGCCATCATGTAGTGCTCGGCGGAGGCGAAGGCGTGGCCGTCCTCGGTGAAGGCGACCGGCCACCACTGTGACAGGCAGCCGGGGCCGACGCCGCCGTCGCGCGGGGGCCGGTGACCCCAGAAGTACAGGTAGCGAAGGGCGTGACCCGCCTGCTCCGCGGCGACCGCCTCGTCCACACTGCGCGGCAGCGCGATCTGCTCAGACACGTCCACACCGTGCCACACCCGGTCCCGTCCCCGCCATCGACTTATGCGCCGCCCGGCGCTGCGGCGGCGGCACGCCGCCGCAGCGGGGGAGCGGGTCAGCAGTAGCCGAGCATGGTGGTCAGGGCGGACTTCTCGCCGCTCTGCAGGGTGAGGCCGTAGTACCACTTCACCTGGATCCACGCGCGGGCGTAGGTGCACCAGAAGGAGGTCAGGGACGGCTTCCAGGTGGTGGGGTCCTGGTCGCCCTTGGCCTGGTTGACGTTGTCGGTGACGGCCCACAGTTCGGGACCGCCGAGGTCGTTGGCGTACGCCTGGCGCTGGGCGGTGGTCCAGGCCCACGCACCGGACCGCCAGGCCTCGGCGAGAGGGACCATGTGGTCGATGTCGACGTCGGAGGCCGCGTGCCAGGTCGCTCCGTCGTACGGGCTGTACCAGCTTCCGGACACGGAGGCGCAGCTCGAGTCGGTCACCACGCCGCTGCCGTCCCGCTTGAGCACCTGCTCGCGGGTGTTGCAGGCGCCCGAGACGGTGATCCAGTGCGGGAAGAGGTCGCGGTTGTAGGTCGACTGGTGCGACTCGGCGGCCACGGTGAGCGAGGCCAGCCGGGAGGCGGCGGTGCTCGCGGACGGGATGTTCGGCGGGGTGGCGAGGGAGGGGCCGGTGGTCAGGGTGAGGAGGAGGGACAGGGTGCCGAGGGCGGTGGCGAGGGCGGCGAAGGCTCGTCTCACGAGCGTCCCCTTCTGCCTGCTGCTCCGGCCAGGAGAGGGGGCTGGACACGAACGGAGCAGTCAGACAGCTCGGAGATTCGCTAATGGCGATAAATCCGGAAATAGCAGGTCGTAGTTATGCAAATTGACCTTTTTTGTCGGGCTTCGCCGACGACTTCCGCGAGGTGCGGTCGTACCTGCTCAAAAGGCCTCTCAGGGCCGCGGGAGGCGGGGTACGCCCCGCCATCGGGCAAATGAAGATTGTGTAAACGGCGGCGGATCCGTCCTTCCGGCGCGGCCGCGTATGTGACATCGCACCGGCGATCAGGCAGGGTTGCCGGCGAACGAGGCATCGGCTGGCGGCCTGTCAGCGCCCGGCCGCATAGTGATCCGGTGACACCGCCTCCATGCGGAGTGGTCCCCGGCCGCGCGGAGCGCCCGGCCGGACCACACGTCATCGAGGCGGCGTGGCTCGATGCCGCGGCTTGAGAGAGGAGGAGAAACGCATGGCGACGTTCGTCCTCGTGCCCGGCGGTTGGCACGGTTCCTGGTCGTTCGAGGAGGTGGTTCCGCTGCTGGAGGGTGCCGGTCATGCCGTTCACGCCCTGACCCTGACCGGTCTGCGGCCGGACGACGACGACACGACGGTCGCGGCCGCCAACCTCGACACGCACGCCGACGACGTGTTGCGCCTCCTCGATCGCGCCCGCGTCACCGGCGCGACGCTGGTCGGCCACAGCTACGGCGGGATGGTGATCGCCGCCGCCGCCGACCGCGCCGACGGCCGGGTCTCACGACTGGTGCATCTCGACGCCTACGTACCGCGCGACGGCGAGTCGTGCTGGTCGTCGACGACCGAGCGCTACCGGGAGGCGTTCGCGGCCGGCGCCGCGGCCACCGGCTACGCCGTCCGGCCGCCGGACGGCGTCGATCCCCGCTGCCGTCCCCATCCCCTCGCCTCGTTCCTGCAGACGATCCGGCTCACGGGCGCGTTCGGCCGGGTCCCCCGTCGGGAGTTCGTCTACTGCTCGCGGTGGGAGGACCGGACGCCGTTCGCCGCACTCCGCACCCGGCTCCAAGCCGATCCCGCGTGGCAGGTCCACGACCTCCCGACCGGCCACGACGCGATGCACGAGGCTCCGGATGCGGTCGCCGCACTACTGCTCGGCGAAGGTGCCGCGCACGCATCGGCGCAGAGACGGCAGGCCTGCCGTTGAGGGCCGCGCAAGCCCCACCGGTGTGACGGCCGCGGACATGTGCGGCGGCAGTCCCGGCCGGGAGGCGCGCGGCCGGGACTGCCGCTTTTTTGGGACAGGCACCGCCCCCGCCGTGGTCACGCCGACGCTCGCGTACGCATGACCGGGAGCGGGACGCTCACGAGCGCGACTCCGGTGGCACGTACTCGAAGGTGGGGCCCGCGGTGGTGCCGTCCGCGTCCGGCAGCAGCAACAGGGCGTCGGCCTGGGCCCTGAGCGTGTACATGGTGCCGACGGCGGCCCCGAGCAGCTTCGGCAGGCCGTCGAAGGCCTGCTCCAGCTGGTTCAGCAGGGTGCAGTAGGTGCGGTTGAACTCCTCCTGCGCGGTCCGGACGACGCTGCCCGGGGCGTGGTCGGACAGCCGCGGGTTGGGCCGCATCGGGCGTACGGCGGCCGGGTCCACGGAGATCGGCTCGCCGGTCGGCCCGGACTGCGGCGTGTCGCCCCGCCGGTAGCGCCGGCCGAGTTTGAGTTCCTGGAAGCGGTAGTAGTGCGCGACCTCGTCGCGGTCGGGGTGGAAGACGTCCTGGTCCCCGTCCCAGACCTCGCCCCGGGCCGAGCCCTCGCCCTCTTCGACGATCTCCTTCAGCGCCCCCAGCGCCGACTCCAGATCCTCCACCGCGAACAGCCGGCCCGTCGTGTGCCGGAAATGCCCGCCGTTCACCTGGCGGGCGGGGTCGCCGCAGAAGACCTCCTGTTCGCCGAGCCGCTCGCACAGCCGGCGCAGTCCCTGTTCGATCGCCTCGTAGAACTGCCCGATCGTCTCGTAGCCGTCGCCCTGCGCCGGGGCGCCGGGCGGCGCCGGCCGTTCCAGGCGCAGGAACATCTCCAGGGCCTCCGGGCCGAACGGGAGCAGCGACAGTTCCAGGTCGCTGTGGGGCAGCCGCCGAGGGTACGGCGGCAGCATCCCGGGCATGTCGAGACGCGGCCGGCCTCCGACGGCGTTGAGCAGGTTCGCCGCCAGCGCCAGGTGCAGCATCTCCTCGGCGAAGACGCTGCCCACCACCTCCACGGCCTCCGGATTGTCCTCCGGCCGCAGTGAGTACAGCGCGCACAGGTACGACGGCAGCGTCGCGTGTTCCAGCTCGACCGCCCACTGCAGGTGCTCACGCAGACTGTCGAGCGTGTCGATCCCCGCCGGACCGGGAACGGCGATGGTCCCCCGTGGTTCCGGATGTGTCATAAGAGCTCTACCTCCATTGTCGATCGCAGGTGCGCGACCGGTCGTCCGATAGGACCGGACAGCCGCCGCGTTCGTGACAGCCCCGGAGGTCTCTCCGTGATCAGGCTCGTGCCGGGAAGGTGCCGATGCCGCAGCGTCAGCGACGTCGTGGTGGCTTCGGCGGGGACCCCCGGGAGTTCGAGCCGGAGGGAGGCGGCCATGCGCCACCTGGACCTTTCGTGGCGGCGTCTGCAGCCCGGTCTCCACGGTGAGTGGAGACCGGGTGCGGTTCAGGCGCTCCGGCGGAGCCTCAACGCCGCGCGTGGCCGGCGGCGTCGCGGATGACGGCGGTCACGGCGTCGGGCTGCGACGCGGCGACCGCGTGTGACGCGCCCGCGATCTCCCTGGTCCTGCGGGCGCCGGCGCGCTCGGCCATGAAGCGCAGCGCCGCGGCCGGGATGCTGAGATCGCGCTCGCCGTGGACGAACCAGGACGGAATGGTGCGCCAGGCGGGCTCGTCCGCCGTCAGCGCGCCGGTCAGCGCCCGCTCGGTCACCGGCCGCTGGGTCGCCGCCATCAGGGCGGCCTCGCCGGCGTCGAGGTCGGCGCAGAACTGGTGGTGGAACCTGTCCGCCGCGATGCGGAACTCGTTGCCGCCGGAGACGACCGGGTAGGCCTCCAGCGCCGTGCCCAGGGTGCTGCCCTCGAACCTGCCGGTCAGCAGGAACGCGCTCTCGCCGGGCTCGGGGGCGAAGGCCGCGACGTAGACCAGGGCGCGTACGGCCGGGTGACCGGCCGCGGCCTGGGTGACGACCATGCCGCCGTACGAGTGGCCGACCAGGACGACCGGGCGGCCGAGGCCGGCGATCACGTCGCGCACGTACGCGGCGTCGCCCTCGACACCGCGCAGCGGGTTGGCCGCGGCGACGGCGGACAGGCCGTGACCGTGCAGGCGCCGGATGACGCGGTTCCAGGAGGCAGACTCAGCGAAGGCGCCGTGGACCAGGACGATGACGGGCTGCTCGCTCATGCGGGTGCCTTTCCGGTGTTCAGGGCGGTCCTGAGGACGGCGACGGCCTGCACGGTCGCGGCGCGGGTGTCGTGGAGCGGGTTCAGCATCATGAAGAGCGTGCCGTTGTAGCGGACGCTGGTGGTGGGGCCCCCGCCTGGACGAGCTTGCGGGCGTAGGCCTCGCCTCGCCGCAGCATGTCGCACTCGACGACGACGAACGCGGGCGGCGGCCCGGGCCAGGCCAGGCCAGGCCATGCTAGATCATCGAACCGCGGAGCCTCAGTCCGTGGCCCCCACGCCGTCGAGCGGCGTGGCGTTGATCTGCCTGCGGGACGCGATGCCGAGCTTCGCGAAGATCTTCCGCAGGTGCCATTCGACGGTGTGCGGGCTGATGAAGAGCTGCGCGCCGATCTCGGGGTTCGTCAACCCCTCGCCGGCCAGTCGCGCGATCTGCGCATCCTGGGCGGTGAGCGTGGGGCGCGCCTCGGTGGCGCGCCTGCGTACCGTCTCGCCGGTGGCCTGAAGCTCGCGCCGGGCGCGTTCCGCGAACGCCTCGGCCCCCGGCGCCGCACCTCGAATCGGCGCGCAGCCTACTTTTCCGCCGTGCATCCCAACAATCAACCCTGCCGATCAACGCTGCCAATGAACACCGGCCTGGCCGTCGTCGGCGGGACCGCCCGGGCAGGCGCCGTCCTCCAGCACCTCGACCGCGTCGAGGAGACCTCGCAAAGCGATCTCCTCGCGTTCGGCGTCCGCGGGGTCGAACAGCCAGTCGGCGACCGGCAGGCCGGCGGCCTCCTCGGGACGGCTCCACCCGACCTCGACGACCTCCGCCTCGACCTCGATCTGGAGCTCGTGCAGGAAATCGTTCTCGCCGCTCGGGGCACTCATCATTCCTCCGTACGCATGTCCTGGCGCGTGATCCGGTCGTGTCATCCCCGTGTCGTCCGGCCGTGTGATCCGGCCGGGCGCGAAGCGGCCCCCGGCGGGCGGCCGGCACCCAGGCGGGCCCGGCCTCCCGCACCGGCGTCCCGTGCCGGCCTCCCGTAGTGGGGGCCGGCGCCGTCCGCCGTGGTCTACTTTCCGGTGCTGCCGAGCCAGTCCAGGTAACGGATCGTGCCGAGGGTGGCCTCGTCGATCGGCACCAGCGACTGCTCGCTCAGCTCACTGCCGAAGTAACGCGCGTGCGGGTCGGTCACCACCTCGCGCGGGTCGCCCCAGGCGGCGAGCGCCTGGCGGAAGAACTCGTCCATCCGGAGCCGCTCGGGCCCGGCGATCTCCACCCTGCCGTTCAGCGGCGACCCCACCGCGGTCCGGCCGACCGCCTTGGCGACGTCGTCGCCCGCGATGGGCTGGAAGAGCACGGGCGCCATGTGCACCTTGCCGTCCACCGTGCCCTCGTCGGCGATGCCCCGGGCGAACTCGAAGAACTGGGTCGAGTGTACGAGCGAGAACGGGATCCCCGACTTCTCGATCAGCTGCTCCTGCGCGATCTTCGCGGCGAAGTAGCCGTTGTCCGGCATCCGTTCCGTTCCCACGATCGACACCGCGACGTGGTGACCCACGCCCGCCTCCGCCTCCGCCGCGAGCAGGTTGCCCGTGGAGGTCTCGAAGAACTTCAGTACGGCGGCCCGCTCGAACGACGGGGAGTTCGAGACGTCGACGACCACCTGCGCGCCCGTCAGCACCTCGGCGAGTCCCTCGCCGGTCAGCGTGTTGACGCCGGTGTTCGGCGACGCGGCCACCGCCTCGTGGCCGTGCTCGGTCAGCTTCGCCACCAGCTTCGAGCCGATCAGGCCGGTCCCGCCGATCACCACGATCTTCATGCCGTTCCCTTTCCGTACGCCGGGCCACCTCGTCGCGACCCCGGTCGCCAGCTAGGACCGGACAGCCTCCCGGCTTGTGACGGCCGCCGCGGAATTCTTCTGGGCGTGGCGTACGTCACGGGAAAGGGACCGGCTCACCGCGGTTCCCACGACGTGCCCCGGCGGCCGTCCAGATCGTGACGGCGACCAGCAGCACGCAGACGGCCGCGATCGCGGCGACCACGGCGGCCACGCCGATCCAGGGCGCCGCGAGCGGCAGCGACAGGACGACGGCGGCGCACCCCAGCACCACGGCGGGCAGGATGACGGGCTCCGCGACGACGAGCACGTGTACCGCCAGCAGCAGGGCGAGATACAGACCCACCGGAACGGCGACCGCGTAGCCGAGCGCCGTCGGCGACGCCGCGCCGTCGTGCCCGTTCCACTCCACCGCCACTTCGAGCCCGGCACCGAGGGCGGCCAGGGCGGCGAATATGCCGTAGTGGCCGTACCCCCACAGGTAGGACCGGTGACGGCGGTCGGTGAGACCGTCCCCAGCCGGGCCGAGGAAGTACAGCCACCACAGGGCGAACAGCAGGACGAGACCGGCGCCGGCGATCACGAGGAAGGGACCGCCGACCTCGCCCGCCTCGAGCGCTCCTCCGACCCCTCTGCTCGCGGCCAGCACGCTCTCACCGAGCAGGATGATCGTGAACAGGCCGTAGCGCTCGGCGATGTGGTGTGGGTGCCAGTTGGTGGCCCTGACCCGCTCGGCCCACCACGGCACCGCGAGTTCCAGGGCGGCCAGGCAGACGAAGAACGGCAGGCCGGACCACGAGGGCAGGACTCCCGTCTCCACGAGGACGAGTCGCGCCAGCCAGCCCGCCTGCAGGGCGGTGATGCCGCCGGCGTAGCGGAGCGCGGTGCGGCGCCTCTCCGGGTCTTCCAGACCGGCCCGCAGCCACTGGGCGACGAGCCCGATCCTCATGACGAGGTAGCCGAGCGTGATGACCCCGTAGTCGGAGCGGCTCCCCGCGGCGGGCACGCCGGCGGCGAGGATCAGCACACCGGCCATCTGCACCATGGTCAGCAGCCGGTAGGCGACGTCGTCGGTGTCGTAGGACGAGGCGAACCACGTGAAGTTCATCCACGCCCACCAGATCGCGAAGAACACCTGAAGGAACGGCACCACACCGGCCAGGCCGTGCCCGGCGGCGATCTCGTGCGCGAACTGGGCGGTGACGGCCGCCACCGCGACCACGAAGGTGAGGTCGAACAGCAGCTCGAGCTGGCTCGCGGCGCGGTGCGGCTCGTCGACGGCGCGAGCGCTCATCCGGACCCGGATCCGGATCGTGGTGCCTGCTGACGGCAAGGTCGTTCTCCTGTCACTTCGCGACGTGGGGGCCGTCTCGAAGACAGGGCGGCGCTCGGATCTGTGACGACGTGGTGCGGGCCGCCTGCCCGCGGCCGGAGGTACGGACCCTCGCGGAGCCGGCACGGGCGGTGATGCGCCTGCGGCCGGGGCGCGGCCCGGTCAGCGCGCGAGCCACTCCCGATAGGTGGTCCCGGCGATGACGGCGCCCTCCCCGGCGACGAGGGCGTCGCCCGAGGCGGCGGCGTACAGGCCCGCCCCGTCGTCGGTGACGACGGCGCGGTGGTCGCCGCGGGCGGCGAGGGTGATCCTGCCCAGCTCGTCGAGCGCGAAGACCTCGGGCCCGGCGATGTCCAGGGTGCCGCGCAGCGGGACGCCCACGCTGACGTCGGCCACAGCCCGCGCGACGTCGTCCGCGGCGATGGGCTGCATGAGGACGGCGGGCAGGCGGACGGCGTGCTCGTCGGAGGTCCAGGACATCACCGTCTCGATGAACTCGAAGAACTGCGTGGCACGCACGATCGAGTACGGCACGGGGCCGGCCTTGAGGAGGTCCTCCTGCAGCACCTTCGCCCGGTAGTAGACCGAGCCGGGCACCCGGTCGGCGCCCACGATCGACAGGACGACCGCGTGGCCGACGCCGGCCGCCTCTGCGGCGGTCAGCAGGTTGCCCATCGTCGTGCGGAAGAACGCGGGGGACGCGTCGTCGAAGGTCCGCGGCTTCGTCAGGTTGACGACGACCGCGGCGTCCGTCAGCGCCTCGGCGAGGCCCTCTCCGGTGAGCAGGTCCACACCCGTCGACGTCGAGTGCGGCACCGCCTCGTGCCCGTGCGCGTTCAGGATCCCGACCACGCGGGAGCCGATGAGCCCGGTTCCGCCGATGACAGCGATCTTCATATGCCGGCCTTCCTGGTGACCGTCACGGGCCCCTGGGCACCGGTGCCAGGGTAGCGACCAGGCTCACTCCGGGGCGCGACGGAGGGGCCCCGGAGGCGACCGTGACGTTTGCCGGCCCGGTCCTGATCGTTCCGGCTCAGCGGAGCCGGTCGTAGACCATGGCCATCTCGCCGAGTTCGCCGGTCTCCTGGTGGGCGAGCGTCCACTTCGTGGCCGGCAGGCCGTCGTCGAACAGCCGCTGCCCGCCTCCGGCGATCTCGGGGAGGATCATGAGGTGGAGCCGGTCGACGAGGTCCGCGGCCAGGAGCGCCTTGATGACACTCGCGCTGCTGTTGACGAGGATGTCGCCCTCGCCGGTGGCCTTGAGATCGGCGACGACCTCGGCCGCGGGGGCGTTCACCACGCGGGTACGCTCCCACGGCGCCTCGGTCAGGGTGGTCGACAGAACCACCTTCTCGGCGCCGACCAGCCACTTGGCGTATCCGCGGTCACGTGGATCGGCGTCGTCGTTCTCGGCGACCGACGGCCAGTAGCCCATGAATCCCTCGGCGTTGACCCGGCCGAGCAGCGCCGTCGTCGCGCCCTGCCACATGCGGTTCATGTGGTCCCGCGCGACCTCGGTGACCACGTAGGGGGCGAACGCGGCGAAGTCGCCGGGCCCTCCGGGACCGTGGTAGCGCCCGTCGAGAGTGATGCTCAGGTTCGCGGTCACCTTGCGGCCGGTGGGGGTCGTGATGGTCACGTCGTGCTCCTTGATTCTGCTTCGTGAATGGGTGTGTCGGTGTCGTGCGGATCGGCGGCGAGGATCGCCGCGAGCCGGTCGAGGCTCTGGCCGAAGCCGATCTCGACGCCCGCGACGAAGTCCGCGGAGTCGACGGTGCTGTCGGCGATCCGGAACCGGACGTCGAGGTCGGTGCCGGCCGGGGTGGGCGTCAGGTCGAGATCGAGGTGCGCGGTGAAGGCGGTGCCGCCGCCGGGGAGCAGCGGGCGGAGCCGGTAGGCGAGGCGTTCACCGGGCCGCACCTCGTCCACGACCCCCACGGCACGCCCGGCGACCACGTCAGACCCGCCGGCGTCCTCGGCGTCGCGGTACTCCTGGACGATCCGCCCGCCCGGCCGCGCCTCGAAGACGAGTTCGGAGACGCGCAGGTCGTCAGGGGTCCACCAGCGGGCGAGAAGGGAGGCCTCGGTCAGGTGGCGCCAGACCAGTTCGGGACTGCCGGCCAGTGACCGGTGGAACCCGAACGAGCGGCCGTCGGCCCACCCCGGCTCGTCGGCGGCGAGCCGCTCCGTGCGGAGACTGAGCCCGTACCGATCGTAGGTCTCGCGCGGGCCGCCGGCCCGGTCCGCGGTGTCGGCCAGGCGGCCGAGCGCGGCCGCCAGTTCCCGCAGAGGCTCGGACCGGAGCGCGTAGATCCGGCGCTGGCCGCTGCGCTGGGACACGACGAGCCCGGCGCGCTCCAGGGCCTGCAGGTGCTTGGTGGTCTGCGGCTGACGTGCCCCGGCCAGCTCGGCCAGGACGCCGACCGGCCGGGGCCGCTCGGCCAGCAGGCTCACGAGCCGCCACCGGGCCGGGTCGGCCAGTGCGGTGAGGAGTTCGTCCACGACGAGAACTATTCCCCACCGCGAATATTCGTGTCAAGGAATGATTTGGCGGTGCTCAGGTGTGGCTGATCATCACGTGCTTGACGCGGGTGTAGGCGTCGAGGCCGTACCGGGACAGGTCCTTGCCGGTGCCCGAGTGCTTGAAGCCGCCGTGCGGCATCTCCGGGACGAACACCTGGTGGCAGTTGACCCAGACCGCGCCGAAGTCCAGCGCGGCGGACAGCCGCATGGCCCGTCCGGTGTCCCTGGTCCACACGCTTGAGGCGAGCCCGTAGTCGACGCCGTTGGCCAGGGCGACCGCCTCGTCCTCGTCCGCGAACGGCTGCACGGTCACCACCGGGCCGAAGACCTCCTGCTGCACGATCTCGTCGTCCTGGCGCACCCCGGCGACGACGGTCGGCGGGAAGAAGAATCCGGGACGGCCGAGCCTGCCGCCGCCGGCGACCACGCGGGCGTGCGCGGGCAGCCGGTCGAGGAAGCCCGCGACCCGCTCGGCCTGGTTCGCGTTGTTGGCCGGGCCGAGGAACACGTCCTCCTCGTCGGGATGCCCGACGAGGAGCGCCCGCGCCGCCTCGGCGAGCGCCTCGACGAACCCGTCGTACGCGCGCCGCTCCACGAGCACGCGGGTGACGGCGGTGCAGTCCTGCCCGGTGTTGAAGAACGCCGCCGAGGCGATGCCTGCCGCCGTCGCGGCCGGGTCGGCGTCGGCGAAGACCAGCGCGGGGGCCTTGCCGCCCAGCTCCAGGTGGACGTCCTTGAGGTCGCCCGCCGCGGCCGCCATCACCTCGGCTCCGGCCCGCGTGGACCCGGTGATCGCCACCATCTCCACCCCGGGATGGGCGACCAGCGCGCGGCCGGTGTCCCGGTCGCCGCACAGGACGTTGACCACGCCGGGCGGGAACACCCGCGCGCACATCTCACCCAGCAGCACGGTCGAGCCGGGTGTCGTGTCCGACGGCTTGAGCACCACCGTGTCGCCCGCCGCCAGCGCCGGGCCGATCTTCCAGGCGGCCATCATCAGCGGGTAGTTCCACGGCGTCACCTGCGCGACCACGCCGATCGGCTCGCGGCGCACGAACGAGGTGTGCCCCTCGGCGTACTCGGCGGCGCCGAGGCCCTCCAGCAGCCGTGCCGCTCCGGCGAAGTAGCGGACGGCGTCGACAGCCCCGTCCACGTCGACGCTCAGCGCGGTGCCGCGCGGCTTGCCGGTCGCCCGCACCTCGGCCTCGGCCAGCGCCTCCCTGTCCTCCGCCATCAGATCGGCCAGCTCCAGGAGCAGTCGCTGCCGCTCGGCCGGGGTGGTGCGCCGCCAGGCGCGGGCGGCCTCGGTGGCGGCCGCGACCGCCTGGTCCACGTCCTCGCCGCCCGAGCGGGCCGCCCGGGCGTACACCTTTTCGGTGGACGGGTCGACCAGGTCCATCCAGTCGCCGGACGCCGGTTCGCGGCTCTCCCCGGCGATGACGTTCCGTACCGTGTCCATAGCCGGTCTCCCTCGATGTCCAGGAGTCCCTACCCACGGCCGGCGTCTCCGAAGACGACCTCCTCCGGGCCGCGCGGCCCTCACGAACTGATCTGCACCCGGCTGTGGTCTCCCAGGACCAGGCGGTGGGCCCGGGGCGTCTGCGCGGCCGGGGTGACCTCCACGTCCCGGCCGATGAGCGAGGCCTCGATCCGCCCGACCCCCGAGATGGCGGCGTCCCGCAGCACGATCGAGTACTCGATCTCGCTGGCGTCGATCCGGCACCGGTCGCCGATCGACGTGAAGGGCCCCACGTAGGAGTCCCGGATCACCGAACCGGCGCCGATGACGGCCGGGCCGACGATCCGCGAGCAGCTGACGTCGGCGCCCGCCTCGATCACCACACGCCCGATGATCTCGCTGTCCGTGACGACGCCGTCCTGCCGCGGCTCCAGGGACTCCAGCACCAGCCGGTTGACCTCCAGCATGTCGGCGACGTTGCCGGTGTCCTTCCAGTAGCCGGAGATCACCGTGGAGTCCACGCGCCGGCCGGAGTCCAGCAGCAACTGGAGCGTCTCGGTGATCTCCAGCTCGCCGCGCGCGGAGGGCTTCAGCTCCGCGATCACCTCGTGCACCACCGGAGTGAACAGATAGACCCCGACGAGCGCCAGGTCGCTCTTCGGGCGGGCGGGTTTCTCCTCCAGGCCGACGACCCGGCCTCCGGAGTCCAGTTCGGCCACGCCGAACTGCCGGGGATCGGGCACCCGGGTGAGCATGATCTGCGCGTCCGGCCGCCGCTCGGCGAAGCCCCGAACGATGCCGGTGATGCCGCCGAGCACGAAGTTGTCGCCCAGGTACATGACGAACGGGTCGTCGCCGAGGAAGTCCCGGGCGATCAGCACCGCGTGCGCGAGCCCGAGCGGCGCCTCCTGCCGCAGATAGGTCACCTCGATCCCGAACGCGGAGCCGTCCCCGACGGCCGCCTCGATCTCCGCGTGGGTGTCGCCCACCACGACGCCGACGTCGCGGATGCCCGCCTCCGCGATCGCCTCCAGGCCGTAGAAGAGCACCGGCCGGTTGGCCACGGGCACCAGTTGCTTGGCGTGCGTGTGCGTGATGGGACGCAACCGCGTCCCGGAGCCGCCGGCCAGCACGATCGCCTTCATCGGCGCGTCCCCGGCCTGTCTCCCGCGGCGGCGAAGCGCTCGACCACCGCCGCCACGGCGGGGTCGGCGAACCGCGCCGACTGGTGCCGGGCCTCGAAGTCGAGCTGGTCGCGCAGTGTCGCCGCGAAACCCGCGTCGAGGAGCGCGCGGGTCGCGACGACGGCGGCGGGCGCGGCGGCCAGCCCCCGGGCCGTCGCGAGCGCCTGGTCCCGCAACTCGGCGTCGTCGACGCAGCGCCAGATCATGCCCCACCGCTCGGCCCGCTCGGCCGGGACGCGTTCGCCCGTCAGGGACATGCCCATGGCCCGGGCCCGTCCCACGACCCGGCCGAGGACCCAGGTCGCGCCGAGGTCGGGCACGCCGCCGAGAGGCACCACCTGGGGCAGGAGGAAGTACGCGGACCTGGCGGCGATGACCACGTCGGCGAGCAGCGCCAGGCCCACGGCGCCACCGGCACACGGACCGTTGACCGCGGCGACCAACGGCAGCGGCAGGGCCTGCACCACCTCGGCCAGCGGCGCCATCGTCGCGGCCAGGTGGTGCGCGACCTCGGCGGGCAGGTCCTCGCTCGCCGCGAAGTCACGCAGGTCCGCCCCGGCGGAGAACGCGCGGCCCGCGCCGGTGAGGACGATCGCGCCGACGTCCGCGCGGGCGCCGAGCGACTCGAACTCCTTCCTGAGCCGGTTCATCAGCTCCCAGCTCAGGGCGTTGAGCCGCTCGGGGCGGTCCAGGGTCACGACGGCGACGCGCTCGGCGATCTCGGTACGCAGCATGGCGTCAGCCCCAGGCGTCGCCGGACGGGTCCGGCCCGAAGTGGCGGAGACAGACCGATCCCCAGAGGAAGCCGGCCCCGATCCCGGCCATGATCATGAGGTCTCCGTGGCGGACGGTGTTCTCCATCGCCTCGTGCAACACCGTGAACATGCTGGCCGCTCCGGTGTTGCCGAGCCGCCCCACCGTCGTGGGCACGCGGTCCGCGGATATGCCCAAGCTCGACACCGTCTCGTTGATGATGTTCTGGTTGGCCTGGTGCAGGAGGAAGTGCCGTACGTCCTCCAGGCCGACTCCGGCGCGCAGGGCGGCCTGCCTGATGCTGCCCGGCAGCTGACCGGTGGCCATGTCCCAGACGGCCCTGCCGTTCATCTTCAGGAACTGGCCGCGTTCGTCCACCGTCTCGGGGCTGGTCGGCCGGCGGGAACCGCCCGCGGGGATCTGCACCTCGTAGGAGAGCGCGGAGCCGGTGTGCCAGGACAGCAGCCCGAAGCCGCTCGCCGTCGGCCGCAGCAGCGCGGCTCCGGCGGCGTCGCCGAAGAAGACCCGGGTCCCGCGGTCCAGCGGGTCGGTCAGCCGGGACCCGGCGTCGGCTCCGATGACCAGGATGTTGCGGAAGGCGTCGTTCTGCAGCAGGTGCGCGGCCAGGAGGATCGCGTGGATGCCGCCCGCGCAGGCCGACTGCGAGAGGTCGAGCGGAAGCGCGCGCCGCGCGCCGAGCGCCTCGGCGACGATCAGCGCGGTGGAGGGGAGCGGCTGGTCGGGGGTGAACGTGGCGACGATGACGACGTCGAGGTCGCCGGCGTCCACCCCGGACCGGTCGAGCGCCTGCCGTGCCGCGGCGATGCCCATGTCGGACGTGGCCATGCCCTCGGTGAGGAAGCGCCGCTGCCTGATCCCGATCCGGGAGGTGATCCACTCGTCGGAGGTGTCCAGCGTCTCGGCCAGGTCGTCGTTGGTCACGACCTGCTCGGGCACGTAGAGCCCGGTCGCGCCGATGCCGACAGGGCGGGTGAGCGGTGTCGCGGCGCCGGCGATCGCCGGCGCCTCATCCAGACGGAACGTTCTCTGCACGTGTTGTCTCCGATCTGTCATCCCGGCGCACCGAGGGGGCGACACCGTCAGCCCCGTATCGCGCTCGGCATGACGAGCCCCCGTCGCCCCGGTTCCGGCCCTGAGGCGGGAGTGGGCGTCCGGCCGTCTCCGCCCGCGTGGGCGGGCGTCGGTTCGGACTCGACGCCTGTTTCCCCGCGCCCATGGTTCGCGTGCTGCTGGGAAAGCTAGCACCGAATTGTCGGGTGAACCACGCACTTTTGTGCCGCGTTTTTCCGGCCTGACCGGCAGTTTTTTTCTGCCGTCGAAACCGCGTGGTCCGCCCCGGCCCGGCCGATGAGCATGGTCGGCGGCCGCTTTTCCAAGCGTGGTGCCGACCGGCAGAACGGGGGGCCGGATCGGCGGCGGTTCCGCTGAACTTACTGGTCAGGCGCTTGGCGGGCCTCGCCTTTCCCAGGCGTGCGCCCGAAGGTCCGTGGCCGCCGGAAAAAGTGTGTCGTCCAGGTTTCGCGATTCTGCCGCCTGAACCGCATTGTTAGGGCGGGGCCGGACTGCGAATCATTCGGTTTCGAAACGGGGCGGTTGTCGGGCGGCCGGCCGTGGAGCACGAGGGTGTGGGGGCGACGCGATGACCGACGAACAGAAATACCTGGATTATCTCCGGCGCGCCACGGCCGAGATGCAGGATCTGCGGGAGCGGCTGCGCGCGGCGGAGGAACGCGAGCACGAGCCGATCGCCATCGTGGGCATGGGCTGCCGCTACCCGGGCGGGGTGGGCTCGCCGCAGGACCTGTGGGACGTGGTGTCCGGCGGACGCGACGTGGTGTCGGAGTTCCCGCGCGACCGCGGCTGGGACGTCGCGGGACTGTACGACCCGGAGCCCGGCAGCCCGGGCAGGACCTACTCGCGCCACGGCGGTTTCCTGCACGACGCCGCGATGTTCGACGCCGGTCACTTCGGCATCAGCCCGCGCGAGGCGCCCTCGATCGATCCGCAGCATCGGCTGCTCCTCGAATGCTCCGCCGAGGCGTTCGAGCGGGCCGGCCTGGACCCCGGCTCGCTCCGCGGCAGCAGGACCGGCGTCTTCAACGGGGTCATGCCGAACGAGTGGTCGGGTCAGATGGGCAGTCTCGCCTCCGGACGCGTCGCCTACGCCTTCGGCCTCGAAGGACCGGCGGTCACCGTGGACACCGCGTGCTCGTCGTCACTGGTGGCGCTGCACCTCGCCTGCCAGGCGCTGCGGACCGGCGAGTGCTCGCTCGCCCTGGCGGGCGGCGCGACGGTGATCGTGGCGCCGGACACGTTCCTGGAGTTCAGCAGGCAGCGGGGCCTCTCCCCGGACGGGCGGTGCAAGTCGTTCGCCGACTCGGCGGACGGCACCGGGCTGGCCGAGGGCGCCGGTGTCCTGCTGCTCGAGCGGCTGTCGGACGCCAGGAAGCACGGCCACCCGGTGCTGGCCCTGGTCCGCGGCTCCGCCGTCAACCAGGACGGCCGGTCGAACGGCCTCACGGCGCCCAACGGGCCCGCCCAGCAGAGGGTCATCCGCCAGGCGATGAACGCCGCCGGGCTGTCGGCGGCGGACGTGGACGTCGTCGAGGGGCACGGGACGGGCACGCGGCTGGGCGACCCGATCGAGGTGCAGGCGATCCTGGCGACCTACGGCCGGAACCGGCCCGCGGACCGGCCGCTGCTGCTGGGTTCGATCAAGTCCAACATCGGCCACACCCAGGCCGCCGCCGGCGTGGCGGGAGTGATCAAGATGGTGCTGGCGATGCACGCCGGCGTGGTGCCGCCCACGCTGCACGTGGACGAGCCGTCCCGGCAGGTGGACTGGTCCGGAGGAGCGGCGACGCTGGTGCTGGAGCCGACCCCGTGGCCGGAGACGGGCAGGCCGCGCCGGGCCGCGGTGTCGTCGTTCGGGCTCAGCGGCACCAACGGGCACGTCATCCTCGAACAGCCGCCGGCCGGCGACGACGCGCCGCCCATTACGGGCACGCCGGCGTTGCCGTGGATGCTGTCCGCGCGGACCGAGGAGGCGCTGCGGGGCTACGCCGACAAGTTGCGCGCGTACGCGGTCGCCCATCCCGAGGTGGAGCCGGCCGGCATCGCCGCCGCCCTGACGCGGCGTCCCCTGATGGCGCACAGAGCCGCCGTCCTGGCCGCGGACCGCGAGAGTCTCGTAGGCGGACTGACGGCGCTGGCCAGGGGCGAGCAGGCGGCCGGCGTGGTCCACGCCCAGGCGTCGCCGGGCCGGCTCGCCGTGATGTTCTCCGGGCAGGGCTTCCAGCGGGCGCGCATGGGCCGCGAGCTGCACGCCGCCTTCCCCGTCTTCGCCGACGCCTTCGACGCGGTCTGCGCCGAGTTGGACGAGCACCTCGACCGCCCGGTGAGGTCCGTGGTCTTCGCCCGCCCGGACACCGCGGAGGCGCGGCTGCTCGACCGGACCGACTACACCCAGGCCGCGACGTTCGCCCTGGAGATCGCGCTGTACCGGCTGCTGGAGAGCTTCGGCGTCCGGCCCGGCTTCCTGATCGGGCACTCGGTCGGCGAACTGGCCGCGGCCCATGTCGCGGGCGTGCTCTCGGCGGCCGACGCCGCCCGCGTCGTCGCGTACCGCGGCAGGCTGATGCGGGAACTGCCCGGCGGCGGGGCGATGCTCGCCGTCGCGGCCCCCGAGGCGTGGGTCCTGGAGCGGCTCGCGTTCCTCGGCGCCGACGTGAGCCTGGCGGCGGTGAACGGACCCGCCGCGGTCGTGGTCTCCGGCGAGGAGGCGGCGGTCGCGAAGGTCGCCGCCGACTGCCGCGCCCAGGGCGTCCGCGCCCGGCCGCTCCGCGTGTCCCACGCCTTCCACTCGGCGCTGATGGAGCCGATGCTCGCCGGGTTCGCCGACGTGCTGGCGTCGGTCGCGTTCGCTCCGCCCAAGCTGCCGGTGGTGTCGACCGTGACCGGGACGCCGCTCGGCGACGACGAGGCGACCTCGGCCGGCTACTGGCTGTCGCAGGTGCGGCGTACGGTCAGGTTCGGCGACGGCGTCCGGTGGCTGCGTGCCCAGGGCGTGACCCGCTTCCTGGAGATCGGGCCGGACGGCGGGCTGACGACCGCCGCGCGGGACGTGGCCGACGCCCACCCGGGCCCGGACTCCGGCTCGGACATGACGCCGATGTTCCAGGCGGCGCTGCGGCGGGGGCGGCCGGAGACCGAGTCGTTCCTGAACGCCCTGGCCGTGGCGCACACCCACGGCGTCACCGTGGACTGGTCGCCGGTGGTCCCTGCCGAAACGCGCCGGCTCGACCTGCCGACGTACGCCTTCCAGCGGCGGCGCTACTGGCAGGACGACACGGCGACGCCGAGGGATCCGAGCGGGTTCGGGCTCGGTGCCGTCGACCACCCGCTGCTGAGCGCGGCGGCGGACGTCCCCGGCACCGGCGACCTGGTCCTCACCGGGCGGATCTCCCTGGACACCCACCCGTGGATCGGCGACCACGCGATATGGGACGTCGCGCTGGTGCCCGGCGCGGCCCTCGTCGAACTGGCCGCCCAAGCAGGTGAACTGGCGAACTGCGGGCGGGTCCGGGAACTGGTCCTGCGGGCGCCGCTGGCGCTGCCGGAGCGTACGGCGGTGCTGTTGCGGCTGGTCGTGGGGCCGCCGGACGACCAGGGGGAGCGCGCGATCGGCCTGTACTCCCGGCCGGAGGACGACGCGGACGCGACCTGGGTCTGCCACGCCTCCGGTGTCCTCGCCCCCGAGATCGCTGAGACACCCGAACCTTCGGAGGCCGCGACGGAGCGCGAATGGCCTCCGGCCGGCGCGGTCGCGGTGGCGCTGGACGACGCCTACGACCGCCTGGCGTCGAGCGGATACACCTACGGGCCCGCCTTCCGCGGGCTCCGGGCGGTGTGGCGGCGTGGCGAGGAGGTCTTCGCCGAGGTCGCGCTCCCCGAGGACCAGCAGGCGCGGGCCGGGAGGTTCGCCGTGCATCCGGCGCTGCTGGACGCCGCCTTGCAGGCGGCGGTCGTGGACGGCCTGGGCGCCGCCGATGAGGAGTCGCCGGCCCGGCTGCCGTTCTCCTGGCACGACGTGACCCTGCACGCCGCCGGGGCGGTGGCGCTGCGGGTCCGGCTCACCCCGGCCGGTCCCGACGCGCTCACGCTCGCGGCGTACGACCCCTCGGGCCGTCCCGTGGTCACGGTCGGCACGCTGGTGCTGCGGCCGGCGTCGGCCGAGCAGGTGAGCGCGGGCCTGCCCCGTGACGACTCGCTGTTCACCGTGGACTGGACGCCGGCCGGGCCGGCGCCGCAGGATCCGTCCGGCGTGCCGCGCGGCGGCTGGGCGTCCGTCGGAGCCGACGACGTACGCGTGACGGACGCCCTGCGGTCGTCGTGGGGCGACAGCCGCTGGCATCCCGACATCGCCTCCCTGCGGGAGGCCGTCGCCGCCGGGGAACCGGCTCCCGCGCTGGCCGTCGTCCTGTGCGAACCGCCCGCCGGGGAAGCACAGGTCATCGGCGAAGCACGGGCCGCCGGGGACGTCCCGGCCGGCGTGCTCGGCACCGCCGCCGGAACGCTGGCGCTCGTGCAGTCGTGGCTGGCCGACGATCGGCTCGCGTCGTCGCGGCTGGTGGTCGTCACCCGGGGCGCGACGGCGGCCGGGGGCCGGGTCCCGGACCTGGCCGGCGCGGCGGTCTGGAGCATGCTGAGGTCGGCGCAGACCGAGCATCCGAACCGGTTCCTGCTCGTGGACCTCGACGACGAGGAGGCGTCGGTCCGGTCGCTGCCCGCCGTCGCCGTCCTGGACGAGCCGCAGGTCGCGATCCGCGGCGGCGAGCCGCTGGTGCCGCGGCTGACCCGCGCCGGGACGCCGGAGCCGCCGCCCGTCCTCGCCGACCCGGACGGGACCGTCCTGATCACCGGCGGCACCGGCGCGCTGGGCACGGCCGTGGCCCGGCACCTGGTGACCGCGCACGGCGTCCGGCATCTGCTGCTGGCCGGGCGCCGCGGCCGGCTGGAGCCGGCCGTCGAGGCGGAGCTCGCGGAACTTGGCGCGGACGTGGACGTCGTCGCCTGCGACGTCGCCGACCGCGTCAGCGTGGCCCGGCTGCTCCGGGAGATCCCCCGGGAGCGCCCGCTGACGGCCGTCGTCCACGCCGCCGGCGTCCTCGACGACGGGACCGTCGAGACGCTGACCCGCGCGCGGCTGGAGGGCGTGCTGCGGGGCAAGGCCGACGCGGCGTGGCACCTGCACGAGCTGACCCGGGACGCGGACCTGCGATCGTTCGTGCTGTTCTCCTCGCTGGCCGGGACGTTCGGCACGCCCGGGCAGGCCAACTACGCGGCGGCCAACGGGTTCCTGGACGCGCTCGCGGAACGTCGGCGGGCGGACGGCCTCGCGGGCCTCTCGATCGTCTGGGGCGCCTGGGAGAACGGCGGCATGGCCGGCCGGATCGCCGAGGCCGACCGCACCCGGATGGCCCGTGCCGGGGTCGAACCCCTGTCGGCGGACGACGGGCTCGCGCTGTTCGACCGCGCGAACGCGGCCGGCGCCGCCGCGGTCGTCGCGGCCCGGCTCGACCTCGGGAGGCTGCGGAAGGAGGCGGTCCGCTTCGACCAGGTGCCGCCACTGCTGCGCGGCCTGATCCGGCGGCCGAAGACGCGGGCGGGGACGCCGGGCGCCCAGGCCGAGGCGCTGCGCGCGCGGCTGGCGGAGCTGCCGGAACAGGACCGGCTGCGCGAGGTGCTCGGTCTCGTGCGCGAGCACGTCGCCGCCGTGCTCGGACACGCCGCGGCGGCCTCCGTCGAGACCGACCGGGGGTTCCTCGACATGGGCATGGACTCGCTGATGGCGGTGGAGCTCCGCAACCGCCTGGGCGCGGTGACGGGCCTCCGACTGCCCTCCACGCTGGTCTTCGACTACCCGAGCGTCCAGGCGGTGGCGGGCTACCTGGTGGCGGCGCTGCTGCCCGAGGCCGCGCCGGACACCGGGCGGACCGCCGAGGACGACGCGATCAGGAAGGTCCTCGCGACACTCCCGGTGGCCCGGCTGCGGGCGTCCGGCCTGCTGGACGCGTTGCTGGGGCTGGCCGACGACCCGCTCGGGCAGGACCCGCCGCAGGACGACGGCGAACTCGCCATCAAGGAGATGGCCGTGGCCGACCTGGTGGCCCGCGCCTACGAACGAGCCGGCTCGTAGCCCCCGCACTCCTCCCGACCGTTGACGTTCCGCCGCCGTGCCCATGCCGTGCCCATGCCGTGCCCCAAGCGGTGCCCCTTGCCGTACCCCAGCAGTGCCCGAAGGAGCGATGAGACACCATGCCGTCCGACTCTCACCCGTCCCCGAATGGGCACCCGACCCCGAACGGACACCCGACGCTGTGGGGGCTGTCCGCCCCCTACGCGGGCGCTCTGCGCGCCCAGGCCCGGCTCCTCCTCGGACACCTCGGCGGCGGCCACCAACACGGTGACCGACCCGGTGACCGACCCGGTGACCGACCCGGTGACCAGGAATGGCGCCCGGCCGACGTCGGGTGGTCGCTGGCCCGCGCCGGCGCCGGGGGCGCCCACCGGGCGGCGATCGCCGGCGACGACCCCGCGGCCTTCCTGGAGGCGCTGCGGGCGCTCGCCGAGGGAGGCGGCGCCCCGGGGCTGGCCGAAGGGCGCGCCCACCCCGGCGGGGTCGTGTTCGTGTTCCCCGGCAACGGCTCTCAGTGGCAGGGCATGGCGGTCGACCTGCTCGCGTCCTCGCCGGTCTTCCTGGCCCGGATGGAGGAGTGCGCCCGCGCGCTGGAGCCGTACGTCGACTGGGCGCTTCTCGACGTGCTGCGCGGTGCGCCCGGCGCGCCCCGGCTGGACCGCACGGACGTGATCCAGCCCGCGTTGTTCGCGACGATGGTCTCGCTCGCCGACCTGTGGCGGTCGTACGGCGTCGAGCCGTCGGCCGTGCTCGGCCACAGCCTCGGGGAGATCGCCGCCGCGGTGGTCGCCGGGGCGCTGACCCTGGAGGACGGGGCGCGGGTGGTCGCCCTCTGGAGCCAGGCGATGCTCCCCATGACCGGCCACGGGGAGATGGTCTCGGTGCTGGCGTCGGCGGACGACATCTCCGCCCGGGTCAGCGCGTACGGCGGACGGCTGGAGATCGGCGTCCTGAACGGCCCGCAGTCGGTGCTGGTCTCCGGCGACCTGGACGCGGCGCGGCAGTTGGTCGAGGAGCTCACCGCGGACGGCTTCCGCGTCAGGGCCACCGGCACGAACCTCGCGGTGCACTCGCCGCACATCGACGCGATCACCCCGGACCTCCACGGCAGGCTGCTCCCGATCCGGCCGCGCCGCGCCCGCATCCGCTTCTACTCGTCGCTGCTGGGCGGCGTGCTGCCCGACGACGTGCCACTGGACGCGGGCTACTGGTGCCGGAACATCCGCGAGCCCGTCCGGTTCGAGGAGGCCACGCGGGCGGCGCTGGACGACGGGTACGGCGTGCTGCTGGAGGTCAGCGTGCACCCGGTGCTGACCGGGGCGGTGCGCCAGACCGTCGAGGCCACCGGCGCCGCCGTGCCGGTCCGCGGGTCGCTCCGCCGCGACCAGGCCGACCTCGGCAGGGTCATGCGCGCGCTGGGCGAGCTGCACGTCGACGGCGTGCCGCTGGAGTGGGACGCCGTGTACGCCGGCCACGAGCCCCGCGAGGTCGCCCTGCCGGAGACCGCGGCGGCCGCGGAGGAGGAGGACGGCCGGCCGTCCCTGGGCGCGCGCCTGGCGGAGCTGACCGAGACCGGACAGCGTGCGCTGCTGCTCGACCTGGTGGGCCGGGAGCTCGCGGCGCTGCTCGGCACGCCCGGCCCGATCCCGCCCGACCGCCAGTTCCGGGACCTCGGGTTCGACTCGGTGACCGCCCTGGAGATCCGCGGCCGGCTCATGGAGGCGACGGGCACCCGGTTGCCCGCGACCATGGTGTTCGACTACCCGACGCCCGGCGAGCTCGCCGAGTTCCTGCGCGTCACGCTGGCGGGCGCGGAGCCCTCCGGCGCCGTGGCGCCCGCGGCCGCCGCGGACGACGACCCCGTCGTGATCGTCGGAGCCGGGTGCCGTTACCCCGGCGGGATCCGTGGGCCCGAGGACCTCTGGACCCTCGTCAGTGACGGAGCCGACGCCATGGGGCGGTTCCCGGACAACCGGGGATGGGACCTCGAGGGCTCCTACGACGACCAGACGCGCCGGGCCGGGACGCACTACCAGCGCGAGGCCGGCTTCCTGCACGACGCCGACCTGTTCGACGCCGACTTCTTCGGGATCAGCCCGCGTGAGGCCCTCGCGATGGACCCGCAGCAGCGGCTGCTGCTGGAGACCTCCTGGGAGGCGTTCGAGCGGGCCGGCATCGTGCCGGCCTCCCTGCGCGGCAGCGCGACCGGCGTGTTCGTCGGCGCGATGACCGTCGACTACAGTGCGCGCCTGGAGCGGCACCCCGACCTGGAGGGATACGTCCTCACCGGGAACACCGCCAGCGTCCTGTCCGGCCGGGTCTCCTATCTCTACGGTTTCGAGGGGCCGTCGGTCACCGTGGACACGGCGTGCTCGTCGTCGCTGGTCGCGCTGCACCTCGCCGTACAGGCGGTGCGGCGCGGCGAGTGCGGCCTGGCGCTGGCCGCCGGGGTGGCCGTCAACGCGAGCCTCAACATCTTCAAGGAGTTCGCGCGGCTGAACACGCTCGCGCCGGACGGCCGGTGCAAGCCGTTCTCCGACGACGCCGACGGGTTCGGCATCTCCGAGGGCGTCGGCGTGCTCCTGCTGGAGCGCCTCTCGGACGCCCGGCGGAACGGCCACGAGGTGCTGGCCGTGATCAGGGGGTCCGCGGTCAACCAGGACGGCGCGTCCAACGGGCTCGCGGCGCCGAACGGCCCCTCCCAGCAGCGGGTGATCCGCGGCGCGCTCGCGGACGCCGGGCTCCACCCGTCCGAGGTCGACGTGGTCGACGCGCACGGCACCGGCACCCGGCTGGGCGACCCGATCGAGGCCCAGGCGCTGATGGCGACGTACGGGCGGGACCGCGACCGGCCGCTGCTGCTGGGCTCGCTGAAGTCGAACCTCGGCCACACCCAGGCCGCCGCCGGCGTCGGCGCGGTCATCAAGATGGTCGAGGCCATGCGGCACGGGGTGGCTCCCCGGACCCTGCACGTGTCCGCGCCCAACTCGCACGTGGACTGGTCGGAGGGCGCTGTGTCGCTGCTGACCGAGCGGGTCCCCTGGCCGGAGACCGGACGGCCGCGCCGGGCCGGCGTGTCGTCCTTCGGCGTCAGCGGGACCAACGCGCACGTGGTGCTGGAGCAGGCGCCCGATCTCGATCAGAACCTCGATCCCGGGTCCGGGCCCGCCGCCGTCGCGGACCCGGCCGGCCCGCCGCCCGGGCCGGTCACGGTGACCCTGTCGGCCCGCGGCCCGGCCGCCCTGCGCGGGCAGGCCGCGCGGCTGCGGTCGTGGCTGGAGTCCCGGCCGGACGTGCCGCTCGCGGACGTCGCCCTGGAGTTGCGGGCGGCGCGCTCCCCAATGGACCACCGGGCCGCCGTGGTGGCCGCCGACCACGGCGAACTGACGCGCGCACTGTCCGCGCTCGCCGAAGACGCCCCCGACTTCGGCGTCGTGTCCGGCGTCGCACGGCGGTCCGGTGCGGTGTTCGTGTTCCCCGGCCAGGGCGGCCAGTGGCCGGGAATGGGGGCCGGCCTGCTGCGCTCGTCCCCGGAGTTCGCCGCCGCCGTACGGGCGTGCGACGAGGCGCTGGCCCCGTGGACCGGTTACTCGGTCCTGGACGTCCTGTCGGGCTCGCCGGACGCGCCGGGCCTGGACCGGGTCGACGTCGTCCAGCCCGTCTTGTGGGCGGTGATGGTGTCGCTGGCCGAGGTGTGGCGCGCCCACGGCGTGGTGCCCGCCGCGGTCGTGGGCCACTCGCAGGGTGAGATCGCCGCGGCGTGCGTGGCCGGGGCGCTGTCGCTCCGGGACGCGGCGAAGGTCGTCGCGCTGCGCAGCCGCGCGCTGCGGGACCTGTCCGGATCGGGGGCGATGGCCTCGGTCGCGGCGCCGGTGGACGTCGTGGAGCGGCTGCTGTCCCCCTGGGGTGAGGCCCTGTCGGTGGCCGCGGTGAACAGCCCGCTGTCGACCGTGGTGGCCGGTGAGGCCAGGGCGCTGGGGGAGTTCGTGGAGCGGTGCGCGGCCGACGGGGTCCGCGTCCGCCGGATCCAGGTGGACTACGCCTCCCACTCCCCGCAGATGGAGCAGGTGCGGGAGACGCTGCTGGCCGAGCTCGCCGACGTCGAGCCCCGCGCGTCCGCCGTGAGCTTCTACTCGACGGTGACCGGAGACCTGCACGACACCTCCGGGCTCGACGCCGCCTACTGGTACGAGAACCTGCGCGGGCGGGTGCGCTTCGCCGACGTCTGCGCGCGGCTGATGAGCGGGGGCCGGGACTTCTTCGTCGAGTGCGGCCCGCATCCCGTGCTGACCATGGCGGTCGAGGAGTGCGCGGAGGCGGTGGAGGGCGCGGGGGCGCGGCCCGTCGCGATCCCGACGCTGCGCCGCGACGAGGACGGGCCCGCCTCCCTGCGGACCGCGCTGGCGCGGGCCTGGGTGAACGGCGCGCCCGTCACCTGGGACGGGGATCGCCCGCCGCGCCCGGCGCAGCGGCTCGGGCTCCCCACGTACGCGTTCCAGCGGGAGCGCTACTGGGCCGAGACGGGCGGGGTGCGGTCCGCCGGAGCCGGCGCCCTCGGCCTGACCCCCACGGAGCACCCGCTGATCGGCGCGGCCACCGAGATCGCCGACGACGGCGGGGTGCTGTTGTCGGGCCGTCTGTCGGCCCGGTCGCAGCCGTGGCTGGCCGACCACGTGGTGTCCGGTTCGGTGCTGTTCCCGGGCACCGGATTCGTGGAGCTCGCGGTGCGCGCGGGCGACGAGGTCGGCTGCGGGCAGGTGGAGGAGCTGACGCTGGAGGCCCCGCTGGTCCTGCCGGCCGACGGCGACGTGCGCCTGCAGGTCCGCGTCGGCCCGGCTGACTCGGGACGCCGCGGCGTGTCGGTGCACTCCGCGGGCGAGGACGGCGGGTGGACCCGGCACGCCACCGGAGTGCTCGGCCCGGTGGCGGCGGCGTACGAGGAACTGCGGACCTGGCCGCCGCGCGACGCGGCGCCGGTGGCCGTAGACGGGTTGTACGACCTGCTGGCCGAGCGGGGCTACGGGTACGGCCCGGCGTTCCGCGGGCTGCGCGCGGCGTGGCGGCGGGGCGACGAGGTCTTCGTCGAGGCGGCCCTGCCGGAGGACGCCGCCCGTGGCGCGGACGGCTTCGGGCTGCACCCCGCACTGCTCGACACGGCGATGCACGGGCTGTTCCTCGGCGGCCTCCTCCCCGGGGACGACACCTGGTTGCCGTTCTCATGGCAGGGTGTCTCGCTCGCGGCCTCCGGCGCGACCGACGTGCGGGCCCGGCTGTCGCCCGCGGGGCGCGACGCCGTCCGGGTCGTGGTCGCCGACGGCGCGGGGAGCCCGGTCCTGTCGGCCGAGTCCATGGTCCTGCGGCCGGTGCCGAAGTCGCGGCTGCTCGCCTCCGGCCTGGCCGACTCGCTCTACACCCTGGGCTGGACGCCCCTCGACTCCGCCGCCGGCCCTGCTCCGGACCATGCTCAGGATCTGCCCGGCACGTCCGGCTGGGCCGTTCTCGGCCCGGGCGGGCCCGGACTGGCCGAGGATCTCGGCGTCGCCCGCCACGCCGGTGTGCGGGAACTCGCCGACGCGCTCGACTCCGGTGCGCCGGTCCCGGACGTCGTGCTGCTGCCCGTCATGCCGGCGGTCACGGGGGACGCCGCCGGTGTCGGGGAATCGCTCCGGGACCTGCTCTCCACCCTGCGATCGTGGCTCGGCGAGCCGCGCCTCGGCGGGTGCGCGCTCCTCGTGCTCACCGAGAATGCGGTGCTCACTGAGAACGCGGTGCTCACCGAGAACGCGGTGGAGATCGGCGACGCAGGTCCCACGCCCGCGGCGGCCGCCGTCTGGGGGTTCGTCCGCGGCGCGCGGGAGGAGCACCCCGGGCGCCTCCTGCTCGGCGACCTGCTCGGCGACGTCGCCGGCGCGACCGGCCGGGCGCTGCGCGCCGCGGTGGCGTCCGGCGAGCCGGAGTTCGCCGTACGCGGGGACACGGTCCTGGTCCCCAGGCTGGCCCGGGCGGCCGCGGACGAGACGCTGACGCCTCCCGGCGACGGCGCGCCGTGGCGCCTCTCGGTGGCGGGGGAGCGCGGCACGTTCGACGACCTGGCGCTCGTGCCGTCCCCGGAGGCGGCGCGGGACCTGGCACCCGGCGAGGTGCGGATCGAGGTGCGCGCGGCCGGGCTCAACTTCCGCGACGTGGTCGTCTCCCTGCGGATGGTGCCGGGCCAGGAGGGCATCGGCACCGAAGGCGCCGGCGTCGTCGTCGAGACCGGCCCGGCGGTGACCGGGCTGGCGCCGGGAGACCGGGTGATGGGGATCTTCCCCGACGCCTTCGGCTCCTCCGTCGTCGTCGACCACCGTCAGGTCGTACGGATGCCGGCCGGCTGGACGTTCGAGCGCGGAGCCTCGGTGCCGGCGGCCTTCCTGACCGCCCTGCACGGCCTGCGCGACGTGGCGGGACTGTCGGCGGGGGAGACGGTGCTGGTGCACGCCGCCGCGGGCGGCGTGGGGACGGCGGCGGTGCAGGTGGCCGCCGCGCTCGGCGCGCGCGTCCTCGCCACGGCCCATCCGGACAAGTGGCCCGCCCTGAACACTGCGGGTATCGCGGACGAACGGCTCGCCTCGTCCCGCTCGCCGGAGTTCGAGGACCGGTTCCGGGCCGCCACCGGCGGCGCGGGGGTGGACGTCGTGCTGAACTCCCTGACCGGTGAGCTCGTGGACGCCTCGCTCCGGCTGCTGGGCTCCGGCGGCCGGTTCGTCGAACTGGGCAAGACCGACATCCGGGATGCCGCCGAGGTCGAAGCCGCCCACCCGGGCGTGCGGTACCAGGCGATCGACCTGAGCCGGGCCGATCCCGGCCTGGTCCGGCGCCTACTGACCGAGCTGGTGGACCTGTTCGAGAAGGGGACGCTGACGCCGCCGCCCGTCCGGACGCTGGACGTGCGGCGCGCGCCCGAGGCGTTCCGGTTCATGAGCCAGGCGCGGCACGTCGGGAAGATCGTGCTGCGCATGCCGCGCCGCCGGGACCCACGCGGCACCGTGCTGATGACCGGCGCCACCGGGATGGCCGGCCGGGTGATCGCGCGGCACCTCGTGACCGCCGGCGGCGTCCGCCACCTCGTGCTGGTGAGCAGGCGCGGGACGTCGGCCCCGGGCGCGGCGGAGCTGGCCGCCGAACTCGCCGGGCTCGGCGCGGTGGTCGCCGTCGAGGCGTGCGACGCCGCCGACAGGGAGGCCGTCGCCGCGGTGCTGGCGAGGATCCCGGCGGAGCACCCCCTCACCGCCGTGGTGCACGCGGCCGGTGTGCTCGACGACGCGGTGCTGGACACGCTGACCCCCGCGCAGATCGACGCGGTCCTGCGGCCGAAGGCGGACGGCGCGCTGGTCCTGCACGAGCTCACCGCGGGCCTGGACCTGGCGGAGTTCGTGCTGTTCTCCTCGGCCGCCGGGCTGACCGGAAGCGCCGGGCAGGCCCACTACGCCGCGGCGAACACCTTCCTGGACGGCCTGGCGCAGCACCGGCGTTCCAGTGGGCTGCCGGCCACCTCGATCGCGTGGGGCCTTTGGGCCGAGCAGAGCGAGATGACGGCCCGGGCCGACCACGGCCGGCTCGCCCGCCTCGGCCTGCTGCCCATGACCGGAGAGCAGGCGGCGGGGCTGTTCGACGTCGCCACCGGCATGGACCACGCCCTGGCACTCGCCGCGAGGGTGTCGACGGCCGGCCTGCGCGGGCAGGCGGCGAGCGGCACGCTCTCACCGCTCTGGCGGGGGCTGGTGCGTACGGCCGCCCGGCCGGAGGCGGGCACGGCAGGCGGCACGGGAGACGGTCTGGGCGGCGCCTCGCTCACCCACCGGCTGGCCGGGCTCCCGGACGGCGAGCGCCGCCGGACGCTCCTCACCCTCGTGCGCGCCCACGCCGCCACCGTGCTGGGGCGTGCGTCCGGCGCGACGATCGACCCCGGCCGCGGGTTCCTCGACCTCGGCTTCGACTCGCTCAGCGCGGTGGAGTTCCGCAACCGGCTCAGCGCGGCCACCGGCCTGAGGCTGCCGTCCACCCTCATCTTCGATCACCCGAACCCGGAGGTCCTGGCCGGATACCTCGTCACCGAACTGGCGCCGGGAGACCGGCCGGCGGACCGGCCGGTGGCGCCCGGCGGCGACGGCGAGGAGGCCGAGCTGCGCCGTCTGCTGGCGTCCATCCCGCTGGAGCGGCTCCGGCAGGCCCGGCTGGTGGACGTCCTGCGCGAGCTGGCCGGCCGTACGGAGGAGGCGCCGGAGACGGTGCCGCGGGCGGAAGAGAGCGCGATCGACGAGATGAGTGTGGACGAACTGCTCAAGCTGGCCCCCGGGATGAGCGCGTGAACAGGTCGGAAGGGTGGGACGGACGATGAACGCATCCCTCGAAGAGGTAGTGCGGGCCCTGCGCTCCTCGCTGAAGGAGGCCGAACGGCTGCGGGAGGAGAACCGGCTGCTCGCCGCGCGGAGCCGGGAGCCCATCGCGATCGTCGGGATGGCCTGCCGCCTCCCCGGCGGGGCGGACTCCCCGGAGGCGCTGTGGACGATCCTGTCGGAGGGCCGCGACGCCGTCCGCGGATTCCCCGGCGACCGCGGCTGGGACGTCGAGCGGCTCTACGACCCTGACCCGGACGCGCCAGGGAAGACCTACGTACGGGCGGGCGGGTTCCTCCCGCAGGCCGCCCACTTCGACGCGGGGTTCTTCGGGATCTCCCCGCGTGAGGCGCTGGCCATGGACCCGCAGCAGCGGCTGCTGCTGGAGTCGTCGTGGGAGGCGCTGGAGTGGGCGGGCCTGGACGTGGCCTCCCTCCGGGGCAGCCGCACCGGGGTGTACTTCGGCGTCCTTCCTTCGGAGTACCTCACCGACCCCCTGCGGGCGCCGCAGGACGTGCAGGACTTCGCGGCCACCGGCAACTCGACGAGCATCGCCTCGGGCCGCCTCGCCTACGTGCTCGGGCTGGAGGGGCCCGCCGTCACGGTGGACACGGCGTGCTCGTCGTCGCTGGTGGCGCTGCACCTCGCCGTACAGGGACTGCGGCAGGGAGACTGCGCCCTCGCGCTGGCGGGCGGGTGCACGGTCATGTCCAGCCCGGCGACCATCGTCACCTTCTCGCGCCAGCGGGCGTTCTCCGCCGACGGGCGGTGCAAGGCGTTCGGCGCGGCGGCGGACGGTTTCGGGCCCGCGGAGGGCGCGGGCGTGCTGGTGCTGGAGCGGTTGTCCGACGCCCGGCGCAACGGGCACCGGGTGCTCGCGGTCGTGCGCGGCTCGGCGGTGAACCAGGACGGCGCGAGCAGCGGGCTGACCGCGCCGAACGGCCCCTCGCAGCAGCGGGTGATCCGGGACGCCCTCGACAACGCGGGCCTGTCGCCCGCCGACGTCGACGCGGTGGAGGCGCACGGCACCGGCACCCGGCTGGGCGACCCGATCGAGGCCCAGGCCCTGCTGGCGACGTACGGCGCCGGCCGCTCCGACGACCGGCCGGTGTGGCTGGGGTCGGTGAAGTCGAACATCGGCCACACCCAGGCGGCGGCCGGCGTGGCCGGCGTGATCAAGATGGTGCTGGCGATGCGGCACGAGACGCTGCCCCGGACGCTGTGGGCGGACGAGCCCTCCCCGCACATCGACTGGGACGCCGGCGCGGTGCGGCTGCTGTCCGAGGAGCGCGGGTGGCCCGCCGGAGAGCGGGTGCGGCGCGCAGGCGTGTCCTCCTTCGGGCTCAGCGGCACGAACGCCCACGTGGTCATCGAGGAGGCGCCGGACGAACCGGCCGGCCCCGCTCCCGCCTCCCAGCCTCCCGTCCACCCTGCCGCGCGCTCCGGGGGGCCGTTCCCGTTCGTCCTGTCGGGCGCGGGTGAGGAGGGCCTGCGCGCCCAGGCGCGGCGCCTCAGGTCGTTCCTGGACGAGCACGAGCGACTGCCCGTGTCCGGCGTCGCCGCGGCGCTGGCCTCCCGGGCCGCGCTGTCGCACCGCGCGGCGGTGGTCGCGAGCGATCGGGCCGGTCTGCTCGCGGGCCTGGCCGCGATCGGCGACGGCGGCGCGGCCGCCGGCGTGGTGAGCGGGGTGGTGCGGGCCGCGGGCGGCCGTCCGGGTGTGGTGTTCGTCTTCCCCGGTCAGGGGTCGCAGTGGGCGGGGATGGCGGTGGAGCTGGCGGAGTGGTCGCCGGTGTTCGCCGGGCGGTTGGCGGAGTGCGGGCGGGCGCTGAGCCCTTACGTGGACTGGTCGTTGCGGGACGTGCTCGATGACGCGGCGGCGTTGGAGCGGGTGGATGTGGTGCAGCCCGCGTTGTGGGCGGTGATGGTGTCGCTGGCGGAGGTGTGGCGGTCGTTCGGTGTGGTGCCGTCGGCGGTGGTGGGGCATTCGCAGGGGGAGATCGCGGCGGCGTGTGTGGCGGGTGCGCTGAGTCTGGAGGACGCGGCGCGGGTGGTGGCGGTGCGCAGTCAGGTGATCGCGCGGTCGCTGGCGGGGCGTGGCGGTATGGCGTCGGTGGCGTTGCCGGTGGAGCGGGTGCGGTCGCTGCTTGCGGGGTGGGAGGGCAGGGTTGAGGTCGCGGCGGTCAACGGGCCGTCGGCGACGGTGGTGTCGGGTGACGCCGAGGCGATACGCCGGCTGGCGGCCGAGGTGAAGGCGATCCCGGCGGACGTCAAGGTGCTCCCGGTGGACTACGCCTCCCACTCGGCACACGTGGAGGCCATCCGCGACGAACTCGCCGAAGTCCTCGCCCCCGTCACCCCCCAAACCTGCGACGTGCCGATCTTCTCGACGGTGACCGGCGACTTCGCCGACGGCGCCTCGCTGGACGCGGAGTACTGGTACCAGAACCTGCGCCGGGCGGTCCGCTTCCAGGACGCCGCCCGGATGTTCGACGACCACGTGATGATCGAGTGCAGCCCTCACCCGGTGCTCACTCCGGCGGTCGACGTCACCTCGGTCGGCTCGCTGTCACGCGGCAGCGGAGGCGGCGGCAGGTTCCTCCTGTCCGTGGCGGAGGCGCACGCGAACGGCGTGCCCGTCGACTGGCGGGGTCACCTGGCCGGCGCGGGCCCTCGGGTGGACCTGCCGGCCTACGCCTTCCAGCGCCGGCGCTACTGGGTCGGCGGCGGCCGGGCCGGAGCCGCCGACGCGGCCGATCTGGGCCTGTCGGCGGCCGGGCACCCGCTGCTGGGCGCCGAGGTCGAGCTGCCCGAGCCGGGCGGGTTCCTCTACACCTCACGACTCTCCCTCGCCACACAGCCCTGGCTGGCCGACCACGCCGTGCAGGGGATCGTCCCGGTGCCGGCGACGGCGTTCCTGGAGCTGGCGCTCCACCTGGGCGGCCGCCTCGGCCGTGACCTGGTCGAGGAGCTGGTCGTGCAGACCCCGCTCACGCTGCCGGCCGACGGCGGGGCCGTACGGCTGCGGGTGGCGGTCACCCCTCCCGACGACGCGGGACGGCACACGATCACGGTCTACTCCAGGGACGAGCGGGCACTCGACGAGGCCGGATGGACGACGCACGTCACCGGGGTCCTCGCCACCGGCGCCCCGCCCGGCACACAGTCCGGTACGGGGCTCACGGACTGGCCGCCGGCCTCCGGCGGGACCGGCGCCGCCGACGTCTACGCGCGGCTGGCCGCGCAGGGGTACGACTACGGCCCGGCCCTGCGGGGCCTGCGCCGGACCTGGCGGCGAGGGGAGGAGATCTTCGCGGAGGCCGCCCTGCCGGAGGGCGTGCCGGGCGACGGGTTCGGCGTGCACCCCGCCCTGCTCGACGCCGCGCTGCACGGCATCGTCGTCGACACCCTGGAGCTGCCGTTCTCGTGGCGGAACATCGCCCTCCACCGCACCGGGGTCACCACGCTCCGCGCCCGCCTGGCGCCCGCGGACACCGGACTGTCGGTCGAGTTCGCCGACGGCGAGGGCAGGCCGGTGCTGACCGCCGGCTCGCTCGTCTCCCGGCCCGCGACCGCTGGGCTCTTCGGCCGTCCGGCCGCCCGGCCGTACGCGATCCGGCCCGCAACGGTCACGCCTCCCGAGGATCACCCGGCCGTGACGACGGCCGTCGTCCACGCCGCGGCTGAGCTCGGCGAGCCGGAGCCGGCGGCCGACGTCGTGCTGCTGCTCGCGGCCCCGGCCGAACGGGTCCTGGAGGTGGCGCAGGCCTGGCTGGCCGGCGAGCGCCCCCCGTCGTCACGCCTGATGGTCGTCACGCGGAACGCCGGGACGGACCTCGGCCAGGCCGAGGTGCGGGGACTGATGCGGTCGGCCATCACGGAGCATCCGGACCGCTTCGTCCTGGTGGACACCGACGACCCGGACGCGATCGCCGGCCGGGCCGCCGAGATCCTCGCCACCGGCGAACCCGAGGTCTGGGTGCGCGACGGGGTGTTCGAGGCGCCGCGCCTGCGCCTCACCGAACCCGAGCCCGAGCCCGGGCCCGGGCCCGCGCTGGACGGTGCCCCGTGGAGCGACCGGGACCGCGTACTGATCACCGGGGGCACCGGAACGGTCGGCGCGGCCCTGGCCCGCCACCTGGTGCGCGCCCACGGCGTGCACCGCCTGGTGCTGGTCAGCCGCGGCGGCCCGGACGCGCCGGGCGCCGCCGGGCTCCGCGACGAGCTGACGGACGAGCTGGGCGCCGAGGTCGCGGTCGTGGCCTGCGACGTCACCGACCGCGACGCCCTGGGCGCGGTCCTGGAGGACCACCCGGTCACGGCGGTCGTGCACGCCGCGGCCGTGCTCGACGACGGGGTGGTCCAGGCGCTGACGGCCGAGCGGCTGGAGACCGTGCGCGCGGCCAAGGTGACCGCCGCGGTCCACCTGCACGAGCTCACCCGCGACCGGGACCTGACCGCGTTCGTCCTGTGCTCGTCGGTCGCCGGGGTGTTCGGCGCGCCGGGCCAGGGCAACTACGCGGCGGCCAACTGCGCCCTGGACGCCCTCGCCGCCGCCCGCCGCGCCGAGGGCCTGCCCGCGACGTCGCTCGCCTGGGGCCTGTGGTCGGAGGAGAGCGGCATGACCGGCCACCGGACCGGCACCGACCGGGCCAGGCAGGTCCGGCTCGGCATCGCCCCGATGTCCACCGAGGACGCGCTCGCCCTCTTCGACGCCGGCCTCGCCACGGGCGTGGGCACTCCCGTCGTCGCCCGGCTGGACCCCGCCGCGCTGCGTACGCGGGCGGCGTCGGCCGAGGTGCCCGCGATGCTGCGCGCCCTCGTACGGACACCGGTGCGGCGGGAGGCCGGGGCGTCCGGCGGAGACGTCGCGGGGGGCACGGGGAACGACATGGGGAGCGACACGGCGAGCCGCGTCGCCGCCCTGCCCGCGGCCGAACGCCTCGACGCCGTGCTGCGCCTGGTCCGCGACCACGTCGCCGGAATCCTCGGGCACGATTCGGCCGCCGAGGTCGACGGCGACCGGGCCTTCAAGGAGATGGGCTTCGACTCGCTCACCGCCGTGGAGCTGCGCAACAGGCTGAACAGGCAGTTCGCGCTGCGGCTGCCGGCGACGCTCGTCTTCGACCGGCCGACGCCACGGGCGGTCGCGGACGCCATCGCGGGGGCGCTCGCGGCCGGGTCGCCGGGCGGGCGCGCGGAGCCGGTGGGTCCGGTCGCCGTCGCCGCCCGGTCCGACGAGCCCATCGCGGTCGTCGGCATGAGCTGCCGCTTTCCCGGCGGGGTCCGGTCACCCGAGGATCTGTGGCGGCTGGTCGCGTCCGGCGGCGACGCGATCACCGGCTTCCCCACCGACCGGGGATGGGATCTGGCGAACCTGTTCGACGACGATCCGGACCGGCCCGGCCGCAGCTACGTACGCGAGGGAGGGTTCCTGACCGACGCGACCCGGTTCGACGCCGGGTTCTTCGGGATCTCCCCGCGCGAGGCCACCGCGATGGACCCGCAGCAGCGGCTGCTGCTGGAGGCCGCGTGGGAGGCCCTGGAGCGGGCCGGGATCAACCCGGACAGCGTCCGCGGCAGCCGGACCGGTGTGTTCGCCGGCGTGATGAACAGCACCTACGGCGCGCGGCAGCTGAACGCCCCGGAGGGGTCGGGCGAGTACGAGGGCTACCTGGCCAGCGGGTTCGCGGTCAGCGTCGCGTCCGGGCGGGTCGCCTACACGCTGGGCCTGGAGGGCCCGGCCCTGACCGTGGACACCGCGTGTTCGTCGTCGCTGGTGGCGCTGCACCTCGCGGCGCAGTCGCTGCGCCGGGGCGAGTGCACGCTCGCGCTGGCCGGCGGCGTGACCGTCATGTCCAGCCCGTTGCTCTTCGTGGAGTTCAGCCGCCAGCGTGGTCTCGCCCGGGACGGCCGGTGCAAGCCGTTCGCCGCCGCCGCCGACGGCACCTCCTGGGGCGAGGGGGCCGGCGTCCTCGTGCTGGAACGCCTGTCGGACGCGCGCCGGAACGGGCATCCCGTGCTGGCGCTGCTGAGGGGAAGCGCGGTGAACCAGGACGGCGCGTCCAACGGCCTGTCGTCGCCGAACGGGCCGTCGCAGCAGCGGGTGATCAATACCGCGCTCGCGGACGCCAGCCTGTCCGCCGCCGACGTCGACGCGGTCGAGGCGCACGGCACCGGGACGACCCTGGGCGACCCGATCGAGGCCCAGGCGTTGCTGGCGACGTACGGGCAGGGCCGCGAGCGGCCGCTGCTGCTGGGGTCGCTGAAGTCGAACATCGGCCACACGCAGGCCGCCAGCGGGGTCGGCGGCGTCATCAAGATGGTCGAGGCCATGCGCCACGGGGTGCTGCCCAAGACGCTGCACGTCGACGAGCCCACCCCGAACGTGGACTGGTCTCTGGGCGCGGTCGAGCTGCTCACCGGGCACACGGCCTGGCCGGAGGCCGGCCGGCCACGCCGCGCGGGCGTGTCGGCGTTCGGGGTGAGCGGGACGAACGCACATGTCGTGCTGGAACAGGGGGAGACGAATGTCTGAGACCGACGGCGACCGCACGGCGCCGGCGATCGTGCCGTGGGTGGTCTCCGCACGGAGCGCCGCCGCGCTGGACGCCCAGACGGAACGGCTGAAGGAGTTCGTCGAGGCCGGCCCGGACCTCGCGCCGGCCGACGTCGGATACTCGCTGGCCACGACCCGGGCCACGCTGCCGTACCGCGCGGTGCTGCTCGGCGCCGGGCGGGCGGAACTGCTCTCCGGCGCGGACGTCGTGCGGGGCGGCGGGAGCGAGCCGCGGCGCGTCGCGCTGGTGTTCCCCGGTCAGGGGTCGCAGTGGGCGGGGATGGCGGTGGAGCTGGCGGAGTGGTCGCCGGTGTTCGCCGGGCGGTTGGCGGAGTGCGGGCGGGCGCTGAGCCCTTACGTGGACTGGTCGTTGCGGGACGTGCTCGATGACGCGGCGGCGTTGGAGCGGGTGGATGTGGTGCAGCCCGCGTTGTGGGCGGTGATGGTGTCGCTGGCGGAGGTGTGGCGGTCGTTCGGTGTGGTGCCGTCGGCGGTGGTGGGGCATTCGCAGGGGGAGATCGCGGCGGCGTGTGTGGCGGGTGCGCTGAGTCTGGAGGACGCGGCGCGGGTGGTGGCGGTGCGCAGTCAGGTGATCGCGCGGTCGCTGGCGGGGCGTGGCGGTATGGCGTCGGTGGCGTTGCCGGTGGAGCGGGTGCGGTCGCTGCTTGCGGGGTGGGAGGGCAGGGTTGAGGTCGCGGCGGTCAACGGGCCGTCGGCGACGGTGGTGTCGGGTGACGCCGAGGCGATACGCCGGCTGGCGGCCGAGGTGAAGGCGATCCCGGCGGACGTCAAGGTGCTCCCGGTGGACTACGCCTCCCACTCGGCACACGTGGAGGCCATCCGCGACGAACTCGCCGAAGTCCTCGCCCCCGTCACCCCCCAAACCTGCGACGTGCCGTTCTACTCGACCGTGACCGGGCAGCGCCTGGACACGGCCGGGCTCGACGCCGGCTACTGGTTCCGCAACCTGCGCGAACCCGTCCGCCTCGACGCCGCCGTGGGCTCCCTGCTCGACGACGGCGTCAACGCGTTCGTCGAGGCGAGCCCGCACCCCGTGCTGACGGCGGGCCTCTCGGACCTCGCGGAACGGGCCGGGCGGGACGTCGCCGCCGTGGGATCGCTCCGCCGCGACGACGGCGGGCCCCGGCGCTTCCTCACCTCGGCGGCGGAGGCGTGGACGCGCGGCGCGCCGGTCGACTGGACGCCGGCCTTCGGCCCGGAGCCCCGCGTGGTGGGCCTGCCGACCTACGCGTTCCAGCGGGAGCACTACTGGCTCGACACCCCCGTCCCACCGGCCGCCTCTCCCGTGGACGACTGGCGCTACCGGGTCGAATGGCGGGCCGTCGCGGAGGACGAGGCGCCCCGGCTGCGCGGGACCTGGCTCGTGGCCACGGGGGACGAGCCGGCCGGCCCGGTCACGGCCGCGCTGGTCACCGCATCACTGGCCGCCGCCGGCGCGACCGCGGCCGCCGTCCCCGTGGAGTCGCTGCCGGAGGTCGCGGCCCGCACCCCCGGCCTGGCCGGCGTGCTCTCGCTCGCCGCGCTCACCGACCCCGACCCCTTCGGCGTCACGCTCTCCCTGATCCAGGCCGGTCTGGCGGCGCCGCTGTGGGTCGCCACCCGCGGCGCGGTGGCCGTGGACTCCCCGTCCCCGCGTCAGGCGGCCGTCTGGGGCCTCGGCCTGGTCGCCGCGCTGGAGCACCCCGGCCGCTGGGGCGGCCTGGTCGACCTGCCGGACGACACCGGCACCGACACCGACGCGGCGGTCTACCGGCGGCTGGCGGCCGTGCTGGCCGCCGGCGGCGAGGACCAGGTCGCGATCCGGCGCGAGGGGGTCCTCGGCAGGCGGCTGACCCGGGCTCCCCGCGCGGACCGGACGCAGGCCACCTGGCGGCCCCGGGGGACCGTGCTGATCACCGGCGGCACCGGGAACGTCGGCGCGCGGATCGCCCGTCGCTTCGCCGCCGACGGCGCCGAGCACCTGGTGCTGACCGGGCGGCGCGGCCCGGACGCGCCGGGCGCCGCCGACCTCGTGGCCGAGCTGACCGCGCTCGGCGCGCGGGTCACGATCGCCGCGTGCGACGCCGCCGACCGCGCCGCCCTCGCGGAGTTCGTCGCCTCGGTGGAGACGGACGGCCCGATTCGTACGGTGGTGCACGCGGCCGGGATCCCGCACTGGCGGGACCTGGAGGACCTGACCCCGGCCGAGGCCGCCGAGGTGATGCGCGGCAAGGCGGTGGGGGCGGAGAACCTGGACGAGCTGTTCGACCGGGATCTCGACGGCTTCGTGCTGATCTCCTCGGGAGCGGGCGTGTGGGGCGGCGGCGGGCAGGGCGCCTACGCGGCCGCGAACGCCGTGCTCGACGCGCTGGCCGTGCGGCGCAGGTCGCGCGGGCTGCGCGCGGTGTCCCTGGCCTGGGGCGTGTGGGCCGGCAGCGAGAGCGGCGCCGACGGCATGGGGGAGCGGCTGGAGCGGCTCGGCCTGCGGCCGATGCGCTCCGGCGACGCGCTCACGGCGTTCTACGAGGCGCTGTCGGACGACGAGACCTTCCTCTCGGTCGCCGACGTGGACTGGGCCGCGTTCGCCCCGGCGTTCACGGTCGGCAGGCCGAGCCCGCTGATCTCCGAACTGCCCGAGGTCCGCAGGGCGCTCTCCCCGGCGCCCGCGGCGCCCGTGTCGTCCGCCGGGCTCGGCGTGGTCGCGGCGGCCGACCGCCGCAGGGCCGTACGCGAACTGGTGTCCGGCACGGTCGCCGCGGTGCTCGGGCACACCGACGCGGCGAAGGTGACGGGACGGACGTTCCGGGAGATGGGCTTCGACTCCCTGACCGCCGTGGACATGCGGACCAGGCTGGCGGTGGCGACGGGGCTCACCCTGCCGAGCAGCCTCGTCTTCGACTACCCGACGCCTGAGGCGCTCACCACCCACCTGCTGACGCGCATGTACGGCGACGCGGCCGAGTCGCGTCCCACCGCCACGATCGGGGCCGTCGCCGACGAGCCGATCGCCATCGTCGGGATGAGCTGCCGTTTTCCCGGCGGGGTCCGGTCGCCGGAGGACCTGTGGCGGCTGGTGGACCAGGGGGTGGACGCGATCACGGAGTTCCCGCGCGACCGCGGCTGGGACCTCGAAGCGATCTACCACCCCGACCCCGACCACCCCGGCACGACCTATGTGCGGCACGGCGGCTTCGTGGCGGACGTCGCCGGCTTCGACGCCGCGTTCTTCCGGATCGCGCCGCGCGAGGCCCTGGTGATGGACCCCAAGCAGCGCCTGGTGCTGGAGACCTCCTGGGAGGCCTTCGAGCGGGCCGGGATCGACCCGACGGCGCTGAACGGCACGAGCACCGGCGTGTTCGTCGGATCGAGCAGCCAGGAGTACGGGCCGAGGCTGGAGGAGGTGCCCGCGGAACTGGAGGGCCACGTCGTCACCGGCAATCTGGACGCCGTCCTGTCCGGGCGGGTGGCGTACTCGCTGGGGCTGGAGGGCCCGGCGCTGACGGTGGATACGGCGTGCTCCTCGTCGCTGGTGGCGATGCACCTGGCCGCGCAGTCGCTGCGCCGGGGCGAGTGCACGCTGGCATTGGCCGGGGGCGCGGCGGTGATGGCGAACCCTGGCGTGTTCTTCGAGTTCAGCCGCATGCGCGGGCTCTCCCCGGACGGCCGGTGCCGGTCCTTCGGGGCGTCCGCCGACGGCACGGGCTGGGCCGAAGGAGTCGGCATGCTCCTGCTGGAGCGGCTGTCGGACGCCCGGCGCAACGGGCACGAGGTGCTGGCCGTGATGCGCGGGTCGGCGGTGAACCAGGACGGCGCGTCCAACGGGCTGACCGCGCCGAACGGGCCGTCCCAGCAGCGGGTGATCCGGGCCGCGCTGGCCGACGCGGGCCTGGAGCCGTCCGACCTGGACGCGGTGGAGGCGCACGGAAGCGGCACCACGCTCGGCGATCCGATCGAGGCGCAGGCGCTGGTCGAGACGTTCGGGCGGGACCGCGACCGGCCGCTGTGGCTGGGCGCGCTGAAGTCCAACATCGGCCACACGCAGGCGGCCGCGGGCGTCGCCAGTGTGATCAAGATGGTCGAGGCCCTGCGGCACGGGGTGCTGCCCAGGACGCTGCACGCCGACGAGCCCTCGCCGCACGTGGACTGGCCGGCCGGGGCGGTGTCGCTGCTGACCGAGCCGGTGGAGTGGCCGGTCACGGGCGGGCCCCGGCGGGTGGGCGTGTCGGCGTTCGGGGTGAGCGGGACCAACGCCCATGTGGTGCTGGAGCAGGCCCCGGAAGCCGGGCCTGAGCGGGCTCCGGAGCGGGAGTGGCGGGGCCCGGTCCCGCTGCTGGTGTCGGGGCGTGGCGCGGAGGGGTTGCGCGGGCAGGCGGAGCGGCTGAAGTCGTTCCTGGAAGCACGGCCGGAGGTGGCCCTGACCGATGTGGCGGTCTCGCTGGCCGGTCGCGCCGCGCTGGAGGACCGCGCCGTCGTCCTCGGCGGCGACCGGGACGAGACGCTGGCCGGTCTGGCGGCGGTGGCGCGCGGCGCGTCGGCGGCCGGTGTGGTGCGGGGCCCGGCCGGCCTGGACGGTCCGGACGGCGACCGGGGCGTGGTGTTCGTCTTCCCCGGCCAGGGGTCGCAGTGGGCGGGGATGGCGGTGGAGCTCGCCGAGTCGTCGCCGGTGTTCGCCGCGCGGCTGGAGGAGTGCGCGCGGGCGCTGAGCCCCTACGTGGACTGGTCGTTGCGGGACGTGCTGGGCGACGCCGAAGTCCTGCGGCGGGTCGACGTCGTGCAGCCGGCGCTGTTCGCGGTGATGGTGTCGCTGGCGGAGGTGTGGCGGTCGTTCGGGGTGACGCCGTCGGCGGTGGTCGGGCACTCGCAGGGGGAGATCGCCGCGGCGTGCGTGGCGGGCGCGCTCAGCCTGGAGGAGGCCGTGCGCGTCACGGTCCTGCGCAGCCAGGTGATCGGCCGCTCGCTGTCCGGCCGGGGCGGCCTGGTGTCGGTGCCCGCGCCGCTCGCCGAGGTGGAGGAGTGGCTGGCCGGTCGGGACGGGCAGTTGTCGGTCGCGGCCGTGAACGGCCCGCACGCCACCGTGGTCGGCGGCGACCCGGAGGCCCTGGGGGAGGTCCTGGCCCGATGGGACCGCGCCCGGCGGGTGCTGATCGACTACGCGTCGCACACCCCGCAGACCGAGGCGGTGCGGGACGAACTGCTGGAGGTGCTCGGGCCGGTGGCGGCCCGCGACGGCGAGGTGCCGTTCTTCTCCACGGTCACCGGCGGCTTCGTCGAGGGCGCGGCGCTGGACGCGGAGTACTGGTACGGGAACCTGCGCAGCCCGGTCCGCTTCGACCTGGCGCTGCGCGCGCTGGCCGACCACGTCTTCGTCGAGTGCAGCGCTCACCCGGTGGTCACAGCGGGCACGGACGTCGTGTCGGTGGGGTCCCTGCGACGCGGCGACGGCGGCGTCGGCAGACTCCTGACGTCGCTGGCCGAGGCCCACGTGCGGGGCGTCCCGGTCGACTGGCGGAGCGCACTGGAGGGCGCGGGCCGGCGGGTGGACCTGCCGACGTACGCCTTCCGGCACCGGCGCTTCTGGCTCGACGGCGCGTCCGCCTCGCAGACGATGGTGGACGCGACGACCCGGCTGGCCGGCTCCGGCGGCGTGCTGCTCACCGGCCGGCTGTCCACCGGCACGCGGCAGTGGATCGCCGATCACCGGGTGCTGGGTACCGTGCTCCTGCCCGGCACGGCGTTCGTCGAGCTGGCCGTCCGGGCCGCCGACGAGGCCGGCTGCACGATGGTCGACGAGCTCACGCTCGAAAACCCCCTGGTGTTCCGGGACGGCGGCCTGGTCGACATCCAGGTCGGCGTCGGCGCCCCCGACGACTCCGGGCGCCGCTCGCTCGCCGTGCACTCCCGCGCGAGCGGCGAGACGGAGTGGACCCGGCACGCCACCGGGACGGTGAGCCGCGACACCGCCGCCGCCGAGCCGATGCCGTGGCCGCCGCCGGACGCCACACCCGTCGACCTCGCCGAGGTGCGCGCCGCGCTCGCCGCCCACGGGTACGACTACGGCTCCGCCTTCGGCGGGCTGCGGAGGGCGTGGCGGCGGGACGGCGAGTGGTTCGCCGAGGCGGCGTCGCCCGCCGGGCTCACGTCCGAGGGGTTCGTGCTGCACCCGGCGCTGCTGGACACGGCCCTGCAGCCCGCCGTCCTGGAGCTGACCGGCACCCCGCGGCTGCCCTTCGCCTGGCAGCGGGTGTCGGTGCACGCGGCGGGAGCCACCACGGTCAGGGCCCGGCTGACCCCGTCCGCCGACGGCGTGTTCTCCCTGCACCTCGCCGACGACGAGGGCCGGCCGGTGCTGACGGCGGAGTCGGTCGTCATGCGGCCGGTCCCCGAGAGGATCGGCGCCGCCACCCCCCTGCTCGTCGTGGACCGGGTGCCCGCGGAACTCCCCGCCGCCGAACCGCGTGCCGCCGAGCCGCTGACGATCGTTTCGGTGGACCGGGTCGACGAGCGCACCGAGGCGGCGGACGTGGTGCTCCTCACCGGTGCCGGCGACGTGCTGGGCTCCCTGCAGGCGTGGCTGGCGGACGAGCGGTTCGCCGGCTCCCGGCTCGTGGTGGTGACCACGAACGCCGATCACGATCCGGCCGCCGCGGCAGTCGCCGGGCTCGTCCGGTCGGCCCAGGCGGAACACCCGGGCCGGATCGTCCTGGTCGACGCGGACACCGCCGTCGACGGGCTGGTCGCCGGGATCCTCGCGATGGACGAGCCCGAGGTGACCGTACGCGAAGGAGAGGTCTTCGTCCGCCGCCTGAAGCGGGTCACGGCGGAGGGCTCCGTCTGGTCGCCGGACGACTGCGTGCTGATCACGGGCGGCACCGGGACGCTCGGCGGCCTGATCGCCCGGCACCTGGCCACCGCGCACGGGGTCCGCCGCCTCGTCCTGGCCGGTCGCCGAGGGCCGGAGACCCCGGGAGTACGCGAACTGGTCAAGGAGGTGCCGGCCGAGGTGACGGTCGTCGCGTGCGACGTGACCGACCGGGAGGCGCTGGCGCGGGTGCTGGCCGACCACCCGATCACCGCCGTCGTGCACGCCGCCGCCGTGCTCGACGACGGCGTGATCCAGTCGCTCACACCCGAACGGATGGCGCGGGTCCACGACCCGAAGGTGCTCGCCGCGCGTCACCTCGACGAGCTGACCCGAGGCCGCGACCTGACCGCATTCGTCCTGTTCTCCTCGGCGGCCGGGGTGTTCGGCGCGGCCGGGCAGGGCAACTACGCCGCCGCCAACGCGGCGCTCGACGCGATCGCCCGCGCGCGGCGCGCGGACGGGCTGCCCGCGACCTCCCTGGCCTGGGGGCAGTGGGCCGAGACCAGCGCCATGACCGAGGGGCTGGCGGGCGCCGACCGCGCCAGGCTGGCGAGGTCGGGGCTGTCCCCGCTGGCCACGGACGAGGCGCTGGCGATGTTCGACGCCGGGGTGGCGGGCGGGCAGGCGGCCTATGTGGCCGCGCGGCTCGACACCGCCCGGGTGCGGGCGTCGGAGGCGCATCCGCTCCTGCGGGGCGTCGTACGCGGACCGCTTCGCCGCGCGGCCTCCGGCGGAGCGGGAGGAGAGTACGGCCGTCAGCTGGCGGCCCTGCCCGAGGGCGAGCGGGCGGGCGCGGTGCTGCGCCTGGTGCGTGAGCGCGTCGCCGACGTCCTGCGGCACCACAGCCCGCAGTCGGTGGAGGCGGGCAGGTCGTTCGACGAGCTGGGCTTCGACTCGCTCACCTCGGTGGAGCTGCGTAACTCGCTCAACGCCGAGCTGGGCCTGAAGCTGCCCGCGACGGTCGTCTTCGACCATCCGAGCCCCGCCGCGCTCGCGGAGCGGCTCATGACGGAGCTGACCGGCGCCGGCGCGGGGCGGGCGGCGCGGGCCGCCGTCCGGGAGCCGGCCGCCGCCCCGGCCGTCGGCTCCACCGACGACCCGATCGCCGTCGTCGGGATGAGCTGCCGCTATCCCGGCGGCGTGCGCACCCCGGACGACCTGTGGCGGTTGCTGCTCGACGGCCGCGAGGGCATCTCCGCATTCCCGGCCGACCGCGGCTGGGACCTGGCGAACCTGTTCGACGACGACCCCGACAGCCACGGCCACAGTTACGTGCGCGCGGGCGGGTTCCTGCACGAGGCCGGAGACTTCGACGCCGCCTTCTTCGACATCTCCCCGCGTGAGGCGCTCGCGATGGACCCGCAGCAGCGGTTGCTGCTGGAGGCCTCGTGGGAGGCCGTCGAACGGGCGGGGATAGACCCCAGGTCGCTGCGCGGCAGCCGTACGGGCGTGTTCGCCGGGATCATGACCGGTGACTACGCCATGCGGATGCGGCGGGTGCCCAAGGACGTCGAGGGCTACCTCGGGAACGGCAACACGGGCAGCATCGCGTCCGGGCGGGTGGCGTACTCGCTGGGTCTGGAGGGCCCGGCGATGACGGTGGACACGGCGTGCTCCTCGTCGCTGGTGGCGATGCACCTGGCCGCGCAGTCGCTGCGCCGGGGCGAGTGCACGCTCGCGCTGGCGGGCGGCGTGACGGTGATGTCGAGCCCGGCGTTCTTCGTCGAGTACAGCAGGCAGCGCGGGCTGGCGCCCGACGGGCGGTGCAAGCCGTTCAGCGACGACGCCGACGGGACCGCCTGGGCCGAGGGCATCGGGGTCGTGCTGCTGGAGCGGCTGTCGGACGCCCGGCGCAACGGGCACGAGGTGCTGGCCGTGCTGCGCGGGTCGGCGGTGAACCAGGACGGCGCGTCCAACGGGCTGACCGCGCCGAACGGTCCCTCGCAGCAGCGGGTGATCAGGGCCGCGCTGGCCGACGCCGGGTTGGAGCCGTCCGACCTGGACGCGGTGGAGGCGCACGGCACCGGCACCCGGCTCGGCGACCCGATCGAGGCGCAGGCGCTGGTCGAGACGTTCGGGGAGGACCGCGACCGGCCGCTGTGGCTGGGCGCGCTGAAGTCCAACATCGGCCACACGGGGGCCGCGGCGGGCGTCGGCGGGGTCATCAAGATGATCCAGGCCATGCGGCACGGGGTGCTGCCCCGGACGTTGAACGTGAGCGCGCCGAGCTCGTACGTGGACTGGTCGGCCGGGGCGGTGTCGCTGCTGACCGAGCCGGTGGAGTGGCCGGTCACGGGCGGGCCCCGGCGGGTCGGTGTGTCGGCGTTCGGGGTGAGCGGGACCAACGCTCATGTGGTGCTGGAGCAGGCCCCCGAGCCGGATCAGGCGCCGGTGCCGGAGCGGGAGTGGCGGGGCCCGGTCCCGCTGCTGGTGTCGGGGCGCGGCGCGGAGGGACTGCGCGGGCAGGCGGAGCGGCTGCGGTCGTTCCTGGAAGCACGGCCGGAGGTGGCCCTGACGGACGTCGCGGTCTCGCTGGCCGGTCGCGCCGCACTGGAGGACCGGGCGGTCGTGCTCGGCGGCGACCGGCAGGAGGCGCTGGCCGGCCTGACCGCGATCGTCGGCCAGGACACGGCCGCCAACGTGCTGAGCGGGGTGGTGCCCGCCGCGGACGGCGATCGGAACGTGGTGTTCGTCTTCCCCGGCCAGGGGTCGCAGTGGGCCGGGATGGCGGTGGAGCTCGCCGAGTCCTCGCCGGTGTTCGCCGCGCGGCTGGAGGAGTGCGCGCGGGCGCTGGACCCCTACGTGGACTGGTCGTTGCGAGACGTGCTCGACGACGCGGCGGCCCTGGAACGGGTCGACGTGGTCCAGCCCGCGCTGTGGGCGGTGATGGTGTCGCTGGCCGAGGTGTGGCGGTCCTTCGGGGTGACGCCCTCGGCGGTGGTCGGCCACTCGCAGGGAGAGATCGCCGCGGCGTGCGTGGCGGGCGCGCTCGGCCTGGAGGACGCCGCCCGGATCGTGGCGGTGCGCAGCCAGGTGATCGCGCGGTCCCTGGCGGGACACGGCGGCATGGCGTCGGTGCCCGCGCCGCTCGCCGAGGTGGAGGAGTGGCTGGCCGGTCAGGACGGCCGGTTGTCGGTCGCGGCCGTGAACGGCCCGCACGCCACCGTCGTCGGCGGCGACCCGGAGGCGCTGGAGGAGGTCCTGGCCCGATGGGACCGCGCCCGGCGCATCCCCGTCGACTACGCCTCGCATTCGGTTCACGTCGAGAGCATCGAGGACGAACTGCTGGAGGCGCTGGGGCCGGTGGCGGCCCGCGACACGGAGGTGCCGTTCTTCTCCACGGTCACCGGCGGCTTCGCCGAGGGCACGACGCTGGACGCGGAGTACTGGTACCGCAACCTGCGCAGCCCGGTCCGCTTCGACCTGGCGCTGCGCGCGTTCGAGGACCACGTCTTCGTCGAGTGCAGCGCCCATCCCGTGCTGACGGGCGTCGCCGACGGCGTCACGGCCGTCGGGACGCTGCGGCGCGGCGACGGCGGTCTCCGGCGGCTCCGCACCTCACTGGCCGAGGCGTACACGGCGGGAGCGGGTGTGGCGTGGCGGGCCGCGCTGGAGGGCGCGGGCCGGCGGGTGGACCTGCCGACGTACGCCTTCCAGCACCGGCGTTACTGGCTCGACGCCGGGGGCGCCGCGGACGTCTCGTCGGCGGGCCTCGACTCCGTCGACCACGCCATGCTGTCCGCGGCGGTGTCGCTCGCGGCCTCCGACGGGCACGTCTTCACCGCGAAGGTGTCCACCGGCGCGCATCCGTGGCTGACCGGCCACACCGTCCGGGGCTCGGTCGTGGTGCCCGGCACGACCTTCGTCGAATGGGCCGGCCGCGCGGGGAGCGAGACCGGCTGCCCCTTCGTCGAGGAGCTCACCATCCTGGCCCCTCTGGTGCTGGAAGGAGACGGCGCGACGCAGGTCCAGGTCACCGTGGGCGCGGGCGACGAGGACGGCCGCAGGTCCGTCGCCGTGCACGCGCGCGCCGACGGCGGCGACTGGACGTCGCACGCCACCGGGACCCTCGCGCCCGGCTCCCCGGAGCGGCCCGGCGACCTCACCGAGTGGCCGCCGCCCGGCGGCGAGCCGCTCGACCCCGCCGATCTCTACGACCGTCTCGCCGCCACCGGGCTGGGGTACGGCCCGGCGTTCCAGGGCGTACGGGCCGCCTGGCGGCGCGGCGAGGAGATCTTCGCCGAGATCGAGCCCCTCGGGGAGCTCGACGCGGCCGGGTACGTCCTGCACCCGGCGTTGCTCGACGCCGCGATGCATCCCCTCGCCCTCGTGACCGAGGCGGACACGCCGATGCTGCCGTTCTCGTGGTCCGGCGTGGCGCTGCACGCCACCGGCGCGACCGCCCTGCGGGTGCGGATCACCCCCACCGGCGCGGACGGGTTCGCGCTGCTCGCCACGGACGCGTTCGGCGAACCGGTGGCCACGGTGTCGTCGCTGCTCCTCCGCGCGATGGACCCGCCCAGAGGCGACCACCTCTATCGCACGGAGTGGACAGAGCTGCCGGTGCCCGGGACCCCGGCCGCCGGACCCTGGGCGGTCGTCGGCGGCACACCCCTCCCCGGGATGGAGGCCTTCGACGGCATCGCGGAACTGCGGGCGGCGATCGAGGCCGGGCTGCCGGTCCCGGCGGTCGTGTTCGCGCCGATCGAGCGCCCTGCCGAACCACCCGCCGAACCCGGTCTCCCCCTCGCCGTACGGTCCGTGACCGGCCACGTGCTGCGGCTCGTGCAGACGTGGATCGCGGACGACGCGTTCGACGAGTCGCGGCTGGTGCTGGTCGGCCGGGAGGCGGCCGAGGCGGAGCCCGCCGCTCTCGCCCGCGCCGCCGCCTGGGGGCTCGTGCGGTCCGCCCAGGCGGAACACCCTGGCCGGTTCCAGCTCGTGACCGTCGACGTGGACGAGCCCGGCCCCGAACCGCTGAAGGCCGCAGCCGCCCACGACGAGCCGCAGGTCGCCGTACGCGACGGGGTCGCGTACGCGCCGCGCCTCGTCCCCGCACCGGACGCCGCGACCGACGCCGCGACGGGTGGCCGTGGCTGGGACCCGGACGGAACCGTGCTGATCACGGGTGGCACCGGCACGCTGGGCGGGCTGGTCGCCCGGCACCTCGCGGCCGAGCACGGGGTCCGGCGGCTCGTGCTGGCCGGCCGGAGCGGTCCGGCGGCCGACGGCGCGGAGAAACTGGCCGCCGAGCTGGCGGAGCTCGGTGCGGAAGCGGTGATCGTCGCGGCCGACCTGGGTGACCGGGACGCCGTGGCCGGCCTGCTGGCGGCGCATCCGGTCACCGCGGTCGTCCACGCCGCCGGCGCGCTCGACGACGGGGTGGTCGCGTCGCTGACGCCCGAGCGCCTGGACACCGTGTTCCGGGCCAAGGTGGACGCGGCGTCACACCTGCACGAGCTCACCCGAGACCTCGATCTCACCGCGTTCGTGCTGTTCTCCTCGGCCGCCGGGGTCCTCGGCGCGGCGGGCCAGGGCAACTACGCGGCGGCCAACGCGTTCCTGGACGCGCTGGCCGCGCACCGCCGGGCCCTCGGGCTGACGGCCACGTCGGTCGCCTGGGGAATGTGGGAGGAGACCAGCGGGCTGACCGGCGGCCTCGGTGAGCAGGACCGCAGGCGGATGGCCGCGTCCGGGGTCGTCCCGCTGACCTCGGCGCAGGGCCTCGCACTGCTCGACGCCGCGGTCGCGCTGGGCGAACCGGCACCGGTGGCGGTGCGGCTCGACCTCGCGGTGCTGCGCGGGCGGGCCCGGGACGGTGTGCTGAACGCGCGGCTCCGGGCCCTCGTGCCCGCCGCGTCCCGCCCGGCGAACGCAGGCGGCACGGGCGGCGGGAACGGAAACGGCGCGGGGGGCCACGGCCTGCTGCGCAGGATCGGGAGCCTTCCCGAGGCGCAGCGCGAGCAGGCGGTCGTCAGGGCCGTCCTCGCCGAGACGGCGGTGGTGCTCGGCCACCGCCCGGGGGATCTCACGCAGGCGGACCGGCGCTTCAGGGACCTCGGATTCGACTCCCTCACGGCGGTCGAGCTGCGCAACCGGCTGCGGACGGCGACCGGGCTGAAGCTGCCCGCCAGCCTGGTCTTCGACTACCCGACCCCCCGCGCGATCGCCGAGTTCCTGCTGGCCGAACTGGCCCCGGCGCCGGACGAGGCCGCCACCCGGGACGCGGGGATCCGCGCCGCCCTCGCGGCGATTCCCCTGGACACCCTCCGCGACAGCGGCCTGCTCGACCGGCTGCTCCATCTCGCGGGGCAGCAGGGGGCCGAGGGCCGGCACGACGACGAGCAGATCGACTCGATGGACGCCGAGGCCCTGATCGCCATGGCCAACAGCGTCACTGACTGATGACAACAGCCGTTCGGAAGGCGCCATCCATGACCAACCAGGACAACCGCGTTCTCGACGCCCTGAGGACCTCGCTGAAGGAGACCGAACGGCTGCGGCGTCAGGTGGCCGCGTCCCGGGAGCCGGTCGCCATCGTGGCGATGAGCTGCCGCTACCCGGGCGGCGTCACCAGCCCCGAGGACCTCTGGCGGATGGTGTCCGCCGGCGAGGACGCGATCGGCGGGTTCCCCGACGACCGCGGCTGGGACCTGGCGAACCTGTTCGACGACGACCCGGACAGTCACGGGCACAGCTACGCCCGTGAGGGCGGGTTCCTGGACGGCGTCGCCGGGTTCGACCCCGAGTTCTTCGGCATCTCGCCCCGGGAGGCGCTCACACTGGACACCCAGCAGCGGCTGCTGCTGGAGACCTCCTGGGAGCTGTTCGAGCGGGCCGGGATCGACCCGGCGTCGGTCCGGGGCAGCCAGACCGGCGTCTTCACCGGTGTCATGTACAACGACTACGCCGTCCGGGTGCGGCCCGTGCCCAAGGAGGTGGAGGGGCACTTGGGCAACGGGAGCGCCGGCAGCCTCGCGTCCGGCAGGGTGGCCTACACCTTCGGTCTGGAGGGGCCCGCCATCACCCTGGACACCGCCTGCTCCTCCTCGCTCGTGGCGATCCACCTCGCGGTCCAGGCACTCCGCCGGGGAGAGTGCGCGATGGCGCTCGCGGGCGGCGTGACGGTGATGTCGACCCCCGTCCTCTTCGTGGAGTACAGCAGGCAGCGCGCGCTCGCGCCGGACGGGCGCAGCAAGCCCTTCAGCGACGACGCCGACGGCACCTCGGGGGCCGAGGGCGTGGGGCTGGTGCTGCTGGAACGGCTGTCGGACGCCCGGCGCAACGGCCACCGGGTGCTCGCGGTGATCAGGGGCACCGCCCTGAACCAGGACGGCGCCTCCAACGGCCTCACCGCCCCGAACGGCCTGGCCCAGCAGCGGCTGATCCGCGCGGCGCTGGCGGACGCCGGGCTGGCGCCGTCGGACGTGGACATGGTGGAGGCGCACGGGACGGGTACCCGTCTCGGCGACCCCATCGAAGCCCAGGCCCTGATGGCGGCGTACGGGCAGGACCGCGAGCGCCCGCTGTTCCTCGGCTCGGTGAAGTCGAACATCGGCCACACCCAGGCCGCCGCGGGCGTCGCCGGGGTGATCAAGACGGTGGAGGCCATCCGGCACGGCGTGCTGCCCAGGACCCTTCACGTCCGTACGCCCAGCTCGCGGGTGGACTGGTCGGCGGGTGCGGTGTCGCTGCTGACCGAGCCGGTCGAGTGGCCGGGGACCGACCGGCCGAGGCGCGGGGCGGTGTCGTCGTTCGGCATCAGCGGCACCAACGCCCACGTCATCCTGGAACAGGCCGACGAGCTGTCCGGCGAACGGTCCGGGGAGCTGCCCGGAGAGCCGTCCCGGGAGGCGCTCACCGTGACCGGGCCGGGGACGCCGGAGATGTTCGCCTGGCCCGTCACCGCGCACGACGAGCGCGCCCTGCGCGGGCAGGCCGACCGGCTGCGCGCCTTCCTGGCTGGGTCGGACGCGTCCGCCGCCGACGTCGGGTGGTCCCTGGCGACGACCCGGTCGGCGCTGGAGCACCGCGCGGTGGTGCTCGGGCCGGATCGCGCCGGAATGGCCGACGGCCTCGCGGCACTGGCGGAAGGCAGGCAGGCGCCCGGCGTCGTACGCGGCCGGGTGGCCGAGGGCGGCCCGGTCTTCGTGTTCCCGGGTCAGGGGCAGCAGTGGGTGGGGATGGCGGCGCGGTTGCTGGTGGAGTCGCCGGTGTTTTCGGCGCGGGTGGGGGAGTGTGTGGCGGCGTTCGAGCCGTTGGTGGATTTCCCGTTGCTTGAGGTGCTGCGCAGCGGTCCCGGTAGTGGCCCCGGCGAGGGTGCGGGTGGGGGTGTGGGGGGCTTGTTGGAGCGGGACGAGGTGGTGCAGGCGGCGTTGTTCTCGGTGATGGTGTCGCTGGCGGAGGTGTGGCGGTCGGTGGGGGTGGTGCCGTCGGCGGTGGTGGGGCATTCGCAGGGGGAGATCGCGGCGGCGTGTGTGGCGGGTGCGTTGAGTTTGGGGGATGCGGCGCGGTTGGTGGTGGCACGGGGTGGTCCGATCCGGCGGGTGTTGGCGGGTCGTGGGGGGATGGTGTCGGTGGGGTGCTCGGCGGGGGAGGCCGAGGTTTTGGTGGGGCGGTGGGGTGGGCGGTTGGTGGTGGCTGCGGTGAACGGGCCGCGGTCGTGTGCGGTGTCGGGGGAGTTGGAGGCGCTGGGGGAGTTGACCGCGTGGTGTGAGGGGGTGGGGGTGCGGGTGTCGCGGGTGGCGATTGAGTATGCGTCGCATTCGCCGCAGGTGGAGGCGGTGCGGGAGGACGTGGCCGAGGCTTTGGCCTTTGTGGAGCCGCGTGCGTGTGGGGTGGGGGTGTATTCGACGGTGACCGGGGGGTTGGTGGGTGGGGAGGAGTTGGGTGGGGGCTATTGGTTTGAGAATTTGCGGCGGCCGGTGGATTTCGCGGGTGCGGTGGGGTCGTTGCTGGGTGATGGTTACCGGTTGTTCGTGGAGTGTGGGGCGCATCCGGTGCTGGGGTTGGGGTTGCGGGGGGTTGTCGAGGAGGCGGGTGTCGAGGCGGGGGTGGTCGGTTCGTTGCGCCGGGGTGATGGCGGTTTCGCTCGGTTTGTGACGTCGGCGGCCGAGGCGTACACCCACGGCGCCACCGTCGACTGGACCGCCCTCTACGCCGGGACCACGGCCAGGCGCGTGTCGCTGCCGACCTATCCCTTCCAGCACGGCAGGTACTGGGTCGACGCTCCTGCCCGGAGGGAAGGGGACGCCGCGGGGCTCGGCCTGTCCGAGCCCGGCCACCCGCTGCTCGACGCCGCCGTCGACCTCGCGGGCGACGGGGGTGACGGGGGCGAGGTGTTCGTCGGGCGTGTCTCACCCGCCCTCCACGACTGGATCCCCGACCACGCGGTGGCCGGCACCGTCCTGCTGCCAGGTACGGCGCTGGTCGAACTGGCCGCGCACGCGGCGGCCCGCGCCGGGCTCGGCGGCGTCGAGGAACTGACCCTGCACGCGCCCGTCGTCGTCCCCGCCGAAGGGGACCTGACCGTGCAGATGGTCGTGGGACCCGACGACGGCACAGGCCGGCGGTCCCTGGCCCTGCACTCGCGGCCCGCCGGCGACGAGACCGGTGACGCCGCCGTCGACGGGCCGTGGACCCGGCATGCGGAAGGCGCCCTGCTGGCAGGTGCGCCCGGCGACCCGGACGCGCCGGAGTGGGACGACCTTCGGGGCTCCTGGCCTCCGCCGGGCTCCTCGGCGGTCGACGTCACCGGGGTGTACGACCGTCTGGACGAAGGCGGGTTCCACTACGGCCCCGCCTTCCGGGGGCTGCGCGGCGTGTGGCGGCGCGGCGAGGTCCTGTTCGCCGAGGTGACGCTGCCCGAGGCCGCCCAGGCCGCCCCGCAGGGGTACGGCGTCCACCCCGCGCTGTTCGACGCCGCGCTGCACGCGATGCCGGCCGGCCAGATGGCGACAGGGGAACAGGCCGGGGACAGGGCCGGAGAACAGGCCGGGGAACTGCGGGTGCCGTTCGCCTGGCACGGCGTCGCGGTGCACGCCGCCGGGTCCGGCACCCTGCGGGTCCGTTTCTCCCGTACGGGTGACCAGAGCGTGGCGATGCTCGCCGCCGACGAGACCGGCGAGCCCGTCCTGACCGTCGAGTCCCTGGTGACCCGCCCGATCACGGCCGAACAGCTGCAGGCGGCGCGGGCCCCTCACCGCGACTCGCTCTTCCGCCTCGACTGGCCGGCCCTCCAGCCGCTGCCCGCCCAGCGCGTACGGGCGGAGCGGTGCGCGGTGCTCGGCGGCGAACCCGCCCCCTGGGCGGCGCACCACTACCCGCACCCGGCGACGCCGTCCGGCCCAATGGCCGCCGCCTCGGCCCGGGTGGCGGCCGACGGAGCAAGCAGTGCGGCGGCGGACGCATCAGGCGGCGGGCTGGGCGACGCTCTGGCGGATGCTCGGACCGGCTCAGCGGCCGGTGGGCTGGCGGATGCGCTCAACGGGTTGCCGGAGTTCGGTGCTTCCGTGCCGGAGTACGTCGTGGTGCCGCTTCCCGAGCCCGCTCCGGGTGCTCCCGGGGGCGTCGCCGGAGCGGTCCGGTCGTCCCTCGGCGAGGTGCTCGCCCTGGTCCGGCGCTGGCTGGCCGACGAGCGGTTCGCCGCCTCCCGGCTGGTCATCCTGACCCGCGACGCGGTGGCGCCGGAGGGCGGCGCCCTCCCGGACCTGGCCGCCGCGTCGGTCTGGGGCCTGATCCGGTCGGCCCAGTCCGAGCACCCCGGCAGGCTCACGCTGGTGGACATGGACCGGACGGCCCGGTCCGCCGACGCGCTGCCCACCGCGCTGGCGTCCGGCGAACCACAGGTGGTGATCCGGGAGGGCGTGATCCGCGTGGGCCGGCTCGTCCGGGCCGACATCCGGGCGGACGTCCGCTCAGACGCCCAGGCCGACGTCCGGGTCGATGTTCAGGCCGACGTCCGGTCGGACGCGGCGGCGGGCCGGCCGGCCGGGCCCGCCGAGGGAACCGTACTGATCACCGGAGGGCTCGGCACGCTGGGCGGCCTGCTGGCCCGGCACCTGGTCACCGCGCGGGGAGCGAGGCGGCTCCTGCTGCTGGGCCGCAGAGGCGGCGACACGCCGGGCGCGGACCGGCTCGTCGAGGAGCTGACCGCCCTCGGGGCGGACGTGACCGTGGCCCGGTGCGACGCGGCCGACCGCGCGGCGCTCGCGGACGTGCTGGCCGGCATCCCCGCCGAGCACCCGCTCACGACGGTGATCCACGCGGCGGGCCGCACCGACGACTGCGTCGTCTCGGCGCTGACGCCGGAGCGCCTGGACCGGGTGCTGCGGCCCAAGGTCGACGCGGTGGTCAACCTGCACGAGCTGACCCTCGGCCACGAGCTGCACGAATTCGTGTCGTTCTCGTCGGTGTCCGGCGTTCTCGGCGGGGCCGGGCAGGCGAACTACGCCGCCGCCAACGCCTTCCTCGACGCCTTCGCCGAGTATCGCCGGGGCCTCGGCCTGCCGGGGCTGTCCCTCGCCTGGGGCCAGTGGGCGCAGCCCAGCGGCATGACCAGCGCGCTGGACGAGACCGAGCTCAGGCGGCTCGCCGCCGCGGGAGTCGTCGCGATGTCGTCGGAGGAGGCCCTGGCGCTGTTCGACGCCGCGAGCACAGCCGCGAGCACAGCCGCGGGCACAGCCGGAACCGCCTGCGTGGTGCCGGCCCGCGTCGACTTCCCGGCGCTGCGCTCCATCGCCCGGGCGGGTCAGCTGCCGCCCGTCCTGCGCTCGCTCGTGCGTACGCCTGTCCGGGAGCCGAGGCAGGCGCAGGGCACCCGGGGACAGGGCACCCGGGGACAGGGCACCCGGGAACACGGCACGCCCGACTCCGCGTCCTGGCGCCGCGAGCTGGCCGCTCTGCCCGAGGCGGACCGGCCGGGCAGGCTCGTCGACCTGATCCGCGTCAAGGCGGCCCTGGTGCTGGGCCACCCCGAGTCCGCCGCCGGGGCCATCGACGCCGACGGCGCGTTCAAGGAGCTCGGCTTCGACTCGCTCACGGTCGTCGAGCTGCGCAACCGGCTGGCCGAGGTGACCGGCCTGCGCCTGCCGGCGACCCTGGTCTTCGACTACCCGACCCCCGCCGCGCTCGCGGCGCACCTGCTGTCCGAACTGGCGCTGGACGCGACTCCGGGCACGGGCCCGGGCGCCGGCACGACGCCGGACGGCAACGGCGAGGACGCGGTGAACGCCGCCGTCGAACACCTGCGCCAGGTTGTGGCCGCGCACCCGCTGGACGACACCGCACGCGGACACCTGGCGACCCGGCTGGGCGGTCTGCTACGCGAATGGGCCGCCCCGCCCGCGGAACCGGCCGCCCGGCTGGAGTCCGCGAGCCCGGACGAGCTCTTCGCCCTGCTCGACCAGCAGTTCAACGGCCGCTGACGTACGGCGCCCGCCCACACGAACTCACGGAGGGTACACGCAGTGGTGGACACATCTTCCGCCTCGGTCGTCGAGGCGCTGAGGACCTCTCTGCTGGAGAACGAACGGCTTCGGATGCGCAACCGGCAGCTCGCCGCGGCATCCCGGGAGCCGCTGGCGGTGGTCGGGATGGCGTGCAGGCTGCCCGGCGGCGTCCGCACCCCAGCGGACCTGTGGCGCCTGGTCACCGACGGCGAGGACGCCATCGGGCGGTTCCCCGAGGACCGTGGCTGGGACATGGAGACGCTCTATCACCCCGATCCGGACCACCCGGGCAGCTCGTACGTCCGGGAGGGCGGGTTCCTCTACGACGCGGCGGACTTCGACGCGGCCTTCTTCGGCATCTCGCCCCGCGAGGCCCTGGCGACCGACCCCCAGCAGCGGTTGCTGCTGGAGTGTTCCTGGGAGGCGCTGGAGAACGCCGGGATCGACCCGAAGTCGCTCGCGGGCAGCCGCTCCGGCGTCTTCATGGGGCTGATGTACCACGACTACGTGGGCAACACGAGCTCCGGCAGCATGGTCTCGGGCCGGATCTCCTACACCTTCGGGCTTGAGGGCCCGGCGATGACCGTGGACACCGCGTGCTCGTCGTCGCTGGTGGCCCTGCACTCGGCCATGACGGCGCTGCGCCAGGGAGAGTGCTCGCTGGCCCTGGTCGGCGGCGCCACGGTGATGGCCGGCTCCTTCTCCTTCGTCCAGTTCTCGCAGCAGCGGGTGGCCGCCCCCGACGGCCGGTGCAAGCCCTTCTCGGCGGCGGCGGACGGCTCCGGCTGGTCCGAGGGCGCCGTCGTGGTCGCGGTGGAGCGGCTCGCCGACGCCCAGCGGCTGGGGCACCGGGTCCTCGCGGTGCTGCGCGGCTCGGCGGTCAACCAGGACGGCGCGAGCAGCCGCCTCACGGCCCCCAACGGCCCGTCGCAGCAGCGGCTGATCCACCAGGCGCTGGAGAACGCGGGACTGTCCGCCGCCGAGATCGACGTCGTGGAGGCGCACGGCACCGGCACCAGGCTGGGCGACCCGATCGAGGCGCAGGCGCTGCTCGCGACGTACGGCCAGGAACGGCCGGCGGACCAGCCCCTGCTGCTCGGCGCGCTGAAGTCCAACATCGGCCACACCCAGGCCGCGGCCGGCGTCGCCGGCCTGATCAAGATGGTGCTGGCGCTGCGGCACGGCCTGGTGCCGGGCACCCTGCACGTGGACGCGCCCACCCCGCAGGTCGACTGGACGACCGGGGCCGTGGAGCTCGTGACCGAGACCCGGCCGTGGCCGCGCACCGGCCGCCCGCGCCGGGCCGCGGTGTCGTCGTTCGGCCTGAGCGGGACCAACGCGCACATCATCGTGGAGGAGCCGCCCGAGCCGGCCGCCGCGGACGAGCCCGTCCCCGCGCCGGACGGGCCGCTGCCCTGGGTGGTGTCGGGCCGGTCCGCCGCCGCGCTGCGGGCGCAGGCGGCCACGCTGGCGGCGTTCGCGGAGTCCCGTCCGGACGTCCGGCCGTACGACGTGGGCCGGGCCCTCACCACGCGGTCGGCCTTCGAGCACCGGGCCGTCTTGGTCGGACGCGGCCGTGAGGAGTTCCTCGACGGCCTGGCGGCGGTGGCCGCCGGCGCCGACGCCGCCGGAGTGGTGCGGGGCGCGGCACGCGCCACCGGCCGCACCGTGTTCGTGTTCCCGGGGCACGGCTCCCACTGGGCGGGGATGGGCGCCGATCTGCTGGACACCGAGCCCGCCTTCACGGCGGAGATGTCCGCCTGCGACGCGGCGCTCCGCGAACACGTCGAATGGTCGCTGCTCGACGTGCTGCGCGGCGCTCCCGGGGCGCCCGCGCTGGAGGGCGAGGACGTCGTCCAGCCCGTGGTCTTCGCCGTCATGGTGTCGCTGGCGGCGGTCTGGCGCGCCTACGGCGTCGAACCGGCCGCGGTGCTCGGGCACAGCCAGGGCGAGATCGCCGCCGCGTACGTCGCGGGCGCCCTCAGTCTGGAGGACGCGGTGCGCGTCGTGGTGCTGCGCAGCCGCGCGATCGCCCGGAGCATGACCGGGCGCGGCGCGATGGCGGTGGTGTCGGCCGCCGGTGACGCGGTCCGCGACCTCATCGGGCCCTGGGAGGGCCGGCTGGTCGTCGCCGCCGTCAACGGCCCGGCGTCCACCGTCGTGTCCGGGGACGGCGACGCCGTCGGCGAACTGCTCGCCCGCTGCGAGGCCGACGGACTGCGCGCCCGCCGGACGTCGGTCACCTACGCCTCCCACTCGCCGCAGATGGACGCGCTCAGGGACGAACTGCTCGCGGACCTCACCCCCGTACGACCGAGGCGGTCCGCCGTCCCGCTGTTCTCGACCCTGACCGGAGACTGGGCCGACACCGCGCGGATGGACGCCGGCTACTGGTTCCGGGCCCTGCGGGAGCAGGTCCTGTTCGCCCCCGCCGTCGAGGCGCTCGCGGCGCAGGGCTTCGACTGCTTCCTTGAGATCAGCGCGCACTCGGTCCTGGTGCCCGACCTGCAGCAGGCGCTGGAGGCCGGCGGCCGGCCGTTCTGCGTGGCCGGGACGCTGCGCCGCGGCCACGGCGACCGGAGCCAGCTGCTCGCGTCGCTGGGCGCGGCGTACTGCGGCGGAGTCGCGGTCGACTGGCGGGTGGCCTTCCCCCAGGAACCCGGGGGAGCCGGGGGAGCCGCCGACCTGCCGACGTACGCCTTCCAGCGCCGGCGGTTCTGGCTGAACACCGGCACGCCGGGCGGCGGGGAGAGCGAGCTGCTCGCGGCGCTGCCGAGCGACGAGGACGACCACGACGACGTCCGCGAACGGCTGCTGTCCACGACGGGCGACAAGCGGGAGCGGGTCGCGCTCGAACTGGTCGTCGGCGCGATCGCCGGCGTGCTCGGGCACCACTCGACCGAGGAGATCCCCGCCGACGCCGACCTCCTGCGCCTGGGCTTCGACTCGCTGACCGCCCTGGAGCTGCGCAACCGGCTGAACCGGGCGACCGGGCTGGTCCTGCCGGTGAGCATGGCGTTCGACCACCCCACCCCGGTCGCCCTCGCCCGGTTCGTCCTCGCCGAGCTCGCCGCCACCACGGGAGCCGCCGGGGCGGAGGACGGCCCCGGCCTGCTGCGGATCGCGGCCGACCGCCGCCGGGGAGCAGCGGCGGACCACCCGATCCCGCTGTCGTACGCGCAGCAGCGCCTGTGGTCGCTGGAGCAGCTCGTGCCGGACAGCGCCGCGTACAACCTGACGCTGTCGGTCGGGGTGAGCGGGGAGCTGCTGCCGGAGGCGATGGAGAAGGCCGTCAACGAGGTCGTCAGGCGGCACGAGATCCTGCGCACCCGGTTCCCCAGCCCCGGCGGGAAGGCCCGGCAGGAGATCCTGCCGGAGCTGACGATCAGCGTGCCGCTCGTCGACCTGACGGCGTCCGCGGATCCGGAGGCGGAGTACGCGCGGATCGCCGGCGAGGTGGCGCGGCGGCCCTACGACCTCGCCGAGGCGCCGCTGCTGCGGGTGACGCTGTTCCGGTTCGGGCCGCTCGACCACCGGATGCTGCTCGGCATGCACCACATCGTGGCCGACGTGTGGTCGGGCGGGGTGTTCGGGACGGAGCTGACCGCGGCCTACGAGGCCTACGTGAGCGGCCGCGACCCGGAGCTGCCGGAGCTCGCGGTGCAGTACGCCGACTACGCCCTCTGGGAGCGCGAGCGCTTCGCGGGCGAGGGGCTGGCCGCCCGGCTGGAGAGCTGGCGGCGGGCGCTCGGCGGTGATCCCACCGGAGTCGAGCTGCTGCCGGACCGGCCCCGGCCGGCCGCCCAGCGCTTCCGCGGCGGCAGCATGAGCTTCGAGCTCGGCGCGGAGCTGACCGGCAGGCTGCGGTCGCTCAGCGGCGAGCGCGGCGTCACCCTCTTCACGACCATGCTGGCCGCGCTCAAGGCCACGCTCTACCGGTACGCCGGCGACACCGGGAACACGGGCGACGTGGTGATCGGGACCGCGATGGCCAACCGGAACGACGACGCGGTGCAGGAGCTCATCGGGTTCTTCGTCAACATGGTCGTGCTCAAGACCCACGTCGGCGACGACCCCACCGTCGCGGAGCTGGTCGACCGGGTCGGCGAGACGGTCAGGCACGGCTACGACCACCAGGACGTCCCGTACGACGCGGTGGTCGCCGAGCTCGCCCCGAACCGGGGACTCACCGCGAACGCGCTGTTCCAGGTCGTCTTCGACATGAAGCGGCACCGGGCCGGCGCGGGGCGGGACGACCTGGCGGACATCGTCGAGGTGCACAACGACACCAGCAAGTTCGACCTGGAGGTGTCGGTGACCGAGATGTCCGACACGCTGCTGGTCGACGCCGAGTACAACAGCGAGATCTTCGACCACGACACGATCGAGCGGTTCCTCGCCGGCTACCAGGTGCTCCTGGACGAGTTCGCCGACCGGCTCGACCTGCGGGTGTCCGAACTGCCCGTGCTGCCGGCCTCGGCCGAGCGGGAGATCCTCCTCGACTGGAACGACACCGAGCGCGTCTACCCCGGCGAGCGCGTCCGGTGCCTGCACACGCTGATCGAGGAGACCGCCGACGAGCGGCCGGACGCGATCGCGCTGACCTTCGAGGGCGAGCACCTCACGTACGCCGAACTCGACCGCCGCGCGAACCGGGTGGCGCACCGGCTGCGGAGCATGGGAGTGCGCCCCGACCAGCCGGTCGGCATCTGCGCCGAACGCTCCCTGGAGATGGTGGTCGGCCTGCTGGCGATCCTCAAGGCGGGCGGCGCGTACGTGCCGATCGACCCGACGTACCCGCGCGAGCGCGTGGCCTTCATGCTCGCCGACGCGGAACCGGCGATCCTGCTCACGCAGCAGCGGCTGGTGGACGGCCTGCCGGAGCACGGCGCGGTGGTGGTCCCGCTCGATCGGGCCGGGGAGTTCGACGCCGAGCCCGGCTCCCGTCCGGAGAACATCGCGGGGCTGGACGACCTGGCGTACATGATCTACACGTCGGGCTCCACCGGGCGGCCCAAGGCCGCCATGATCACGCATCGCGGGGTGGTCAACCGGCTGCACTGGCAGCAGGACTACTTCCGGCTCACCCCCGACGACCTGGTCCTGCAGAAGACGCCGTTCAGCTTCGACGTGTCGGTGTGGGAGTTCTTCTGGCCTCTCATGATCGGCGCGCGGATGGTGATCGCCCGTCCCGAGGGGCACAAGGACCCCGAGTACCTCGCCGAAACGATCCGGGAGCACGGGATCACCACGCTGCACTTCGTGCCCTCGATGCTGCGGATCTTCCTCCAGCACCCCGGAATCGAGGACTGCCGGTCCGTCACCCGGGTCATCGCCAGCGGCGAGGCGCTGCCCCTCGCCTCGATCCGCTCCCTGTACGAACGCCTGCCCGCCGCGACCCTGTACAACCTGTGGGGAGCCACCGAGTGCTCGGTGGACAGCACCTGCTGGGAGTGCCCGCGTGACCCCGAGACATCCGTGGTGTCGATCGGCACGCCGATCGCCAACACCCAGGTGTACGTCCTCGACCGGAACATGCGGCCGGTGCCGTTCGGCACGCCCGGCGAGGCGTACATCGGCGGCGTCGGGGTGGGCCGCGGCTACTACCGCCGGCCCGAGCTGACCGAGCAGCGTTTCCTGCCGGACCCCTTCCGCTCCGAGCCCGGCGCCCGGCTCTACCGCACCGGCGACCTCGCGCGGTTCCGGCCCGACGGGACGATGGAGTTCCTCGGCCGCACCGACTTCCAGGTGAAGGTGCGGGGGATGCGCATCGAGCCGGGGGAGATCGAGGCGGCCCTGGCCGAGCATCCCGCCGTGCGCGACGTCCTGGTCGTGGCCCGCGACCTCCCGCACGACGCCGAGAGCAAGCAGCTCGTCGCGTACGTGGTCCCCGAGGACGGCTTCGAGGACGGCACGGTCGACTCCGCCGCGCCGTCGGCCGTGGCGGCCTGGCGGGACCTGTTCGACCAGAGCTACCAGCGGGAGGCCGCCGGCGCGGCCGACTTCAACACCATCGGCTGGGACAGCAGCTACACCAGCGAGCGGCTGCCGGACGACGAGATGCGGGTCTGGCGCGACTCAACGGTGGAGCGCATCCTGGCCCTGCGGCCCCGGCGCGTGCTGGAGATCGGCTGCGGCACCGGCATGCTGCTCGCCCGGGTCGCCCCGCACACGACGGCGTACTGGGCGACGGACCTGTCCGGCAAGGCCCTCGACTACGTGCGGGAGCGCCTGGTGCCCGATCTGCCGGACACGGTGGACGTCCGGCTGTTCGAGCGGGAGGCCCAGGACTTCACCGGCCTGGACGGCGAGCGCTTCGACGCCGTGGTGATCAACTCGGTCGTCCAGTACTTCGACAGCCCGGGACACCTCCGGGAGGTGGTCGACAGGGCGCTGGCGTGCCTGCGGCCCGGCGGCGCGCTCTTCCTCGGCGACCTGCGCAGCCTGCCGATGCTCCCGGCCCTCCACGCGGAGATGGAGCTGGCGCGGACCGAGCCGGGGCTCACGGCCGGACGCCTGCGCGAGCGCATCCGCCGGCGGGGGGCGTACGAGCGTGAGCTGCTGCTCGCGCCGGAGTACTTCAGCGCGCTCCGCGAGGAGGTCCCGGCCATCAGCCGGGTGGAGATGATGCTCAAGCGCGGCGACCACCACAACGAGCTGACCCGGTACCGCTACGACGTCGCCGTCCACGTCGGAGAGCCGGCCGGCGCCCAGCCGCCTCCGGAGACCGTCCCCTGGACGTCGGTGGACGAGGTCCGCGGGCTGCTCACCGGCCGCCGGCCGGACGTGCTGCGGGTCGACGGCGTGCCCAACGCCCGGGTCGCCTCGGTCAACGCCCTCCTCGCCGCGATCGACGGCGCGTCGGCGGACGCCCCCGTCGACCGGCTGCCCCGTACGGAGGCCCCTTCCGGCGTCGAGCCCGAGGTCTGGTGGCGGCTGGGCGAGGAGCTCGGCTACGAGGTGAACGTCGCGTGGATGGGCGGGGCGGCCGACGGCGCCTACCGGGTGACGCTGCACCGCCCGGAAGCCGGCCACCTCGTCGACTGGACGGACCCGGCCGAACCGGGGCGTCCGGCCGGGCAGTACGTGAACAACCCGCGGCTCGCCGCGCTCAGCCGCTGGCTGAGCGGCGAGGCCGGGAGCTTCCTGCGGGAGAAGGTGCCGGACTTCATGGTGCCCTCGGCCGTCGTCGCCATCTCCGAGTTCCCGGTCAGCGCCAATGGAAAGCTCGACCGCGACGCGCTGCCGCCGCCGGAGCTGGGCGTCGAGCCGGAGCAGGGCGTCGTCGCCCCCCGCACCGAGACGGAGCGGCGGATCGCGGACATCTGGAAGGAGGTGCTCGGGGTTCACGAGGTGAGCGTCGACCGGGGCTTCTTCGCGATGGGCGGCGACTCGCTGCTCGGCATCCAGATGGTCAGCCGGGCCAAGGCCATCGGCCTGGCGCTCAGCCCGCAGGACGTCTTCCAGAGCCACACCATCGCCGACCTGGCGGCCCTGGCCGAGTCCCGCGGCCGGGTTGACGTCGCGAGCGCCGGCCAGCGGGACCAGCGGGTGCTGGAGTGGGCGCGGTCGCGCCACCCCGGCGCCGAGGACGCCTACCCGGTGACCGGCATGCAGCGGTACATGCTCGACCGGATCCGGCAGCGTCCGGGATCCGGCGTCTACGTCACGCAGCAGTCCTTCCGCCTCTCCGGCCAGGACTTCGACCCGGTCGCGCTGGAGCGGGCCTGGCAGCACACCGTCGACCGGTTCCCCAACCTGCGCTCGGCCTACGTCCAGGACGAGGCCGGCGAGTGGGTCCAGGTGGTCCGGCGGGACGTGCGGCTGCGGATCGAGACGCACGACCTCCGGGGCCTGCGGCCCGTCGAGCAGGAGCGGCGGCGGCACGCCCACCTCGAGGCGGCGCGGCGCCGCGGGTTCACCGGCCCGCCGCCGCAGGTGCGGCTGCTCCTGTTCCGCATCGAGGACGACGTCTACGACTACGACCACTTCTTCTGCATGGCCGCCCAGGACGGCTGGAGCTACCAGATCATGATGCCGGTCCTCCTCGCCGCCTACGAGGCGTACCGGGCGGGCGGCGAGCCGGTGGACGAGCCCTTCACCTCGACGTACGGCGACTTCTGCGTCGAGCAGAGCCGTCGGGACATGACGGAGGCGGAGGCGTTCTGGCGGCGTGAGCTCGGGGCCCTGCCATCCGCGGGGCCGTCCGGGGTGCCTTCCATCACCCTGCCGGCCGCGGAACGGCCGGCCGACCACGTGACGCCGCTGCTGCAGGAGAGCGTGACGGTCCCGCCGGAGGTGGCGAACGGGCTCCTGGAACTGTCCAGGGCACACGGATTCAGCATCAACAGCGTGCTGCACGGCGCGTGGGCCGTCATGCTCAGCGCCATCACCGGCTCGCGGGACGTGGTGTGCGGCGCGGTCTTCTCCGGGCGGGGCAGCACGTCGGTCGAGGTGGACCGGGCGACCGGGCTGATGTTCAACATCCTCCCCCTGGTGGCCAGGGTGGACCCCGGCGCGCCGATGCTGCCGTGGCTGGCGGAGATGCAGGAGAAGATCTCCGCGATCACCGACCACGAGTACGTGCCGCCCGCGGCGCTGTACGGGATCACCGGCGCGCCCACCGGGGAACCGCTCTTCGAGAGCTACCTCGTCAGCGAGAACCTGCCGAAGCTGACCGAGAACCTGCTGCGGTTCATGTCGGTCCTCGGGGCGATGCCGGCCCAGGTCCTGGCCCAGACGGACCACCCGCTCCGGGTCGAGAGCGCGATCTCGGGAGACTTCATGCAGATCTCCCTCAACCACCTGTCCGGCTACTTCCCCGAGGGCGCCCCCGCCCGCTGGCTCGCGGCGTACGTACGGATTCTGGCGGCCGTCGCCGCGGACCCGGGGGGCCGCATCGGGGATTACCTCCCCGGCCCGTCCGCGGTCCGGACCGGCGGCAATTGATCTCAGGAATCGGCGGGCGATCCGCGGGGTCGCCCGCCGGGCGCGCAGGACGAAACGGAGGCTTCACCCATGAGCGTGGTGACCGGATCAATCATCATCGACGCCGACCCGGAGGCGGTCCTCGCCATACTGCTGGACCTCGCCGACTACCCCTCCTGGCAGCCCGGCGTCGAGCGGGTCGACATCGAGGACACCGACGAGCGGGGACGTCCCCGGCAGGCCACCTGGCACGCCAAGGCCATGGGGCTGCGGGCGACGCATTCCCTCCGTTATGAGTATCCGGCGGACGGCTGTTTCGAATACCACCTCGTCGGCAGCGAGGTGATGACCCGATTCGATTTCAGTTGCACCGTCACGGGGGACGGCGGGGGAAAGAGCGAGGTGAGCGTCTCGCAGGAATTGGGCATCAAATGGGCAATGCCGGAGGCCATTCTGAACAAGAATGCGCGGAAGGGGATCGGCAAAATGCTGGACGCGCTCAAGCGGAAGGCGGAGCAGGACCGCCCACGGTGATTTGACGGCCCCGCGTCCGCCCGCCGGTACGGCGTTCCCGCCCTACCGGCGGTCGGGCCTCGCCAGTTCCCCCGCCGCAATGACCGGCATTTAAAACGGTCCAATGCGGGACGGCCGCGCCCGGCCGCGCCGCTCCAATTCCCGACAGTCGCAATTGACTCCTACAAGATCGGCTGTGTACTGTTGGGGAAACGCGAGTTTTCTAGTTGATGTGTGAAATCTCAACTAAAACTCTGTGCGGGGAGTTTCTGGCTGTGGATCAGCACCGGGGGAAAGGTGGCTGTGGAATGGGGTTACTTGACGACTTGGAGAGCCATAACGAGCTCGCGGCGCTGCTGCGAGCACTGCGAGAGGAAGCCTGCCTGACTCAGGAGGAGCTGGCGGAGCGGTCGGGGGTCAGTGTCCGCGCGATCTCCGACCTGGAACGGGGGCGGACGAAGAGACCTCACCGCAAGTCGGTCAGCCTCCTGGCGGAGGCCCTGATGCTGGAGGCCGACGCGTCGGAGAGGTTCCGGCAGGTGGCCCGGCGGCAGGCCGGCGGCGCTCCGGCCGCGCCGGCGCGCCCGCACATCGCCGTCGGGACCCCTCCCGTCGGGGAGTGCCCGCCGAAGGGTGTGTCACAGCCCGCCACGGCAGAGCTGATCGAGTGGATGTACCAGGTCCTGGTCGAGCAGCCGACCCGCCAGCGCGGCCGGGACGAAGTGGGGTCGTCCGGGCCGAGGGTGGTGCAACTCGTCGGCGGCTCGGGCGTCGACAAGGCCGCGGTCATCGTGCAGGCGTCGGCCCGTTTCCGGAAGTACTTCCCGGACGGCCAGTTCTACGTCAACGCCGAGGGGGGCGCGCGCGGGCCGGCCGGGCTGGTCAGCTCCCTCTCCCGGGTGTTCGGCGTCGGCAGCCGGCACCCCGGCACCCTGGTGGACCAGACGATGACCCTCCGGGCCATGTTCCGCTCGCGCCGGGCCCTGGTGGTCCTGGACAACGTGGCGGACGCGGCGGAGGTGCGCCCCCTGCTCGCGACCGACGGCAACTGCGCGGTGATCGTGATCGCGCAGAACAGGCTCGATCTCTTCGAGGGCGTCTGGACGGTCGGCTTCTGCCCGCGCGACCGTTCGGGCGACACGCAGCCCGTCCTGCTCAGGACGGGCTGATCCGGCCGGCGTCATCCGGGGTCCGGCGGACGGCGTGTGTCAGGCGTCGCCGCCGGGCGTCCAGTTCCGTACGCCCGGGGCGTACCCGGCCGGCTTGTCCCCGACCTTGACGCCGGGGCTGACCAGCCAGCCCTGGTAGCCCGGCGTGAACATCTGGTAGACCGACGGGGGCGGCACGGAACTCGCCTCGTCGAGCCTCGCGCGCAGCTCGGCCGGCAGTTCGAAGCCGAGGGCGGCCACGTTGGCGTCAAGCTGCGCGGCACTGCTCGCGCCGACGATGGCCGCCGCGATCCCGGGCTGGGTGGCGACCCAGTTGAGCGCCACCTGGGCCATCGTCACGCCGAGTTTCCCGGCGACCTCTTCGAGTGTCGCGAGAATCCGCCACTCCCGGTCGGTCCAGGAGCGCCCGGGTGTGCCGTCGCCGCCGAGCCTGCCCTCCCCGGCCAGGCCGCGGTCCGCGGGCCGGTACTTCCCGGTCAGGAAGCCGCCGCCGAGCGGGCTCCACGCGGTGATGCCGAGGCCGAGGCTCTGGCCCATGGCGACGTGCTCCAACTCGATCGTCCGGTCGACGAGCGAGTAGGGGAGCTGCAGGCCGACCATCGGCGCGAGGGAGTGCGCCTCGGCCAGGGTCTGCGCTCGCGCCGCGTACCAGCCGGGCACGTCCGACAGGCCCGCGTACCGGATCTTCCCGGCCCTGGTGAGGTCGTCGAAGGTCCGCAGGACCTCCTCGACGGGCGTGACGCGGTCCCAGGTGTGCAGCAGGAACAGGTCGATGTAGTCGGTGCGCAGGCGGCGCAGCGACGCCTCGACCGCTCTGATCATGTGTTTGCGGCCGTTGCCGCCCGCGTTCGGGTTTCCGGGGTCGACGCTGTTGGTGAACTTGGTGGTGAGCACCACCCGGTCGCGCACCCCGGCCTCGGCGATGAGTGCGCCGAGTATGGTCTCGCTCTCCCCGGCCGTGTAGAAGTCCGCGGTGTCGACGAAGTTCCCGCCCGCTTCGAGATAGCGGCGGAAGATCGGGCGGGCCTCGTCCTCGGTCCTGCCGTACGCGGCGTGGAAGCCGCCGGTGCCGAAGTTCATCGTGCCCAGGGCGAGCCGGCTGACCCGCAGCCCGGAACGGCCGAGCAGGTAGTAGTGGTCGAGAGACATGGGGAACCCCTTCGTTCGGAAGGACGGCGAGTGTCGGACCGCGCGGTTCAGTCAGCTTGCGCGAGATAAAATGGACCAGCAAGTCCAAAACTTCAGGGAGGCATCATGCGCACGCTGACCCGCAAGGGGGCCGCGACCCGGCAGCGCATCCTGGAGGGCGCGGCGGCGCTCATCCGTGAGCACGGCGTGGCCGACACCACCCTGGACGACGTGCTGGCCGGCACGGCGACGAGCAAGAGCCAGCTCTTCCACTACTTCCCGGGCGGCCGGGAGGAGCTGCTGCTGGCGGTGGCCCGGCTGGAGGCCGACCGGGTGCTGGAGGACCAGCGGCCCCAGCTCGGCGACCTCACCTCCTGGCCCGCCTGGCAGGCGTGGCGGGACAAGGTCGTCGACCGTTATCGGCGGCAGGGCCGCCTGTGCCCGCTCAACTCCGTCACCTCCCACCTCGGCAGCCGTACGCCCGGCGCCCAGGCGGTCGTCACCGAGCTGATGCGGAGCTGGCAGGCCGAGATCGCGGCGGGAGTACGGCACATGCGGGACGCCGGGGAGATCGGGCCGGACGTGGACCCGGACCGCGTGGCGGCCGCGCTGCTGGCGGGCATCCAGGGCGGCGTGCTGATCCAGATGTCCACCGGCGAGACCACCCATCTGGAGGCCGCCCTGGACATGGGCCTCGCCCACCTTCGCGCAGGTCGGGCTCAGCCTGGTAGGGTGGCGGACGGTTTGTGATCGGAAGAGGAGACCAGACGTGGCAGGTGACGACGACATCTCCGGGTGATACCGGAGGGTGACGGCCCCGGCAGGCGTGTGACTGACCGCTGTCGGCGTGGCCTCATGTCGTCGTTTCTCCAATTCCCCGTCTCACCGGGTCTCTCCGCACGCCCGGGTCACACACCGAGGTCTCTCCAATGTCTGACGCGTTCATCGTCTGCTCCGGCCTGTCCTTCTCCTGGCCCGACGGCACGCCCGTCTTCACCGGCCTGTCCTGCACCGTCGGCGGCGGCCGTACCGGGCTCGTCGCCCCCAACGGCGCCGGCAAGAGCACGCTGCTCAAGCTGATCGCCGGCGAGCACCGGCCGACCGCCGGCACCGTCGCCGCCGAGGGCGAGGTCGGCTACCTGCCGCAGAACCTGCCGTTCACCGCCGGCCTGACCGTGGCCGAGGTGCTCGGCATCGCCCCGGTGATCGCCGCCCTGGACGCCATCGAGTCGGGCGACGCGAGCGAGGAGCACTTCACCGCGATCGGCAACGACTGGGACATCGAGGAGCGCACCCGCGCCCAGCTCGACCGGCTCGGCCTCGGCGACCTCGCCTTCGACCGCACGCTGGGCACGCTGAGCGGCGGCCAGGTCGTCTCGCTCGGCCTGGCGGCCCAGCTTCTCCGGCGGCCCGACGTGCTGCTGCTCGACGAGCCGACCAACAACCTCGACCTCGCGGCGCGGCGCAGGCTCTACGACGTGCTCGGCGACTGGACCGGCTGCCTGCTCGTGGTCAGCCATGACCGGGCCCTGCTCGACCGCATGGACCGCATCGCGGAACTGGAGCAGGGCGAGATCCGCTTCTTCGGCGGCAACTTCACCGCGTACGAGGCGGCCGTACGGGCCGAGCAGGAGGCCGCCGAGCGGACCGTGCGCAGCGCCGAGCAGGAGCTCAAACGGGAGAAGCGGGAGATGCAGCAGGCCCGCGAGCGCGCCGAGCGCCGGGCGGGCAACGCCGCCCGCAACCTCAAGAGCGCCGGCCTGCCGCGCATCGTCGCCGGCAACATGAAGCGCGGCGCGCAGGAGGCGGCCGGGCGGGCGGGCCAGATGCACGCCGCCCGCGTCGGCGACGCCAGGGCCAGGCTCGACGAGGCCGAGCGGGCGCTGCGTGACGACCAGCGGATCACACTGGAGTTGCCGGGCACGAACGTGCCCGCCGGGCGTACGGTCTTCCACGGCGAAGGACTGCGGGCCCGCGACCTGTTCGCCGGACCGGGTCTCGACCTGACCATCCGCGGTCCCGAGCGCATCGCGCTGACCGGCCCCAACGGCGCGGGCAAGTCCACCCTGCTGCGTATCGTCGGCGGCGCCCTGGCACCTGACGGCGGCACGCTGCGGCGGGCCGACGGCCGGGTCGCCTACCTGTCCCAGCGGCTCGACCTGCTCGACCTCGACCGCACGGTCGCGGAGAACCTGGCGGCCTACGCCCCCGGCATGCCTCCGGCGGAGCGGATGAACCTGCTGGCCCGCTTCCTGTTCCGGGGGACGCGGGCCCACCTGCCGGTGGGCGTGCTGTCGGGCGGCGAACGGCTGCGCGCCACGCTGGCCTGCGTGCTGTGCGCCGAGCCGGCCCCTCAGCTCCTGCTGCTCGACGAGCCGACCAACAACCTCGACCTGGTGAGCGTGGCACAGCTGGAGAGTGCGCTCACCGCCTACGAGGGGGCGTTCGTGGTGGTCAGCCACGACGAGCGGTTCCTCGCCGAGATCGGGATCGAGCGGTGGCTGGAGCTCTCCGGCGGCCACCTCCGCGAAACCCGCGGCCCCGCCCCCGCCTGACCCTCAGGGCGAAACCCGCGGCCCCGCCCCCGCCTGACCCTCGGGGCGCGGTTCTGTCAAGCCGAGGATGCGGCCGAGGTGGCTGCGGCGAGTTCAGTCGCAGCTGCCGGGGGTGTCGCGATCACCGCCGTTGTCGCGCTGGTGGCCGCGGCGGGCGTCGCGGTCGAAGATCCCGATGATCTCACACGGTCCGCCTTCGGCGCCGATGGCGTGCGGAATCATCGTGGGAAACTCGGCGGCCTGGTTGGTCTCCACACGCAGACGCCGGTGGCCCAGCATGAGGACCGCGGTGCCGGAGAGTACGACCAGCCATTCCCGGCCGGGGTGGGCGCGCATGCGGGAGGGGTTGTCGGGCGGTGGCTCGGTCATGCGCTGGCGCACGACGCTGATGCCGGGGTCGCCCTTCACCGGCCAGCGCATCAGGCCGTGGGCGCCGTCGATCATCGGGCTGATGACGACGTCGTCGGCGGCGGTCTCGACGAGCTGGTCGAGGGTGGTGTCCAGGGCGCGGGCGAGGGTGACGAGCTGGTCCAGGGCGAGGCGACGCTGACCGTTCTCGATGCGGCTCAGTGAGGACTGGCTGAGATGGGCCCGGGTGGCCAGTTCTTCCAGGGACCAGCCCTGCGCCACCCGCAGGGCGCGGAGGCGTTTGCGTACGAGGCTGTCCAGGTCCCCAGTTTCTTGCTCCATGCGCAACATCCTATGCCTACTTAGCAATGGCGGCCTAGGGTCCTGCGCAGCGGGTCCCCAAGCTACCCGGGGCCACGCATCAGGAAGTGAGAGAGGAACACATGAGTACGAACCAGCCCGCACAGGTGGCGGCCGCTGACGGGGGCGACGGAGTCGCACTGGATGCGCGTCGGCTGCGCACCGTTCTGATCGCCGTCTCCATCGCGCTGATGGCCGTCATCGCGTCGGTATCCGGACTCAACGTCGCCCAGACGCACCTGGCCGTCGAGTTCGGCGCCTCGCAGAACACCATCTTGTGGATCATCAACATCTACACTCTGGCTCTGGCCGCGCTGCTGCTGCCGCTCGGCGCGATCGGTGACCGGCTGGGCCGCAAGCCCATGCTGGTCGCCGGTCTGAGTGTCTTCGGCATCGCGGGCGTCGCGGCGGGCCTGGCGCCGACGGCCGAGGTGATGCTCGCCGCGCGCGCGGCGAGCGGAATCGGCGCCGCGATGGTCATGCCCATCACTCTCGCCGTCATCACCTCCACCTTCCCTGAGGAGGAACGCGGCAAAGCGATCGGTGTGTGGACCGGCGTCGCCGGAGGTGGCGGCGTCCTGGGCATGTTCCTCTCCGCGCTCCTGGTCGACGTCGCCGACTGGCGCTGGCTGTTCGCCCTGCCCGTGGTCCTGGTCGTCGTGGCCCTGGCCATGACGCTGAAGTCGGTCCCCAACTCCCGTGAGAGGTCCGCCCACAGCTTCGACTCCGTCGGCGCACTGGTGTCCATGGTCGCGGTCGCCGGGCTCATCTTCGCCCTGCAGGAGGGTCCCGAGCGTGGTTGGACCGCGCCCGCGACTCTGGTCGGCCTCGCCGCCGGTCTCGTCGCCGCCGTCGGCTTCGTGGCCTGGGAACTACGCCGCCGGGACGCCTCGCTGCTGGACGTGCGCCTGTTCCGTGAGCGTGGTCTGGCCGGTGGCTCGATCACACTGCTGGTGGTCTTCGGCGTCCAGGCGGGCATAGCCGTGGTCCTCTTCCCGTTCCTCCAGGCCGTCCTCGGCTGGTCGGGGCTGCTGTCCACGCTGGCTCTGATGCCCATGGCCGTGACGATGATGGCGAGCTCCGGTCTCGCCCCCAAGCTGGCCGTACGCATCGGCTCCCGTCCGACCATGGCCGCGGGCGTCGCGCTGGGCGGCGCCGGACTGGCTCTCATGGCCGTCTTCGTCTCCGTCGACGGGGGTTACCTGACCATCCTGCCCGGCATGCTCGCCATGGGCATCGGGATGGGCTTGTCGATGACGCCCTCCACCGAGGCCATCACCGGCTCCCTGCCGCGCGAGAAGCAGGGCGTCGCCTCCGCACTCAACGACGTCACCCGCGAATTCGGGACCGCCCTCGGCGTCGCCCTGCTCGGCGCGCTGCTGTCCGCCGGCTACCGCGGTGCCATCGACGACAGGCTGGACGGGATCCCTCCGGAGGCCGCCAGGACGGCCCGGGAAGGCATCGCCAACGCCGTCGAGGTGGCCGGCGGCGCCGGCTCGTACGCGGGGAACCTGATCCACGCCGCCCAGCAGTCCTTCGTCGACGGCTGGCAGCAGGCCATGTGGGCAGGCGTCGCCGTCATGGGTGCTCTGTTCGTCTACGTCACCCTGCGCGGCCCGAAGAACCCCGCCTCCACGACGGCCGGACACACCGGGACCACCGGACCCGTCACCGAACCGCAGTCGGCCGCCCGGTGATCGGCCGAGGCCGGGCGGATCTGGGTTGTCCGCCCGGCCTCGGGATGGATCGGTTCAGGTGGGCTGGGTCATGGGCAGTTGCCGATGTCGCTCTCGGAAGAGGCGAGGACGACGTTGGTCCTGGCCAGGCCGAGGGCGTCGACGGTGACGTGGACCGCGTTGACGGTCAGGCCCTTGTCGGGGGTGGAGAACGGGATCTGCTCGTTGAGGACGAGCTTGACGACGCCGACGTCCACCGCGGTGTTGGGCTGGATAGTGGTGGGTTCTGCGATGACCACCGTGCTGCCGACCTTGAGGAAGGCGATCGTGGTGGTCCCGGCGGATCCGGCGCAGGTGGTGGTGGAGCTGGAGTTGACGGTTTTGACGGTGATCACCGGGATGCCGGTGATCCCGATGGTGGTGTCGTCGATGGAGGCGGTCGCCACGGATTTGCCGGGGAACTCGGTGGTCGCGACCTTGGCGCACAGGGCATGCGCACTGATCAGTCCGCTGAGGGTGGCCGTGCAGGGCACCGAGGTGGTGCTGGTCGAGGTGGTGGAGATGTGGCCGGTGTCGGGAACGGGGGCGATGTTGACCAGTTGGATGCCGGCCAGGGAGGCGGAGGCGGTCAGGCCGTAGGCCCGTCCGGTCAGCCGCTGCGGCGTGACGGTGACCTGTTCGTCGCTGCACGGTGAGGTGACGGAGTTGTTGTCGGCGTCGCCGCTGTAGGTGGCCGTCCACCGGTAGGTGCCGGCCGCGCCGATGGTCACGTTGCCGGATGCGGCGGTGCCGCTGCCGGACAGCGTGCCGGTGCGGGTGGCGATGGGCGTCGCGCAGGTGGTGTCGCCGGGGCCGTACAGCTTGAATGTGACGGTACCGGTGGGGTGGAACCCGCCGGAGACGGTGGCGGTGTCGGACACGACGCCGCCGGCCGGCACGGACCCCGACGGGGTGGTGGCGATGCCTGGGGTGGCCTTGACGACCACGACCTGTTCGTCGCCGCACGGGGAGGTGGCCGGGTTGTTGGCGTCGTCGCCGCTGTAGGAGGCCACCCAGCGGTAGGTGCCCACCCCGCCCGCGGCGACGTTCCCGGACGCGGCGGTGCCGCTGCCCGACACCGTCCCGGTACGGGTCGCGATGGGCGTCGCGCAGGTGGTGTCGCCGGGCCCGAACAACTGGAACGTGACGGTGCCCGTCGGGTGGAACCCGCCGGACAGGGTCGCCGTATCGGAGATGTTCCCGCCCGCGGGCGCCTGGCCCGATGGCGTCGTGGTGATCGACGGGGTCGCCTTCGGGACGTGCTCGGTGATCGTCTCAGTGAAGCCCGGTGACAGGACGCCGTTGAGCAGGAAGTCCACCTTGCAGGTGATGGTGCTTCCCGGCACGGCTCCGGCGCCGACGGAGACGGCCTCGGTGAAGGTGGCGTCGTCGCCGCTGGTCACCGTCCGGCTGCCCGGGGTCAGGGACACCGACAGGTTCGGATCGCAGCCGCGCAGCTGGTGGGTGACCGTGACCGGCAGGTTGTGCAGGGCCGCCAGGATTGTGTCGCTGACCTCCGAGGAGTTGAGGCCGGAGAACAGCCGTCCGCCCGTGGCGTTGGTGATCGCGGTCGCCTGTCCGGTCGAGTTCAGCCCGGACAGGTCGAACGCGAGCACGGTGATGTCGGCTGCCTGCAGGGCGCTGATCGCGTCGGCCAGCGTATGGCCGTTGCTGGGGTCATGGCTGGGGGCGTCCCCGATCAGCAACACGATCCGGGTGCTGTTCGGCCGGAAGCCGACGGCCCCGGACGCGACCTGGAACAGGCCGTTGATGCCGTCCTCGGGGAAGTCGCCGCCGCCCGACGCGACCAGCGAGTTGATACCGCTGGTGACGTCGGCCTGATCCGCGGTGAGGTTCTGCGCCACCCGGAACGGCGTCGCGTCCCCCGCGTCCTTGTACTCGGCAACCGCGAACTGTGCGTCCGGCTGCGCCGAAGCGACATTGGACAAGATGGTGTTCGCATTGGTCCGCACGTTCGAGATGACCCCGCCCATGCTCCCTGTCGTGTCGATCAGGAACGTGATATCCGGCTTGGGCGGGATCGCCGGAGTGGACACGGTCTTGGCGATCGTTGTTGATTCGCCTGGACTCAAATTCAGCGTCACGTCCGCCGGGGTGACCCCGGGCGCGGCGGACGCCGTCCCTGCCCCGGCCACCAGCATCGCACCGGCCACCACCGCGCATACGGCGGCCCGGACTCCTCGCGTCATTCTCACGGTGTCATTCCTTCTGGTGCGGCCTAATGCCGCAACGAATTCGGGATCACTGGCCGTGCAAATCTCTGTGATTGCGCCGCCCGGAACGTCCCCTCCTCATATGTCGGCGCGCGCGGATACCAATCCGCATTGATTGACCTTTTCGGGTGCCAGTCGCTGATCAGCGAGGGAGTGTGGCCACGGTCATATGGTGACCGGTCGGCTAATAGATGTAAATAGGCCACTTACGGAAAGTTCCGGGCTGGCCACAGTAGGCCACTCCGCGCCGATGGGAGGACCCATGCTTCCGGCTCTCTGCAGCGCCTGAATTGTGGTTACGGGCATCGCCGAAGAGCCGACAGGCGTCCGCCGACGGCCATACGTCCCTTTGTTCGGGCGTTGCACGTGGTATTCGGCCTGTCGTTATCGTTAGCGGCGGTCTTCTGGATCGCGGCTCGCACGGTAGACCGAAAATCGGCTAGACGAGTAAGTCCTAAGTCGCTGTGAGGAGCACTGCGGGGAACGGCGAAGGGTGTCGATGATCCGTTTGTGACGACAGACATCAACACCCTTCTCACCGCACTGTACGTCAAGATCGATGACTGGCTGGGGCGTCCGGCCCGGCTCGGACGCCCACCAAAGCTCACCGACGCCGAACTGCTCACCCTGGCCATCGCTCAAGCCCTGCTCGGCATCCGCTCCGAAGCCCGATGACTGCGCTTCCTGCCCAAGCACCTGCCCGGAGCCTTCCCCTACCTCGAACGCGGGGTGCGACTGCTACGCCCGTCCTACCGCAACCGCACACCCCGCCCCGGCGAGCAGCACCTCAAACCCATCCGCCAGCTCATCGAATCGGTCAACGACACCCTCAAAGGCCAACTCGACCTGGAACTGCACGGCGGACGCAGCCCGCTGGGCGTCGCCGCCCGCGTCGCTCAACGGATCCTCGCGCTGACCGCGGCCATCTGGCACAACCGCGCCACCAGCCAGCCCATCACCCGATCACTGATCGCCTACGACCACTGGCCAGACTTCGGACTTACTCGTCTAGGGGGAATCGCACTTGGCGGCAGGGCGGCGCACCGCCCACCGATCACCGCGTGGTCGGCGGGGGCGGGGTATCGCTTCGCCTCCGCGCTGGTCCTACGATCAGAAGCGCCGGAACCCCGCGTAGCTCAGGCGCGCCAGTCGTCTTGGTAGTCGTCGTGCCAGCTGTACGCGGAGGCCTCCAGCTTCAGCAGGTGCTCCGCCTGGGTGTGCTCCTCGACCGCCAGGTAGAGATCGTCGAGGAGGACGGACTCCAGGTACGCCACGCGCTCCCGCTTCGCTTGCAGGTCCTGCTCGGCCCTCCAGTCACGCACGCCCGTCTCCGCGGCCAGGTCCGTCTGATGCAGGCCTTCCTCGATGCGGGCGTTCACGAACGCGATCAGCTCCCCGAACATGGATTCTCCGAGGTTCGCGCGCGTTCGGCGGGCCGCGGCGATGATCTCACGATAGCGGGCGGCGAGAGCGGGCTCCTCGGTGCCGGTGAGGCGTGTCCATGGGAAGCGAAGGACGATCGCCTCCCCGTCGGCCGGCTCTCCCTCACCCACGAACGCGGCCGCCCGGAGAAGCTCGACCGCGAGCAAGGGGCGGTTGCGGACGATCCCCAAGAGGGTCTCGTGATCAAGTGTTGCCATGGACCGGACATTACAATGAGTGACTATATGATCGCCAAGTGTGGTTGACAAAGGTGGGATGGTTTCCTTCTCCCTGGTAGAAGCCTTTACAACCGAGCGGCCTCAAGGTCCCGATCGCAGGCCGGTCCCTGGCGCGGGTGGTGCGGGTCACTGCCCGTGTCCGCCCTGCCTGACCTTCTTGCTGCCCCAGCCGGCCAGCGCCGTTCCGGCGACGACGGCCACCGCGTAGCAAGCGAGACGTGCGGCGAATCCACCGGGCAGCCATGTGAGCAGTCCGGCGTTTCCGTGGTCGGCCAGCAGCCGGATGGTGCCTTGCGCTCCCACGACCAGCAGCAACATGCCGATGACCAGCACGGTGACGTGTTTCATGCGCGCTTGTCTCCTCTCGGTTCGTAGAGATCCTGGCGAAGGCCTCGGCGCACCCCCAACAGTTTGTGGTGCGATCGCACCATAACCCATGTTGGTACGATCGCACCACAAAACAGGTTTGAAGGACGGACGGCATGCCACGACAGGTGGACCATGACCAGCGCCGCCGCCAGATCGCCGAGGCCGTGTGGCGCCTGGCCGCCCGCGGTGGCTTGGAAGACGTCACCTTGAGGCAGGTCGCGGCCGAGGCCGAGGTCTCCGCCCGGCTGCTGCAGTACTACTTCGGCACCCGTGAGCAGTTGCTGCTCGGCACATTGGAGATCCTCAACGAGGACGCCGAGCAACGAGCCCGGGAACGCCTCGCGAAGCTCGGCGAAGCGCCCGGAACGCAGGCGATCGTGCGAGGAGTGCTGCTCGAACTGCTCCCGCTCGACAGGGAACGGCGCAACCGGCATGTGGTGTACGCCGCCTACTTCGTCCGCTTCCTGACCGACCCCGCTCTGGCCGAGGTCGCCCGGGACGCGCCGCGCGCGCTGGAGGATCTTCTCGCCGGCCTGATCGCACAGGGGCAGGAACTGGGCCAGGTGCCTCGTGACATCGACGCCGCGGCCGAGGCCGCGTTTCTGGTGGCGGGCGCCGACGGAATCCAGACGACCGTCCTGCTCGGACAGCGCAGTCCCGAAGAAGCCGTGGCCTTGATCGACCATCAGCTCGCACGCGTTTTCGCGACGGAGACTCAGAATTCGGTGTGAATCGGAACGAGGCCCGGCTTTGCTCGACGGCCTCGCCGCCGCGCGCTGACCTCCGGGCCGCGGACAGGCCCCGGGCCGGCGCACCCCCACAGGGACAGGTCCGTACGAGAATTCTTCGAGGAAATGCAGCGGAGGGTGTCGGATCCGGACGGCGGCGTTCGTAGCAGGGGTGCCAGGCGGCCCGAGGGGGCGGCCACACGACGACAGGAGATGATCCCGATGGCGCAGTACCTGATGTCCGTGCTCAACGAGTCGGCCGTCGCCACCGAGGAGGAGCAGGCCGCGATCGACGTCTTCAACGAGCGGCTGCAGGCCGACGGTCACTGGGTGTTCGCCGCGGGACTCGCGTCGCCCGGCGCGGCCACCGTCGTCGACGGCCGGGACGCTGAGCCGGTGTTCACCGACGGGCCCTACCTGGAGTCGAAGGAGCACATCATCGGCTTCTGGATCATAGAGGCGCCGCACCTCGACGTGGCGCTGCGGCTCGCCGCCGCGGGGTCGAAGAGCTGCAACCGGAGGGTCGAGCTCCGGCCGATCCTGGGTGAATGACACACGTCGACGAGGTGATCGCCCGGGTTCACCGCGAGGAGTGGGCCCGGGTGGTCGCGACCCTGGCCAGGCGTCTTGGAGACCTCGACGTCGCCGAGGAGATGGCCGCCGAGGCGTTCGCGACCGCCGTCGAGCGCTGGCCCGCGGAGGGCGTTCCGCCGAATCCCGGCGCGTGGCTGACCACCACCGCCCACCGCAAGGCCATCGACCGGCTCCGGCGTGAGGTCAGGCGCGAGGAGAAGCACAGGGAGGCGCTGATGTTGTCCGGCACCCCCGAGCCGCTCGGCGTCGTCGACGACGACCGGCTCCGCCTGGTGTTCACCTGCTGCCATCCCGCTCTCGCCATGGAGGCGCGGATCGCGCTGACCCTGCGGATGGTCGGCGGGCTCACCGTGCCCGAGATCGCCCGCGCGTTCCTGGTCGAGGAGACCGCCATGGGGCAGCGGATCACGCGCGCGAAGGCGAAGATCAAGGCGGCGAGGATCCCGTACGGAGTGCCGTTCCGGGAGGACCTCCCGGCCCGGGTCACCGGGGTCCTCACCGTCCTCTACCTGATCTTCAACGAGGGTTACCTGGCCTCGGACCCCGGCAGGGAGCCGGTCCGCGGCGACCTGACCGCCGAGGCGATCCGGCTGACCCGGCTGGTGCGCGCGTTGCTGCCGGCGGACGGCGAGGCCGCCGGGCTGCTGGCGCTGATGCTGCTGACGGAGGCGCGCCGGGCCGCGCGGGTGTCGGCGAGCGGCGAGCTGGTCGCCCTCGGCGAGCAGGACCGCGGCGCCTGGGACCGTGAGCTGATCGCCGAGGGCCACGCCCTGGTCCGCGCGCGCCTCGCCTCGGGGGAGGCGCCTGGGCGCTACCAGATCCTCGCCGCGATCAACGCCGTCCACACCGACGCCCGCGACGTCCGCGACACCGACTGGTCGCAGGTCGTCGCGCTCTACGACCACCTGGTCCGCCTCGACCCCTCGCCGATCGTGCGGCTCAACCGGGCGATCGCGGTCGCCGAGATCGACGGCCCGCAGGTGGCGCTGGCACAGGTGGACGCTCTGCCGCTGGAGGGCTACCACGCCTTCCACGCCACCCGCGCCGACCTGCTGCGCCGGCTGGGCCGCAGCGCCGAGTCCCGGGCGGCGTACGACCGGGCCATCGCGCTCGCCGCCAACACCGCCGAGGCGGCGTACCTCGTCCGCCGCCGCGACCAGCTGGCCGGCCCGTGAACCGCGTCACCCGGGCCACCGCCTCAACCGCACCGGTCCGGGAACTCGACCCGAAGACGGCGGCGTGTCATCTGTGCGGGGGAGCGGTGGACCGGCGTTCGACGAGGCGGACGGCGAGCATCGTGTCGCGGCTCGTCGTCTCGGGGCGGCGGATGCGCTGGACGAGGTGCCAGACGGCCTGGGCGCCGAGCAGTTCCTTGTCGGAGGCGATCGTGGTGAGGGGCGGGGAGGCGTGCGCGGCCATCGCCACGTCGTCGTATCCGATCACGCTGACGTCGGCGGGCACCCGCAGGCCCCGCTCCCGCAGCGCGTCGAGCGCACCGAACGCTGACAGGTCGTTGGCGCAGAACACGGCGGTGGGCGGCGTGGGCAGGTCGAGCAGCGCCGTCATCTGCTCGTACCCGGTCCGCGCGGTGAAGTCTCCGGGCCGCACGTACGCCGGGTCGGGGGCCAGGCCGTGCTCGGCGCAGGCCCGGCGATAGCCCGCCAGCCGCCGGGCGGCGGGCACGATGTGCGCTCCCGCCGTGATGATCGCCGGTGGCGGGCTGGTGTGACCGAGTCCGATGAGGTGGCGGGTGGCGAGGTATCCGCCGGTCTCGTCGTCGTGGCGCACGTAGTCCACCGGCAGGTCGATGACGGCGTGCTCCAGCAGGACGCAGCTCACGCCCGCGTCGAGGATCCTCGCCAGGTGGTCGCGGCTCGCGCCGACGTTCAGCACGAGCAGCCCGGCGACCTGGCCGCGCTCGACGCACAGCGGCAGCCGGTCCCCCTGCGGCTGGATCACCTCGTACGTCATCGAGAGGTCGAGCTCCGCGCACGCCTGCTGCGCGCCGTACACGACGGGGGCGTAGTAGAGGTTGCCGGGGGAGAACAGCTCGCTCACCCACGACACGAACCCGATCATGCCGGTCTCGGCCGGTCGGCGGGCCCGCGGGCGGTAGCCGAGCTCCTCGGCGGCCTGGCGGACCACCGAACCGGTGGAGGGCGAGACCCACGTCTTGCCGGCGAAGACCGCGGAGGCCGTGCCGATCGAGACGCCGGCTCGCTCGGCCACCTCCTTGAGGGTGGACCGTCGCGTCGTCCGCCGCATACGCCCTCCACGAGGGGGCCGATCTCAGTGTATGTCCTGAAATTTCAGTGAAATTTCGTCCTTCTGGCGACGTTAGGCCGTGGGCGCATCACCCGTCAAGGGGTCATATATCGGTCTTAATCGCTCATTGACCCCCGTGTGAGGGCGGCGTAGCTTCATGCGGGATGTCGTGGTTTCACTGAAATCAGAGGAGAGCGATCGTGGCTTCCGACAGCACCGGCGTGGCGATCGTCGGCTGCGGCAACATCGCGGCCCGGTACGCCGCCGACCTGGCCCGTTATCCGGAGATGCGCCTGGTCGGCGCCCAGGATGTGCTGCCGGAGCGGGCCGAGGCGCTGGCGGCCCCGCACGGCGGCCGGGTGTACGGCACGCTCGACGAGGTGCTCGCCGACGACGACGTGGACATCGTCGTGAACCTGACCGTCCACCGGGCGCACTACGAGGTGATCCGCCGCAGCCTGGAGGCCGGCAAGCACGTGCACAGCGAGAAGCCGCTGGCGCTGACCCATGAGGAGGCGGCCGGGCTCGTGGAGATCGCGGAGAGCCGCGGCCTGCGGCTGGGCTGCGCCCCGGCGACCTTCCTCGGCGAGGCCCAGCAGACCACGCTCAAGCTGCTCAGGGAGGGCCGCGTCGGACCGGTGCGGCTCGTCTTCGCCGAGGTCAACTGGGGCAGGATCGAGGCATGGCACCCCGAGCCCGACGGCTTCTACGCCGTGGGGCCGCTGTTCGACGTCGGGGTCTACCCGCTCACGATCGTGACGACGGCACTCGGACCGGCCCGGCGGGTCACCGCGTTCTCCTCCGTCGTCTGGCCCCGCCGCACGCGCCTGGACGGCAGCGAGTTCACGATCACCACGCCCGACTACGTGGTGGCCAACGTGGAGTTCGACGGCGGCGTCCTGCTCCGCCTGACCTGCTCCTTCTACGTGCCCAACGGCTCCACCCGGCAGCAGGGGGTGGAGTTCCACGGGGACGACGGCTCGCTGCTGCTGGAGAGCTGGCACGACTTCGACCCGTCCGTGGAGGTCCGTGCGCCGGGCCGCGACCCCGAGCCGGTGCCCCCGCTGCGGGAGCCGTGGAAGGGGGTGGAGTGGGGGAGGGCGGTGCGCGACCTCGCCGCGGCGATCCGGGAGGACCGCCCCCATCGGGCCACCGGCCGCCAGGCCGCGCACGTGGTGGAGATCCTCTGCGCCGCCAGGGAGTCGTACGAGACGGGCAAGCCGGTCGAGCTGACCTCGGACTTCACCCCGCCCGCGCCGATGGAGTGGGCCCTGTGACCACGTGACGAGCGCCCGCCCAGCGGGCGCCAAGCGCTGTCCAAGTAGCGGCCAATCGGCGACCGGCAGGCTCTTCCCAGACACGGAAACGACGACTGTCCGGGAGAAGACCATGTCGAGACTGACCAGGACGATCACCTGCCTGGCGGCGGCCGCCGCCGTCGCCGGCACGATCACCGCCGCCCCCGCCGCTCACGCCGAACTCAAGCCGGGCGAATGGGCGGGGCTCTACCTCTACGACGACTCGTGGTACGAGGGAGAGCACCGCGTCTTCACGTACTCGAACGGCAGCATCGGGTTCTCCGACCGCGCGAGCTCGATCGTGAACAACAGCTGGCTCGCCTGGGTCGTCTACGACGACAGGGACTTCAGGGACCGCCGCTACTGCATCCGCCCGTGGGAGAAGGTGGACGTCCTCGGGGCGCCGCAGTGGAAGTTCAACGACAAGATCTCGTCGGTCCAGCTCCTCAACAGCTACAACTGCGACGGGTATCCGACCTTCTCCTAGACCTGGTCGTGCGGCTCCCGGAGGCGTACGGGGCCGGTCGTGCCGCGCAGGGAGATGGGCGGGGCGACGAGGAGATGACGGTGGGGGGTGGCGGGCTCGGCGATGCGCTGGATGAGCATCTCGACGGCGTGCGCGCCGAGCTCGTCGGCGGGCATGTCGGCGGCGGTGAGCGGCGGGTGCAGGCTCTCGGCCCACAGGCGCGCGGAGACGCCGGTGACGGAGAAGTCGCCGGGCACCGCCAGGCCCGCCCGCTCGATCGCGCGGTACATGCCGGGCATGGCGGCCTCGTTGATGGTCGCGATGGCGGTGAGACCGGGGTCCTCGGCGAGCAGCCGCTCGACGCAGGACTGCCCGGATCGGGCGTCGTCGGCGCAGCACACCTCCACGCCTTCCACCCCGCGTTCGGCCGCGGCGCGGGTGAAACCGGCCTGGGCCCGATGGGCGGGGCCGTATCCGGCGGCCACCAGCTCGGCGGACCTGTTCACCAGGGCGATCCGGCGGTGGCCGAGGTCGGCCAGGTGGTGTACGCAGCCGGAGATCAGGGTCTCGTAGTCGACGTCCACCCAGGACATCTCGTCGGGGCGGCTCGTGTGGCCGATGCCGACGAACGGCAGCCTGCTCCGCCGCAGGCGGGCGACCCGGTCGTCCTCCAGCCGTATCTCCATCAGGATGACGCCGTCCACCCGCCTGCCGCTGACCACCCGTTCGAACGAACGGTCGTGCTCCCCGCCGGACGGCGACAGCAGGACGTCGAGGTCGGCGCGGGCGGCGGCGTCGACGACGCTGGCGACGAACCCGAGCTGCAGGTCCGTCAGACGCCGGCTGGCCGGGGGGACGACCAGGCCGATGGTCCGGGTCCTGCCCTCCTTGAGCGCCTTGGCGGTGGCGTTGGGCTGGTAGCCCAGCTCGTCGATGACCGCCTGGATGCGGCGGCGGGTCTCCTCGGCCACCGGGCGTTTGCCGCTCAGGGCGTAGGAGACGGTGCTGCGCGCCACGCCCGACCTCCTGGCGATCTCCCCGATGTTCACCGGCGCCCCCTTTGATCCCACCAACCGCTGATCCGACCGACCGCGTCCATCCTAGGTCGAACCGATGAGCCTGCCACTCGGCGGGTGGATTCGGCGGTATCCATTGACGTCGGCGATATGTAGGCCTATGTTCATGCGAACCGATTCGATATCCAACGAAACAGCCGCGTAACGCGCGTCAGCGGAGGTTACGATCATGAGATCAGCGGCACCGGGCCGGCACGTGGCCGGTCTGGCTATTGCGGCCCTTGCGGTCGCCTCGGGGCTCGCGGGATGCTCCTCGTCCGGCGAGCCCGGCGACTCGACAGGTGCGGGCGCCCAGGCGTCCGGCAGCCAGGCCGCCGGCGGCGGGACGTACACGATCTGGGACCCCTACCCGCAGCATGACAAGAGCTCCGACTGGGTCAAGCTGCTGGAGACATGCGGCACCCAGGCGGGCGTCACGGTCGAGCGCACCGCGTACGACACCACCGACCTGACGAACAAGACGCTGCTCGCTGCGCAGCAGGGCAACGCGCCGGACGTGCTCATCGTCGACAACCCGGTGGTCTCCACGCTGGCCGAGGCCGGGGTCCTCACCAGCACCGAGGAGAACAAGCTCGACACCTCCACGATCGCGCCGAACCTGCTGGCGGCCGGGCAGAGCGGGGGCAAGACCTACGGCGTCCCGATCGGGGCCAACACCCTCGCGCTCTACTACAACAAGGGAGTGCTGAAGAAGGCCGGCGTGGACATCGGGTCGGTCAAGGACTGGGCGTCGCTGACCGCCGCCCTGGAGAAGGTCAAGGCCGCGGGCAAGAAGGGGATCACGTTCTCGGCGATCGGCACCGAGGAGGGCAGCTTCCAGTTCCTGCCCTGGTTCTGGGGTTCCGGCGCGCAGCTCACCAAGCTCGACTCACCCGAGGGCGTCTCGGCGGTCGCGCTGTGGACCGACTGGCTGAAGAAGGGATACGCCCCCAACTCGGTGATCAACAACACCCAGACCACGAGCTGGCAGGAGTTCGCCGGCGGCGACTTCGCCTTCGCCGAGAACGGCACCTGGCAGCTCGCCAACGCCGAGAAGGCCGGGTTCGAGTACGGCATCATCCCCGTTCCCTCGAAGGACGGCGGCACCGCGCCCGCCCCGACCGGCGGTGAGTTCGTGAGCATCCCGGTGCAGCAGGACACCGCCCGCTACGCCGTCTCCCAGAAGCTGGTGGCCTGCCTGACCAGCACGGACAACTCCCTGAGCACGACGACGACCCTGTCGTACATCGCGCCCACCGAGGAGGTGCAGGCCAAGCAGGTGGAGCAGAACGCGGGCCTGAAGGTGTGGGTGGACGCGGTCAAGGCGGCCAAGGGCCGCACCAGCGACGACCTCGGCACCAAGTATCCGAAGATCTCCGAGCCGATGTGGAACGCGGTGCAGGCCGCGCTGAGCGGCTCGAAGAGCCCGCAGCAGGCGATGGCCGACGCCCAGACCGCCGCGGCGAGCGCGACGCAGTAGCCGCGGGCCGCGGGGGTGATGGACAGGCCCCGGGGATCGGCGCCCCGGGGCCCCTTTCCGAGATCCTCTCGCGGCCTTCCGTCGGACGAAGGACAGCATGAATCACGTGACACAGGCGCCCGCGCCGCCCGCCGCCGCGCGCGCACCGGCCGCGGGGCGCGGCCGCCGGGCGATGGCGCGGCCCCCGTCCCGGCAGTGGGCGGCGTGGGCCTTCCTCGCTCCGGTCGTCGTCTACCTGGCGGTCTTCTACGCCTACCCGCTCTACCGCAACCTCGACCTGAGCCTGCGCGACTACACCGTGCGGTCGTTCGTACGGGGCGACGCGCCCTTCACCGGGACGGCCAACTACGCGAAGGTCGTGGCGGACCCGACGTTCGGGCCGGCGCTCTGGCACACGGTGGTGTTCACCGTGGTGTCGCTGGCCTTCCAGTTCACCATCGGGCTCGCCCTCGCGATGTTCTTCCACCGGAACTTCCGGTTGTCCGCGACGCTGCGGGCGCTGTTCCTGGTGCCGTGGCTGCTGCCGCTGATCGTGTCGTCCTCCACCTGGTCGTGGATGCTCAACAGCGACTCCGGCGTCGTCAACGCCGTCCTCGGCGCGTTCGGCGCGGCTCCGGTCCACTGGCTGACCTCGCCGGACTGGTCGCTGTGGTCGGTCGTCATCGCCAACATCTGGATCGGCATCCCGTTCAACCTGGTCGTGCTGTACTCCGGCCTGCAGGCCATCGACCCGGTGATCTACGAGGCGGCCGAACTGGACGGCGCGACGGGCGCGCAGCGGTTCTGGCGGGTGACGTTCCCGCTGCTGCGGCCGGTCTCGGCGATCACGCTGCTGCTCGGGCTGGTCTACACGCTCAAGGTGTTCGACATCATCTGGATCATGACCAGGGGCGGGCCGAGCGGGTCGTCCACCACGTTCGCGACCTGGTCCTACCGGCTGGGGTTCGGCAACCTGCTCCCTGCGTTCGGGCCCGGCGCCGCGGTCGGCAACCTGCTGATCGTCATGGCCCTGGTGTTCGGGCTGGTCTACATCCGTCTCCAGCGAAGGCAGGCCTTCTGATGAGGGGCTCCCGCGGTCCGGCGAAGACTGCGCTCGGGCTGGCGCTCACCGGCCTGATGCTGTTCCCGGTCTACTGGATGATCAACGTCTCCTTCACCCGCGACCAGGACATGCGCAAGTCGCCGCCGAACTGGTTCCCCGTCGACGGCACCCTGGAGGGCTACCGCGAGGTGCTCGACCGGCAGTTGCCGTACCTCGCGACCAGCCTGGTCGTGGGGCTCGGCACGGTGGCGCTGACCCTGCTGGTCGCGGCGCCCGCGGCGTACTCGCTGGCCAAGCTCCGCCCGCGCGGCGGCGGGGCGCTGACGTTCGCGCTGCTGATCGCGCAGATGATCCCCGGGATCATCATGGCGATGGGTTTCTACGCCATCTTCCTCAGCACCGGCCTGCTCAACACGCTCCCCGGACTGATCGTGGCCGACTCCACGCTGGCGGTGCCGTTCGCGGTGCTGGTGCTGACGACGTTCATGTCCGGGATCCCGGAGGAGCTGCTGCAGGCCGCCCGGGTGGACGGCGCGGGAGCGACCCGCACGTTCTGGTCGGTCGTGCTCCCGGTCAGCCGGAACGCCGTCATCACGGTCTCGCTGTTCGCGTTCCTGTGGGCCTGGTCGGACTTCGTCTTCGCCAGCACCCTCGACCAGGGCGGCGACCACCAGCCCATCACGCTCGGCATCTACCACTACATCGGCAACAACAACCAGCAGTGGAACGCCATCATGGCCACCGCCGTGATCGCCTCGATCCCCGCCACCGTGCTCCTCGTCGTCGCCCAGCGCTACGTCGCCGCCGGAGTCACCGCCGGCGCGGTGAAGCACTGATCCGGCCCTCCTCGCCGGCAGCCGGCTCTCCTCAGGACAGAAGGGACATCGTCTTCATGACCGTCGCCGCAGGCCCGGTGTTCTCCCCGCAAGAGATCCCGTTCAGCTTCCGCGGATCCTGGTTCGGCTTCTCACCGGTGATCGGGGAGAAGAACTACGCGCGGGACGTCCATCTCGTGTCGCACCAGACCGGCATGCACCCGATCCTGCGGCTGGTGCCGGCCCTGGCGGGCGACCGCGCCGAGACCGTGGTCACCGCCGCGCCGCACCTGCTCACCTGGGCCTGCGACACCGGCCGGATCGACCTCGCGTACGAGAACCCCGACACCGTACGGCTGCGCGGGCACGGTCTCGGGCTGCACCTGCAGGCGGCCGACCCGGTCCTGACCCCGTTCAGCGGTCCGTACTTCTACCAGGATCCCTGCGACGGCTCGTGGGTCTTCACGGTCTACCAGACCGGGCGCCGTTACCGGATCACCCTGCTGGCCGGGCGGGCCGAGCCGGCGGGCGCGCAGGCGCTCGGCACGGCCGAGCGCGGCGTCGTGCTGCCCGGCGACGGCGAGCCGTGGGAGATCGCCGTCGAGGAGTACGAGACCGCCCGCGCCCCCTACGCCGCCGTGAGCGACTTCGACGAGGTGGTCGCGGCGGCCCGGGCCGATTTCGACGCGTTCGCCGAGGCGGTGGCGCCCTGGCGGAGCGACCGCACTCCCGCCGCGGAGCTCGCGGCGTACGTCCTGTGGTCGGCGACGGTGCGCCCGGCCGGGTTCGTCACGCGCTCCGCCGTGCTGATGTCCAAGCACTGGATGGACAAGGTCTGGAGCTGGGACCACTGCTTCAACGCCATCGCCCTCGCCGACGGCCTGCCGGAGCTGGCGTGGGACCAGTTCCGGGTGCCCTTCGACCACCAGGACGCCACTGGCGCGCTGCCCGACTCCGTCACCCACTCCGAAATCCTCTACAACTTCGTCAAGCCGCCCATCCACGGCTGGGCGCTGCGCCGTCTGCCGGAGCGGGCGGAGTCGCTGGAGACGTACCGGCTGCTGGAGCGGTGGACCCGGTTCTGGCTGACGAAGCGGCGCGCGCCGGGCCGCCCGCTCGCGCACTACCAGCACGGCAACGACAGCGGCTGGGACAACGCCACCACCTTCGACCCCGAGCGCGTCGTCGAGACCGCCGACCTGGCCGCGTTCCTGGTCCTGCAGATGCGCGAGCTGGCCCGGCTCGCGGACCGGCTCGGCCGTACGGACGAGGCGGCGGCCTGGAGCCGGGAGGCCGACCGGATGCGCGAGGCGCTGCTCGCGGAGCTGTGGGACGGCGAGCGGTTCGTCGCCAGGGGCGCACTGTCGGGACGCACCTGGTCCAGCTCCAGCCTGCTCGACCTGATGCCGATCGTGCTCGGCGACGAGCTGCCGGAACCCGTCCGCGCGGCGCTCGCCGCCGGTATCGAGACCCACCTGACCGAGTTCGGGCTCGCCACCGAGCCGCCCGCCTCGCCGCACTACCAGGACGACGGCTACTGGCGCGGCCCGATCTGGGCGCCCTCGACCGTGCTGATCGAGGACGGCCTGCGCCGCGCCGGGTACGCGGAGCAGGCCGACGAGATCAGCGCCCGTTTCCGGATGCTGTGCGAGAAGTCGGGGTTCGCGGAGAACTTCGACGCCCGCAGCGGCGCCGGTCTCCGCGACCGCGCCTACACCTGGACGGCCAGCGCCTATCTCATCCTCGCCGCCGCCTGCGAGCGCCGGGAGGGGGCGACGCCGGACACGCCCTGACGGCACGTCTCTCGTCGAAACGCTTCGACCTGCGGAGGCGCGGTCCAGGAGAGGCCGGGCCCCCGCCCGGAGCACGGCCGGGCGGGGGAGCGGGGACCGGCCGGGCCCAGGCGGCGGACCGCCGGGGCGAGCGACCGGGCAGGGTCAGTTACGGCTCCACTGCTGGTTGCTTCCGCCGTTGCAGGACCACACGATGACCTTCGTGCCGTTGGCGGTTCCGGCGCCGTTGGCGTCCAGGCACAGCCCGGACTGGACGCCGGTGACGGTGCCGTCGGCGTTGAGGTTCCACTGCTGGGAGGCCCCGCCGGAGCAGCCGTTGATGACGACCGCGGCGCCGTTGGTGGTGCCGGCTTCGAGGCACTTGCTGCCGTACACCTGGAGCTGCTTGCCGGAGGTGTAGGTCCACTGCTGGTTCGTGCCGCCGTTGCAGTCCCACAGCGCCACCTGGGTGCCGTTGGTCTGCGACTGGTTCGGCACGTCCACGCACCGGCCGCTCGCCAGGCCGCGCAGCAGGTTGCCGTTGCCGGTTCCGCCGCCCTGGCCCGGGGTGATCGTGAGGTTGTCGAACTGCGCGGTCTCGGTCGTGCTGGTGCCCACGCCGATCTGGCCCGCGCCCCAGGTGCCGTCGGTGACCGAGCCCACCTGCGTCCCGTCGATGCTCGCGGTGATCGTGCTGCCGGAGAAGGTCAGGCCCAGGGTGTGCCAGCGGCCGGTGCCGAGCCCGGCGACGTTCCCGCTGCGGACCGTCGTCATCGCGTTGTCGACATTGTTGCGGATGATCTGCCAGGCGCCGCCGTCGGTCACCCGCAGGTAGTAGGCGTTGAGTCCCTCGGGACCGAAGGAGTGCTGGGCGCCGGCCCGGCCGATGACCTCGACGTAGCCGCTCTGCTCCAGCATCACATCGGTGGAGACGGTGTAGTTGCTCCAGCCCAGGTCACCGAGCAGGGCGTACGGGTGGGAGCCGCCGGTCCACAGGATCGGCTGGCGCGGGGCCATCTGGCGCACGCACCGGCCGGACCGTCCGCCGCCGCAGCCCACGACCTCGAACGAGCCCTGCATGTCCATGAGGTACTTCGCCTCCCGGCCCACGGCGTAGGAGTCGAAGGTGTCGGAGTACGGCAGGGCCATCGAGCCCCGGGCCGGGCTGGTCGCGGTGCCCTTGCCCTGTCCGGTCGTGGTGGTGATCGAGTACACGTACCCCGGCTGGACGGTCAGGGAGTAGTTGCCGCCGGACGGGGTGAGGTCGCCGGTGTGGACGAAGTAGTCGGCGGAGTTGCCGGAGTTGAGGTTGGTCGCCCACACGTGCACCTGGCCGGTGGACAGGCCGCCGGTGACGCTGAAGTTCAGCGTCTGGGCGGAGGTGGCGTCCATCGTCTCGATGATCGTGCTGTAGTCGGTGTTGTTCGTCGACTTCAGCGACACGTAGCTGCCGTTGTTGCGATTGCCGCCGATGTAGCCGCTGGAGGAGTCGAGGTACTTCCAGCCGGGGGCGGTGAACTGGGTGGTCTGCGCCATCGCCCAGGCGTTCTTGCCGACGGCGTAGTAACCGGACCAGGGCTGCGGCGCCACCGCCACGCCCATCGTGGCGAAGGGCAGGTTGGGGGTGATCGCGGCGATCACTGGCCAGTTGATGTACGCGGTCATCTTGCCGTCGATGTAGTCGCGGTTGATGCCGCGGGCCAGCGCCTTGGCCCCGTCGTTGTAGTCGTCGGAGCCGTTCTCGCTGGCCCACAGCGCCTTGCCGGAGTTGATCGCGTTGGTGGAACTGGGACAGTTCTGCTGGGCGCCGCGGTAGCCGCAGACGTAGTGCGATCCGTACACGTCGACCGCGTTGCGGAAGGCGCTGTTGTTCACCGCGTCGTCGGCCATGCCCCAGCCGAAGTTGTCATCGGCGATGATCTTCACATTGCTGTAGCCGCGGGAGTCCAGGGCCGAGTTGAGGTTGATGTACCAGTTCGTGTCGCGGCCCTTCTCGTTCCAGCCGCCCAGGTAGTCGATGGTCAGCCCGTGGCTGTTCTTCGCGCAGCCCAGCCAGTCGACCAGGTAGTTGATCGTGTCCTGCGACCAGAAGTTGCCGTTGCCGAGCCAGCCGGGGGCGCCCCAGGCGAGGCCCACCAGCTTGATGTTGGGGTTGCGGGCCTTGGCCTGCTCCATCAGCCACCACTCGTAGCCGCGGTTGCAGTCGATGTCGCCGGAGGTGTGCCGGTGGCTCGGCTCGGCGCCGTCGGTGGAGTTGGTGTCACCGCCGATCTCGACCTTGAGGATCTGCATCGAGGCGCCGTACCCGGGCTTGAACAGGTAGTCGAGGATCTGGCTGCGCTGCGGCTCGGGGTAGTCGACGAGCAGGCGGCTGTTGCCCCCGCCGCCGCTGATCGCGCCGACGCCGTCGAACGTACGGCCGCCGGAACCGCCGTTGATCGTGATCCCGACGGCCGCGTGTGCCGGGGCGACGGCCACCAGGGACATCGCGACCGCCAGGAGCGCGACGACGACACTCACGACGCCGCGCACCGGATTCTCTTTTCGCCGGCTCATTAGGTGGTCCTTCCTCATTGGCTCGCAATGTTAGCGTTAACAATGACTGCCATAGGGCAGTCGACGCTTGCGGCCACCGCGGGGAGGTCCGGGGGGCTCCCGGGCCCGGCGTGATGGTCGGACCGCGAGGCGGGGCCCGGAGAGGGCCGGCCTCGGAGGTCTGGGTACCAGTTATCAGCGGAACATAACGGTCCGTCAAGCCCCAAGTTTCACACTCGTCATCGGACCCTTGACCCGCTGCTCGCCCGGCCGCTGTCCCGGTTCGTCGCGGATGAATGTTTCATACCGATCGGCTCCGGCGGAGACCTGACCAGCCCCAGGGGGAGCGCATGGGCGGTGTCCGGAGGCCGGGAGAAGCACCGGAAAGGCCCGAGTGCGGGCTCTTGACGGGCTTCCCGGTGTCGGATTCGCTCGGCCACTACGTTCGCACGAGAGGAGTGGTCGGATGTCCAGATCTCTGGCGGCGCTGGTTCTGGCCGGGGGCGCGGTGACCGTCGTCCCGACCGCGGCCGAGGCCTCCACCAGCCAGTTCGGAGGGATCGACCGGATGGGGCGACTGCCCGCCCAGGCGGCGCAAGCGGTGCTGAAACGGGTGACCCGGCCGCAGAGCGCCTGGGGTGTGGGCGACGGGGGCGGCGCCTATGTGTGGATCCGCAACGCGAGCACCGACCTGTGCGCCGGCAGCGGCAGCGCCAGCCGGCAGTGGAAGATCGTCCCGGCGGGTGGACCATGATCCCTCGCCGGTGAAACTTTCACGGGGCGCTCTCCGGGCGGGGCGATCTTCGCTCCATAAGGGCAGGTGGGGTCGCGCGGGCGAGGGGACCGCCCGTGCCGTCTACTTGACGGGCTCCGGACACGTGGTATTTGCTCTGCCTCACACCACCACCGTCACGACGAGTTGCCAGGACGAAGAGTCGGACTCCGCGACTCAGTCGTGCGACGCACCGGAGCGCCTATGGAGCAACCCCGTGCCGACCGGTCCGCCCTGAACCGCGTCGCCTGTATCCGCCCCGCTCACCCAGACCTGCCCGTGCTGACCGCCGGGCCGGGCCGGTCGGCCGGGGAGAAGAGGCGATGCTGGATCTCTCTGCGGTAGTCGTCCAGGGTGTTGTCGATGTGCGTGGCGGCGGCGTGGGCCGCGGCCGCCGGATCTCCGGCGCAGATGGCCTGGTAGATGGCGTCGTGTTCCTCGACGGCCTTGGCGGTGTGCCCGCCGACCGAGCCGCGCAGCCCGATCATGTTGGACTGGACCTGCAGCCGCCGCGCCTCGCGTACGGCGATCTGGAGGAACATGTTGTGTGAGGCCGTGGCGATGGCGGTGTGGAAGGCGTCGTCGCCCTCGTTGAACAGGTCCTCGCGTCCGGTCTCGAAGCCGTGGCGGCACACGGCGGCGGCCTCCTCGACGGCTCTGAGCTCGGCGGGGGTGGCGCGGCGGGCGGCCAGCCGGCTGGTCTCCATCTCCTGGGCGCGCCGGAACTCGAACAGCATGTAGACGTGGTCGAGGTCGGTGGGAAGGAAGAACGACGCCAGCCGCCCGGCGCCGAGCATTCCCTCGTCGTCGGCGACGTACAGGCCCCGGCCCTTCTGGGCGCGCACCCGGCCGAGCGCCGACAGGATCTTCACCGCCTCGCGCACGACGGTGCGGCTGGTGCCCAGCTGCCCGGCCAGGTCGTTCTCCGTCGGCATGCGGTCACCCGGACGCAGGCCAAGCCGGGCGATCAACTCCAGCACCTGCTCCGCGGCCACCTCGTAGCCCGGCCGGTATCCGCCCTCGCGCGGGGTGTCGGTCACGGCGCTCCCTCCTTGTGATCGCTGGTAGAAGCATGACTCATTTCCTCGGGCGGGACACGCGGAGGGTTGGCGGGCGCGCGCGTTGAGTGCCGCGAAGCGGGAATCGGCGAGCACAGAAGTGGTGCCGGCGACGCCTCAGGAGTGAGTCATTCATCCGAGCACTGCGGCACGGCGGGGTGGGCCGGTTCTCCTCCCGGAACCGGGCGGCCCGCACCGTGTCGGCGGCGATCACACGAACGGGCGCGCGGGCGCGCGGCCGGTCAACCCCGCCGGCCGGCCAACCCCGCCCCGCCATACCTACCGTGATGTCTGTCGCGATGGTCGCCGTGCTGTTCGCCGTGATGGCTGCGGGCCGAAGGGGGCCGCCCCGACCGGGCGCACATGACCGGGCGCACATGACCGCGGTGTCCGCACGCCGTCTTCCCGTGTGCCGCGACAGGCTTCCCGTGTGTCGCGACAGGCCCGCTGACCGGCGGGGGACCGGCGCGAGGTCACCCCGCCGCGCGTGCCGAGGCCGCGTGGGCGGCCCGAAACCGGAGCAGACCGCGGCTCAACGGGTCTGGCTCAGTGGATCCGGCTCAGTGGATCCGGCTCAGTGGGCCCGGCTGAGTGACCTGGTTCGGTGGCCCGGTTGAGTGGACCTGGCTCAGCGGGAGTGGCTCAGCGGGACTGGGCGGGCACGACGATGGCGGCCAGCAGCAGGCCGTTGGTGGCGACCCAGCGACCGGAGAAGCCGGTGAGCTGCGCCCCCGAGACGTACGGTCCCTTCACCTTCAGCGCGGCGGTGAAGCGGCCGTTGTCGGGATCGATGGTCACCATCGCGTCCTCGAAGTCGAGCCAGCGCTTCGTCAGCGGGAACCACGCCTTGTAGACCGCTTCCTTGGCCGAGAACAGCAGCCTGTCCCACGCGACTCCGGGATGCTTGCGGGCCAGCTTCTGCAGGGCCAGGCGTTCCTCGGGCAGGGAGATCGCTTCGAGCACGCCGTTCGTCAGGGCGTCGTCGGGTTCGGCGTCGATGCCGAGGGTGACGACCTCGCCGCGAGGCGCGAGGACGGCCCCCCGGTAGCCGGCGCAGTGCGTGATGCTGCCGACCAGGCCCGCCGGCCACTTGGGCTCGCCCTGATCACCCCGCAGGATGGGCTGCTCGGGGACGCCGAGCAGTTTCATCGCCCGGCGCGCGCAGATGCGCGCGGTGGTGAATTCGTTGCGGCGCTTGTCCACGGATCGGCTCACGGCCTTCTCCTCCGCCGCGAAGAGCATCCCGTCGTGGGCGTCGTGAAAGGTGTCGACCGCCACCACTTCGGGCGGCAGGATGCTCCTGATCGCCGCAGGTTCGTTCATGGTGCCAGTTAAGCGGGCCGGCGCCGCGGGAGAAAGCGTCGGAGGCCGATCTCGGGGCAGAGCGGGCGCATCTGCAGGGTCCGGCAGGGGTGATCCCGGTAGGGGTTGTCGGTCCGCCTGATCGTCGCCATCGTTGCCGCCGTGGGCTCCCCGCAGGCCGTCGGCGACCGAATAACGGTCGGTGTTAGGGGTCGGCAGGGGATGTGCCCGGCGATGGCGTGATGTGAAACTCAAATCGTGACAATGCAAGTGGAATCACTTATAGACGCAGGCGCCTTTCGCCAGGCGATGGCGGAACTCGTGGCACCGCTCACAATCGTCACGACAGTGGACGAGAATGGGCGTCGCTGGGGTTTCACTGCCAGTTCCGTCACTTCTGGGTCCCTTGAGCCGCCGCTGCTTCTGGTCGGTGTGGACCGCCGATCGAGTTGCCACGAGGCCATCACCTCCTGCCGGGAGTTCGTGGTGAACGTCCTCGGCGAGCAGCACCGCGACCTCGCGAGGACCTTCGCCACCCACGGCGTCGACCGCTTCGCGGGCGGCGAGCTGGGCTTCTGGCCCGACTCCGACCTGCCCTGCCTGCTCGACGCGAAGGCGGCCTTCCGCTGCGTGTCGAGCGGCACCCTCGCGGTGGGGGACCACGACCTGCTGGTCGGGTCGATGGTCGCGACGCGACTGAACGTCGGCGGCACGCCGCTGCTGTGGTACCAGCGTGACTTCGCCCTGCCGGCCAGGGAGGCCGGCGTGGTACGCGAACCGGTGTGAGTCACCGGCCTTCCGTCCCCACACCCGTCCCCACACCCGGTGTCGCACCCGTCACCAGGCACCCCACCTAGGACGTCACCAGGCACGTCACCAGGGGTGCCGCCAGGCACGTCATGCGGCTCGGCATCAGGTACGTCACCGGGCTCGGCGCCACCGTGGCGTGACCCGCACGCGCCGTGACCCGCGCCGTGACCGCCCGGCCACGGCCACCAGGGCGGCCGGCGTCCCGGCGTCCTGAACGACGGCCGCGCGCACCGCGACCACGCTCGCGCCGGGCGTACGCGAGAACCGGCCGCACACACGACGGTCCCAGGTGCGAGGGCCGCGTGGAGCGGCATGCGGACGAGAGCCGCGCGGATGAGGATCACGCCCGTGACGGGACCCCGCGCGAGTCGCGCATGCGCCGCGCGCGAGCACCGCGACGTACGGACCGCGACGTACGGACCGCGACGTACGGACCGCGGCGTACGGACCGCGGCGTACAGACTGCGGCGCACGACCGCGGTGTACGGACCGCGGCGCGACGGCCCCGCGGAGGAGAGCGCCCCGGTTGGGGTGCCCCGGTTCTGGCGTCCCGGGGGTGGCGCTCCGGCCGGCCGCCCCGCGTGTGAGCCGGCGGCTCACGGAGCTGCCCGGCCGCCCCCGCCCGGCGTCAGGCGCGAGGCGACGAGCGGCCGGCGATGAATATCGCGTACGCGCCCACTATTAGCCCCATTTGCGGGCGATTTCACCCTGTTGCCACTCAGGGCGTTTCCCCTTGAAAAGGGCAATAGACCCCTATCCCTGCTAAGCCAATGATAGGGGGCGAATCCTCTGGCGGTTCGGGGTTGCATCCCGATTCAATGAATCAGCAAATGAGCGTTCGCCGCCGTGGTCGACGGCCAGCTCACCCGAAGAACCCTGATGAGTGAAGAGGTACCTCATGCTGAGCCTTATGGAGTCAGCCACCATCACCGGCGACATCGCCTCAGTCTGGGAGACCGTGTCGGACCCGGCCTCGTGGGCGAGCTGGGACCCGCACGTCGACGTGTCGCGCTTCGAGGGCGACTTCGTGCCGGGCGCGGAGGGCTGGACCAAGCCGCGCGGCGCCCCCGGAGGCCCGTTCAAGGTCGTCGCGGTGATCCCCGGCAAGGAGTACTCGACCGAGTCGCCGATGCCCGGCGGGGCCATGGCGATCACCAACACCTATGAGCAGATCGGCGCCGGCCAGGTCAGGGTGACCCGCCGGGTCCAGCTGACCGGCTGGTTCACGCCGGTCTTCAAGCTGTTCTGGGCCAAGGGCATGGCACGCGACATGCACCACACCTTCGCGGCGCTGGAGCAGGAGGCCCAGCGCCGAGCGGCGAGCGTCTGAAACCGGGGAGAGCGACGATGACCCACGCGGCGATCATCGGCGGTGGGATGGCCGGGATGCTGGCGGCGACTGCGATCGCCCGCCACGTCGACCGGGTCACCATCATCGAGAGCGACACGTTTCCCACCTCGCCCGCTCAGCGGCGCGGGCTTCCCCAGGGCCACCACAACCACATGCTGTTCGGCGGCGGGGCGATGGCGCTGGACACGCTGCTGCCCAAGACGACCGACCTGCTCTACGCGCACGGGGCGCATCACCTGCGGATCGGCGAGCGGATGGCGATGCTGTCCCCGCAGGGCTGGAGCCGGCGCTTCGACGGCGACCCCTTCGTCGTCACCTGCAGCCGCCCGCTGCTCGACCACGTCGTACGCCGCCAGGCGCTCAGCTATCACCGGATCACCCTCATCCAATCGGCCAAGGTCGTCGGGCTGACCGGTGACGCCTCCCGGGTCACCGGCGTACGGGTCGAGCGTGACGGCGGACCGGCGGAGACGATCGAGGCGGACCTCGTCGTCGACGCGGCCGGCCGCCGTTCCGACTCGCCCCGCTGGCTCACCGACCTGGGCCTGCCCGAGGTCGCCGAGGACACGCTGGACGCCGGCTTCGCGTACGCGGGACGGTCGTTCCTGGCGCCGCCGTCCGCCGGCGACGACTTCCCGGGCATCCTGATCCAGGCCGACAACAGCACCGGAGAGCCGGGCCGAGGCGCCGCGCTGCTCCCCAACGAGGACGGCCGCTGGATCGTCGCGCTGATCGGCACCAGGGGCGCGCACCCGCCCACCGACGAGGAGGGCTGGCTCGAGTTCGCCCGCAGCATGCGGAGCCCGATCATCGCGGACCTGCTCGCGGGCGCGACGCCGCTCGGCGAGATCCGGGCCTACCGCGGCCTGGCCAACCGGCGCAGGCACTTCGAGCGGATCGTCCCGGAGGGCTTCGTCGTGCTCGGCGACGCGGCGATGACGCTCAACCCCAACTACGCCACCGGGATGTCGATCTCGGCCTTCGGCGCGCTCGCGCTGCGGGAGGAAGTGGAGCGTACGGGGTTCACCGACGGCCTGGCCCGGCGGGCGCAGCAGCGTATCGCGAAGGCCGGCGAGCCCTGGTGGGAGGTCGCGATCGGGCAGGACCGGTGGTTCCCCAACGTGCGCACCAACCTGACCCTCCGCGGCGGCCCATCGCAGCTCAAGATGGCCGCCCGCTGGGGCCGCGTGGTCACCGAGCACCCCGCCATGGCCCGTGCGACCTACAGCGCGGCGTCCTTGGTGATCACCCCCAAGAAGATGATGACGTTGCCGCTGCTGGTGGCGATGATGCGTGGACCGAAGCTGCCGCCGCTGACCGCCGACGAGGCGATCGCGCAGTATCCCGGCTTCTCCGGCGTCCTCGACGCCGCGCCCGCTGATTCGGCCGTTTCCCAGACCACGGCATAGGGACCTCGCGGAGAAGAAATGGGCAACGAGGAGAGGCTGCTCGAATACCTCAGGCGGACCACCGCCGACCTGCGGGAGGCCAAGAGACGGCTCGCCGAGCTGGAACACCGGTCCTCCGGTGAACCCATCGCGATCGTCGGGATGGCGTGCCGCTACCCGCACGGGGTGTCCTCGCCGGAGGACCTGTGGAACCTGGTCGTCGACGAGGTCGACGCGACGTCGGCGTTCCCCGCCGACCGCGGCTGGCCGGAGGACCTGTACGACCCGGAACCCGGCAAACCCGGCAAGGCGTACACCCGTGAGGGTGCGTTCCTGTACGACGCGGGGGACTTCGACGCGGCCTTCTTCGGCATCTCGCCCCGTGAGGCCCTGGCGATGGACCCCCAGCAGCGGCTGCTGCTGGAGACCACCTGGGAGGCGTTCGAACGCGCCGGCATCGACCCGGGGACGCTGAAGGGCAGCGCCACGGGCGTGTTCACCGGGATGATGTACCACGACTACGCCGACGCGCAGGGCACCGGTTCCGTCGCCTCGGGCCGCGTGTCCTACATCTTCGGCTTCGAGGGCCCCTGTGTGACGGTGGACACGGCCTGCTCCTCGTCCCTCGTCGCGGTGCACCTCGCCGCGCAGTCCCTGCGCGCGGGGGAGAGCACGCTGGCCCTCGCCTCCGGCGTGTGCCTGATGGCGAGCCCGGACGCCTTCGTCGAGTTCAGCAAGCAGCGGGCGCTCTCCCCGGACGGCCGGTGCCGGTCGTACGCGGCGGCCGCGGACGGGACCGGCTGGGGCGAGGGCTGCGGCGTGCTGCTGCTGGAGCGGCTGTCGGACGCGCGTGCGAACGGCCACCCCGTGCTGGCCGTGCTGCGCGCGACGGCGACGAACCAGGACGGCGCGAGCAGCGGGCTGACCGCGCCCAACGGGCCGTCGCAGCAGCGGCTCATCCGCCGCGCGCTGGAGCACGCCGGGCTGTCGCCGGCGGACGTGGACGTGGTCGAGGGCCACGGCACCGGCACCAAGCTCGGTGACCCCATCGAGGCCCAGGCGATCATCGCGACGTACGGCCAGAACCGCCCGGACGACCGGCCGCTGTGGCTGGGCTCCCTCAAGTCGAACCTGGGGCACACCCAGTCGGCGGCCGGCGTGGGCGGGGTCATCAAGATGGTGCAGGCGATCCGGCACGGGCTGATGCCCAGGACCCTGCACGTGGACGCGCCGACGCCGAACGTGGACTGGTCGGCGGGCAACGTCCGGCTGCTGACCGAGGCCACGCCCTGGCCCGAGGTCGACCGGCCGCGGCGTGCCGCGGTGTCGTCGTTCGGCGTCAGCGGCACCAACGCCCACGTGATCATCGAACAGGCGGCCGACTCCCCGGCCGCTTCCCATAGCGAGACCCCGGGAGAGGTCACGGGCGAGTCCCCGTCGGATTCCCCGGCGGAGGCCGGCGCGTCCCCGGTGACGTCGTGGATCCTGTCGGCCAAGAGCCCGGAGGCGCTGCGCGCCCAGGCCGGGCAGCTCCGGTCCCACCTGAACGTCCGCCCGGAGCTGGAGGCGGCGGACGTCGCGCACTCGCTCGCGACGGCCCGCGCCCGCTTCGAGCACCGGGCCGTCGTCCTCGGCGGCGACCGGGACGAACTGGTCGCGGGGCTGGCGGCGCTCGCCGCCGGCCAGAACGACGCCAAGGTCGTCACCGGTGTCGCGCCGGTGACGCGCCGTCCCGTCTTCGTCTTCCCCGGTCAGGGGTCGCAGTGGGCGGGGATGGCGGCGGACCTGATCGACCAGGCGCCCGCGTTCGCCGACCGGATGGCGGCCTGCGCGCGGGCGCTGGAGCCGTTCGTCGACTGGGACCTGTTCGCCGTGCTGCGGCGCGAGCCCGGGGCGCCGGGCTTCGACCGGGTGGACGTCGTGCAGCCCGTGCTGTGGGCCGTCATGGTGTCGCTGGCCGAGCTGTGGCGGGCCAACGGGGTGGTCCCGGAGGCCGTCGTCGGCCACTCGCAGGGCGAGATCGCCGCGGCCGTCGTGGCGGGCGCGCTGTCCCTGGAGGACGGCGCGCGGGTGGTCGCCCTGCGCAGCCGGCTGATCGGCGAGCAGCTCGCCGGACAGGGCGGCATGATGTCCGTCCCGCTCGGCGCGGAGGCCGCCACCGCCCGCATCGAGCGCTGGGGCGGCCGGCTGTGCCTGGCCGCGGTCAACGGCCCCGGCTCCGTGGTGGTCTGCGGAGACCCCGAGGCGCTGGCCGAACTGTTCGCCGAACTGACCGGCGAGGGCCTGCGGGCCAAGAACATCCCGGTCGACTACGCGTCCCACTCCCAGTACGTCGAGGCCATCCGCGAGAGCCTCATCGAGATCCTCGCCCCGGTGACCCCCCGGCCCGCGTCGGTCGCGTTCTACTCCACGGTGACCGGCGACCTCGCCGACACCACCGCCTTCGGCGCGGAGTACTGGTACACCAACCTCCGCGAGACCGTACGGTTCGACGAGGCCACCCGGGCGCTGCTGCGGGACGGATTCGACCTCTGGGTCGAGTGCAGCCCGCACCCCGTGCTGCGGCACGGCGTTGAGGCGACCTTCGAGGCCGAGGAGGCCGACGCCGCGGTGGTCGGGTCGCTGCTCCGCGACCAGGGCGACCTCACCCGGTTCCTGACCTCCCTCGCGAACGCGCACGTCTGCGGGGCGAAGGTCGACTGGACCGCCGGACGGCCCGCCGCGCGCGTGGTCGACCTGCCGACGTACGCCTTCCAGCGCGAGCGCTACTGGCAGAACCCCGAGTCGGCCGTCGAGGTGACCGCGCTGGGCCAGGAGCCGATCGACCACCCGCTGCTGCGCGCCGCCGTCACCCTCGCCGACGGCGACGGGCACCTGTTCACCGGCCGCGTCTCGCTGCGCACCCACCCCTGGCTGGCCGACCACGACGCGCTCGGCACGGTGCTCATGCCGGGCACCGGCTTCGTCGACCTGGCGCTGATCGCGGGCCAGCAGGCCGGCTGCCCGGTGCTCGAAGAGCTGACCATCCAGGCGCCGCTGATCCTGGCGGACGACGAGAACGTGCTGGTGCAGGTCGTCGTCGGGCCCGCCGACGAGTCCGGCGCCCGCCCGGTCGCCGTGCACTCGCGCCGGGACGACGACCCCGACGGGCCGTGGACGTGTCACGCGTCCGGCGCGCTGCGGGACCGTGCCGCGACACCGTCCGATGCCGGTCTGGCGACCTGGCCGCCGCGTGACGCGACCGCGATCGCGCTCGACGGCGCGTACGACCGGCTCCTTGAGCGCGGGTACGCCTACGGCCCGGTGTTCCAGGGCCTGCGGGCGGCCTGGCGGCGGGGCGACGAGCTGTTCGCCGAGGTGAGGCTCCCCGAGGAGGCCCACGGCGACGCCGAGCGGTTCGCGGTGCACCCGGCCGCCCTGGACGCCGCTCTCCACACGGCCCTGGTGACCGGGTCGGGCGACACTGTCCTGCCGTTCGCCTGGACCGACGTCACGCTGCACGCGGTCGGCGCCACCGAACTGCGGGTGCGGCTCACTCCGGAGGGGCCGGACGCGGTGCGGCTGGAGGCGGCCGACGCCGCGGGCCGCCCGGTGCTGACCGTGGCGGGGCTGGTCAGCCGGCCGGTCTCCGCCGAGCAACTGGCCCCGGCGGCGGAGACGAAGGCGCTCTCGCCGTACCGGATCGTCTGGCGGCCGGTCTCCGCGCCCGCGGAGGGCCCGGCGGAGAGCATTGAGGTCGCCGTCTATCACTGCCCCGTCCCGGCAGGCGATGCCGTGCCGGGCGAGGTGCGGGATATCGTTCGGCAGGTGCTCGGCGCGCTGCGTGACCGGCTCGCCGACGAGCGGGCCGCGACCGGCCCGCTGGTGCTGGTCACCCGGGGGGCCGTCGCCGTGGACGGCGGCCCGGTCGAGCTGACCCAGGCGCCCGTGTGGGGCCTGGTCCGGGCGGCCCAGGCGGAGAACCCCGGCGCGTTCGTGCTGGTCGACGCCGACGAATCCGATGTCACCCCGGAGACGCTGGCCCGCGCCGCCGCCACCGGCGAGCCCGAGCTCGCGCTGCGCGGCGGCGAACTCCTCGTGCCACGCCTGGCGCTCGTCCCCGAGACGGACGGCGTCCCCGGTTCCTCGCTCGCCCCGGCCGGCGCTGCGCAGAACGGCGCGGCGCTCGACGCTGCGGTGCCCGGCGGTGCCGCGTCCGGCGGTCGGGTGCTCGACCCGGACGGCACGGTGCTGATCACGGGTGGCACCGGTGGCCTGGGCGGGCGCGTCGCGCGGCACCTGGTCACCGCGTACGGCGTGCGCCGCCTGGTGCTGACCAGCCGCCGGGGCGTCGCCGCGCCCGGTGCCGCGGAGCTTCGCGAGGAGCTGATCGGCCTGGGAGCGGACGTCACCATCGCGGCCTGCGACGTCGCCGACCGGGCCGCGCTCGCCGCCGTCATCGACGCGATCCCGGCCGGGCACCCGCTCACCGGCGTCGTGCACACCGCGGGCGTGCTCGCCGACGGGGTGCTCGCCACTCTCACGCCGGACGACTTCGAAGCCGTGCTGCGGCCCAAGGCGGACGCCGCCTGGCACCTGCACGAGCTGACCGAGCACCTCGACCTGGCCGTCTTCGCCCTGTTCTCCTCGGTCGCCGGCACCATCGGCGCCGCCGGACAGGCCAACTACGCCACGGCGAACGCGTTCCTCGACGCGCTCGCCGCCCACCGGCGCGCCTCGGGCCTGTCGGCGACCTCGATGGCCTGGGGCCCGTGGACCGGGGTCGGCATGGCCGACGCGCTCGACGACCAGCACGCGCGGAGACTGCGCCGCGACGGGCTTCCGCCGCTCACTCCCGAGCAGGGCCTGATCCTGTTCGACGCCGCGCTCGCCGCCGGGGACGCCCACCTCGCCCTGGTCCGCCTGGACCCGGCCGGGCTCCGCGCCCAGGCGTCCGCCGACGCGCTCCCCACCGTGCTCGGCGATCTGGTACGGCGGCCGCCGCGCCGGGCCTCGCGCGACTCGGGAACGGCCGACGGCTCGCTCGCCGACCGGCTGGCCGGTCTCGGGCCCGACGAGGTCACCCGTACGCTGCTCGACCTGGTGCGGACCTGCGTCGCGGACGTGCTCCGGCACTCGTCGGCTGACGCGATCGAGCCGGACCGGGCCTTCAAGGAGCTGGGCTTCGACTCGCTGACGGCGCTGGAGATGCGCAACCGGCTCAACGCGGCCACCGGCCTCCGGCTCCCCGCCACGATGATCTTCGACTATCCGACGAGCCGCGCCGCGGCGAACCGCCTGGCCGAGCTGCTCGCCCCGGCGGCCACGTCCGCCTCCGTCCCGGTGCCCGCGTCGGCGGTCACGCCGGGTGCGGACGAGCCGATCGCGATCATCGGCATGGCCTGCCGGTACCCGGGCGGGGTGGCCTCGCCCGAGGACCTGTGGCGGCTGGTCGCCGACGGCGTGGACGCGATCTCCGAGTTCCCCGCCGACCGCGGCTGGGACGTCGACGCGCTGTACGACCCCGAGCGCGGCGCGCCGGGCAAGGTGTACGCGCGGGGCGGCGGCTTCCTGTACGAGGGAGCCGAGTTCGACGCCGGGTTCTTCGGGATCTCGCCGAACGAGGCGCTGACGATGGACCCGCAGCAGCGGTTGCTGCTGGAGACCTCGTGGGAGGCGATCGAGCGGGCCGGCATCGACCCGGATACGTTGCGGGGCTCGGCGACCGGGGTGTTCGCCGGGATGATGTACCACGACTACGCCGCGAACAGCAGCACCGGATCCATCGCCTCGGGCCGGGTGTCGTACGTGTTCGGGTTCGAGGGCCCGTCGGTCACGATCGACACCGCGTGCTCGTCCTCGCTGGTGGCGCTGCACCTGGCGGTCCAGTCGGTGCGGTCGGGGGAGTGCTCCCTCGCCCTGGCCGGCGGGGTGACGCTGATGGCCACCCCGGAGATGCTGGTCGACTTCAGCGAGCAGCAGGGCCTGTCGCCCGACGGCCGCTGCCGCGCGTACGGCGCGGGCGCGGACGGCACCTCACTCGGTGAAGGCGTCGGCGTGCTGCTGGTGGAGCGGTTGTCGGACGCCCGGCGGCTCGGGCACCGGGTGCTCGCGGTGGTGCGGGGCTCGGCGGTGAACCAGGACGGCGCGTCGAATGGTCTGACGGCGCCGAACGGTCCGTCGCAGGAGCGGGTGATCCGCCAGGCCCTGGCGAACGCCAGGTTGTCGGTGCGGGACGTCGATGCGGTGGAGGGTCACGGCACGGGGACGACGCTGGGTGACCCGATCGAGGCGCAGGCGGTGCTTGCGACTTATGGTCAGGATCGGCCGGAGGAGCGGCCGTTGTGGCTGGGGTCGCTGAAGTCGAACATCGGGCACGCGCAGGCGGCGGCCGGTGTCGGCGGGGTCATCAAGATGGTGCAGGCGATCCGGCACGGGGTGCTGCCCAAGACGCTGCACGTGGACGAGCCGTCTCCGCACATCGAGTGGTCGGCCGGCCACGTGCGGCTGCTGACCGAGGCGATGCCGTGGCCGGAGGTGGACCGCCCCCGCCGCGCGGGTGTGTCGTCGTTCGGCATCAGCGGCACCAACGCCCACGTCA